>CAKTNW010000139.1 GCA_934589145.1 uncultured Oscillospiraceae bacterium | reverse complement strand
CCATGTGGTGTTTGAGAACGAGTTTTCCGCACAGTTCTTCAACTCCGCCTGGCGTCAGTTCCGCAAGCGCAATGCTTACCCCACGGCCATTACGCAGAATGTGGAGTATCTGCTGGATTCCGTGCAGGCCAGCACCATGCTCTCCAACTCGGAGTTCATCGTCATGCTGAATCAGGCGGCTTCCGACCGGGACCAGCTGGCCAAGCTCCTGAGCATTTCCAATGAGCAGATGAGCTACATCACCAACGCCGATCCCGGCTGCGGCCTCATCAAATACGGCGGCTCGCTGGTGCCCTTTGTGAACCGCTTCCCGAAGGATACCAAGCTCTATCAGCTCATGACCACCAAGCCCGGTGAGGGCATTTTTGCGGGGCAGGTCTCTTGACGGCCTGCCCCAGTGAGGAGGTTGTATGAAGAAAGGAAAAATCATTGCCGTTACCCGCCTGCTGAGCGCATCGGCGCTCATTTGCGGCGGAATCTTCCTGCATCAGTATTTTGACGCCCAAAACAGTGCAGCTGCCTTTGACGAACTGGCCGGACTGGCGGTGGAGGGAACACCCCCTGCTCCGGATGTATCCGACGCGGAAGGGGAAGAACCCTCTGCATCGGAAGCGGAACTGGCGCTGGAGAAATACGGCGATGAACTGCTAATCCTTTCCACCTGCGAATATACCTACAAAAATGGGCGTTTTGTGGTGGTCGCAAAGAAGGTGGGCTGATGGCGGAAATCAAGATCCGGGAGAAATTCAAAGGCATCAAGGCACTGGACAAGGCGGCAGTGGCCGGAGAGCGGATGAAGCGGGCCTTCGTTCGCTCCAAGGATCAGGCAGAAAATCTGCTGGATGACGGCCAGATCAGCCCCTCCGAATATGCGGAGGACAAGGTTCGCTACATGGCGGAAGATACCGCCCGGGAGGTCGGCCACGAGGCGGGCAAGCTGACCGGCAAGGCCCAAAGCGCCTACCGCACCCGCAGGGAAACCCAACGCACCGTCGATGCCGCGCAGCAAGATAGGACCCGCATCCGTTATGCCCGGAGCCGAACGATCAGGACCGCCGAAATCCGGCAGCGCACCGTAAAGCAGACGGCGAAATCCACCGGGCAGGCCACGGTGAAAACGGCCAAGGGCACCGTCAAAACAGCCCAGCAGACCTCCAAAGCGGCTATTAAGACAGCGGAGGCCACGGCGAAAGCCACAAAAGCGGCGGCACAGACCTCCGCCAAGGCGGCCCGCACCACGGCGCAGGCCGCAAAAACGGCAGCCAAAACCCTAGCCGCTGCTGCAAAAGCAGCTGCGAAAGCCATCGCGTCCGTCGCCAAGGCCATTGCCGCAGCGGTTAAGGCACTGGTGGCCGCTATCGCCGCAGGCGGCTGGGTGGCGCTGATCGTCATTGTAATCATCTGCCTGATTGCCGCCGTGGTGGCGTGCTTCGGCATCTTCTTCTCCAGCGAGGACACCGGCAGCGACAAGCCCATGCGGGCGGTGGTGCAGGAGATCAATCAGGAGTATCAGAC
>CAKTNW010000138.1 GCA_934589145.1 uncultured Oscillospiraceae bacterium | reverse complement strand
TTTTGGCTCAGCCGAACATTTCAAGGTCATCCAGCACACTCTTTTCGTTTTCGGCTTGCTGGTCCTCGGTCAGCTCCGGTTGTACCTGCTCAAAGACAGGAGGTGCCGCAGCAAACGACACCTCCTGCAATTCCTCCCGTATGACCTGCCGAATATCCTCCAGCAAAACCCCATTTGTGGATGTCTGTCGCTGCATTTCATTTAGGACCGCCGTTACCATAAAAGCGTTGCGGGATTTATCCAGCGACTGTAAATACTGTGCGGCTTTCGCCTCTTTTGGCTTGTCCAAATCAAACCGCACATTGATCCGATATTTGCTCATCCCTTCGCCTCAGCCTTCATCTGCGTTTCCGCCAGATATTCATATCCCTTTGCGGCGGCGCAGATGTCCTCAACGAATTTTACACGGTCTGCGTTTACCTTGCTGAAATTTTTAATGAGACACCCGCCGCCACCGGTCACATACAAGGTCATCGTGTTCTCATCATAGCCGTGCTCACGAAGCCTGCGGAAGATGTCCCGCACATACTCGGCGGCGACGCCCTTGATGATTTTCAGGTCGGCAGGCGCAATGTTTGCCGTGCCGGTGATCAACACCTCGTCGATGATGGCATCGTTGATTTCCCGTTGCGTTTTCTGCATAAATGCCTCACGAACGGCAAGGGTACACTGGTAAGTCCCGAATTTCTCGGTGAACATTTTGCCCTGCTGCGGTTTGCCGTTGATCATATACAGGGTGTTCATCGTGCCGTTGCCGATGTCGCCAATCAGGTTGACACCTTTTAGTGTGGTGGCAAAGCTGGCAATGGCGGCATACCCCTGCGGATAGATACGCACATCGTCGATATAGAGGTGGTAGTCCGCCTTTTTGTAGACAAATTCCACCTCGGCGTTCTTCATCAGATATGCTCTAAAATCTGCCTTTTGCCCGCTTGTCCAGGTCAGCGGCAGACCGGCGGCAATCACAATGTGCGCCTCGGTAAGATTTTCGGCTTTCAGCTCCTTGGCGATTGCCGCAAGGGTCAGCACATAGTAGTCCTCGTCCTTGATTTTGTCCGGTGCAAACTCCTTGTGCCCCTCGCCGATGAGATAATACCTGCCGCCGTAGACCAGCATATCCGCCGTGAACAGCGGCTCGTGGTCATAGGCGGTGATGCCGGTGGGAAAGCAGCAGTTGGCCGTTTTCATATTCCCGTACCCGTGGTCGATGCCGATGATTTTTGTGTTGTGGATCGTTTTCATTTCCGTATCCTCCTCATTTATTCTGATCTCTGATTTGTGCGTATAACTCACTATCGGACGGCAGTACCGCCCGGCGGAAATAGTTGCAGTAGATGCCGCTCCGGCTGATGATCTGCACACAGCGATGCGGCTCTCCGTCATCCAGCAGAATGCAGTTGCCGTGGTCATAGCAGCAGCATCGCCGGTGCACCAGTTTGTTGACCCGCCCTCGCTGGGACGGGTATATTCTCCATTTCATAATCTCCACCTCCGTTTGGGCATAAAAATAACACCTACCGATTT
>CAKTNW010000137.1 GCA_934589145.1 uncultured Oscillospiraceae bacterium | reverse complement strand
GCGCTCTCCGCGTTTTCCTGTCCCATCAGGTCGAGCTGCACGCCGCCGTTGATGCTGATGACATTGCTCAGGCGCGAAATGCGCTCGACCGAGTGAATATAGTCCAAGTCGCCGGGATGGAAAATGTCCGGCTCAGCGTCCAGCCAGTCATAGAGCGCCTGCGAACCCATGGCAAGATTCCACGCCGAACGGCCTGTATCCAGCTCCTTGCGGGCATTCGTCAGCTTGCCCGCCTTGTAAAGCTCGAGGAAGGCGTCGGAGATGGTGCCGGTGTGGCAGCCGAGGTCCTTCTTATCCGATTCGGCAAGCATCTTCGCCACCGTGTAGGGCACGCCGCCCACGCCGAGCGACAGCACCGCGCCGTCGGGGATTTGCTCGGCCACCAGCTTGGCGATGGCAATATCCGTTTCGCTTGGCTCACGGTAGCTGCGAAGCGGCAGCGGCTCATGCGTACCCTCAACAACATAATCCGCCTCAGAAAGATGTACGCGGTGCGAGCCGTCCACACCCTGCAGGCAGGGGTAATGCTCGTTGATCTCAAAAATGACCGTGCGGGCGCTCTCAAAGATGGCGCGCCAGGCGTAGTTGGAGATGCCGAGTCCACAGTAGCCCTCAGCATCCGGCTTGGAGACCGGAACAAATGCCACGTCGCAGCGGACGTGCTTATCGCGGTAGAGATAAGGCAGCGAACGCAGCATAACTGGCATAAACTTCACGATCCCGCGGGTCTGGAGCTTACGCTCATAGTCGCCGATGTGCCAGCTGTAGTAAGAGAAGCTCTCCTGCTCAGGATCACCCTCGACAATCTCGATGCGTTGGCGGATAACAAGCCCGCCACGCACCTTCACATCCTTGACCTCTCCCTTGCGCGCCGCAAGCGCCTTGTCCAGCAGCTCGGGGAAGCCCGCGCCGAAGCCATAGTCCACCCAGTCGCCGGACTGTACCGCCTGCACCGCCTGCTCAGGTGTAACGAATTTGATCGGATGATCTCTCATGTTCTGTCCCCCCGTTTGTAGAAATGCTCCGGCTTTTAGAATAAGCCGGAGCATTTCTGTTGTCAATCATTATAAGGGTCACGCTGATTCATTCAAGGCAAAAGTGAGCCTTACTCCCACGGTTTTATCTTATCAATCCAGAAGGCAAAACTTATGTATTTGAAACTATTCAGAAATAACATTTTATACTTGATGGCGTCAATAGACACGAAACCGTTAAAAAAGTATGGTGTGCTTTCGTACCCCAAAATGATACATGAAGGTGTTGCTGTAATTTGCGAGTTGATTTAATGAAGTTTACCCGAGAGCCGCTCAAAGCCCTTGCAGTATCATGATCTTGAGCGGCTCTTTTGCAATAACGTCACCGGCGGGTTGCATTGACCGTCAAAATAAGATAAAATAAACACCTTAATGATGGTCAAACGAGCAGGGAGGGACACGGCTGTGCGGATAGACAAGAGAACAGCTACGGGCATTGGCTGTCTTGTGACGATCGGTATTGTGCTCGCGTTGATGATCGTGACCTTTCACGCCAT
>CAKTNW010000136.1 GCA_934589145.1 uncultured Oscillospiraceae bacterium | reverse complement strand
GCAGGACATATTATTACATACCGAACGGGAAAACATACGATGGGGACATTCCGCATTGCATTTTCCTTGCGGGATTCGACCAGCTTATGCTCGGGTATCAGAAAAAGGAAAGCATCTATTTAAAGCCCGAATATTTGCGCGGCGTGTTCAATCTTGCAGGTATCGTTATGCCGCCATTGCTCCTCGACGGCGATGTGGCGGGGATATGGAAAAATAAAAACGGGAAGCTTGAGATAAAGTGCTTCCGTAGCCTGTCGCAAGCCGAAAAGAGCCATATTGAGCAAGCGGCAGATAAGCTCTGGGACGGTGTAAAAGCAATAAAATATGTTGAGGGATGACTACGAGCGGCAGAGACGCGTAAACGTGTTGCCGCCCGGTAATAAGGAGAAGGAGAATGGAACTGTCGGTATTTTTCAAAAGCGTGATCGATCAGGACCGCGCACCCGTCGTGCTATGCGATCTTGATCATACAATCATTTACATGAACCCCGCCGCCATCCGCAATTATGCCAAACGCGGCGGAGAAAAGCTAATCGGGCAGAGCCTGCTTGCCTGTCACAATCCGCACTCGCAGGAGCTGATCCAAAAAACGGTCGCGTGGTTCCGCGAAAGCCCGGAGCACAACATCATCTACGAATTCCACAACGAAAAAGACAACCGCGATGTCTACACGGTTGCTCTTCGTGATGCGGACGGTATGCTGATCGGGTACTATGAAAAGCACGAGTACAGAAATCCCGAAACGGCGAAACCGTTTGATTTCGGGGACAAATGAGAGGTAAAACAATAATCGACACATGCCCTCGGTTGATTTTCTGTCAAAACAGTTTAGCAGACTTGCCAAATGATATCTGTACTTTCCACGAGATTTCGGATACAATAAAATCGCGGTCAACCGAAAAACAAAAATAAGGAGCGATAAAATATGAAAACTTTAGGAGAAAGAATAGCTGACCTTCGCAGAGAAAGAGGTATCACGCAGGAAAATCTCGCCGGAATCATCGGCGTTTCTGCACAGGCGATTTCAAAATGGGAAAACAACGCGACCATGCCCGATATTATGCTTCTCCCGATTATAGCAGATACACTGGGTGTGACGATTGATGAGCTTTTCGGAATCAGGCGTAAGGTGCAGGAAAAGCTGATTAATTGCGAAGAAACTCCCAAGGCGGTTTACGATCAGATATTGAATACCATGTGGAGATCGGGAGATAACAACGATTTTGCGGAAAGAGCAAAAGCGCAGTTTGCGAAGAACCCATACGAGCACAGCGGATTCGTTTCCGAAGTTGCCGGCGCGGTATATGCAAATAAGGATATTGCTCTCACATATCTCCCGAGCGATAAGGAATCCTTGAAACTGCTTGAAAATGAAGATGCGGCAGAGCTTTTGAAAATGCTTTCAGATAAAAATGTGCGCCTTGTGCTTGCGTATCAATTTGAAAATCCGGAAAAAGCATTTACGGCTTCCTCTGTTGCCGCAAAGGTCGGGATATCCGAGGAAGAGGCAAAAGACGCGCTTGAAAAACTGTTTG
>CAKTNW010000135.1 GCA_934589145.1 uncultured Oscillospiraceae bacterium | reverse complement strand
TCCATGCGAACGCTGTGCGTGACCTTTTCAAAGCGGTCGGAGGCTTTGCCGCCGACGCGGTGGGTCGGGGACGCGGGATCGTCCAGCTCCGGGTGTTCCTGCTCGATGTGCACCAGCTCATAGAAAAGCCGGTCGTACTCGTAGTCGGATATTTCCGGTGCATCCTCCACGTAATATTTTTTGGCGTGGTAGTTCAGCTCCTCGCGGAGTTTGTCAACCCGCGCGCGCAGCTGCCTGTCTTCCGTAGTGCTCATGGAAAGCCTCCTTCGGGTGTAGTGCTTTTGGTATACCCGTATTATACCCGACCGGAGCGCAAAAGTCAAGGCGGTTTTTCCCGACGGGCGATGCGGAAAGCAAGCCGAAACGCCGGCTCCCATATGTCCGTCCGCGAATTCAATTCCTTTCCCTCCGCTCTCCTCCTCCGGGGACGGAAGCAGAGAAGAACGGCAAAGGTGATAACCGCCAGGAGCGCATTTCTTGATTCCGTCCGGTACAGGAAAACGCCCTCCGCGACGGCGACCGACAGAAGAAAAATGGCGCAATCTGCGTCACACAGTAGCAATTTGCGTGAAAAAGCGCTGCGGCTTCCTGCCCAAATCGGCAAAATGCATTGACTTTTTGCCGTCTCCATGATATACTGTTATTTGTGGTTCAGCGCTTTTGCTGTATGGTCGTTTGCTGTTGCGGATTTGAACGTCACGGAAGTTTGTTGAGAGAGGAATGGTAATCATGAAAAGGATTTTTATGTTAGCGCTCATATTGGCGTCAGTCCTGCTTGTAAGCATGGCTGCTCTGTCGGGATGCGGCGGTGCGGCAGGATCCCAGGGTATCCAAGGTGAAAAGGGAGAAAAGGGTGACAAAGGCGACAAAGGCGACAAGGGTGACAAGGGTGACAAGGGTGACGCCGGAGTCGGTATTGTTTCCATTGTGAAGACTGCCACGAACGGCAATGTGGACACATACACGATCACTTTTACGGACGGTACAACCACAACGTTTGAAATTACCAATGCTTATGCTGAAACGCAGGAAGTTACCGAAGGGCTGGACTTCTATCCGCTGGCTGACGGAACGTATGGAGCAAAGGCAAACCGATACCTTGCCTATATCGCTATTCCTGCAACATATAAGGGAAAACCGGTAACACAAATACTGCCCGGAGCTTTTCAGCAATCATACATCCAAGCCATTACGATTCCTGACACGGTAACGAGCATCGGCGAGAATGCGTTCAAAGATTGTACCAGCTTGACCCCGATCACGATTCCTGATAGCGTGACGAGCATTGGAGCCAGTGCATTTGAGGGTTGCACCGGCTTGACTTCTGTCACGATTCCCGACAGCGTGACAAGCATCGGCGAGAATGCGTTCAAAGGCTGCCCGATTGAAACGGCAACGATACCTGCGTTAGCAGCAAGCTACATCAATAACAGCCAACTCAAAACCGTTACAATCACAAGCGGGGAGCACATCAACGAGCGGGCATTCTCGGGTTGCGCCAGCTTAACAGCTCTTACACTTCCTGACAGCGTAACG
>CAKTNW010000134.1 GCA_934589145.1 uncultured Oscillospiraceae bacterium | reverse complement strand
GGTGATGCGATCCTTGTATCCGTTGCGGAAGTATCCGTTGCCCATGGTCAACTCATAGAAGTCGCACAGCATGGTCATGTTCAGCTTTTCAGCAGTATTCATTTCCTGTCAAACCTCAAATTCTCAATAATACCCCGGTGTCGGGGCGCAAGAGTATCTACTTAATTATAGCACAAATTTAACATTTCGCAACCGTTTCTCCCATATAATTCAGCGTTTTGGGGCAGCTAAACCGCTGGTCGGTTGCATTTTTTGCTCCACCTGCTACAATAAACGGCGAGGTGATCACTTTGGACAAAAAACAACTCGGCGCGTTTATCGCCGAAAATCGCAGGCGTCAGCACATGACCCAACAGCAGCTGGCCCAAATGCTTTACATCACCGATAAGGCTGTGAGCAAATGGGAGCGCGGGCTTTCCTATCCCGATGTCACACTTCTGGAGCCGCTGGCCACGGCTTTAGGGATGACAACAGCCGCGCTTATCCGGTGCGATTCGCCTGCTGAGGAAAAGGAGAACGCTATGGAAGAAAAAAAGCCCCATGCGGAAAACGAGACGCTTCGCGCCGTCGCGGAAATGGCCGATGACAGCAAAAAGCAGCTGCAGCGCCAGTGGCTCACGGGTACCAGTGCCACTGTAGCGACGCTTCTGCTCGTCATTATCCTGCTGGTGATCGAAAATATCCACACCAATCTGACAAACCCCTATCGAAACACAGAGGCGGTATTCTGTCTTGTCCAAGAGGTAGAGCGCACGGCAGACGGCACATGGCTCTACGTTATGGATGCGGACGATCTCGCCATGGAATTCCTGAAACTCCGGTGTCCGGCGGATATGGATACGGACACCTTGAAAACCGGATGGCGCTATGTAGACTCCGTTTTGGCACATCCACAGTATCTCATTGAATATGATCGCCGCACCAACGAGATCACGCGATGCGATGAACTGCCGGAATATCTGACAGTGACCGCCATAGGCGGCTTTGACGGCAGTCCGGCACAGCCCATGGAGAAGCCGCTTTTCGGCTTTGAGAAAACCTATTCGGCGCACCTTGACGACCATGGTGCCACCTACTTCTTCGCTCCTGTTCCGGAGCATCCGGAGGAGCGGCAGGTACTGATGCTCCTGCCGGACGCGGGACGCCACGTAGACTACCGCGTGGAGGATGTGGACGGCGACGGCATCAACGAACTGCTGCTGACAGGTCTCGGCGGGGAGAAGCCCTTCATGCTCTGCGATGTGGACATCACGGGACAACTCATTACACAACTCTACAGCACATGGAACTGACCAGCTTTCAGAAAAAAAGAACCGCCCGCAGGCGGTTCTTTTTTCTGTTCTGAGAATTATTCGTCGTCCTCTTCGGCGGCTTCGTTCAAGGCGTTGGCCAGATCGCTGAGATCGAACTCCAGCTTGGTGCCACAGTTGGGGCACACCACTTCGCCGTCCTCCAGAATGGACTCGTCGAAGAAGATCTCTTCCTCGCACTCGGGGCAGGTGGTCATGAAGCACTCCTCTTCGTCCTCATCATCGTCCCAC
>CAKTNW010000133.1 GCA_934589145.1 uncultured Oscillospiraceae bacterium | reverse complement strand
GCCGTCGGCACCGAGATCCTTCTCGGCAACATCGCCAACGCCCCACGCGATCGCGGATCGCGCGGGGACCCCGATCTGAATAAAAATCCTCGGGCGAAATGAATTCGCCCTCCGGAAATACTTCGCTGACGCTTCGCATTTGCGGCGGCACTCGCCGCCGTTGTCCGTGTTGGCGATTTAGGAGGCTTCCCATGTCCCATACCGCTGAACTCATTGCCGTCGGCACCGAAATTCTCCTCGGCAACATCGCCAACACGGACGCGCAGATGCTCTCGGAGGAGCTCGCCGCGCTCGGCGTCAACGTGCTCTATCACACCGTCGTCGGCGACAATCCTGCACGTCTCGCCGAGGCATTGGAGCTTGCGCGCCGCCGCGTGGACATCGTCATTACCACGGGCGGTCTCGGTCCGACCTACGACGACCTCACCAAGCAGACCATCTGCACCGTGTTCGGACGCAAAAACGTCTTTCACCCCGAGATCGCCGACGCCCTGCGCACGCACTTCGCCTCCATCGGCCGCGAGCTGACGGAGAATAATCTCCAGCAGGCCTACCTGCCGGAAAACTGCACCATTTTCCGCAACCACAACGGCACCGCCCCGGGCTGCGGCTTCTGCGAGGGCGGCGTACATGTCCTCATGCTCCCCGGTCCGCCGCACGAGTGCCGCAAAATGTTCCGGACCGGCGCGATCCCCTATCTGCGCGCGCTCTCCGACGAGATCATTGTCTCCCATTCTCTGCGCATCTACGGGCAGGGCGAGAGCCAGATCGAGGCGATGCTGCACGACAGGATCGTCTCGATGGTCAACCCCAGCGTTGCGCCCTACGCCAAGCCCGACGAGTGTATGCTGCGCGTGACCGCCAAGGCGAAGAGCGAGGCGGAGGCCGAGGAGATGCTGCGCGGCGCGATCGAAGAGGTCATGCCCGTCATCGGCGAGTGGGTCTACGGCATCGATGTCGGCAGCCTGGAGGAGGTCGTCTCCGCCCTGCTGCGCGAGAAGGGGCGGACGCTCGCCGCCGCGGAGAGCTGCACCGGCGGCCTCATCGCCAAGCGCATGACCGATCTCCCCGGCGCGTCGCAGGTCTTCATGGGCGGCGTCGTGAGCTATACAAACTTCGTCAAAGCGAACGTGCTCGGCGTGCCGCAGGCTCTGCTCGACGAGCACGGCGCGGTCAGCGAGCCGGTCGCCCGCGCGATGGCCGAGGGCGTCCGCGCCGTCACCGGCGCGGACTACGGCATCTCCGTCACCGGTGTTGCGGGGCCCGACAGCGACGAGCGCGGCAACGCGGTCGGCACCGTCTACATCGGTCTTGCCGGCCCGGACGGGACGCTGTGCCGCCTCTGCCATTTCGGCAAGCGCTCGCGCGAGCGCATCCGCGGTCAGAGCGCCAACACGGCCTTCGACCTTCTGCGCCGAGAGCTTCAGAAATAAGCAAAAACGACCTCTCCGCCGCGCGCGACGGTGCAAAATGAATAAATTGCAAATTTTACTTTCCGCATTGCAAAGCCGATCATTTTGTGCTATGCTTGACGCAAGGATA
>CAKTNW010000132.1 GCA_934589145.1 uncultured Oscillospiraceae bacterium | reverse complement strand
CGCCGCGCATCTTCCCCTGTTCGACAAAAACCTTGGCTGGCTGCTGCCCGCGGTCATCGGCTTTGCGGCCGGCATGGTGATCCGCGCGAGCCGAAAGTAAGCGTCCGCAGCCCTTTCGGATCCGCTGCCAGGCGTCGGCGCCGGGCCCGCGCGGAAATATTCCTGGGTTCGATCATTGCCTTTACAAGCTGATTTCCCGTGCGCTATAATGAATGATAGCATTATAAATTGTGGAGGCCGCGAATGATCCTATACTTTTCCGCAACGGGTAATTGCAAATATGCTGCTGTCAGACTCGCGTCCGCCTTGGGGCAGGAGGCCGTCTCCGTCGCTGACTGCATCCTGCGCGGCGCGTATTCCTTTACGGACAGTCTGATCGGCATAATTTCTCCGACATACTTCTGGGGACTTCCGAGCATTGTGAAGGAGTTTCTTGAGAAAGCGGAATTCCATACAGACTATCTCTTCCTCCTTTCCACCTATGGCACAACGCCAGGAGCGTCCGACTCCATGGCAGGGAAAGCGATTCGGGGCAGATCCATTGACGCGTTCTACTCCGTGCGGATGGCGGACACATGGACCCCGATCTTTGACCTCTCCACGTCGGAAAAGACGGCAGCGTTTACCCGGACAACAGAAGCCGAGATCGACGAGGTGATCCGTAAGATCAGCGCGCGCCATACGAACAGGCGTATGTCGCCGCGCACGCCGGCGCTTCTCGCGGAATGGTTCGCACAGCCGCTTTACAATGGAAGGATGCGAAGGACCTCACACTTTCGTGTGGAGGAGGGTTGCATCGGCTGCGGGCTGTGCGCGAAGAAATGCCCGGTGCAGGCTATTGAGCTGCGGGGCGGCAGGCCGGTCTGGAGCAAGGAGAAATGCGCGCTGTGTCTAGGATGCCTGCACCGCTGCCCGAGGTTTGCCATCCAATACGGCAGGCACACCAAGGAGCATGGGCAGTACACAAACCCGAACGTTACAATATGACTCCATATTGGCGAGCCATTCGATCAAAAGCTGCGGGAGTAAGATAAGCCATGAAGCTATACGAAGTGCCGGACAGGAGCCAGCCTTTGCTGGAGGTGCTTTTGCAGATTCGGGAGCGTTCCGTCCGGGCTACGCATTTATTTCTTTCGGATGCGGAAGTGAACCGCATCAAAGAGTATGTGCCGCGGGCTTTTGAGGGTGTAGAGCACCTGATCGTTGCCGAAGCGGAAAAGCCGGTCGCGTTTATGGGAACCCAAAACGGGCGTCTGGAAATGCTGTTCGTCGCGCCGGAGGAAAGAGGCAGGGGCATTGGAAGGCAGCTGCTTCAATATGGCGTCGAGAGCTATGGTGTCTTTGAAGTGACCGTCAATGAGCAAAATCCGCAGGCGGTCGGATTTTATGAGCGCATGGGCTTTGAGACCTATAAGCGGACCGATACGGACGAGGAGGGCGCTCCCTATCCGCTCCTGTATGTGAAGCGGGTGCGATAGCTCCCGGTCGGACAAGCCGAACAAATCGGAACTTGAGGAGGGAAATAAGATGAAAGACGGAAAACATCCAAACCCCAATACGATCCATCCAATTGCAGGGTATGACAAAGAAATATATGTGAAGCCGACA
>CAKTNW010000131.1 GCA_934589145.1 uncultured Oscillospiraceae bacterium | reverse complement strand
AGCCGATTGACCCTCCGTATGCTTCAGTACATACGGAGGGTCAGCTGCTGTTCGTAATGAAATCCTTTTGCTCTGAAGGCGCTTTTGGGGTTTGATACGCAGGAACCGGCTCAATTAGTTTCCCCGTTTGCGTTCCGTGGGTATGTTCCTTCTGTGCTGTCATTTTCGCAGCTGCAAGCGCCATCAGCTGCCGCTCACCCTCGATCTCGCTGGGATAGGGATAGGATTTTGCGCATTGACGAAACTGCGCCATGAGCTTCTCAGCCTTCTTCGGTTTTTGTTCAGCCAGCAGTGCATACACATATTCCGTGCGCAGCACCGCCGGGTATTTTTTCATAGCCTTCATGACCCTCAGCTGATCCCTTGTCCGCATTTCGTCCAGGATCTCCTTTCGGTTTTCCGAGATCATTTCCACATACATCTGGTCGCATACCATCAGATTACGATATAAGCCAATGATCCCATTTTGCTGGGCGAGAAGCCGTTTCATCAGCGTGTCTGCTTCATCAAACTGCTGCTGGTCCATCAGCCGGTTGCATGCCAGCACGCCGATCGTGGCTATGATCCCGTTTTTCATCGACTCGTCAGAGGGGACTTTGAACCACTCATCGGGCATATCCTTTAAGCGAAGTCCCTTTGCGATTTGTTCATTTGCCTTCATCTGGATCCAGAACGCCCGGGTTGCCTCTTCACTGCGGGAAAGCTCCAGTGCGTTCTTTCCATCATTGTTTACCGGCCCCATTTTAATGGGCAGACCGTTTATCAGAGCGAAAGCCAGTCCGATAACCGCAAAGATCATCAGGATCGTCCAGCCCAGCGAACGGGCGGAGCAGAGGAAAGACAGGCCCACACAAAGCACGGCTGTGGCCAGGTTTATGATCACACCGCCGAAGTTATACAGCATTACCGGCATTTTCCCGTCCTTCAAGTCGGGTGGTATCATCAAGCATTGGCCGCCGGTTCCGGCGATATGCAGCTTCCTGCATTGTATGCGGCCGTCGAGCTTTACCCACATCAGATTTGCGATCCGAAAGGAGCTGAAGCGGTAGCCGGTCATCAGGCCAAAGATCAAATGCCCTGCCTCATGGATAATGAGCTGAATCAGCATGGCGGCGTATGTGCCGATGAGCATCAGCACAAGGGGTATAATCTCCGAAAAAAGCCCTTTTTCAGACTGACCCGCCGTATCCATATACATCAGATCGAATATGCCGCAGGCAGCACCAAGCAGCATGTAAAACACGATACCGATCCATTGTCCCTTGTTCTGTGCCGTTTTCTCTTTCTTCTTTTTTGTCATGAGACCTCCATTATTGGTTCTTCTGCATCTCCAATCATACCGGAATTATGAAAACAAATTGACAGCTGCTGCTCATAAGACAAATCTAAGCTTATCCATTGACCAACTATTTTTAAGTTTAGCATATCTTTTTGCGTTTTTCCACCGCTTTTTCACCTGGCATTTGCCGCTGCCTTTTTGCCGCCGAACACGGGAGGGCGGATCATTCCGCTCTGCCGCAGCCCATTTCAGCGGAGCGGGAGCTATCCGCGTTGACGGTTAATTTGCGACGAATTTGCATATTGACATCGGGGCGGCATCATGTTATGCTGAATTGCAAATGAATTGCAAATTGGAGGCGTGGTGA
>CAKTNW010000130.1 GCA_934589145.1 uncultured Oscillospiraceae bacterium | reverse complement strand
CCACCAACATCAAGACTTTTGTTCGCAGCAATTACACCGCCGCTTATATTGAGTTGTGCACTACCTCCTAAAACGTAAATTGCACCGCCGTAAGTTCCTGCGGTATTTCCGGCAATATAGCCGTTGCTCATGTTCATCGTGGCGCTGCCGGTTAATTTAATTGCTCCGCCAGTTCTGTTTGCATTTCCAGCCACTACGCCGCCTGACATTGTAAAAGTACCACCGGCAACAGTAATGGCGCTGACAGGAAGGGGTTCTTGCATTTCTGTTGCATTACTTGCACCAAAATTGCGAATATAGCCATTTTGCATTTTCAGGGTTCCCTGTACGTAGAATGCGCCCTTTCCTGCCCGATTGTCGCCAATAATCGCACCTCCGCCCAATGTTACCCTATAATCTTTACGTACTTCTTTTGTCGTGTGGTCTGTTTGATTATTTTCAGAGCTTTCTGTACGGCTGTAGGTCAGAGTAGATGCAGAATATGTCGCAGATTTTAACGTACCCGTTACTGTGGTAGCTGTAAGTGTTTCTGATGTCCCTACCGTACTGTCTGTAACTGTTAGTGTCGCACCAGGCTGTACTAGGAAAATCGCCTTCATATTTGCCTTGTTGCTATTTTTAAGAGTAATCGAATAGCCATTCAGGTTTAATGTGGGACTCCCCTTCACTACTTTGACTAAATAGGTCATATTTATCCAAGCTGCAGAAAATTTGCTGCAATCAATCAGTATATTTTTTGAAAGCGTTGCATTTTTTCCGCTGCTTAATTGCTTATTTAACGACGAAAGATCACTCACATTTCCCGTCGCCCGCGACGTGGCCGCCAGCAGGGATACACTATATAAATTAGTAAGCTGTTCAGTTTCCAGCACTACATTATTTTCCTCGTTTACTGCCACGTCAATTTCTGTGGCCTGCTGGGTGTCCTCGTCGATCTGGTAGACCTTGGGGCCGGTCACATAGCTCTCGCCTGCGTCATCCGCTGTGTCGTCTGTTGTTTCATCGGACATATCCGTATCATCCGCCGCGTTGGCCACTACGGCCTGCGCGGCCATTTTCTGCGCCTGATACGCCACAGGCTCCGCGTCGGTGTCAGCGTTGTCCTCAACATCGTTGACCAGCGCCACATCCGCGCCGCCATCCAGCGGCAGACCCGCGAACGTCACCGTGATGGGGCCGGTGGGCTGTACTTCCTCTTCGCCGTGCATCAGGCGGATGTCCAGCATGTAGTTCTCCGCCGCCGTCAGTTCCTCGCTTTCCAGCGCTTCATCCCGCAGTGCGTTGGCGTTCTCGTCCTCCACCTCGACGGCAGTCAGGGTCAGCTCCTCCACTGGGAAGGGCAACGACGCCGTCTCGCCGGAAATGGTCACAATAATGCCGCTTTCGGTAGCGGGCGCAGTCAGTGTAAAGGTTCCTTCCTTTGCAGGGAGATAGACAAACAGCGCCGTCAGCTTGTCGATATTCAGCTGGGCCTGCTGCTCGTCGGTCAAGGCTTCGTATGCCGTGTTGGCCTGCTCCACCTGCCGGGCCAGCTCCGCGCAGTAGGCATCGTAAGCCTCGGCGTCATCCGCTGCCAGCAGCTCCTCCAGTCTGGCTTCCACTTCCTCCGCACTGGGCAGTGCATCGATCAGCGCCGCCACTTCCTCCACC
>CAKTNW010000129.1 GCA_934589145.1 uncultured Oscillospiraceae bacterium | reverse complement strand
CCTGCCGTGCCAATGTGTTGGTGATGGAGGTCATCCGGCAGGGCATCTGGAAGCTGAGCGAGCGGCTCAAGCTTAGCAATGCTGTAAAGCAGCTCGGCTGGGTCTGTAAGGTTCTGCTTCTGGTGGATGAGAACGCGGACGAACTGCTTGCCTCTGAGGTGCGGCAGGCGGTGAAAGATCAGTTGGTCGACAATTTTATCTATGCGTCGGTATCGCCGACCTACCTCGCGGGCGTGATCGACACACTTTAGCCCTCTGGTTTTCGCTGTCTGTGCGGAAAGCCGCACCATGTACGTATTCGACAAAGAAATAACAGAAGGAGGTTCCACATGAAAAAACGAATTCTTGCGATTTTCCTTTGCCTGACCCTTGCACTGTCCCTTGCCGCAGCCGTGGCCGCAAAAAACGATGTGATCCAGCCGGGGGGCACCTACATTATTGTACCCGAAACCCCCGGTCAGCCGGAACCGGAAGACACGCCGGTGCCCAACGATACCACGATAACGCTTCAGATCCCGATCACCAAGGTCGTTACACTGGGCGGTAATACCGCGCCGCAGCGGACGACGTTTTCCTTTAATGCTACACCCAGTTATGGGCCGAATTATGGCTACAACAGCGGCACCGGCCTCTGGGAGGTACAGAACTGCACGGTGAGTGTAACCGGAGAAGGGGCATTCAACTGTGTGATGACCATTCGGATCGAGAAAGCGGATTTGGTCGATCTGACCGACCTGAATGGCATCTTTATTACGGAAACGGACGACGAACAGCCAGGCTGGACATATGATAAGACCTGCTGGTTCCTTCAGCCGCATTATGAATTGAGAGAGGATCCTTATGAAGACCCGTGGACGGGCGACTGGGACTGCTACAGCAAATTCGAAGTCAGGGAAGACGGTGTGCATGTCGACCCGGACAGCGCGCAGCGCGAACTTGGCTTTGTCAACACCTACACCGAGAACACCTACAAAACCGCAACGCTGAATAAAACAGACCATTTTGCCTTCCTCAAGGGGTATCCGGGCGGCGGATTTGCCCCCGGCAGAAATATGAGCCGTGCAGAGGTGACCACCATGTTTGCACGCCTGCTGACCGAGCAGATGGAGGCAAACAAATCCTATCCGGCCTCCTTCTCCGATGTGACCTCGGCGCACTGGGCAGCCAACTATATCGGCTACATGGAGCAGTTCGGGATCGTCCGCGGTTACAGCGACGGAACGTTCCGGCCAAACGCGCCGATCACGCGCGCGGAATTTGCTGCGATCTGCTGCCGGTTTGAGCAGCTGACAGACGGAACTGCGGCCTTCACGGATGTTCCTGCCTCTCATTGGGCGGCAAAGTCCATCGCCTATGCGGCGACTCGCGGTTGGGTCACGGGCTATGCGGATGGAACGTTCAAGCCGGGCAACAACATTACCAGAGCAGAAGTCGCCGCCGTCACCTGCCGCCTGCTCGAACGCAATGCCGATAAGGAGTATATCCGCGCCCATCTGAAAGAGCTTCCGAGAGTCTTTGCTGACATGAACGAGCAGCACTGGGCATACTGGTATGCAATGGAAGCTGCCAACGGCCACGACTATACCAAGTCCGGCAATGCGGAAACGTGGCTCCGGACATATCCATAAGCAGGAGGGTTTTATATGCAGGTCACAATTCAGAGTATCCCTGCAAGCCTGCAGGAATTCGAAACGCTTGCGGCAGGCGGAAGACAGCCGGAGCGCATCTGCGCC
>CAKTNW010000128.1 GCA_934589145.1 uncultured Oscillospiraceae bacterium | reverse complement strand
GACAATAATTATACCGTAAATTTTTTAGTATTTTCAACATAATGCTACAAAAACAGCGATTGATAATTTCTATGTATCGCCCGAAAGGCGCTCAATCAAGAATAGTGAAAATTTTTTTGGGGGATCCCGGCCAATAAAAGGCAGCTGTCGATTCGGGGATATCCACCATACGCGGTTAGGCTATATACCTGCAAATGACTTTGAGATGTCCTTATCCTTTAGAAGAGTCGCGCTTTGAAAATAAAAACGATTCTTCAGGCTTTACTAATGCCATCCCTTATGGCGTACCTATCGACGGTGCTGGAAGAAATGCTTCTTGCCGGGGATACTGTCAGAAAAAGGCAATTCGCAAACGTTATCGGAGCGGATTAGCAATGTATATCTCGAACTACCGTTGCAGTTCTTATAATCAATAACAAAACGTAGCGGCAGGGACGATAATTCCCTGCCGCTGTTCAGTCAGTAGTCCTGCAAATAAAAGTCAAGGCCTAAAATGAAAAAAGTCCCGCAAAGTTTACGAGACCGAAAATGAGCATAACAAAACAGGCTGGAGAAAAAACGCATCGCCAGCTGGGATGAAATTGTCGGCGGATTTAGTTCTGCACGGTATCCTGCTGCGCGTCGAATGCCTCAAGGCACTCTTTCACACGGGCATAGTAGATGCGCAGGAACTTGTTCTGCGCGGCTGTCATGTAGACAAAATAAGGCTTGCCCTCGCTGCGTTTCTTATCGAGGAACTGGTACACAGGCTCATCTACAGGAGACCTCTTTAGGTAAGTGCAGACGATTTGATACAGCGTTTTCCGAAGATGCGGAGAACCGCGCTTGGTTGTTGGAGTGCTTTTTGCTTCGTGCTTGCCGGATTGATCCACAGCCGGATCAACACCGGCGAAACCCACGATAGAACTGCGGCGGGGAAAACGGCGTACATCTCCAATCTCAGCCATAAGCTGTGCGGCAGTGGTTTCGCCAACACCGTACATGGCCCGCACGGTATCGTACTCCGGCAGCTGCTTTGCAAGGCGTGTCATTTCGGCACGCAAAGCTGCCAGTGTCATCTTACCCGCAAGAAGCTGCTGTGCCGCTGTGGTAATGAGTAACTTCGTGTTGTCATTCTTCGGCAGCGTGGTGAAATGGCCGCAGCTTCCGGCGTAGACATCCAGCGCCTTTTCTGCGCTAAAATGGTAGCCCTTGCGCTTGCACCACTTCTGATAGCGCTCGGTGAATGCCTTTTCGCTGACGCGGCAGACGCAGTCACAGTGCCAGAAGGTCATGATAAAATCCACCCATTTCTGGTGGCCGTCCGCACGCTCCGGGCTGGAGAACAGTTCGTTCACGCCGGGAAAGGTCTTGTCGGCCAGCGAAATGAGATTGTTTTGCAGCGATACCACCGTTTTCATGTAGAGGTTGTACTGGCGGCTGCACAGCTTCAGTTGTTGTCTTACCGTGTCCATGGGAGTATATTCCCGCAGATATACCCAGTTGTCAAGACCGTACTTGGCGATCTTTATGGCGTCTGCCTTGTCGGTCTTGACTTTGCGAATGGAACCACCTCCGCTCTGCTTGATGAACAGCGGATTCAGGACGCAGACATAAATGCCGTACTCATGCAGCGCCGCCGCGACCGGCTCGTGGTAGCGCCCGGTGGCCTCCATGACGACGCGGGTATCTTCCCCCAGCGCAAGGATGGCGTAAGCCATCTGCTCCAGACCGACCCCCTGTGTGGAGAAATTCTTGTGGCAGCAACGCCACTTCGCCCATTGGCCGCAGGGCAGCCACCATGCTTTTTCCTTTGGAAACATCGATCCCTACTGCGTTCATTTTGTTCCTCCT
>CAKTNW010000127.1 GCA_934589145.1 uncultured Oscillospiraceae bacterium | reverse complement strand
AGGTTATGGAATGTCTTCATAGGCGCAACCAGCCAGCGGGGCATATCGATATATTCCGCAATCTGGGCGTCGGTACAGCGATCCATAGCGTCGCAGGTGAAGCCGTACCACATGCCCAGCTTGGTTTTCAGGGGATAGTGGAAGAACACCGCCTTTTCCCGGAAGAACAGCGCCGTTCCCTGGGGGTTGTCCAGAAAAACCTTGTACCCCGCCTTGGTCAGGCCGTCGTCCTTGTACTCCCAGATCCAGATAATGTCGTCGTAGTAGCGAATGCGGTAGCCGTCGTAGGCCATCCGGTTCCAGGTCACCGCTTCGGTCATGAATTTCTCTCCGGGAAATTCCGGATACAGGTAGTTTCTGTGGATTTCCGTATAGAAAATCAGCGCCCGCTCTCCGTCAATTCTGCCATACATATCAAAGGCGTTGCCGTCCAGATACGCTTCCTCAAATCGGGTGTTGGGCGTTTCGGTAGGGCTTTGTCCTCCGTTTGCCACGATGCCGCAGAATTTCTGATCTTTCGGAAGCGTCGACTCCCAGAGTGCCACCTTTTCCAGTGCGTCATCCGTCAGGTAGTCGTCGGAATCCACTGTGAAAAACAGTTCTCCCTGCGCCAGCTTCAGACCGTAGTTGATGGCGCGGCACTTGCCGCCGTTTTCTTTGTAGCAGTAGCGGATAGGAAAGGGATTGTCTTCCTGCTGCCACCGTTCAAACAGCGCCTTTGTCCCGTCGGAGGAGCCGTCGTCCACCACCAGCCATTCAAAGTCCGTGAAGCTCTGACGCTGTAGGGAGCGGTAGAGATTTTCCAATATGTACGCCCGGTTGTAGGTTGGGGTGAAGACCGTTACTTTATGAGAAAACGCCATTTCATTCGCTTCCTTTCCCGTTTCTGCGCTCCAAGCAATTCATCAGGCGGCAGCTGCCTTCAAAGGACAGCTGTCCCAGAACCAGCCACACATTCCCGGCAGGCGACAGCTTTCTGCTGGGCAAAAGCGGCGTCAGCCCGGAAACCGTCTTCCGCAGGCTTTCCTTTGCCTGACGCAGCTCCTCTCCGGACAGGTACTGAATACTCATTTGCATTGCATACTGGCAATATAGGAACAGATTTGCCCTGCCCTCATATTCCAGCGACGGCATATGCGTTTTCAGATACGCCAGCCGCTGCTCCTGTGCCTGAACGCCCTCCAGTCTGCGCAGCGAAAAGCCGCCGTGCATAACGCTGTCCGGCTGCTGACGGTAGGCATAGAGCTTTCTGGTGGAGCGAACCAGCCGCTTCGCGTTTCCCAGCACCCGATAGGTGAAAAATTCATCATCGATTTTCGTCCCGACCGGGAACCGGATATCCCCGACGGTTTCCCGGCGGTACAGCTTGTTCCAGATCAGCTGGCGAAACGCCGTATCCCGAATGTGGCAGCGCATGGCTTCCAGGGGTGTATAGAAGGAAATCTCTCCAGCATCCGTGCCGAAAACAGCGTCGTTACGCTCCGTCTCCACGAAATCACATTCGGCGATATCCGCCCCTTCTTCCAGAAGCGTGTGCAGATATTGGTAACAGTCAGGGGCGATATAGTCGTCGCTGTCCACGAACGCAATTCGTTCTCCCCGCGCCGCATCCAGTCCGGCATTTCTGGCTGCGCCGCCTCCGGCGTTTTCCTGATGAATCACCCGAATCCGGCTGTCTTTTTCTGCCCAGGCGTCACACATGGCACCGCTGGCATCCGGGGAGCCGTCGTCGATCAGGATAATTTCCAGGTTGGAATAGGTCTGATTCACGATGGATTGGACACAGCAGTCCAGATAGTTTTCCACTTTATAGACAGGGACAATCACGCTGATCAATGG
>CAKTNW010000126.1 GCA_934589145.1 uncultured Oscillospiraceae bacterium | reverse complement strand
AGTCTTGTCCTGACGGCGGTATACCTCATGTTCGCAAACAGCATCATCGCCATGTTCGGCGGCACGGTGAATGAGGAGACCTTCCACCACTCGCAGGAATACTTCTTCTATATCACGCTGGGCATCCCGTTCTATATGTTCGGGCAGGCCATGAACCCCATCATCCGCGCCGACGGCAGCCCCAAGTTCGCCATGATCTCTACACTCTCCGGCGCCGTCATTAACATTATCCTCGACCCTATTTTCATCTTTGCCTTCAAATGGGGTATGATGGGTGCAGCCGTTGCTACGGTCATCGGTCAGGTGGCAACGGCGTTCCTTGCTGTGTGGTATCTGCTGCACATGAAGATCATCAAGCCTGCGTCCGGCGATTATGCACTGCGGGGAAGTATCTGCGGACGGATGCTGACGCTGGGTATCACCAGTTTTCTTTCGCAGATCAGTCTGGTGGCGGCGATGGCGGCCATCAACAATATGCTCCGCAAATATGGAGCGATGGACGCTGTGTTCGGACAGGAGCAATACGCGCAGATCCCGATGGCGGTGGTAGGCATCGTGATGAAGTTCTTCCAGATCGTCATTTCTATCGTGGTAGGCATGGCGGCAGGCTGCATCCCCATCGTGGGCTACAACATGGGTGCGGAGAAGAAGCTGCGGGTCCGGGAATTGTTTACCAGGCTGCTGAACGCTGAGGCGCTGGTGGGCGTAGTGGCGCTTGTGCTGGCAGAGGGCTTCCCTCGGCAGCTGATCGCCATTTTCGGCGCGGCCAACGAGAGCAGCTACTACACCGATTTCGCCATTAAAGCCTTCCGCACGTATCTCTGCATGATGGTGCTGGCCTGCGTCAACAAGGCGTGCTTCATCTTCCTGCAGGCAGTCGGCAAGGCGCTGGCATCCACGCTGCTGTCCATGTTCCGTGAAGTGGTGTTCGGCGTGGGCTTTGCCCTGCTGCTGCCGGTGTTCTTCGGTCTGGACGGCGTGCTGTATTCCATGCCGGTGTCGGATATTCTGACCTTTATCATCTCGGCGATCATCATCATGAAAACCTATCGGGAATTGAATGTGGAAGGAGTGCAGAAAGTTATATTACCAATATACAACCGCTTTCTTTACAAGATAGCCCGGGAATTCGCACAACAGTTTTTATGAAAGGCTGTAATCTCCGGTGTTATTGGTGCCACAATCCTGAAGCAATATCACATATACCGGTTATTCAGTTTTTTGAGAAAAAGTGTATTGGTTGCGGTGAATGCGTGCGGGTATGTCCCCATTCAAGTAATGGACATACAGCGAGAAATCATAAGGCGTGTGAGTTGTGTGGGAAGTGTGCCAGTGTGTGCTATGCTGAAGCACTTATACTTACAGGACAAAAAATTACGACAGAAGAATTGATTAAACAAATAGAAAAAGATCGCGAAATATTTGGGCGTTCAGGCGGCGGTATAACCTTTTCAGGAGGAGAGACGCTTCTTCAACCAGATTTTTTGCTTGATGTGCTTTGTTACTGCCGCGAGCAGAATATATCTACTGCCATTGAGTCTGCATTAAATGTGCCGCAGGAAATAGTTGCAAAAGTCGCAAAGAAAATAGATTACTTTATTTGTGATCTCAAAACGGTGAACCCAGAGAAACACAGATTGGGGACTGGTAAGGGAAACGATGTAATCCTAAAAAACATTATGTACTTAGCCAAGAATCATAGGGATGTATTGGTTAGAACACCAATTATCCCAGATTTTAATGATACTGTGGATGATATGAGAGAGCATGCAGCGTACTTGAGCAGGCTAGGTGAGAAGGTGAAGGTGGAACTTCTTCCGTTTCATGGAATTTGTGAAAA
>CAKTNW010000125.1 GCA_934589145.1 uncultured Oscillospiraceae bacterium | reverse complement strand
AAGCTGGACCAGGCGGGGATCTTAGAGGATACGGTCATCGTCCTGGCGGCGGACCACTACCCCTACGGTATGACCCAGGACTGCCCGGAGGATTATTATGCGGAAATGACAGGCATTGACGACAACGAAAACAAAACCACCCGCTACCGGAATACCCTGATCCTGTGGAGCGGGGATATGCCGGAGCCGGTGGTGGTGGAAAAGCCCTGTTCCTCCATCGACATCGTGCCCACCCTCTACAACCTGTTCGGCATTTCCTACGATTCCCGGCTGTTCAGCGGGCGGGACATTCTGGACGATTCCGTGGCCCCCGGAGAAGTCTCCACGGCCATGGGCATCGTGGTGTTCCCAGCCTACGGCGGCTACGGCCAGAGTTGGGTGACCAATGCAGGGATTTACGAGGCCTCTGAAGGGGTATTCAAACCCTTCGAGGGGGTCACGGTCAGCGAGGATTACGTTTCTCAGGTGGATGCGCTGGTGGAGGACCGGTGGTACTACGCCCGGCTCCTCATTCAGCAGAATTATTTCGCCCACGTTTTTCCCGACTGGGAAAAGCCGGACATCGGATAAGGAGGAATTTCCGTGAAAAAAGGACTGGTTCTGGAAGGCGGCGGCAGCCGGGGAGTCTTTACCTCCGGAGTGCTGGACTATCTGCAGGAGCAGGGCGTGACCTTTGACTACTGCGTGGGCGTATCCGCCGGTGCGGGCAACGCCATGAACTTCAAATCCGGCCAGACCGGCCGGGCCCACCGGATCGTGGGCAAGACCGACGCCCATCTTTACTACGGCGTGTCCCAGGCCCGCCACTCCGGCAAGCTGCTGGATCTGGACTATCTCTACCGGACCATGACCTACGAAGGGGACGCCCCCTTCGACTTTGCCGCCTACTACCGCAATCCCATGGAGTGCGAGTACACCGTTACCTGCTGCGAGACCGGTCAGGCGGAATACTTATCGGAATCCGTATACCAGAACCGGCTGCTGGACATCGTGAAGGCCAGCTGCTCCCTGCCGGGCATCTGCGCCCCGGTGGCCCTGGACGGCAAGCACTATCTGGACGGGGGCATCGGGGATTCTCTGCCGGTGTTCCGGGCCATGAGCAAAGGCTGCGAGAAAGTCATTCTCGTGACCACGAAGGTGGCCTCCGACGTGCACCCCACGGATTATTCCCGGGTCCGTCCCTTGATGAGCCGGCTCTACAAGCGCCGCTATCCTGCCTTTTTTGCAGCCCTGATGACCCGCTGCAAGCGGTATTTTGCAGAATTGGATGAAATTCTGGAGCTGGAAAAAGAGGGCCAGATCCTGGTGATCCGGCCCGAGGTGTGCAATGTAAAGACGTTGGAAAAGGATGCCGAGGCCATGCAGGCCTTCTACGAGCACGGCCGTGCCATGGGCGAAGCCTGGCTGCCGAAGATCAGGGCCTACCTGAGCGAGGAATGAGTCAATCCTCCAAATGGCCCAGCTGGTAAAAGGCCACGGCGCTGGCCGCCGCCACGTTCAGGGAATCCACGGCGTGGCTCATGGGGATCATCACGGTGTAGTCGCACCGGGCGATGGTGTCCGGGGCCAGCCCGTCCCCTTCCGTGCCCAGCACGACCGCCAATTTTTCCGTTTCCCCAAGCCGGGGGTCCGAAAGCCGCAGGGAATCCTTCCGCAGCGCCATGGCTGCGGTGGTGAAGCCGTAGGTGCGCAGGACCTCCGGCCAATTTTCGGGCAAATAGGTCCAGGGGACCTGAAAGACCGTGCCCATGCTCACCCGGCTGGCCCGGCGATAGAAGGGGTCGCTTCCGGCGCTGGTCAGCAGCACCGCATCCATGCCCAGTGCCGCCGCCGAGCGGAACACCGCCCCCAGATTGGTGGGGTTCATAATGTTTTCCAGCACCGCTACCCGGGT
>CAKTNW010000124.1 GCA_934589145.1 uncultured Oscillospiraceae bacterium | reverse complement strand
TCGTCCAGCTCAGCATCAAGGCCGTTTTCCATGAACTCGGCAATCGTCTCTTTGAACAGGCTCTGGATGTCGTCCATGCTGCCGATGTTCGCCATCTGCAACAGCTCTCTGATCTTTTCCCTGCGGGCATTTTCTTCCGGTGTGCGTTTCTTTCTTGCCATAATAAAACCTCCACTGTGGTGCTTCTATTATACACCACCTTGGAGGTTTACACAAAATATGGGATGGTCTCCATATTTAAGCCTGACCCATCGAGTAACTGCGGCCAAGCCTCTGTGGTGTGTATAACGCATGGCGTGTTTCTCTTTCGCGTCTGCGAAGACCCGTTCAATGGTCTCCTTTCGCATCGCATAGATTTCCTTGCCACGCTCTGTTTTTCTCAGCGCCTCTACCAAATCCAGGTATTCCTGCCAGATGTGTGTAGTCAGCAGCTTTTGTCCTCTTTCGTTCGCCCCGCATTTTCTCTTGTATGGGCAATTTCTGCATCTTTCCGGCGTACTGCGGTAGCTGCGCTTACCGTCCCGGTCTGTGGTTGTGTGCCTTAGGCTCTCGCCTTGTGGGCAAATGTACTCGTCCTTCACTGGATCATAAGTATACTCCCAGGGCTTGTATCTGTCTTTCTTTCCGTTGTATCTGGTATAGGGCAAAATAGGGATTTTTCCATCATCCAAAGTTTTCTTTGCTATCCATGGGGTCTTGTACCCCGCGTCCATCGTTACAAATTCTACATCAAACCGGCTTGTTACCTTGTCATATACCGCATCCCACGCCACACTGTCATGAACATTCCCCGCTGTCACTTCCACGCCAAGTACAAATCCCCGTTTGTCACAGGCTGTGTGCGCTTCATAGGCAAACTGCCGCTCATGCTCTCCCTTGACGAACATCCCGCTGTCCGGGTCTGTGGTAGAAACTGTCCGCTCCTTTGTCCCGCCGCCTTTAGGCGTATCATCGTCTTCCTTATCTTCTATCGGCTTCTTTCCCAGCTTCTCGCGCTCTGCGTTCACTTCCTGCTGCAACTGCTCCGCGTATATCTTCGCTGTCTGGCTCACACGCTCTTTCTGAAACTTCTTCTTGTTCGCGCTGGCTTTAATGTGGGTTCCGTCTATGAATATGATGTTCGGGTCTACCATGCGGTTATTCAATGCTTTGTTCAGTATATGCTCAAATATCTCGCTGCTCAGTTCCTCCGGAAACCGCCTGCAGAACGTATAGCTCACTGTCGCAAAGTGTGGAATCTCATCCAACAGGCTATACCCCAAGAACCACCGGTATGACAAGGTATCCTGTATCCTCCGGTACGTCTGCCGCAGTGACGGTATTCCGTACAGGTGCTGGATCAGCACCATTTTTATAAGCACTACGGGGTCTGTTCCCGGCCTGCCGTTGTCATGGCAATAGTATGGCTCCAACCGCTCATACAGCCAGTCGTAGTCCATGACCTTCTCTATCTTCCGCAACAGATGATCCTTCGGCACAAGCGCATCCAGATCCGTTATGACCGGCTCTCTCCGGGCATCTCTTCTCCAATTTTCCATTGCTTCACCCCCGTTTCTTCTATTATACCAGATACGCGGGTTATTTTGTAGTTCTTTGACAGGCTGAGCCTCGCTGTCGGCATACTGGGTAAAGCAATACTTCGCCAGCGAGCGTGTTGCCGCCGCGCTGTCCTGCTCCTCATGGTAATACAGCAGCATATTGCTGAACGAGCGTACCAGCGCCTGCTGCTTCTGCTCTGCGTTCTGATAGGTAAGGTTCAGTATTCTGTTCCGCGCCTGTGTGGTCAGAACAGCCGTACACACGCCCGCGGTCAGCACCAGCACCAGACCACACAGCAGCGATATTTTTTTCCAGAGCTTCATTTCCGCCGTTCCTCCAACCGGTAGCCGGTTTTCGAGATCGTGCGTATCT
>CAKTNW010000123.1 GCA_934589145.1 uncultured Oscillospiraceae bacterium | reverse complement strand
GAAAAGCAGTATATGCCCCGCTCCAAATCGCTGTACGCGCGGCCTGTGATGCGAAGCCGCTCCGCCATCTCCTCCTGTGTCAGCCCTCTGCGCCTGCGTAGTGCGCTGACATATCCCGAGAAGAAGCTCCTGAGTGCTTCTTTATATAATTTCATAGGCGAAGACCTCCGTTTCGACGGGTTTCGGCATTCCTGTAAAAATCCTACTCCTTCACGAAGCACGCTTCCATGCAGCACACTTCATACCGCCCGCAAAATGGCAGCACCCCCCCTCCTTTTACAGAAGCGTCAGCAGGATGCTCTCCGCCTTCTGCTCATACCAGAAAAAACCAAGTCCGCACAAAAAAGCTGTAAATTTTCTCCCGCTTGGGCAAAAAGTGTGATATACTTGATTTATTCTTGTGCCGGAGGTGCATCATGAGCCGATATGACGCTGTTGTGAAAATGTGGCAGGACCGGAATATCCGCACGGTCGATGACCTTGCTCTGCGGCTGGACAATTTCCGCATTCTGTTTGCCTACAACTCCGGCAAGCTCGAGAATGCCGAGATCAACTACCACGACACCCGCGAGATTTTTGAAAACGGCAAGGTCGTGGGCTACACCGGCAGCACCCGCACCCTGTTTGAGCAGCAGAATCAAAAGGTGTGCTACAACTTTTTGCAGGAGAAGATCGTTGCAAAAGAGCCTCTGTCCATTGAGTTGATTTGCGCCGTCCACCGCGCATTGACAGAGGGCACTTACGATGAGCGCCGCTACATCGTGAACGGTGAGCGGCCCGGCGAATTCAAGAAGCACGACTATGTGACCGGAAAAAACGAGGTCGGTTCGCCGCCCGACGAGGTAGAGAACGACCTCGCGGAGTTGATTGAAGAAGTCAACGCCATCGGAGCGAAAGCGCCATTGAAGGCAGGGGCGTACCTCCACGCTCGCTTTGAGAATATCCACCCCTTTGCGGACGGTAACGGGCGTGTGGGGCGGACGCTGCTGAACTACTGGCTGATGATCAACGACTATCCGCCCACCATCGTCTATGAGGAGGATCGCCGCGCCTATTATGACGCGCTGCAAGATTACGATGAGCAGGAGGACTTGACCCCGCTGGTGCAGTTTTTAGAGGCTCAGACGGTCAAGACGTGGTCGCGCAGCATGGACGGCAAGAAGTCCACGCCCCATAAAAAGCTGAACTCGTTTTTGCTGTGATGCTTGATGCAAGACAAGAAACGCGCTCGTCAGAGGGCGTTTCTTTTATGTCTGCACATCGGGACTGCTGCTCACGACCGAGGGATTTCGGGCAAATGATGTGCAGCGAGCATATTGCTTCCTTTTGGTGTTTTCGGTATGATAAGCAAGGAAACTCCCCTGTCGGGGGCAAAATTGACCTTGTGATCCAACTGCGGGGAGCCGCAGAAATAGATTTTCAGAAGGAAAGAAGAAACGATGAAACGAAAACTGCTATCTCTTGTTCTTGCCTTTGCCATGACGGCCGGTCTGCTCACCGTAGGCGCGGGCGCGGCGGGGCCGGCCTACGGCGACACCGCGGGGCACTGGGCCGAAGGCTCCATCGGGCGCTGGAGCGAGCATGGTATCGTTCAGGGCAGCAACGGCGCGTTTGCCCCCAACGCGCCCATCGCCCGCGAGCGCGCCATGGTCATATTGGGACGCGCGATGGGTATCGAGCCCATCGAAAATTCCGATTTGACGAAATATGCCGACGCCGCGCAGGTAGTCTCCAACAATCTGTTGTCGCAGCTTGTTTCCGTGGAGTAATCGAGTTTTACTCTCTTTAAATTCCAGAAATCCCTGTTCCGTGGGAGGGGTTGCGATATGGTCATCCGAAAAATGTTCAAGTTGGTTATTTTCACGCCCTGCTGCAAATACAGGAAACGGAGACCGAAGCGGTTCGCTTCGGTCTCCGTTTTTCTATGCGCTTTCCCTTTCCACAAGAATTTCATTCATGCTCACGCCCCACAGCCTTGAGACCGCGTAGAGGTTATC
>CAKTNW010000122.1 GCA_934589145.1 uncultured Oscillospiraceae bacterium | reverse complement strand
AATACCCATAAGATCGATTTCGATACCACGCTGGATCTGACCCGTCTGAAGCCCTACGGCGACACCATGAACGACGGCAAGGTGCAGACCAGCTTCACCCTGCCCATCAAGGACGACGAGCGCGGCGAAGAGGCCGCCCGTCAGATCGCCAAGAAGATGGGCCTGGAAGAGCCCAACGTGGCCTATCACGCCGCGCTGGACAAGGAGTTCACCTTCTATGTGGTCTACGGCAGCTGTGTCCACTCCGTCAATTACGAGGATATCCACGTCATCACCGTGGAGTCCGACGTGATGAGCATGGAGGACACCAACGATTATATCCGTGAGCACATCGGCCGCAAGGTCGTGATGGTGGGCGCCTCCACCGGCACCGACGCCCATACCGTGGGCATCGACGCCATCATGAACCGCAAGGGCTTTGCCGGTCACTACGGTCTGGAGCGCTATGAGATGATCGAGGCCTATAACCTGGGCTCTCAGGTGCCCAACGAGGAGTTCATCAAGAAGGCACTGGAGCTGAAGGCCGACGTGCTGCTGGTCTCCCAGACCGTCACCCAGAAGGACGTTCATATCCAGAACCTGACCAACCTCATCGAGCTGCTGGAGGCCGAGGGCCTGCGTGACAAGTTCGTGGTCTGCTGCGGCGGTCCCCGTATCACCCATGAGCTGGCCAAGGAGCTGGGCTTCGACGCCGGCTTCGGCGCCGGCAAGTACGCCGACGATGTGGCTTCCTTCGCCGTGACCGAGATGGTCAAGCGCGGCATGAAGTAAAACGTATACAGCGCCACTGGGTCAACTGCATACGCAGAGGATCCGGTGGCCGCTGTCATAAAAAGTAGGAGGAACAGAAATGGCAAAGAAACCTGTACTGACTGCCGCCGAGGCAGCAAAAATGATCCCTGACGGCGCTACCATTATGTGCGGCGGCTTCCTGGCCTGCGGCCAGGCCCGCGCCATCGTCAAGGAGCTGGTCAAGCTGGGTACCAAGGATCTGACCCTGATCGCCAACGACATGGGCCGCGCCACCGGTCCCAAGGGCGAGGAGTTCTTCGGCATCGCCGAGCTGATCCACAACCATCAGGTCAAGCGCGTCATCGCCACCCACGTCGGCATGACCCCCGAGGTGGGCCAGCAGAACACCGAGGGCACCCTGGAGGTCTGCCTGCTGCCCCAGGGCACGCTGGCTGAGTGCATCCGCGCCGACGGCGCCGGTCTGGGCGGCGTTCTGACTCCCGTGGGCATCGACACCCTGGTGGAGGAGAGCCCCTTCTGCCTGGGCCGCCAGACCATCGACGGCAAGGATTACCTGCTGATGAAGCCCGTCCACGCTGACTTCGCGCTGCTGGGCGCCTACAAGTGCGACGAGTTCGGCAACTGCTGGTACAAGGGCACCATGCGCAACTTCAACGTTGTCATGGCCACCGCCGCTGACACCGTCATTGCCGAGTGCGAGTATATCGTCCCCGTGGGCGAGATCGAGCCCGAGAACGTCCATACCTATGGCATGTGCGTGGATTACATCGTGGAAGGAGACAGAAAGTAATGGAAAAGTCCGAAATCAAAGGCTTTATCGCCAAGCGCTGCGCGAAGGAACTGAAGGACGGCGATGTCGTCAATCTGGGTATCGGCCTGCCCACCATGATCCCCAACTACCTGCCTGAGGGCGTTGAGCTGATCATCCACGCCGAGCTGGGCATCGTCTCCGCCGGCAAGTCCCCCAAAGAGGGCGACGCCAACTACGATCCCTACCACGTTGTGGACGCCGGTGGTTCCCCCTCCTCCGTGGCCTACGGCGGCGGCTTCATTGACTCCGCCTCCAACTTCGGCCTGATCCGCGGCGGCCATGTGGACGCCTGCTTCCTGGGCGCCCTGGAGGTCGACCAGGAGGGCAACCTGGCCAACTGGATCATCCCCGGCAAGAAGATGCCCGGCATGGGCGGCGCCATGGATCTGTGCGTCGGCGCCAAGAAGTGCATCGTCTGCATGGAGCACACCGCCAAGGGCAACCCCAAGATCTT
>CAKTNW010000121.1 GCA_934589145.1 uncultured Oscillospiraceae bacterium | reverse complement strand
CATCAGATCCTGCTCCACTGCCCAATGGGCGGCCTTCTGTGCGTCGGTATCGCCCTCGTCGATGTCGCTGTAGAGGGCGGTGCTTACAGGCTCAGGCTTCCCGGCGTGCTCCCACAGCAGCTCGGCCAGCTCAATACGGTTGGAGGGCATGGGGATGCCGGGCATATTGATGACGCGGTAGATGCCGGTGCCGGCTTCGTAAATGATAACACCTGCGGCAGCACCCACGACCACAGCAGAGAGCGCGCCCTGAATGTTGCCGGCGGCATCGTCGCCCGTACCGGGGTCAACGATCTCACCTTCTTCATACTCGGCCGTGACGAACACGTCATAATTCGGAACGGTCAGCGTCGCAATTTCCGGGTTCTCGGAGTCGGGGACTAAGACATCATGCAAATCATGCACCTCGGTCACACCCTCGGCTGCAATTTTTTCCACCTTCCAGCGGGTGAACTTGCCCCCTTCGTTGGAGAAGGCAGTCAAGGTCACTTTATCACCCTTTTCAAACTGGCTGTAAGGCTGCATCTCGGCATCTCCAACAGCCATGGTAGCATGGATGGGGTTTACATAATACTTACCCGTCTCGCATGTGTTAAAGTAGCGGTACTCGCCGTCCGCATCCTTCTTGTAGCCGATCAGCCAGCCATCGTTTTTGCTGGCCAGCTTCAGGTTCTGCTGGTAGTCTTTACCCGTGGTCTTTGTGGTGATCTGCACGCCATTAGCCGGGTTCTCCACTTCAACCGTAATCGCACCAGCAGTGTCCTTCGTGCCTTCGTCCAGCTCCACCTGCGGTGCGTTGGCGGGGGTACTACTGTCATTCTTCAGATAGATATCAGTCTCGTTGTTCTCAAAGGTCACGTTTTTCAGTTTAATGTCCGAACCTTCCGGGTCATATTTCAAATAAAACGCTTCTTTGCAGCCCTTGATTTTTGTATTTTCGACGGTCAACTTATGCGGGCCATTCAAGCCAGGAACTGTCAGGTATTGGGCAAGAATACCAGTTACACCGTTCTGTTCTGCGACATAATTGCTGTCCTTGATCGTCGCTTCGCCGCTCAGCATAAAAAGGAGCCCGCCGTTGTAGCTTTGGTTTCCAACGGATGTAAACTCGCAGTTTTCTGCCCAGAAAGAACCGCCAGATTGTACCGTAACGCAAGAGTGTTCACTCTCTCCCACAACGGTACTATTATAAATCTTTAACTCTGCACTCGAACCGCCGACTGCAAGCACATAATTTCCACCCTCCACCTTTGCATTGTAGATGGACACACTTCCCTTGCCTCCGCAGGCAATCCCTCCACTATTGCTTTCAGATGCTTTAAAATTCCCTTCATGAATCTCAACGCTCGCCGAGCTATTTCCTTCACAGTTAATTACATGAGTGCTCATACCAGCTTCTGCTGTGACTTCATTCAGTTTTAAGGAACCGTCCTTTACGCAAAACACTGAATATGATGCACCGACATGGCTCGTTTCCTTGCTGTAGTAATCGCCACCGTTGCATGTAACGTCTGCACCTGCGGCCTCCAGAAACACCACTCCTGTATACCCAGTGTCTATCACATCGTGATCGTGATCGGTCGTCATCTTGATGTTCTGGTCCGCACCATCTTTTGTGCCGTTGATGGTCACTTTACCAGTACCCGTGACATCCAGAAATTTGGCAACGCCTGTAATTGTTACCTCATCATCAATATTGATGGTGATATCCTGCTCCGTTTCAATGGTAATGCCCTGTGTATAGTTACCGCTCAGAGTATAAACTGTGCCGTGTGCTACAACAAAACCCTCATTGATTTTTTCGCTGCCCTTCAGGGGGTAGCCTTTCGTCTCTTTCTGCGCGGTCACCGTATTCTCCGGTTCTGTGCCCGGCTCCGCCGCAAACGCGCCCACCGGCAGAACCGACAGCATCATGCACACCGCAAGTGCCGCACTGACCAATCTCGTACTCTTTTTTCTCATGTTCTCTTCCTCTTTTCGTTTGTTATTTTGCAGGCACCCACCCCAAAAGGCACCGTCTGCTCTTTAAGTTTACCCCCCCCCATACAACATATCATGAGGCAGTTTGGCAGAAAATGGGTTCGAGTTTTTAGTGGAATTGTTGAAATATTTACGGTTTTTCCCGCTATTCCCGGGAACA
>CAKTNW010000120.1 GCA_934589145.1 uncultured Oscillospiraceae bacterium | reverse complement strand
TTTTTTCGATGTTTTTCGTCGGCTCGATTTCGACCGGATCGCTGTCTCTCGCGGACAGCTAGGTTAGATTACCACATCTTTCCAGGGTTGTCAACGCTTTTCTACTCTATTTTTCCATGTTTGATAGCACTCTTCAATTCATAAGTATCACTTATGTCAAGAATTAACCTCCTCTTCTGTTTTGCACAAGTGCCCATCCTGTTTTCCGCCGCATCTTGTGGATTCTCCCTATTTACTTTCGCCCCACAAAGTAGTAAAGTATCCGCAACAAAGTTCAACAGCGATGATGGACATCCAGTAAGACACTGTGATCATCTTCTTCAGAGAGCGACCGGTGGTGCAAGGCCGCGGAGATACAGCGTCCCAATTACCGTCCTGAGCCGCGCCCCGAAGCTCCTGACGAGTGGTAGGCGGCGCCGGGTGCGCCCGATATCGCGCTGCGGATATATCACCATTTCTGAAATGGCTGTATCCTATGAGGCCGCGCAAGCGGTAAACTGAGGTGGTACCACGGGTTTGACTCGTCCTCTGTGTCCTTTTGGGACGCGGAGGGCGTTTTTTTATTGCAAATTACGCGAAGGAGCGAGACATATGAAGGCATACATCCACACACAGCGATACCCGCGGTGGCGGGATCATCGAGAAACACAGAGAAACACCGCCGCGCTGTGACGGCCATTGCACAGCACAAATGATTTTGAATTTCAAGGAGGAGCGCATTATGCCCGCCATTACGTTTTACAAGCACGAACCCATCCCCATGGAGATGCACAAGGTAAAGATCGTCCAGCAGCTTCAACTGCTGCCCACGGAGCAGCGGCTGCAAAGAATGCAGGCCGCCGGGTTCAACACCTTCCAGCTCCATAACAAGGACATCTTTCTGGATATGCTGACGGACTCCGGCGTCAACGCCATGTCTGACCGGCAGCAAGCCGCCATGCTGATGGCCGACGACGCCTACGCCGGGTCGGAGACCTTCTACAAGATGCAGGCCAAGCTACAGGAGCTGTTCGGCATTGAGCACTGCCTGCCCGCCCACCAGGGCCGCGCCTGCGAGAATATCCTGGCCACCCGTTTCGTCAAGCCGGGGAACTGCGTCATCATGAACTACCACTTCACCACCGCCAAGGCCCACATTACCCGTCTGGGCGGCCGCGTGGAGGAGCTGGTGAAGAAGGAGGGCCTGGAGAGCCACAGCGACCTGCCCTTCAAGGGCGACATCGACCTGGACGCGCTGGCCGCCTGCATCCAGCGGGAGACGCCGGAGAACATCCCCTTCGTCCGGCTGGAGGCCGGCACCAACCTGATCGGCGGCCAGCCCATCTCCTACGCTAATATGAAGGCCGCCACCGCCATCTGCCATCGTCACAGCCTGCTGACGGTGCTGGATGCCTCCCTTCTGCAGGACAACCTGTACTTCATCAAGACCCGTGAGAACGGGATGCAGGACAAGTCCATCCGTGAGATCACCCGCATGATCGCGGATCTCTTCGACATCATCTACTTCTCCGCCCGGAAGTTCGGCTTTGCCCGGGGCGGCGCAATTCTGGTGCGGGACGAGGAGCTGTTCCACTCCATGGAGGATCTGATCCCCATGTTCGAGGGGTTCCTCACCTATGGCGGCATGTCCGTAAAGGAGATGGAGGCCATGACGGTGGGCTTTGAGGAGACCATGGACATGGACGTGATCTCCCAGGGGCCGCAGTTCATCGACTACTGCGTGAAGCGGTTGGACGAGTACGGCGTGCCGGTGATCACCCCCGGCGGCGGTCTGGGCGCCCACATCGACGTGAAGGAATTCCTGCCCCACGTGCCCCAGAGCCAGTACTCCGCCTGTGCGCTGTCCTGCGCCCTGTACATCTGCGGCGGTATCCGGGGCATGGAGCGCGGCACCCTCTCCGAGGAGCGGGAGCCGGACGGCACCGAGCGCATCGCCAGCATGGAGCTGCTGCGCCTGGCTTTCCCCCGCCGTGTGTTCACCCTGTCCCAGACGGAGTACGTCATTGACCGGGTCAAGTGGCTGTTTGACCACCGTGATCTGGTGGGCGGCCTGCGGTTCGTCCACGAGCCCGCCACGCTGCGGTTCTTCACCGGCGTGCTGAAGCCCATCGGCGACTGGCCGGAGAAGCTGGCCGCGGCGTACAGA
>CAKTNW010000119.1 GCA_934589145.1 uncultured Oscillospiraceae bacterium | reverse complement strand
ATCATGGTCGGCGGTCAGCCCCTCGACGTCAACAAGACCTACACCCTCGCCTCCCATAACTACATGCTCAAGGATGCAGGCGACGGCTACACCATGTTCGGCACCAAGAACGTCAAGGTCCTTCAGGACGAGGTGATGATCGACAATCAGGTCCTCATCAACTACATCGTCAATAATCTCGGCGGCGTGGTCGGCGAGCAGTATGCCGCCCCGCAGGGCCGCATCACCATCAAGACCGCTCCGGTTGTTGAGCCCCAACCCCAGCCCGAGCCCAAGCCCGAGCCGACGCCGGCTCCCTCCGGTGACACCTATACGGTCGTTGCGGGCGACTGCCTGTGGAACATCGCCTACAAGCTCTACGGCACCGGCACGCTCTACACCAAGCTGGCTGAGGCCAACAAGATCGCCGATCCGTACATCATCTACATCGGCCAGATCCTGACCGTTCCCGCCAAGTAAAAAACCGCACAATTAGGAAAGCCGCCCGTTTGGGCGGCTTTCTTCTGCGTTTTTTTGCTTTTGACAGATTTTATATTACCACATTTCGGGTAATTTTTCAAGTCTTGTCTTTTCCTTGCCGGGGGTGTAGATAACATGGCGAGGTGAAAAGAGATGAATGAATTGACACGATTTGGCGCGCTGTCCGCGCAGCGGACCGAGGCGGCACTGCTGCGCGGGAACGCCGTGACGGAGCGCTTCGGCCTGACGCTCACGCCGGAGCAATGCGGACGATTGCTGGCGCGCCGCGCCGAAGCCCTGCGGGAGACGGAGCGCATCGAGCTGGGCGAGGGCATCCTGCCGAAGCTGGCGGTTGCGCTGTGCGACTCGCCCTGCGTCGGGCCGGAGAACTGGGAGGAAGCGCTCGGCGGGCTGACGGAGCTGTTCTACCACTTCAAGGGCGCGTGCGGCGAACGTCTCGGCGACGACGAGCTGCTCGCCGCGCTGGTGCGGCTATACAACGGCTGGGCGGGCGGCTGCGCGGACCGCATCGCCGATCTCGATGGCCGCGCGATGCTGCGCTTTGCGCGCACGGGAAGGGTGGGGGACGATGACGAATGAGCTGACGCGCCCGCTGACGGACGCCGAGGAGGGGCTGTGGCAGGAAAAGCTCGCCGCGCTGCTCGTGCGGCAGATCGCGCTTTACACCGCGAATGAAAGCAGCTCCGTGCCGGCTGCCGTCGCGCGGGAGCTGCTGCGCGGCGTACTGTTTTTCCTTGCCGTGCCGGAGGAGCCGGACGGCGGAGGCGAAGCGGATCGCGCGGCGCGTATCCGCACACTTCTCTCGTGCGACCTTGCGGACGAGCTGGCGCACGGGCAGCATCGCGCGCAGCGGGACTCTGTGCTGACGCTTGCGCTCTGGCGGAAGGTCGTTGCGGCGCTGCCGCCATTGGAGAACCGCTCGCTCTGCGATACGCTGCGGAGCATCGGCGGGGGCTTCCACCGCTATGATACGCGCTTTTTCCCGCAGCGGTTCAATTGTGACATTGACTATCAGCTTTCCCAAAGCATGTCGGAGAGCCTGCTGGGGATAAATTATGTCAACCAATATCTGACCCGTCTGGCGGCGGAAAATATTCTGCTCACGCGATTGCCGCAAGGCGAGGTTCGCGCGGTGCTGGAGCGCTCCTGTCCCGATTGGCGCGGGCTGCTGGTGAATCTCTATGCGCCGGTCGCGGCGAACGCGCTCGCCCGCACGCTCCTCGGCGGGGAGGGGCTGACGCTCTCAGATGGCGAGATCGGCGCGCTCCGCGAGCGCTGGGAGCACGCGCGGCCCGAGCGGATCATGGCCGACCTGCTTGCAGCGGCGGATGCGCTCGCGGAGCGGCTCGCCCTCCCACGCGGCGCTGGAAAATATCTGAGCAGCTGCGCCCGCGAGGTCGCCGTCCGCGCCGAAAGCCTGCGCGACTGCGGCGGTCTGCGGGGACTGTTCGTATGAAAGAAAAGGGGAGCGGCTGCTGAAAAGCAGCCGCTCCTGCATTTTGTAAGAAAGTCTGCACTTACGCGAACAGATAGCTGTACTTGTCGCGAATGGTGAAGATCAGCGCTTCGATGTCCACCGGCAGATCGTTGTCGGAGGTGGTGAGATCGTAGTCGCGCTCCTCCGCCATGCGGACGCGGACGTGGTCGGCGTCGAGGAAGAGGACGCCGGGGTTCTTGC
>CAKTNW010000118.1 GCA_934589145.1 uncultured Oscillospiraceae bacterium | reverse complement strand
AACGGCATATTTAGTTTGTTCAACCACCGGCATGACCAAGAGTTGCCGGAGCCAGAGCAGGAAGAAGTACCCACGGAAGAGCCTACACCTGCGGCAGAACCGGCACAGGAGCAGGAAGCCCCACCGCCAGAGGAACCGACGCAGGCGGCTATCCCGCCTGCGTTTACCTTGCCGAGAAAAAAAGAACGGCTGGAAGCCGCCGCCCCGCTGTTCGCGGGCGGCGTCAACTACCGTATCACCGACAATGCCCTGGGCGTTGCGCCGCCCAGCCAGCGCTATGCCAACAATGTGGCGGCCATCCGGCTCTTAAAGCAGTTGGAGGCGGAGAACCGTCCTGCCACGCCGGAGGAGCAGGAGGTGCTGGCCAAATATGTGGGCTGGGGCGGTCTGGCGGACTGCTTCGATCCCAAGCACAGCCGGTATGAGGAATTGAAAAGCCTGCTGTCCGAAACAGAGTACGCCGCGGCGCGGGAGTCCACGCTGACCGCCTTCTACACGCCGCCTGTGGTGATCCGCAGCATCTACGCCGCGCTGGAACGCATGGGCTTCCGGCAGGGCAACGTGCTGGAGCCCGCCTGCGGCATCGGCCACTTCCTCGGTATGCTGCCGGAGAGCATGGCGGAGAGCAAGCTTTACGGCGTGGAACTGGATGACATTTCCGGACGCATTGCCCGTCAGCTTTACCCGCGCAGCAGTATTTCCGTGCGGGGCTATGAAAAGATGGATTTCCCCGACAACTTCTTTGACGTGGCTGTGGGCAATGTGCCTTTCGGTCAGTTCAAGGTGCAGGATCGGCGCTATGACCGGCTGAACCTGCCCATCCATGAGTATTTCTTCGCCAAGACGTTGGATAAGGTCAGACCGGGCGGCGTGGTGGTGTTTGTCACCTCAAGCTATACCATGGACAAACGCACCGGCAACGTGCGAAAGTACATCGCCCACCGTGCGGAGCTGCTGGGCGCGATCCGCCTGCCCAACGACACCTTCAAGGCGGCAGCGGGTACGGAGGTGGTATCGGACATTCTGTTTCTGCAAAAGCGTGACCGCATGGTGGACATTGAACCGGATTGGGTGCAGTTGGGGACGAACGACGACGGTATTGCCATGAACCGCTATTTCCTCGACCATCCGGACATGGTGCTGGGTGAGATGAAAATGGTGTCGGGGCCGTATGGCCCGGAGCCCACCTGTGCGCCGTTTCCGGATCAGCCGCTGGACAGCCAGCTTTCCAATGCTGTGCAGAATATCCACGGCGAGATCACTGCCTATGAGCGTGAGGAGGAGCTGGAGAGCGAGGATCAGTCCATCGAGGCAGACCCCACCGTCCGCAATTTCTCCTACACGCTGGTGGACGGGAAGCTCTATTACCGCGAGAACAGCCGTATGAATCCGGTGGAGGTGTCCAAAACCGCCGAGAGCCGTATCCGCGGCATGATCGGCCTGCGAGACTGTGTGCGGACGCTGCTGGAGTACCAGACGGAGGACTATCCGGAGAGCGTGATACGCCAGCAGCAGGCTGAGCTGAACGACCTCTATGACCGCTTTACCCACGACTACGGGCTTATCAATTCCCGCGGCAACGCCATCGCCTTTGACCAGGACAGCTCCTATTTTCTGCTGTGTTCGCTGGAGGTGCTGGATGAGGAGGGCGGCCTGAAACGGAAAGCCGATCTGTTCACCAAGCGCACCATCCGCAGCCACCGGCCTGCCGAAAGAGTGGATACGGCGGTGGAGGCGCTGGCGCTGTCCATCGGGGAAAAGGCCCGTGTGGATATGGCGTATATGGGACAGCTCACCGGCAAGGACGAGGATACCCTGTTCACGGATTTGCAGGGTATCATTTTTCTGAACCCTGACTACGGGGAAAAGGGCGGCGAGAAATACCTGCCCGCCGATGAATACCTGTCCGGCAATGTACGGCGGAAGCTGGCAGAGGTGAGAGCAAAGGCGGAATCCAATCCTCAGTACCTGCCTAATGTGGAAGCATTGGAGAAGGTGCAGCCGGTAGACCTGACCGCCAGTGAGATCTCCGTGCGGCTGGGTGCCACATGGCTGAATCCGGAGTATATCCGGCAGTTCATCTTTGAGACGCTGGACACGCCCCGCCGTGCACGGTGGGATATCAAGGTGCATTACTCCCAGATCACCGGCGAGTGGCGCATCGAGGGCAAGAGCAAGGATAAGAGCAA
>CAKTNW010000117.1 GCA_934589145.1 uncultured Oscillospiraceae bacterium | reverse complement strand
CACAGCACGGTGGCGGGCTGATTTACCCGCGTCACGATGGACGCGCCGCCGGGAATCACCAGTGCCAGGGAATCGCCAGCCGTCACGGTATAGGGCTGTGACTGGCCCTTCACATCATCGGCAGGATCCTCAGTCCCGTTGTCCGCCGTAAAGGTAAAGGTGACGGCTCCCACCTTGGTTCCTGTGGTGGCAACAACGCCGGTATCCTCGTTGATGGTGGCAATGTCCGGGTCACTGCTGCTCCATTTACCGGTGGTGTAGCTGGCCGGCTCATCGTTTTTCCCCAAAACCTTGGCCTTAAGCGTGGGGCGGGTGGAATCGGCGAGGGAAATCGTATAGTTGCCGAGATCCGTTTCCGGGACGATGTTCACCTTGCTCACGGGAACACTCTTTTGCACCGTGAACTGCCGGGTCAGGGGAAGAACATTCACCCAGTTAGGAGCGTCTTTCGAGCCCTCGTTGGCCTGCAGCGTCACCGTGTAGGTGCGGTCGAAATCAGAGGGTGGTGCGATTGCGTAGTCGCTAATGGTGAAGCCTTCGTTCTCTGGGTCCAGATAGACCTGCAGATGGATTGGTTCATCCGTGGAGTTGTACCTCAGCTCGAGGCGGAAAGGGGCTTCCTTCGGGTCTGTGCCTGTCGTGGTGTGATAATTGCTGTATGCGGTCATGTAGGCCTCCGCCATGTTGGCGTCCATCGTGAACGATGCCTTGCCGTTGCCGTAGGCGGCGGTCAGTGCGGTGGGAGCGTTGCGCATCAAGACGCTCTTCAGCTCAACCTTGGCAATCGAGTTGCCTTGATAGAGTGAGGTATCCAGCGGATGGTCGAAAACATCCTTCACACCGGTCATACCATTGACGATGACCTTGGTGGCATCCGCATCCTGCACCGGGTACCAGAGCATTGCCGTGACGCCGTAGTTGTTCATGGAAAGCTCAGCGGCGCTATACTCTTTGCCATTGATGGTCACGCGGGCGCTTCTAAGATCCACGAACTCGCTAAAGGTAACTGTGATGGGCACATGCTGCCCGCTGGCATAGGTTCCCGCCGGGGCCATGACGCTTTGAATGGTGGGTTCGTCCGTGTCCAACAGCTTGGCGGAGACATTGCTGGTCTCGGCGGTGGTGGTGGAATATTGTTGGTTGCCATTTACATTCTTCAGATACAGTTCGAAGGGCAGATAGTACTGCTGATCCTTTCTGTTTTTGGTGGTAGACTGCAGGGAGATGCTGACCGTACTGCCCTTGTTGATCGTACAGTCCAGCGCTTTCTTTCTGTCGTCGCTGAGATTCAGAGATGTTTCACCGAGCTTGTACTCCGTCAGACAGAACGGGGCATAGGGCCTCGGGTTTGTAGAATTATAATAGCCATACGGCGCAGAGCCATTATAGGCCTCTACGCTGGTAGTCCAGTCAAACTTGATGTCGGCGTCGATTTGGTATGGCTGATAAAATGGGGCGGAGCCGTCGGGAAGCACCAAGTTGCGGGCACCCTCCAGAATTCCGATGGTATTGCTTAGCGCAACAAAGTCCGAATTGTTGGCACTGCCGCCAGTGTAACTTTCTGTCAGCAAAGGAATAAACAAATCATCATATAATACGGTTGTATTTTTGACTTCTTCAACATAGCTCGGCGCGGTCATTGATCTTTTTATTGTGGGGGCGGGAACCGCCTTTTTTAGCTTGAGCTGACAGTGGTCGGCATAACTGGCACCGTCATAGAACACCAGATTATCCGCATCGTAAAATTCGATCATCCCCAGCAGGTCGCCGTAGGAATAAGTATCATTGTACAAGGCTCCTTTGGTTGTAACCTTGACAGTGATTTTACAACCACCTAAACTGGAATTCGGGCCGTCCATCTTATAGGTCAGCTTGTAGGACCCGTCGCTTTGCTCGACGACCTCACTCGTCTCGCCTATCGAGACCTTCACATCGGTGATATAATCGCTGAGCTGGCCTTTTTGAATGCGGTAGGAAAAGCCGACCGGTTTTCCGCCGTATACAGTAAAATCCCCGGAGCTGCATTTGTTGTTGTTTGCTTCGGTCCCCAGCGTTAGGCTCATCATGCCGCTCATATCCACCGTCTCAACGCCCTCAGGCGCTGTGGCAGAGGCGGAATACTGCAAGCTGATGCCCTGCAGCTCCAACTGCTCCATCAGGCTGTTGAGATTCTCCAGAGCTTCCCCGGTAAACTCCCTGCCGGAGAAATAGGTGTCCTTGATCC
>CAKTNW010000116.1 GCA_934589145.1 uncultured Oscillospiraceae bacterium | reverse complement strand
CAAAAATTCAGCTGAATGGAGTTGCGAAATCGAAATGATTCGGGTATAATGAAACCAGTCAATTATTGAGGTGATCATCATGAAACATCCAAATTACAAACCACGCGTGATCGATGCGAAGGTAGAAGAGTACCTGTCTGCCTTTGGCGCTGTCTGCATTGAGGGGCCCAAATGGTGTGGTAAGACATGGACCTCCTCCCATCACAGTAAGAGCGAGATCTATATCGGAGATCCTGCCAATAACTTCCAAAATAGACGGCTGGCGGAGTTGTCCCCTGTTCTGGTGCTGGAGGGGGATACACCACGCCTGATCGACGAGTGGCAGGAGGTCCCGTCGCTCTGGGATGCGGTGCGATACAAGGTGGATCAGACCGCAGGGAAGGGCCAATTTATTTTGACTGGTTCCGCTACGCCCAATCACAAAGGCATTCTGCACAGCGGCGCTGGCCGCATTGCAAAGCTGCGGATGCGTCCGATGTCACTGTATGAGTCCGGCGATTCCAGCGGTAAGGTTTCTTTGGAAAAACTGTGTCATGGTGAGTTGCTCCCTGCCATGACCGGAGATGTAGACCTCAAGAAGCTGATTGAACTCATCCTCCGCGGCGGCTGGCCCGGGAGTCTCGAATTGCCGCTGGAGCAGGCGATGTTGCTTCCTGCGGAATATCTGAACGCTGTGATTGATGACGATGTGTATCGTATCGACGGCGTAAAGCGTGACACGCAGAAAATGCGTTTGTTGCTGCGCTCACTGGCACGGAATGAAAGCACGACCGTTACAAATAAGACTCTAATGAAAGATATCAAGGCGGTAGACGACGAAGATATTGACGGCAATACGGTAGCGGCGTATCTGGATATTTTCAAGCGGTTATTTATTACGGACAATCAGCCACCATTTTCCTCCGGCATCCGTTCCTCTGTCCGCATTAAACAGGCTGAAAAGCGGCACTTCTCCGACCCTTCTCTGGCCTGTGCTTTGCTGAAAGCTACCCCTGCCGGACTGATGGGCGATTTGGAGACGCTCGGTTTCTTGTTTGAAGCTCTCTGCGAACGAGATCTTTGTATTTATGCGGAGTCCTTTGGCGCAAATCTGTACCACTATCAGGATTATAAAAATCAGGAAATCGATGCTGTCATCGAACTGCCTGACGGTCAGTGGTGCGCTTTTGAAATCAAATTGGGCACCAACCAGATTGATGCTGCAGCAGCCAATTTGCTGGAGATCAAAAAGCAGATTTCGGAAGATCCCAAAGGCAAACCTCCCGCTGTTCTCTGCGTGCTGTGCGGTATGGCAAACGCAGCCTATCAGCGGTCGGACGGGGTGCTTGTAGTGCCGATTACAGCCCTGAGATCCTGATGGCATTATTTTTGAAAACGAGATGAAGAGAAGATGGAAAGGACAATTAAGAGATACCTTTCCTGCAAAAAGAGAAATGAGATAGATTTATGCTTGTGTTTTTTAAATAAAGATGGTATAATGGTCATACCAAGAAAGAGGGGCGGGGTAAAAATGAAACTGATCTGCATCGGTGACAGCCTGACCTTCGGATATGGTGTGCGGCCGTCCCAGCGGTGGACAAGGCTGTGTGCGCAGGAGACAGGCTGGGAGATCGTGAACGAAGGCATCAGCGGGGACACGACCGGCGGTATGCTGGTGCGGCTACGCGCACTGCTTGCGGATCGTGATATCTGCGTGCAGCGCCCTTTGGTGCTCCTGATGGGCGGTGCCAATGATATTTTCTTCTCGGGAACGGATACCGGCGCCCGGGCAAATATGGGAGCGATGCTGAATCAGCTGCTGAGCCTGGGTGTGCATACGATGATAGGGATACCGACGCCGATCTGCGCGGAGAACGCACCGCCGGCGTGGGCGGCCGTGGTGGATTTCCGCAGTGCGGAACGGCAGCTGGAGCAGTATTGCGCATGGCTGCGGCGCTTTAGTAAATGCTTTGGTGCAGAGTGTATCGACTTCCGTGCGGATTTTTTCGACCCAAACGGACGGTTAAAGCGTGAGCTGCTGCTCGATGGTCTGCACCCGACGCCGGAGGGCCATCAGATCATGGCGCGGCGATTGTGCGCTCATCTGAAAAGAGAACGACAAGGATAACGGCAATTAAGGAGACAACGATGAAGCTATCTTATCTGGACCTGATGACGACGGACCCGAGCTATAATCTGGCGATGGAGCAGTATGTATTCGACTGCCTGCCGCGCGACCGGATGTACTTCATGCTCTGGCAGAACGACAA
>CAKTNW010000115.1 GCA_934589145.1 uncultured Oscillospiraceae bacterium | reverse complement strand
GCTCACGCTGGTTCGGTTTTTCCTCCTGCATAATGGAGAGGATGACTTCTGCGGTCAGCTTTCCGTCTCGGCTGAACTCTTTCATTTTGAAAGCCTGCGCCAGCGACGGTGTGCAGTCCTCGCACTCCATCGTGTCGTATAGGCTCTGTTGCTGTTCTTTGGAGAGGTAGGAAAGCTCCACAGCGGGACGAAAAGCGATCTTGCCGCTGTCCACCATGTCAAGTACCGATGGGATCAGCTCGGACAGACGGATATACCGCTGAATTTGTCGTGCGCTATCGGGAGAATCTTTTGCCAACTGTTCGTCAGACCGCGTCCCGATTAAATTTGTGTCCAGTGGACGCAGTTTTTCCTTGCTCGGCCTTCCTGCTTGTCGCTTCATGGCTTCCAGCTTCATTTTATAGGCAAATGCTTTTTCGGACGGTAAGATCGTTTCTCGCTGCAAGTTGCTGTCCACCATGATGATCGTCGCTTCATCATCGGTGAGATTGCGGATGATGCAAGGTATCTCAGCGATTCCCGCCAGCGTCGCCGCACATTTTCGCCTATGACCGGCGACCATCTCATAGCCGCCATCCACTTTAGGCCGGACAAGGACAGGCACCAGCACGCCGTACTGCTTTACACTGTCTACCATCTCTGCCATAGCCTCGTCCTGCTTGACCTTGAACGGATGGTTGGGGAAATCGGAGATGTCGGCAGGGTTCAGCGTGACGACCTTTTCAAGCTGCGCTTCCGCACGGCTCTCGTCGGTGGAGAACAGGTCATCGAGCGGTGTCATCCCTAAATCTCTCGGTTTTGCGCTCAAGCTCCAACACCTCCTTCGTCAGCGAGCGATATGCGGCGGCGATCTTACCGTTCCTGTCATGGGCAAAGATGCTCTTGCCCCGGCCGCTGGTTTCTGCGGCTCGGACGGAAAAGGGGATCTCCGTCCCGAACACACGGATCTTTTCGCCGTAATGGGCGCGCAGAGATGCGATGATCTCCTTGGCCTCGTTGGTGCGGCTGTCAACCATCGTGAACAGGATGCCGTCGATTTTCAGCTTCGGGTTGATCTGCCGCTTGACCTTTGCGATGGACTGCATCAGCAGGTCAAGTCCCTTTGCTGAGAGAAACGACGGCTGGGACGGGATGATCACGCTGTCCGCTGCGGCCAGTGAGTTGATCGGCATCATACCGAGCGACGGCATACAGTCAATGAGGATATAGTCGTAATGTGGTTTGACCGCATTGATATATGTCCGCAGCACGCTTTCCCGGCTCATGGCGTTGATCAGCCGAATTTCCATGCCGGACAGTTCAATGTTTGCCGGCAGCAGGTCAACGCCCTCGCCGTGGTGCAGAATGCCGCAGCCGTCCGGGACTGGGGTATCGTCGATCACATTCTGCATGATGTCCGCCAGCGTAACGGGCAGCTCATCCGGCTTTGGGTAGCCGAGAGAGAGGGTCAAAGAGCCTTGTGCGTCTGCGTCAATGAGCAGCACCCGCTTGTTCTGCTGGGCAAGTCCGATGCCGAGGTTGGCGTTAGTTGTGGTCTTGCCCACGCCGCCCTTTTGGTTCGTCACCGCAATCACTTTGCAATTCGCCATATGGGTTTCCTCCTTTGCATAAATTTAGCCGCCCGCGGCGAAGAAGGCGGCTATGTATATTAGAGGTACACATCGACGGTTATATCTTCCCACTGGTTTTTGCGGAGATAACAGCCTATTGCTTTTCGGTATGCTTCGGCCTCGTCGAACTTAATGGTGAACGACATAAATGGCGGGAAGTTATCGCTTGGGTCATATGCCATGCAGTTTGATGGATATGGTGCCGTCGTCCAAAAAGTCCTACCGGAGTATCGTTCCGCACAGGCTGCTATTAAGGAACAGCGCCAATAAAAAGATGATGCAAGTGGCGTAGGAAAAATAACTGATATAAATACGGTCACACAGTCCGTCGGGATTGTGTGACCGTTAATTTTTGCCCATTTTCAGCTAAATACACCGTAAATCAAGCCGCCGATTTCACTATGAAATCAGCGGCTTTTTTGTGTTCAAAAAAATCTTTTGAAATTTTTTCGCTCAGGGGGTTAAAAAATGAGCTTTCTCGCTGCCTACCTATTGAGGGACAAAACGAATGCCTTTGAACCTTGAAAATCGAATAGATATTCAACAGGTACATTCCTGATCGGGAGCGGAAGCCCCAGCCGGATGAAGGTGCGCCACGAACTTCCTGCCCACAAGGGTTATCACGGAAAGCAAGGTTGGTAGCGAT
>CAKTNW010000114.1 GCA_934589145.1 uncultured Oscillospiraceae bacterium | reverse complement strand
AAGGCCGTGGGATCGTCGTTTTCCACAAGGCATTTCTTTCCCTCGTCATACGACCAGCCGGACTCGGGGATCTTCGTTATTACCTTGACAGCAACATCATCGTGCGCGAACTGCGTGATGGTTACGACGAAGTTCTTCATCTTGGCGTTGGCGGCGGCCGCCTTATTCGCCTCGGCAGCCTCGGCCTTCACCGTATCGAGATATTTCTCGATGGCCTCATTGCCGGAGAAGCCGCTGGTGTTGTATGCGCTGACTGTGAAAACGCCCGGATTCTCTTCCGCGAAGTTGACATAGATGAAGTGGCTTGAGTCGTCCTTCGAGATCCACTTGTAGTAGCGCTGGTTCCGCTTCATGTGGTCGCTGTATTCTTCCTTGACAAACTCGCCATCCACGCCGAAGTATTCGGCAAGCTCCTCGTAGGTGGTACTAAAAATATTATTATTGACCTCGTTCATCCAGACGTAGCCCTTCTGCACCGCCTCCTCGCTCACAAGGCCGGTGCCGCTGGGAGCATCCTTGCCCGAATCCCCGCCCTGCGAGGACTCACCGCCCTCCTTGACGAAGGTAATGGTGACATTGTTGCCCCAGAGATCGGTGAGCGTGATGATTCCGTTTTGCAGCGTGCCGTTGCTTTCCAGGCTGTCTCGGGTCAGCTTCAAGGAACCGTCGCTCTCGAGCGCCCACTTGATGTCAGTCGCGTCGCCGCCCAGACAGAACACACCCTTGCCGCCGCTTTTGAGTTCAATATAGCTCTCGCCTTCATCATAGACCTCGTCCAGGCTGAGCCACTCGTTGCCGTCGCCGGAGAATTCCGCGCCGAGATATTTGCCGAGGTTGGGGTCGGCAGAGTCTCCGCCGTCCTTACTGCCGCAGGCGGTAAGGGAGAGCACCAGCACCAGTGCCAGCGCAAGAGATACAAGCTTTTTCATATTACACTCCTTATCATTGAGACTATGGTGCCGTTATCGCGCGTGCAACGGCGGCACTATGCCTTTTGAATAACGTTGCAGTTCTTGTTAATGAATTATCCGCTACCGGGCATCTGCACCTATGCTGTCGGGCATGGGCTTGCCTGCCTTTATCAGAGGAAGATACCAGTCGTCATAGGAGGAGGGATGAGTTCCTTCATCCACATCGTCCCAGTATGTTCCCCAGGGGCGCAGATATATCTCATAGTGGTACCCGTCTTCGCCGTTTTCGTAGTAACCGTCGATACGAATCAGATCATCACAATCCAGTGTGCCCGGATCAATGATCCATTCCGCATGCTCCAGCTTTACATCCGTGAACTGGCCGCCCTCGGACATCATTGTGCCGTGCTCACCGGTGCCGGAGCCGCTCAGGCTGACATTCACCATGGCCATGGGGCTGTCCTTTGTGTAGTCCTCGTCCCAAAGCGTTACGGTGCCCTTATTGTCAGATCCGATATCAATGGTGCCGCAGATATCCCACCAGTCGCCCTCCATGTCCTCGTAATAGCCCGAGCAGCCGGTCATCTTCCACCAGCCGTACCAGTCGCCGTTCCACCAGTCGAGCAGCTTTGTACCGGTTTGCGCCGACATTTCCGCGCCTTCCTTCAGAAAGGTCATAATGAGATCGATGCCCCAGTAATCGTTGAGCGTGATGAGACCGTCCTTCAGGGTACCGGTGCTCTCTACGTTGTTGCCGGTCAGCTTCAGCGTGCCGTCCGCGGCAAGGCTCCACTTGATGGTCTCCTTGTCGCCGTCCAGACAGAACTCGCCCTTGCCGCCGCTTTTCAGTTCTATGTAGTTATCGCCCTCGTCATAGACATCGTCCATGGAGAGCCAGTCGCTGTCCCCGCTGGAGGTGACGCTCTGACCGATATATTTCCCCAGATTGGGGTCGGCAGAGTCTCCGCCGTCCTTACCGCCGCAGGCAGTAAGGGAGAGCACCATCATTAGAGTCAGTGCCAGAGATACTATCTTTTTCATACTTAAATCCTCTTATCAACATCAGATATGCTGAGCCGTTCTTTCGTGCTTCACGCCCGGCTCATCTAATTTCTCTGGATAACGTTGCCGTTCTTGTCAGTGAATTTTCCGGTGACGATTTTTATAAGGTCCACAAGCCAGCCGATTCCGAACAGACCGGCGGTTAACAGGAACAGTATGCCCGTTCCGATCTTGCCCGCATAGAAGCGATGGATGCCGGCGCCTCCGACGAAGATGCACAGCAGCAGGAGCGTCAGCCAGTTCAGAGGCTTATCCGCGCCGGGCATTACCGCAGGTGCCACATAGTCGGGAAC
>CAKTNW010000113.1 GCA_934589145.1 uncultured Oscillospiraceae bacterium | reverse complement strand
GGTGTGGGCGACAACAAGTTCGCTCCCGACGAGAAGGTCACCGGCTATCAGTTCGGCAAGATGCTCCTCTGCGCTCTCGGCTACGATCAGAAGGTCGAAGAGATGACCGGCTCCTCCTGGGAGATCAAGGTCGCCAAGCTGATGGAGAGCAACTCCCTCAGCAAGGGCACCAGCAAGCTCGGCTCCGCCAATCTCACCCGTGAAGAGGCCGCTCAGTATGCTCTGAACGCCCTCAAGGCCACCACCGTTGAGTATGACGAGAAGGGCAGCACCATCACCGCGGGCGATGTCACCATCGTCACCGGCGCCAAGAAGGCTCAGGCTGTCACCACCGAGGAATCCTACGGCAAGGCTATCAAGACTGAGTATCAGGCTAATGGCACCACTCCTGTGACCAAGCAGAGCGTCCAGCTCGGCGAGAAGCTCTACAAGGGCGACCTCAAGAAGGACACCTCTGTCACCGTTGATGAGTTCAACCGTCCTCTGGATTACAAGTGGACCTACAAGACGAACGATGACGTCTACACCGTTGCCAAGACCGCTCTGTTCACCTATACCGCTGAGACTTCTGCCAAGAACATGCTGAAGGATCTCAAGGGTTGGTACATTGGCTCTGTTGCTTCCGCCAACAAGATTACTGCCGAGTCCGACATTGCTGCTTATGCTAACGATACCGCTAACGGCAAGGTCGTTGAGCTTTATGGTGATAAGGACAACAAGGTCATCAACGCAACCGCAGTTGAGATTGAGTACGCTGTTGCTGAGATCACTGATATCTCCACCAACAAGGCCGGCGACGTGACCTACACTCTCAGCTATGGTGGCAGCGACATTACTGCCAAGGATTGGGCCGATGACGATAAGAACACCGATACCGTTAAGGTTTATGGTAAGGTCGCTGAGGATGACATCGTGACCTTCACCACCACCGGTGCCGGTACTTCTGCGGATCCCTATGTCCAGCACATCTATCCCACCACCAAGGTCGTTGGTACGCAGACTCAGAAAACCAGTGACAAGATCACGGTCTCCGGCACTGCTTACTCCGTCGCTCTCGGCGTTGCTAAGGACAGCAGCAATAACGTTGCGATGACTGACTTTGCCAACAAGACCAGCGACAACAATTACTACCTCGACCAGTTTGGCTTTGTCGTTAAGACCAGCGCCATTGCTGAGGAGAAGAACTATGCCGTTATCGACCTCATCGCTCTGATGGGCGCTTCCGGCACCGGCTCCAACCAGTATGCCGAGGCTAAGCTCGTCTTCGCGGACGGCAGCACCAAGACCGTCAAGGTCACCAAGATCGACAGCAAGAAGATCAAGGACTATACTGCCCTGACCGATGGTACCAGCGCTGTGGTTGGCACCAGCATGAACACCAACAAGGCCAAGAACACCGCGTTCGAGAACAAGGTCGTCACCTACACCGTCAAGAACGATGAGTACACCCTCAAGTTCGTTGGCACCAATCCCACCAGCATTGCGCTGACCTCCGGCGTTCCCACGCTGTCCGGCAGTGATGCGATCAACAGCGAGACCGTTGTTGTTGTTAAGAGCGGCACTACCGACACCAACGCCAAGTTCACCGCCTACACCGGCTACAAGGCGATGCCCACCGTCACCTCTACTCCGGTCTCCTACGCCACCGATGACGGCAAGGTCGTCTTCGTCTATGTCGACGCCGTTGGCAAGACCGTCTCCGGCGCTGTGACCAAGACCGACGTGTTCTACGCCATTTCCGATGACGTTACCGTTACGGGCAATGCGTCCGATGATAACCTCGTCTACGCTGTCGAGGGTATCCTGAACGGCGAGAAGACCACCATCAAGTCCGAGGAAGTCATCTTCGATAATACCGGCGATGTCAAGATGTCCAAGGGCTATCTGTACACGGTCGAGTTCGACGGCAGCGGCTATGTCACCAAGTCTACCCTGCAGGGTGCTGCCGGTACCGACTTTGTCAAGAGCACCGTTACCACCGCCGCCAAGAACGGCCTGCTGGTCACCAATGCCACGACCTACACCTATGACGGCACCGAGAAGGTCGTCGTGATCGACTCCGACGGCGAGCTCGTTTCCGGCTCCATCACCTCCGCCAGCAAGGACGATGTCGTTTACATCAAGGTCGTTGACAAGAACGCCTCTGGTGCGAAGCTGATCGCCATCGACACCATCTACATCATCCAGAAGTAATTTTCCGCAAGGGAAATATCGCATGATGTAACAGCAAAACACCCCCGCCCCGCTCTTTCGAGCGGGGCGGGGGCCAGTCTGTCGAGGAACCCGGTCTGTGATTAAGAGCAGACTGGGTCTCGAACATATATGAGCGAAAAAACAGCAAAGC
>CAKTNW010000112.1 GCA_934589145.1 uncultured Oscillospiraceae bacterium | reverse complement strand
GCACTCCCGTTATACTTCGTAATGCTGATAAAGCTGCCGTTCAGCACGCTGTAGGTAAAGTCCGTGCCGGAGGTCTCTGCACCAAACGTATCAATAACCGACGCCTCTACATTTGCCACAGTATATGCGCTCGAATTTACGGCATAGCGCTCTCCATTTGGCTCAAATGCATAGCCCGGTTTATGGTAGCGCACCCGATATGTATTTCCTAAAATGAGCTTTTCCGCCGTCCAGCTTCCGGTCGTGCTTGTTGTGGCGATCGTCAGCACCTCACCGTCGGTCATATCGAAAAGCATGACCGAAACGCCCGGCACACCCGTACCAGAGCTGTCAACGACCATTCCGTTCATTACCGCATAACCGGCCAGCACAGCGGGTGTATCCTCCGCCATCTCCAGTTCTGCCTCTTCCCCCGGAAGCTCTTCATCTGGAAGTTCTTCGTCCGGAGATTCTTCCGGTGTATCTTCGCCCTCTTCCGGCAATGCGGAAGGTGGCACATCCCCGCTGTCACCGGCGTCATCGCCTTCTTCCCCGGGTGTTTCTTCTCCCTCAAAGTCGATGTCAAAGGCTCCGCCTATGACGGGATCCTGATCCCCTTCAGAGGTCAGCGGCATTGCCATTGCCTGCACGGGCAGCAATGATAGTATCATCACCAGTACAAGCAAAAGACTGACAAGCTTTTTCAGCGTGCAACTCATGTTCGGTACCCTCCACTATAAAGCGTATTTACTCTTCAATAGTACCACATTTCTGTCAAAAAGCAATCAAAATATTATATCAGTTCATCAAAATTCGCCGAAATTTTATGCAATTTCATCAAGTCCATTTTCAAAAAGCCTCCCGGCAGAACCATAACCCAATCCATTCAGGCTGAGCAACTACTTTTGTCATATACTTCAAAGCTGTTACGGACGCCCCCTTCGCGTTTAACAAAGTCTTAACGCAAGAGTGATGATAGATGTGATACAGTATATACCAATAGCAACGCCTAAATGGAGGAATATCGTATCTATATCGCTCTGTATCAACATTGGCTCCGCCACCACAAAGCTGGTGGTGCTGGACGGCTACGGCCACATCATTATTGATGTGTGGCCTTCCGTGCAGCGCTGATCGCCTGCGGCCGCTATCACCGCCAGCCCACCGAGACGCTGAATGTCCCCTTATCGCCGCCCCGCCCTATACGGTAAAAACCACCCACTGCGGCAGGTGCGGAAATGTCCGCCTGCTGACGGTGAACACCTCCTCCGACGGCAGCAGCTGTTTGACTACCCAGCCAGGGGGAGGAGGACTTGCCCCGCGGTGTCATCGGCATCCTGCGGGTGCCGAATCGTCTCAAGCTGATGCGGTCGGCGGTCAAGAAGAATATGCCATGACACGCAAAAAGAGCGCTCCTTCGGGAGCGCTCTCTTCTCTTTCTCACTCTATACTGCGGGGGATATCTTACGCCAGGAAGCCCTTCAGGATGGTATCCTCGGCCTCCTCCTCCGTCAGCCCCAGGGTCTCCAGCTTCAGGAGCTGATCACCGGCGATCTTGCCGATGGCCGCCTCGTGGATCAGCTGCGCCTCGGTGGAGTTGGCGGTAATGGCGGGGATGGACTCGATCTTGGCCTCGCCCATGATGATGGAGTCGCACTGGACATGGCCGAAGCACTTGGCGTTGCCCACCATCACCGGGTGGAACACCTGGTGGGAGCGATCCTGGGCTACGGAGCGGGAGATGACCCGGCCCTTGGCGTCGTCGCCGTTGAGCTGGATGGTCATGTCACTCTCGGCCATCTGGTCGCCGTGGGTCAGCAGACGCTCGGTGACCACCACCTCGCTGCCGGCCTCGCAGAAGAAGTCGGTCTCGCGCTTGGTGGAGTCGATGCCCCGGATCTGGATGGTGTCCATCTGCATGGTGGAATTCTCGCCCAGATACACCACGGTCTTGGGGTTCATAATGTTGCCGCCGGTCTGACCGGCGTCCTTCTCGCCGTAGTGCTTCTCGATGTAGTGCACCCGGCTATTTTTGCCGATATGGAAGGTGTGGATGCCGTCGTGGCGGCTCTCGTTGCAGCCGGAGTTGTGGATGCCGCAGCCCGCCACGATCTCCACGTCGCAGTCGTCGGGCACATAGAAGTCGTTGAACACCAGCTCGCTGACGCCGGTCTTGCTGATGATGACGGGGATATAGCACTTCTCGCCCTTGGTGCCGGGCTTGAACTTCACGTCGATACCGGCCTTGCCGTCCTCGCGGGGCAGGATGTCGATATGCTCGGTGGACTGTCTGGCCTCGCAGCCGGAGTCCTTGCGGATATTGAAGGCGCCCACCGGCTTGCCGGTCAGGTCGGCGATCTTTTCCAACAGCTTCGCGTCGATCTC
>CAKTNW010000111.1 GCA_934589145.1 uncultured Oscillospiraceae bacterium | reverse complement strand
GTGGAGGTGGGCCAGCCTGTGCTGTACATCACCGAGCGCGCCGTGTTTGAGCTGCGGCCCGACGGCGTGACCCTCATCGAGATTGCCCCCGGCATCGACCTCCAGACCCAGGTGCTGGATCAGATGGAGTTCCCCCCCAAGATCGCCCCCGACCTGAAGCAGATGGACAGCCGCATCTTCCGCGAGGAGAAGATGGGCCTGGCCGACGACAATTAAGGAGGAAACGAAAATGGCATTGATGACCGCGAAAGAGTATATCGACTCCCTGCGCAAGCTGAACACCCGCGTGTACATGTTCGGCGAGAAGATCGACAACTGGGTGGATCACCCCATGATCCGTCCCTCCATCAACTGCGTGGCCATGACCTACGCCCTGGCCCAGGATCCCCAGTATGAGGATCTGATGACCGCCACCTCCAGCCTGACGGGCCACAAGATCAACCGCTTCACCCACCTCCACCAGTCCAGCGAGGATCTGGTGAAAAAGGTGAAGATGCAGCGTCTGCTGGGCCAGAAGACCGCCTCCTGCTTCCAGCGCTGCGTGGGTATGGACGCCTTCAACGCCGTGTTCTCCTCCACCTACGAGATCGACGAGAAGTACGGCACCCACTACCACGAGAACTTTAAGAAGTTCCTGGTCTACGTCCAGGACAACGACCTGACGGTGGACGGCGCTATGACCGACCCCAAGGGCGACCGCTCCAAGGCCCCTCACGACCAGGCCGACCCCGACATGTACGTCCATGTGGTGGAGCGCCGCCCCGACGGCATCGTGGTCTGCGGCGCAAAGTGCCACCAGACCGGCTCTATCAATTCCCACTGGCACATCTTCATGCCCACCATCGCCATGGGCGAGGCCGACAGGGACTATGCCGTATCCTTCGCCTGCCCCACTGACGCCGAGGGCCTGTACATGATCTACGGCCGCCAGTCCTGCGACACCCGCAAGATGGAGAAGGGCTGCATCGACGTGGGCAACGCCAAGTTCGGCGGCCAGGAAGCGCTGGTGGTTCTGGATCACGTCTTTATCCCCAACGAGTACATCTTCCTCAACGGCGAGTATGAGTTCGCCGGTACCATCGTGGAGCGCTTCGCCGGTTATCACCGCCAGAGCTACGGCGGCTGCAAAGTCGGCGTGGGCGACGTGGTCATCGGCGCGGCGGCACTGGCCGCCGAGTACAACGGCGTGGAGAAGGCCAGCGCCGTCAAGGACAAGCTCATTGAGATGACCCATCTCAACGAGACGCTGTACTCCTGCGGTATCGCCTGCTCCTGCGAGGGCTGCCCCACCAAGGCGGGCAACTATCAGATCGACCTGCTGCTGGCCAATGTCTGTAAGCAGAACGTCACCCGCTTCCCCTATGAGATCGTGCGTCTGGCCGAGGATATCGCCGGCGGCCTGATGGTCACCATGCCCAGCGAGACGGACTTCAAGTCCGATACTGTGGTGGGCAACAACGGCGAGACCATCGGCGAGATCTGCAACAAGTACTTCGCCGCCCGCGAGGGCGTCAGCACCGAGGATCGCCAGCGGATCATGCGCTTCCTGGAGAATATGTGCCTGGGCGCGGCGGCCGTCGGCTATCGCACCGAGTCCATGCACGGCGCAGGCTCTCCCCAGGCCCAGCGCATCATGATCGCCCGCCAGGGGAACATTCAGGAGAAGAAAAAGCTGGCCAAGAACATCGCCGGTATCCAGAAGTAACATAAAGGAGAATCAACATGGATTTTAATCTCAGTCGTGAACATCAGCTGATCCGCAAGATGATGGCGGAGTTTACGGAAAAGGAAGTCAAGCCCATTGCGGCGGAGACCGACCGTACCTGCGAGTACCCCCGCGAGAACATCGAGAAGCTGTTCAATTTGGGCGTCATGGGCATGTGCGTCCCCAAGGAGTACGGCGGCGCGGGCGCTGATCCCCTGGCCAGCGCCATCTGCATCGAGGAGCTCAGCAAGCAGTGCGCCTCCACCGGCGATATCGTGGCCACCCACAACGGCCTGTGCTGCGACCCCATCATGAACTACGGCACCCCTGAGCAGAAGGCCAAGTATCTGCCCATGCTGACCACCGGCCACCACGTGGGCGCTTTCGCCCTCACCGAGCCCAACGCCGGTTCCGACGCTTCCAAGGGTCAGACCGAGGCCAAGCTGGTGGGCGACCACTATGTGATGAACGGCTCCAAGATCTTCATCACCAACGGCTACGTGGCCGACGTGTTCGTGGTGTTCGCCATGACCGACAAGACCCGCGGCACCAAGGGCATCTCCGCCTTCATCGTGGAGAGCAGTTTCCCTGGCTTCTCCGTGGGCAAGCACGAGGAAAAGCTGGGCCTGCACGGCAGCCCCACCGCCGAGATCGTGTTCCAGGACTGCATCGT
>CAKTNW010000110.1 GCA_934589145.1 uncultured Oscillospiraceae bacterium | reverse complement strand
GCTCCACGTCGAAATCCGCCGCCTGCAGCAGCCGCAGCAGGATGTTCTCCACGTCGTCGCCCACATAGCCGGCCTCGGTCAGCGTGGTGGCGTCGGCGATGGCGAAGGGCACCTTCAGCACCCGTGCCAGGGTCTGGGCAAACAGGGTCTTGCCGCTGCCGGTGGGGCCCACCATCAGGATGTTGCTCTTCTGCAGCTCCACATCCTCGCCGCCGCCGAAGAAAATACGCTTGTAGTGGTTGTACACGGACACGGACAGGGCGATCTTGGCCGCCTCCTGCCCCACCACATACTCGTCCAGTACTGCCTTGATCTCCCGCGGGGTGGGAAGCTGGTCAAGGCTCTCGACCGTTTCCGGCTCGGCCTCATCATAGCCGTCATCCAGCAGAGACAAACACAGATGCACGCACTCGTCGCAGATCCGCACGCCCGGCCCCTGGATCATACGGTGCACCTGATTCTCGGATTTTCCGCAGAAGGAGCACCGCAGTGCCTTAGAATTATCAGCCATATGCTACCTCACTCAGCGCTTGTAGATCACCTTGTCCACCAGGCCGTATTCGCGGGCCTCCTCGGCGACCATCCAGTTATCCCGCTCGGAGTCAGCCTTGATCTGCTCCGGCGTCTTGCCGGTATTTTCGGCCAGGATCTTATTGATCCGCTGCTTGATCTTCAGGAAGTGCTCCACGTCGATCTCCATATCGGTGACCTTACCCTGGGTACCGGCGGAGGGCTGGTGGATCATCACCTCGGCATTGGGCAGCGCGATGCGCTTGCCCTTGGCGCCGCAGGACAGCAGGAACGCGCCCATGCTGGCGGCCATGCCGATGCAGATGGTGGATACATCACACTTGATGTACTGCATGGTGTCATAGATTGCCATACCGGCCGTAACGCTGCCGCCGGGGCTGTTGATATACATCTGGATGTCCTTATCGGGATCCTGCGCCTCCAGATACAGCAGCTGGGCTACGACCAGGCTGGCGGTGGTATCATTCACTTCTTCGCCCAGGAAGATAATGCGGTCGTTCAGCAGACGGGAAAAGATATCATAGGACCGCTCGCCGCGGTTGGTCTGCTCAACAACATAGGGAACCAAACTCATTGTAAAATACCTCCATACGAAAGATAGTCAAAGTATACCCACCCTGATATGTGATTTAGTCTTTCTTCTCCTCGTCTTCCTCGGTCTTGGTCTCCTCTTCCTTGACCTCGGGGGCAACGGCGACAGCGGAATCCGCCACCACCTTGATGACCTTCTCGCGCATGACCTGCTCCTTGACGTCCTCGGCGCGCAGGTACTTCTTGACGGTCTCCAGATCCATGCCGTACTTCTCGGCCACGGTCTTCATCTCGTTCTCCACTTCCTCGTCGGAGACTTCCAGACCCTCGGCCTTGATGATGGCGCGGATGGCCAGATCCATTCTCACCTGATTGGTAGCGGGCTCCTTGGCGTCCATGATGATCTGCTCCTCGTTCATGCCGGTCATCTTGGTATACTGATCGAAGGGGATGCCCTGAGAGGCCAGCTGCTGCTTGAAGCCCTCCAGCATCTGGTGGGCCTGCATCTCGATCATCTCGTCGGGGATGTCGGCCTTGATGCCCTCGGCCACCTTGGTCATCAGCACATCCTCAAAGGCGTGCTGGGCGGCGGTGGTGCGCTCGTCGGTCATCTTCTTCTTGATGTCGGCCTTCAGCTCCTTCAGGGTGTCGAACTCGGACACGTCCTTGGCGAACTCGTCGTCGATGGCGGGCAGCTCCTTGACCTTGACCTCGTTGACCTTGACGTGGAACACCACGGGCTTGCCGGCCAGCTCGGGGGTGTAGTTCTCGGGGAAGGTGATGTCGATGTCCTTCTCCTCGCCGGCCTTCATGCCGATGAGCTGATCCTCGAAGCCGGGCACGAAGCTGCCGGAGCCGATCTCCAGATCAAAGGCCTCACCCTTGCCGCCCTCGAAAGCGACGCCCTGGTCAAAGCCCTCGAAGTCGATGTTGGCGGTATCGCCCTTCTTGACGGCGCGCTCCACGACCACCAGACGGCTGTTGCGGTCGGCCATCTCCTTGAGACGGGCGTTCACGTCGGCGGCCATGACCTTGACCTCGGCCTTCACGGCCTCCAGACCCTTGTACTGGCCCAGCTCCACCTCGGGATACACGGCCACGGTGCACTTGAAGGTGGCGCCTTCCTTACCCACGTTCTCGATCTCCACCTGGGGATAGCCAACGACCTCCAGCTTCTGCTCGTCCACGGCGCTCTCGTAAGCGTCGGGCAGAATGGCGTTGACGGCTTCCTCATAAAAGACCTCGGCGCCGTACATGCTCTCGATCATCTTGCGGGGAGCCTTGCCGGGACGGAAGCCGGGAATGTTCATCTTGCCGCGCATCTTCAGATACGCCTTGTTGACGGCGGCCTCGAACTCCTCGGCGCCCACCTCGATGGTCAGAGCGACTCTGCTCTT
>CAKTNW010000109.1 GCA_934589145.1 uncultured Oscillospiraceae bacterium | reverse complement strand
CATTATTGCCTCAACAAGACCCTTTACGGTAAAGAAATTGACTTTTGCACCGTAGGTGCCGAGGGTGAGGTACTTTTTCTCGATCGCAAGGCCGTCCTTGCCGCCGAGATGGTAGGTTCTGCCCAGCTCATAGAGCTTGACTTCCTTGTTGCGGAAGTTGTAGTTTCGGGTGAGTATCTCGAGCATGGACGGCAGTGTGGTCGTGCGCATGATGGAGGTATCCTCACCGAGAGGGTTGAGGATCTTGAAGCTCTCGCGCTCGGGCGAATCGGCCGGCATGCGGATCTTGTCGTAGTAGGTGGGGGAGATGAACGAGTAGGTGATTATCTCGTCATAGCCTGCCGCGCGGCACAGCGAGCCGAGGCGCTGCTCAAGAAGTTGCTCGTCCGAGTAGCCGCCGAGGGTGCTTTCGCCGGAAACCAGCGTGCAGGGGATGTTGTTGTAGCCGTAGAAGCGTGCGACCTCTTCGGCAAGATCGGAGTAGTGGCCGACGTCGCCTCGCCACGAGGGAACGCTTATCGTCTCGCCGTCAACGCCGAACTGGAGGCTGCGCAGTATATCCTGCATCGTCTCGGTGGAAACGTCGGTGCCGAGCAGAGCGTTTATCTTGTCCGGGCGCAGCGCGAGCACGGTGGGCTCGGGAATGTTGTTTACGATGTCGATAACGCCGTCAACAACTTCGCCAGCGCCGAGCATTTCGACCAGCTCGCAGGCTCTGTTTACTGCCGGAAGAGTGTTCAGAGGGTCAAGACCCTTTTCAAACTTTGCCGAAGCCTCGGTGCGCATACCAAGCGACAGTGCGCCCTTGCGGATGCAGGTTCCGTCAAAGTTTGCAGACTCGAAAACAACGTCAACCGTGTCGGAAACGATCTCGCTGTTCTCGCCGCCCATGATGCCTGCAAGGCCGACCGCGCGCGTATCGTCCGCGATAACGAGAATGTTGGGGTTGAGCTTTCTGACATTTCCGTCGAGCGTTGTAAGCTCCTCGCCCTCGGCGGCGCGGCGCACGATGATCCTGCCGCCCTTGACGTAGCGGTAGTCGAATGCGTGCATAGGCTGGCCGTGTTCCATCATGACGTAGTTTGTGATATCAACGATGTTGTTTATCGGCCTTACGCCCATTGCGCGCAGTCTCTCGCGCATCCACTTCGGTGAGGGAGCGATCTTAACATTGCGTACCATGCGCGCGGTGTATCTCGGGCAGAGATCGGCAGCCGGGGTTTCGACCGACAGAAGCTCGGTGAGAACGCCGTCTGCGCCGCCCTTGACGACAGGCTCGTGTGTTTTACGCTCTTTGCCGAAGGTCGCGGCGGCCTCGCGTGCAAGACCGATGACCGACAGGCAGTCGGGGCGGTTGGGGGTTATCTCAAACTCAACGACGTGATCGTCTGCGCCGATGATGGGCTTGATGTCGTCGCCGGGCTTTATGCCGTCCTCGTGCAGGACGAATATACCGTCGGGGATGCAGTGGGGGAACTCGGCCTGCTGGGCGTGAAGATCATCGAGAGTGCAGATGATCTCGCTTTTTGTGTTGTATGCTGCCATGTCGCCGACGTGTATGTTCTGGCAAGCAGTTACGACAACCGCGTTGCCGTCGCCGGTGCTCAGGGTGCATTTCCAGAGGTTTGCTCCGGCGTTCTCAACGGCGGTCACGGCCGCCGCTATGACCGGTCCGAAAACCTTGTCACCAGCCTTGATATCGGCAGGGATCGAGGGCTTATCCTTGTCCAGCGGATGATAGTCGTTCAAAAGCGCGGCGGCGCTTATAACGCCATAGGGGAAGTCGCGCTCGTCAAGATTAAGCTCCTTGAGCGAGCAGAGCATGCCGTTTGACAGCACGCCTCTGAGCTTGCCCTTTGTAATCTTCTTGCCGCCGGGCAGCAGCGAATTGTGCAGCGCGGCAGGAACAAGATCGCCGGCATGGATGTTCCATGCGCCGGTAACTATCTGCACAGGTTCTGCCTGACCGATGTCGATTTGACAGATCCACATATGGTCGGAGTCGGGGTGCTTTTCCATGGAGAGAATCTTGCCGACGAGAACATTGCTTATCTCGGCGCCCATATCCTCATAGGTTTCGACCTTAGAGCCGGAGAGGGTCATAGCCTCAGAAAACTCGCGGTCGTCTATATCGCTGACGGAAACGCCGTCAACAAACTCAGTGAGCCATTTTCTGCTTAAATTCATATCATTTCTCCTCCCATCAGAACTGTTCCAGGAAGCGGACGTCGTTTTCGAATATCAGACGCAGGTCGGATATCTTGAATCTGCGCATTGCAAGGCGCTCAAGGCCCATGCCGAATGCCCAGCCGGTGTATTCCTCGCTGTCGATGCCGCTCATCTCAAGAACCTTCGGGTGGATCATACCTGCGCCGAGAACCTCTATCCACCCCTCGCCCTTGCAGGTGGGGCAGCCCTTGCCGCCGCACTTGTGGCACTGCACGTCCATCTCGCAGCTCGGCTCGGT
>CAKTNW010000108.1 GCA_934589145.1 uncultured Oscillospiraceae bacterium | reverse complement strand
CTGCGCTCCCTGCGCCGCCGCATCGGCGTTGTGATGCAGAACGGAAAGCTGTTTCAGGGCGACATTTATTCCAACATCGTGATCTCTGCGCCGTGGCTGTCGCAGCAGGACGCGTGGGAGGCGGCGGAGCTGACCGGCATTGCCGAGGACATCCGCCGAATGCCCATGGGTATGAACACGGTCATATCGGAGGGCTCGGGCGGCATATCCGGCGGGCAGCGCCAGCGGCTGATGATCGCCCGCGCCATCGCGCCGAAGCCCAAGATTTTGATGTTCGACGAGGCGACGAGCGCGCTGGACAACATCACCCAGAAAAAGGTGTCGGAGTCGCTGGACCGGTTGAAGTGCACCCGCATTGTCATCGCCCACCGCCTGTCCACCATCAGGCAATGCGACCGCATCCTCGTGCTCGACCAAGGAAAGATCGTCGAGGACGGAACCTATGATGAGCTGATCGCCGCAAACGGCTTCTTCGCCGAGCTGGTGGCCCGCCAAAGGCTGGACGATGCGCCGGACGCCGTTTCGTAACGGCGCTACTCGCCGCGCGGAAGATTTTTTGAGAAAATTTTCCGATTGCATTAGCCTTTTCCGCTTCCGGTTCGTATCAAGAAACAAAGGAGAAAGAAATGGAGCACAAAAAAGCGGAATGGTCCGGAGGCATCTCCGGTCTGAATGAAAAAACGCTCTCCCTGCTCTTCGATTATCAGCGCTTCGAGCATGAGCCGGAGCTGGAGGCGCTGCTCGACGAGGCTGAAAACGAATACTGCGCGGAGCTGTCGGACGATGATCTCGCGCAGGTGAGCGCCGCGGGAGAAGCGAAGCGCATCAAACGGCGCGGAACGGATGGGGACGGCGCGGTATGAATCGGACGGAAGAGAGAGAAGCTCTGTACACAGCGTATTCTGAAAAGGTCCGGGGCTACGTGTTCGGCAAGGTCGCAAACCGGCACGACGCGGAGGATCTTGTCAGCGAAGTTTTTCTGAAGGCGTATGAAAAGTACCCGACCTTTGACGCGGACCGCGCCTCGGTCTCCACATGGCTCTACACCATCACCCGGAATACGGTCATCGACTATTTCCGCACCCATCGTCCCGGCGCGGAGCTGCCGGACGATCTGCCGGACGCAGCCGGCATAGACGACGGTCTGCTGCAAAGGGAATCCCTTCAGGCGCTCGGTGAAGCCCTGAACAGGCTGGACGAACGTTTGCGCGCCCTGATCGTCCTGCGGTACGGCAAGGGGCTGTCGCTGAAGGACACGGCGGCAAGGCTCGGCGTATCCTACGCCTACGTCAAGATACTGCACAGCAATGCCCTCAAAACGCTTCGGGAGTGTTTTGAGGCTCCAATCAAATAAATCAAAGGAGGAAGAACATGAAAAAGGAAGAAAAACGGAACAGCATCCCGGAGGAGACCAACGCGGAGCCGCTGAACGACGAGGCTCTCGAAACGGTGAGCGGCGGCAGGAGACTTGAAATTTCCTTTGATCTCAACAAAAAAAGCGATCTGCAGGACCCTGGCAGAAAAAAATAACGGAAAGGAGCTCGACCATGGAACTCAGCGAAGAACTGATTGCAAAAGCAAAAGGAACAAAGACGCCGGAGGAACTGGCCGCGCTTGCAAAGGAGAGCAGCATCGATCTGACCGAGGAGGAAGCAAAGGCATACTTTGAACAGCTTCATCCGAAAACGGGCGAGCTGAGCGACGACGAGCTGGACAATGTGGCTGGCGGCGGTTGCCACACAAAGGGCGGGTACCTTCTGACCACCGCGGGGTACCGGTGCGGCTTTTTTGAGGAGGATACAAGCCCCACCGCCTTCGGTCTGATGGGTACTTGCTGCCGGTGCAGGCATTGGGACCAAGCCAATTGGACCGGATACGAAACACTCGGTGCGCCGCTCAAATGTCTCAATCCAAAGAACCGCAGAGGGAAATAAGCAGGACTCCGGCACCGCAGCAACGAGCTGAACCAAAAAATATAGAAGGAGAAACGATGGAACTCAACAAGGAACTGCTTGCGAAGGCAAAGGAAGCAAAAACTCCCGAGGAGCTGATCGCACTCGCCAAGGAAAACGGCATGGAGCTGACCGAGGCGGAGGCCAAGACGTATTTTGACCTGCTCCACCCGCAGACGGGCGAGCTGAGCGACGACGAGCTGGATAACGTCTCCGGCGGCGCCTGCTATGGCAGGGATGACTGCCTTATGACCACCATCGCTTACGGATGCAGGTATTACGAGCCCGCTACCACGAAAAACGGTGTGAACGGCACCTGCGGCGCGTGCCGCTATTGGGACAGGACCTACCGGTCCGGGCTTGAGATATTCGGTATGCCGCTCCTGTGCGTCCACCCGAAGAACAAAAAAAGAAAATGAGCGCGGCGGAAACGGACGCCGTTCCCGCGCAGCAAGACGATAGTCAGAGAGGAAACAATTAGATGGATCAGGAACTGCTTACCAGGGCAAAGACGACAAAAACTCCCGAGGAGCTGCTGACGCTCGCCAAGGAAAACGGCATGGAGTTGACCGAGGCGGAGGCCAAGACGTATTTTGACCTGCTCCACCCGCAGACGGGCGAGCTGAGCGACGACGAGCTGGATAACGTCTCCGGCGGCG
>CAKTNW010000107.1 GCA_934589145.1 uncultured Oscillospiraceae bacterium | reverse complement strand
GGGGCAGCGGAATGTACGGTGAATGGACTTACGAGGGCGGGGAGAACACCGGAAACGGCCAGTAATACCCGACGGCATCCGCGGCCGTTACCCCGGCGGAGCGCATGATGGTGCGTGCAGAGTGGGCGCCTTTGCGTCAATGTGGGTGGTACCGCAGATTTGTATTTTCAATCTGTCCCATGGAAGAATTTCCATGGGGCAGTTTTTTTATTTATACTGGCATGAAATCTGACGATTTCATTGCCAAAGAGGATTGCGGCCGACTGCGCGCGTCCTTCGGACACACTGGCGGCCGAGAAGTATTTTTCCGACGTACACGCCGCCGGAAAAATGATTGAAATGATTCGCGTCTGCGGACGCGAACTCTGCGAGGCTTTTAGACGTTTAATAATTTTTACATACAAAAAGGAGAAACGATCATGGGAAAGATCATTCTGACAGGCGACCGTCCCACCGGACGGCTTCATGTGGGCCATTTTGTAGGCTCCCTCCGCAACCGCGTCACGCTGCAGAACAGCGGCAGATTTGAGAAGCTGTTCTTCATGATCGCCGATGCCCAGGCGCTGACCGACAACTTCGACCATCCCCAGAAGGTGCGGGACAACATCCTGGAGGTGGCGCTGGATTACCTGTCCTGCGGCATCGATCCGGAAAAGTCCACCATCCTGGTGCAGTCCCACGTCAGCGAGCTGACGGAGCTGACCTTCTACTATATGAACCTGGTGACCCTGGCCCGGTTGGAGCGCAACCCCACCGTCAAGGCGGAGATCCAGCTGCGGGGCTTCAACCACAGCATCCCCATGGGCTTCCTGACCTACCCCGTCAGCCAGACGGCGGACATCACCGCCTTCATGGCTGACACCGTCCCTGTGGGCGAGGATCAGCTGCCCATGCTGGAGCAGGCCCGCGAGATCGTCCGCCGCTTCAACGAGCTGTACGGCGAGACCCTGGTGGAGCCTACCGCCCTGCTGCCGGACAACGAGGCATGCCTCCGCCTTCCCGGCACCGACGGCAAGGCCAAGATGAGCAAATCTCTCGGCAACTGCATCTACCTGGCCGACGATCCCGACGACGTCCGCACCAAGATCATGGGCATGTATACCGACCCCAACCACTTGCAGGTGTCCGACCCCGGCAACACCAAGGATAACCCCGTGTTCATGTACCTGGACGCCTTCTGCACCGACGAGCATTTTGCCCGCTACCTGCCGGAGTACGCCAACCTGGCCGAGCTGAAGGCCCACTATGAGCGGGGCGGTCTGGGCGACGTGAAGGTGAAGAAGTTCCTGAACAACGTCCTCCAGGAGACCCTGGAGCCCATCCGTACCCGCCGACAGGAGCTGGCCAAGGATCCCGCCGCCGTTATGGAGATCCTCCGCAAGGGCAGCTTTGCCGCCCAGGCCGAGGCTGCCAAGACCCTGGACAAGGTCAAGCACGCTATGAAGATCGACTATTTCGCGTAAATAGAAAAATATACATTATAGAATATAAAGGAGAAACATCATGAAAGAGCTCAAGGACAGAAACATCCCCTACAAGATCTACCTCACCGAGGATGAGATGCCCAAATATTGGTACAACGTCCGCGCGGACATGACCAACAAGCCTGCGCCCCTGCTGAATCCCGGCACCCTGAAGCCCATGACCGCCGAGGAGCTGGGCGGCGTATTCTGCGCCGAGCTGGTGAAGCAGGAGATGGACGACACCACCGCCTACTTCGAGATCCCCGAGGATATCCGCAACTTCTATAAGATGTACCGCCCCTCTCCGCTGGTGCGGGCCTACTGCCTGGAGGAGAAGCTCCAGACCCCCGCGAAGATCTACTATAAGTTCGAGGGCAACAACACCTCCGGCAGCCACAAGCTGAACTCCGCCATCGCCCAGGCCTACTACGCCAAGGAGCAGGGCCTGAAGGGCGTTACCACCGAGACCGGCGCCGGTCAGTGGGGCACGGCTCTCAGCATGGCCTGCGCCTATCTGGGCCTGGACTGCCGCGTGTATATGGTAAAGTGCTCCTATGAGCAGAAGCCCTTCCGCCGCGAGGTCATGCGTACCTACGGCGCCAATGTCACTCCCTCTCCCTCCGATACCACCGAGGTGGGCCGCAAGATCCTTGCCGAGTTCCCCGGCACCACCGGCTCCCTGGGCTGCGCCATCAGCGAGGCCGTGGAGGCCGCCACCACCCGCGAGGGCTATCGCTACGTCCTGGGCAGCGTCCTGAACCAGGTGCTGCTGCACCAGTCTGTCATCGGCCTTGAGACCCAGACGGCCCTGGAGAAGTACGGCATCAAGCCCGACATCATCATCGGCTGCGCCGGCGGCGGTTCCAACCTGGGCGGCCTGATCTCCCCCTTCGTGGGCCAGATGCTCCGGGGCGAGGCCAACTACCGCATCATCGCCGTGGAGCCCGCCTCCTGCCCCAGCCTGACCCGGGGCGTGTTCAAGTATGACTTCTGCGACACCGGCATGATCTGCCCCATGGCCAAGATGTACACCCTGGGCAACGGCTTCATCCCCTCCGCCAACCACGCCGGCGGCCTGCGCTACCACGGCATGAGCGGCATCGTCTCCCAGCTGTACCACGACGGCTATCTGGAGGCCCGCAGCGTGGAGCAGACC
>CAKTNW010000106.1 GCA_934589145.1 uncultured Oscillospiraceae bacterium | reverse complement strand
CCCATCGTGGGCACCGGTATGGAGCACAAGATCTGCCTGGACTCCGAGGTGGCCGTGCTGGCCGAGGGCGACGGCGTCGTCACTAAGGTGGACGCCACCAACGTCTCCGTCAAGTATGACGGCGGCGAGACCAAGGATTATAAGCTGATCAAGTTCCTGCGCTCCAACCACGGCACCTGCATCAACCAGAAGCCGATCGTCTCTGTGGGTGAGCGTGTCCACGGCGGCGACGATCCCACCGTGCTGGCCGACGGTCCCGCCACCGAGCAGGGCGAGATCGCCCTGGGCCGCAACATCCTGGTGGGCTTCATGACCTGGGAAGGCTATAACTACGAGGACGCCGTGCTGCTGAACGAGCGGCTGGTGAAGGAGGATGTCTACACCTCCATCCACATTGAAGAGTATGAGATCGACGCCCGCGACACCAAGCTGGGGCCGGAAGAGATCACCCGCGATATCTCCAACGTGGGCGAGGACGCCCTGAAGGATCTGGACGAGCGGGGCATCATCCGCGTGGGCGCGGAAGTCCACGCCGGTGATATCCTGGTGGGCAAGGTCACCCCCAAGGGCGAGACCGATCTGACCGCCGAGGAGCGCCTGCTGCGCGCCATCTTCGGCGAGAAGGCCCGCGAGGTCCGCGATACCTCCCTGAAGGTGCCCCACGGCGAGAGCGGTATCGTCATCGACACCAAGGTCTTTACCCGCGAAAACGGCGACGAGCTGGGGCCGGGCGTGAACCAGGTGGTCCGCGTCTACATCGCCCAGCGCCGCAAGATCCAGCCCGGCGACAAGATGGCCGGCCGTCACGGCAACAAGGGCGTCGTGTCCCGCGTGCTGCCCCAGGAGGATATGCCCTTCCTGCCCGACGGCACCCCGCTGGATATCGTGCTGAACCCCCTGGGCGTGCCCTCCCGTATGAACATCGGACAGGTGCTGGAGGTCCATCTGGGCTACGCTGCCAAGACCCTGGGCTGGAAGGTGGCCACCCCCATCTTCGACGGCGCCACCGATAAGGACATCACCGAGGCGCTGGAGCTGGCCGGTCTTGACCCCGAGGGCAAGAGCTGGCTGTACGACGGCCGCACCGGTGAGCGCTTCGACAACAAGGTCACCGTCGGCTACGTTTACTTCCTGAAGCTGCACCATCTGGTGGATGATAAGATCCACGCCCGTTCCACCGGCCCCTACTCCCTGGTCACCCAGCAGCCTCTGGGCGGCAAGGCCCAGTTCGGCGGCCAGCGCTTCGGCGAAATGGAAGTGTGGGCCCTGGAGGCTTACGGCGCTGCCTATACCCTGCAGGAGATCCTGACCGTCAAGTCCGACGACGTCACCGGCCGTGTCCGCACCTACGAGTCCATCGTCAAGGGCCACAACGTGCCCACTCCCGGTGTGCCCGAATCCTTCAAGGTGCTGGTGAAGGAGCTGCAGTCCCTGTGCCTGGATATCCAGGTGCTGGATAAGGACGGCAACCAGATCGAGCTGAAGGACGACGAGGACGCCATGGACACCTTCAACCTGGCCCGCATGGATGCCGACAACGACCGGCAGAACCGCTATGCCGACGAGGATGAGCTGGCCGACGCAGGCTTCGATTACGTCAGTGACGAGGAAGTGGACGCTTCCTTTGACGACATTGACGACGATGATGAATTTTGAGAAAGAGGAGGAGCTGAACAATGAGTTACGCAACCTTTGACGCCATCAAGATCGGCATCGCTTCTCCGGAGATGATCCGCGAGTGGTCTTACGGCGAGGTCAAGAAGCCCGAGACCATCAACTACCGCACGCTGAAGCCGGAACGGGACGGCCTGTTCTGTGAGCGCATTTTCGGGCCCACCAAAGACTGGGAGTGCCACTGCGGCAAGTATAAGAAGATCCGCTATAAGGGCAAGATCTGCGACCGCTGCGGCGTGGAGGTCACCCGGGCCAAGGTGCGCCGTGAGCGCATGGGCCACATCGAGCTGGCTACCCCCGTCAGCCACATCTGGTACTTCAAGGGCATCCCCTCCCGCATGGGCCTGCTGCTGGACATTAGTCCCCGTATTCTGGAGAAGGTGCTGTACTTCGCCGCCTATATCGTCACCGATCCCGGCGAGACGCCCCTGATGAAGAACCAGATCCTGTCCGAGAAGGAATACCGCGATTACCGCGAAAAGTATGAGGACGACTTCCGCGCCGGCATGGGCGCCGAGGCCGTGAAGGAGCTGCTGCAGCAGATCGATCTGGAGCAGCTCAGCGAGCAGCTCCACGCCGAGCTGAAGACCACCTCCGGCCAGAAGAAGGCCCGCGTCGTCAAGCGCCTTGAGGTGGTGGACGCCTTCCGTATCTCCGGCAACAAGCCCGAGTGGATGGTCATCGACGTGCTGCCCGTGATCCCGCCTGAGCTGCGTCCCATGGTGCAGCTGGACGGCGGCCGCTTCGCCACCTCCGACCTGAACGACCTGTACCGCCGGGTCATCAACCGCAACAACCGTCTGCGCCGCCTGATGGAGCTGAACGCCCCCGATATCATCGTGCGCAACGAGAAGCGCATGCTGCAGGAGGCGGTGGACGCCCTGATCGACAACGGCCGCCGCGGCCGTCCCGTCACCGGCGCCAACAACCGCGCCCTCAAGTCCCT
>CAKTNW010000105.1 GCA_934589145.1 uncultured Oscillospiraceae bacterium | reverse complement strand
CACCTTGCCGGAAAACGAATTTCCCGCATGGGTGAAGGTCGGCGCAATCAGTACGCCGTCGTCCTTCAGCACGCGCCCGATTTCCCGCAGGGCTTTCTCCGGCTGCGGCACAATGTGCAGGGCGTTTGACACGATCACTGCATCGAAGGATCCGTCCGCATAGGGCAGACAGAACATATCCTGCACCGAAAAGTGCAGCTTCGCAGAACGATTATCCCGTTTTGCCTCGGCAATCATCTCTGCAGAGACATCCGTCGCCTCGATATGTGCCGCCGCGTTCACGATATGTTTTGCGATCAATCCGGTGCCCGTTGCAAGCTCCAGCACCGTTTTGGCTTTCACGACCGGACGGATCAGTGCATACATCTTTTCGTATGCCTCGCGGTCTTTGCGCATGAAGCGGTTGTAAATACGGGCATTTCTGTCCCAGAAATTCTTCTTTTCTTTCATGGTTACATTCCTTTGATATTCCCACATAGCCGAAAGTCAGTTACCCTCGGCTAACTCGTGTGGTTTTGAAAAACCGCATCTCTGCGGCTTTTCGCCTTATTCAAACAATTCTCTGCAGGCACCGTACACCAGCGTTTCCAGCACCTGAGGATATAATTCTCCGATCTGCTCCCTGTGCGAGACGGTCAGAATCAGTCCGCGTACAGTCGCGGCGGCAAGAGAAGCGCCGCGCTTGGGCACAAGGTCATATTTTTCCAGAAGCTGACGGCGCAGCGCCTTGTTTCCTTCAGCAGCGCTTTACGAATCTGCTCGGTTTCAAAATCTGTAAAAGCCAAGGTTGCACCTCCCGAAATATGACCGTTTCGGTTCTTTCGGTCGTATTATATCATGCTTTTTTCCGCTTTGCAAGAGGTAAGTGAAAAAAATTCGTTTTTTCTGCGCCAGAAGAAAGCGAAGCGTCGATGACGGAATCCCATCATTCCCCGGTTCCCCTGTTCCGCTGTCGGCGCTTCTATATCTCCATGATATAAAAATATTGGTGAACTGCACCATGCAACGCAAGAAGCGAGGACATTCGGTGAGCAAAATCGAAATTTTTAGTTTGTTGCTAACAAGTGGTTGACAATTCAATTTTTTTGAGTATAATAATATGCGGTTCTTCTCGAAGAACTGAATTTTTTGCCCGGCGGTTAGCCTATGCTAACTCGATAACTGGACGAAGGAGTTACATGAGTTCATCGGAATTAAGGTATTTGATTACCGCAAACGAGCTTGCAGAACAAACAGAAAATGTAAAGCAAACGGATGTGGCGAATAAACTTCGGGTTTCAAAAGTCAGTACATACAACGCGATGGAACGGTTGCGGGATAAAGGATTTATCGAAAAGAATGATAGGAAAATTGTTCTTACAGATCGCGGAAAAGAAGTTCTGAACGAGTACATGACGATTATACGCTTTATGTCGGCGCATTTGTCGTTACATTGCGGCACGACTGAAAATCAGGCGTATGAAGATGCCCTTAACGCGGCCTGTGCGTTTTCGGACGCAACCCGTAACGGAGTGGCAAATTATATCAAGTCGGGAATGAAAGACGCACATCACGCACCGATTGATTCAGACAAGGAGCAAACAAATGATAGATAAAGAACTATTCAGACTCATCGGCGGAAACAAGAAGTACATCTTTATCGCCGTATTGTTGCAGGCAATCGGGTTGGTTGCAAACGTTGCGATTACCGGAAGCGTTTGCTACGCCGTGTATCTGCTGACCGAGAATGCCGAAGCCGTGAAATTCGTTTATCCGCTTATCGGCGCGGTTGTAGGTATTATCGTGAGATATATCTGTTCGCGCGCGACGGGCGACATCAAGGACAAGCTCGGCAGAAGCGTGAAAAAAGACTTGCGTGAAAGAGTATATAACAAAATAGTAAAACTCGGCGTGAAAACCACTGACGGAATGAGCATGGCGGGACTCACGCAGGTTTCGGTGGAAGGCGTAGAACAACTCGACCTTTACTATTCGTCCTATCTGCCGCAGTTCTTCTTTGCGATGATTGCGCCCGTCATTCTGTTCCTGATATGCGTATGGATTGATTGGAGAACGGCTCTCGTACTGATTGCCTGCGTGCCGCTGATCCCCGTATCCATCGTAGCGGTCAGTAAGTACGCGAAGAAGATTTTTGCGAAATATTGGGGCAAATACACCTCAATGGGCGACAAGTTTCTCGACAGCGTGCAGGGACTTAAAGAACTCAAAATCTTTCAGGCAGACGCGGCTCAGCACGTTAAGATCAACGAAAGCGCGGAAGAGTTCAGAGTCATCACGATGAAAGTCCTTGTCATGCAGCTTGCAAGCACCACAATCATGGACTTGGTTGCATACGGCGGCGCGGGAGTCGGTATCGCGCTTGCAATCAGTGGCGCGGCGTTTTGGGGACTGAACCCGATTGCTGCATTGTTCCTGTGCCTTGTGGCGGTTGAATTTTTCCTGCCGCTTCGTGCGTTCGGTTCGGCATTCCACGTTGCTATGAACGGCGCAAGCGCGGGTAAAAAGATTATTTCGCTTCTTAATGCACCCGACCCCGAATGGGGAACGGAAACCGTAGACGGCAAAGAAATCAAACTCGAAAACGTTACGTTCTCTTACGATAATAAACGCGACGTTCTGAAAAACGTGAATATGACCTTCCCCGAAAAGGGAATGACGGCAATAGTCGGCGAAAGCGGTT
>CAKTNW010000104.1 GCA_934589145.1 uncultured Oscillospiraceae bacterium | reverse complement strand
AAGGACTTCAATCTGGAATACCTGAACGAGATGGGAACCGTGTGGTTCCTCTACCACGACCTGTGGAAGTGCTGCACCCACGAAATCAAGGACGGGAAAATCCACTTCTACATGGCCTGTTTCGATTACTGAGGAGGACGATATGTACTTAATGGGAAGTGACGAATACGAGTGCGACATCTGCGGGTTCCGCGAAAAGTGGGACGCGCACGACGACCACCGCGGGGATATGTGGGAGTGCGAACGGTGCGGAAAACACTTCTGCACGAACTGTTTCAAGAAAGCCTGCGGCGAAGAGGATTTCAGAAAGATGCTGTCCGAAACGGACAACGTGCTTTGCCCTGAGTGCTGGAAGAATCAGCCGCAGAAGAAAGAGTTCAGCATCAACATCCGCGAGACACTTGAGACACAGGTGGCGGTGGAGGCAGAAAGCGAGGAGGCGGCCCTGCGCGAAGTTGAACGCCGCTGGAAAAATGGCGAGTATATCCTCGACGCTGATAACTTCCAAGGAGTTGACTTCTGGGCGGCAGACCATCCGCCCGTCAAACACATTGACGCGCGGGAAAAAATCGACTGGTTCGAGCTGTTCCTGAGCCGGATGCGGGACTATTCAGACGGTGAGGTTTGGGGAAACGGCGACGAGCTGATGTGTAAGACGGAAGCCATTGCGGACGCCATGTGCGACCTGCTTTTCCAGCTCTACGCCGCACAGGGCGAAGAAGTTGTTTTTCATACCGGGTATTACGACCCGGTAGAAGATGCACGGTCTGGCGAAGAAGACAGATGCACCGGATGGTGGTATGTGGACTGCGATTGAGAGGAGTGCGAAGAAACGGAATGAAAGTGCCGAAGCATATCCGCGAGAAGATGCACCGGATTGCACTCTACGCAGGAATGGTAAGCAATCTTGACCGTGAAGTGGGACTCTGGTTGGAACGGAACGGGATAGATGTGGAGAAATTGAGCGACGGCGGTGGCTGGGGTTACGAAGAACTCAGCTACGGTAATGACGTAACGGATGAACTGTGCGCCCAGATAGAGCAGATGGAGGCGGAACAATGGAAGTAAAACTGAAGCCCTGCCCGTTCTGTGGCGCAGACAATAAGCCTATGGGCGCAATCATGAGAACGGCAAACCGTGGGGAGTGGAAGCACTGGTACAACGGCTGCGTTCTTTCCGGTTTTACAATTAAGGCGGACAAAATCGAAGCGTGGAACAGGAGAGCGAGCAAGGGCAGCAGTATCATTGAGTGCCGACCAGAGCAGATCCACGCACACCTCGTCATCGACTGGCTGGGAGATGCGCATTGTTCCAACTGCGGAGAAGAAGTGAATTGCACAGAGCCGTTCTGCCAGCATTGCGGCGCACGGCTCGACGAACCGGAAGTAAAGGAGTAGTGAGATGGAGAAATACGCGAAGAGACTGCAAGACATCATCAATGAGCAGGATTTTTGCTTTGAGCCTGAGGAGATCAGAACGGTCGAAAAGGCGCTCGGAGTTCTGAAAAAGTACGAGGACGCTGACATCCCGGCCGAAGCCTGCGTGGAATACAGAAAGTTCGAGGACGAACTGATCCGCGACGGTATGAGTCTTCAGCACGTTCTCGACCTGCTCAAAGCGGAGAGGGAGGGGCGTCTGAAGGTCAGACCCGAAAGCCTCGGCCAATGTTGCGGCCAGTGCCACCACTTCCTCAGAGAGCCTATGAAAGCGTCAGGCATCTGCGAGGTTCGCAAGAACAAGCACTACCCGCGAGCTGGGACGCCGCTTTATTGCTGTCAGTCGAAAAAAGCCTGCCTTGACTTCGACGAGCGCGGCGAGCGGCCCATCCGGTATCAGGAGGCATGACGATGGAGCGCCTGACGATACGAAACAGCGACGGCACGGTATCTCAGCCGACCGGCACGACGGTCGAAGCCGTGTTCTACCGGCTGGCCGACTACGAAGACACCAACCGGGAGCCTGCCGAGATCCGCAAGCTGGAACGGGAATACCGCACGGCCGTCAATGAACTGTGCTATATGTGCGGTAAGTACAAGCAGGAACACGAAGGAGCCTGTCGCGGATGCCGGTGGAAAAAACCTGTGTGATAGGAGGTAGCCTGAATGGCAAGAGGACGGCAGCAAAAGTGGATATGCCTTGACTGCGGAGCTGCCTTTGCCGTGCAGGGCATAGCACCGAAGATGTGTTGCGCCTGCGGGTCTGCAAGACTTGGACGGGCACCGAGCCTTGAACTGGCTGAGAACTTCGCGGAGAAGCGAGTTGAGCTGGAGCGGATCTGCCGTGAGCTGAACGGCGCCTATGGGCGATACGCCTCGCTGAAGACTCGGTACGACGAGATCATGGCCTACTGGAAGCAGCAGAAGCGGCGTGGATATATCACGCCAGAAGAGTATCAACAACTGGCCGAGGAGTTCATCGGAGCGCGGCCGGTGAAAAATAAGGAGGACGAAACAAATGGCAAAGATTCCTGAGAATGTGCTGAATGTGCTGGGTGAGTGCAGAGCGGACGGAAACCTGCTTTACCTGCCGAGCGTTCAGCTTGACCGCAAGACCTACACGGAGGTCAACAAGGTTCTGGAGAACATGGGCGGCAAGTGGAACCGAAAGGCAAAGGCTCACGTCTTCGCTGAGGACGACGATGTGGCGGAGATGCTGGAGAACGTCATGCTCACGCAGGAAGTGAAAGACCTGAAGCACGAGTATCAGTTCTTCCCGACGCCCCGCGCCGTCGCCGAGCGAATGTGCGAGATGGCCGAGATCGACAGCGCATCCG
>CAKTNW010000103.1 GCA_934589145.1 uncultured Oscillospiraceae bacterium | reverse complement strand
CTTCACCCTGAAGGGCAAGATGGGCCGCGAGCTGCGCACCATGACCGTGGGCGTCATGGGCACCGGCAAGATCGGCTATACCGTCATCAAGTGCCTCAGCGGCTTCGGCTGCCGCATCCTGGCCAACGACGTGTACCAGAACGACGCCGTCCGTCAGTACGCCGAGTATGTGGATCTGGATACCCTGTACCGCGAGTCCGACATCATCACCATCCATACCCCCCTGCTGCCCGAGACCACCGGCATGATCAACCGTGACGCCCTGTCCAAGATGAAGGACGGCGTGGTGCTGATCGACAACGCCCGCGGCGAGCTGGTGGACATCGACGCCATCATCGAGGGTGTCGAGACCGAGAAGATCGGTGCCCTGTTCATGGACGCCTTCCCCGGCGAGACCGGCATCATCCATGTGCCCCACAACGACGATATCATCAAGACCCCCGGCATGCCCTACTTCAAGCTGAAGTACCTGCGTTCCTTCGTGAACGTGTACCACACCCCCCACATGGCGTTCTTTACCGAGGAAGCCGCCGAGTCCATGGCCCGCTGCGGCATCGACAGCATCCACGAGATCCTGACCACCGGTAAGTCCAGCCACGAGATCCCCTGCTGAACCAATTAGTAAAGTAACAATAGGAGGAAAACGAATGATTCTCGACAAGAAGCACGAGATGCAGCGCAAGCTGTTCCGCCAGTTCGCGGAGACGGAATTCACCAAGGAGATCCAGGACGAGCTGGATGAGACCGGCGAATTCAACTGGGATATGCACAAGAAGATGGCCCGTTATGGCTTCATGGGTGTCAAGATCCCCAAGGAGTACGGCGGCGCCGGTGCCGACAGCCTGACCTATGCCCTGATGGTAGAGGAGCTGGCCCGCGTGGACGCTGTGCTGTCCATCTACGCCAACACCTCCAACTCCCTGGGCGGCGGCCCGCTGCTGCTGGGCGGCAATGAGGCCCAGAAGCAGAAGTACCTGCCCGCCGTGGCCAGCGGCGAGAAGATCATGGTGTTCGGCCTGACCGAGCCCGGCGCGGGCTCCGATGCCGGCGGCACCACCACTACCGCCATCGCCGACGGTGACGACTTCATCATCAATGGCCGCAAGTGCTTCATCTCCGGCGCTCCCATGGCCGACTGGGCCGTGGTCTTTGCCAAGACCGACCTGACCGCCAAGGGCAGCAAGGGCATCTCCATGTTCGTAGTGGATATGAAGCTCCCCGGCGTGTCCCTGGGCGCTCACGAGAAGAAGATGGGCATCAACGGCTATCCCACTTGCGACCTGGTGCTGGAGGATGTCCGTGTGTCCAAGGACTGCCTGGTGGGCCCCCTGCACAAGGGCTTCCAGATCGCCATGAAGACCCTGGACGGCGGCCGTCTCGGCATCGCTGCCCAGTCCGTGGGTATCGCCCAGTCCGCGCTGGACGAGGCCGTCAAGTACGCCAAGGAGCGTAAGCAGTTCGGCCGCCGCATCGCCGACTTCCAGGGCATCAGCTTCATGCTGGCCGACATGGCCGCCGACGTGGAGGCCGCCCGCCAGCTGGTCTATCACGCTGCCGTGCTGAAGGACGCCAACAGCCCCGAGGCCAGCTCCGCCTGCTCCATCGCCAAGTACTTCGCCGCCGAGGCCGCCAACCGCTGCGCCTACAAGGCCGTGCAGATCCACGGTGGTTACGGCTATATCCGCGAGTACAAGGTGGAGCGCATCTACCGCGACGCCCGCATCACCACCATCTACGAGGGCACCTCTCAGGTGCAGCAGATGGTCATCGCCGGCAATCTGCTGAAGTAAGCAAGGAGGTACGAGAAATATGAAGATTTTTGTCACTGTCAAGCAGGTCCCCGATACCTCCGGTAAGGTGGCCGTGAATCCCGATGGTACGCTGGATCGTGCTTCCATGCAGACCATCATCAACCCCGACGACCTGAACGCCGTCGAGGCCGCCCTGTCCCTGAAGGACGAGCTGGGCTGCAAGGTCATCGCTTTCACCATGGGCCCTCCCCCCGCAGAAGGTATGCTGCGTGAGCTGATGGCCATGGGCGTGGACGAGGGTGTCCTGATCACCGCCCGCGAGTTCGGCGGCTCCGACACCTACGCTACCTCCCAGATCATCGCCGCCGCCATCGACACCTACGGCGTCGACGCTGACGATATCATCCTGGCTGGCCGCCAGGCCATCGACGGCGATACCGCCCAGGTGGGTCCCCAGATCGCTGAGAAGCTGCACCTGCCCCAGATCTCCTACGCCGGCGATATCAAGCTGGAGGGCAATACCGTCACCGTCAAGCGCATGCTGGAGGACGGCTACATGACCGTCAAGGTCAAGACCCCCTGCATGATCACCTGCATCAAGGAGCTGAACGAGCCCCGCTATATGTCCGTCTCCGGCATCGAGGAGTGCTTCGTCAAGCCCCTGAAGGTCATGACCTATGAGACCCTGAAGGATCACCCCCTGATCGACAAGACCACCATCGGTCTGGCCGGTTCTCCCACCAATATCCTCACCTCCTTTACGCCTCCCCAGAAGGGCGCCGGCATGATGCTGGAAGGCTCCGGCAAGGAGACCACCGACAAGCTGGCCGGCATCCTGGCCGCGAAACATATCATCTAACACTTTGCGGGTACGCGCTGTCGGGGCGGTTTTGCCCCGGCCCCCTCTGACGAGGGGGCTGTCACCGACGGTGACTGGGGGAGAGAATCAAAGACTGTTCCTCATGTTGCGTCATTTTCCGGAATGACAGATCGTAGGGGCCGATGCCCACATCGGCCCGCCGTATACCGAAAATGCCGCCGTT
>CAKTNW010000102.1 GCA_934589145.1 uncultured Oscillospiraceae bacterium | reverse complement strand
ATGTCGGACAACTACGAAACCTACTTCACCAAAGTACACGAAATCGCCGAATTCCCGGACGCGGATGGGAAATACACACTGCGAGACGGGGTGATTTATCTCGACGGTTTCTACATGGGCTGGTCAGATGACCCCGCCGAGCGGACTGTGCTGGACGATGTACCGTTTTACGACGACTGCGACGTTGCACTGTTCCGTCCGACGAATTCGTACATCTATTTCGTCGAAAAGGACGGCCGCGATATCCGACGGCTGGATTTGGCCACGATGCGCGTGCGTACGATTTACGAAGGCGAAACGCCGATTTCGGAACTGGCCGGCGACGATAATTGCCTGTTCTTCCGCGCAGAAGATCGCCTGTACCGGATGTACGTGAAGACCGGCGAAGCGCACGAAGTGCTGCGGATCCCGGACTTGGAACATTACATGAAGTTTGAAGACTGGGACGACACGAACGTCGAAATTTTGTACTGGACGGACGAAGATCGGACGACGGCACTGCCCGGTATTTTGGCGGAAAATTCTGCCGGGTATTTCGATGAAGAGGGCGGACTGGCGTTCATGCTGAACTGCAACACCGGTGCGCTGCGCGGCGAAAGCTCGGAAGAGTATTACCAGCTGCGCTCAACACTGGGCACGGAAATCACACTTACGCCAGAAGAATTCACGAATGATCTTGGCGTGGAAGTTTCGATTCTCAACTTCACCAATATGGCAATCCGCGAAAAAATCGGGACGTTCTATTACAGTCATCAACCCGGTTCGACGTATACGGCAACGTATGGTGGAGCAAGACAGTGTACCGCTTTTGCGAAGAATGTTTATGCGGTTTTGTACGGATATCCGGAATCCAATGTTTTCCGGAACGGAACAGAGCGTAAATTCTTCGACGGTGGTAGCAGTACAAACTATCAAAACCATAAACATATGCCATTAACCGATGTGATTGTTAAATCAATTCCAGATGGTTCTCACGCACGCGTTCATTTCCAGACCACGAGCGTGGAAGGCGGACACTCAATTATGGTGCTGAGTCGAACCAATACGGATATAATCGTATATGATGCAAACAGAGAAAATGATAACAAAGTTCGGATGACAAAATTCACAATCTCTGAGTTTATATCAAAGTTCACGAATATCAACTACTATGATAACCCCAGCGCAAAAAGCGGCCATGTGCATAATAGTTCGCGTTGCTCCAGTCTCAATAAAACGACCCACGCTTACTATTGTACGTGCTACACCCAGCGAACCACAGAAAGTCACAAATTTGTGCAGCAGGAAATTGCAGACCAGCTTTGGATCAATCACTGCACAAAGTGCGGGTTTGAGGATGCGATAAATTAAGGAGGCGCATGTGTATGAAATTGAAACTTTTCGCCGCGTTATTGGCACTCATTTTCATGACCGCCTGTTCTGTCCAAGGGACGTCCTCCGCGACGTCCCCCACTCCGGCGGATTCTTCCAAGGCAGAGGTTACATCGTCCACGGGGACGTCATCTGAATCCGGCACTTCTGAGGGGGAAATTCCGGCGTTTGGCGAAGACCTGATTCTAATGGCCTCCGATTTTGAAAATTACGATTCGTATTTCGAAAGTGCGCATAACCTTCGGGAGTTTCCGTATGCGGACGGATTATATACGCTAAAAGATGGTGCGATATATCTTGATGCGTTTTACTTGAATCTCACCAATGCGGACGGCACAAAAGCAGATGACCTTTTGTTTTACGATGGCCACAAGATTGGCGCGTGCAATTTTACGGATTTGGTAATTTACTTCTCGGAAGGAGCCGATCTGTATAAATTGGACACCACCACCCGCGAGGCAACACTGATTTATCACGGGAAAAGTGAGATCGAGTGTATCAACGGCGACGACCGTTGTATTCTTTTCTGCTGCGCGGATGGTTGGCTCTGGCGCACCTATGCGCTGACCGGCGAAACGCGCCCGGTGTACAAAATCCCGATGTACGAAGACCAGATGGGCTGGTTTGTTCCTTGGAGCGACACGCAAGTTGAAATTTCTTATGCGTGCGACGAAAAGTCTGCGGAAAATTTCCCTGTCGGGCTAAAAAATTGCCAAAAGGGATTCATTGACGAGGAACATAAAGCAGGAGCCGCGTTTATGGTAGATTGCCGCACAGGACTTGTGCGCGGTATGAGTGCAGAAGAATACAATGAACGCCGCGATTATATGCTTCCGTAAAGACAAGTTCCCTGACAGTTCCCCCCCCAAAAGAGGCCACCCGGCCTCTTTTTTTGCGCCCTCACCCCCGAAACCCCACCCGGACAAAGGTCTAACCCTCCGCCCATCCGAATACACATAAACCAAGATCATTCGGAAAGGCAGGCATTCGCTCATGCAGTGGCAGCGACGAACAATAGCGGAAACCCTGGCGGAACTGCACGTTTCGCCCGACAGCGGACTCACCGACGCGGAAGCAGCGCTCCGGCTGCGCCAGGACGGCGCCAACCGACTGCGCGCCGCCAAGCGTCCGAGCGTACTCGCAATGTTTTTGGGGCAGTTTCGCGATTTTATGGTCATCATCCTGCTGATTGCGGCGGGGATTTCATTTTTGGTTTCGTTTTGGGAGCCGGACGGCGATTTGGTCGATCCGATCATCATATTGGGGATCGTCGTCCTGAATGCGATCATCGGCACCGTGCAGGAAAGCCGCGCCGAAAAAGCGCTGGAGTCGCTGCAAAAGCTCAGCGCGCCCGTGGCGCATGTGCGCCGCGGCGGCAAACTGACGCGCATCCCGGCGGAAAACGTGGTGGCGGGCGATGTGATGCTGCTGGAAGAGGGCGACTGCATTCCCGCCGACGGTCGGCTCATTTCAACCACGGGGTTCAAAACGGAGGAATCGGCGC
>CAKTNW010000101.1 GCA_934589145.1 uncultured Oscillospiraceae bacterium | reverse complement strand
GCCGACGAAACCGCAACAATCGGAACGGGCAAGCCCGTTCCCTAAAAAGGTGCATTCCAAAACTCAGCAGCGCACTAATTTAGTGCGAGCGTTTTACGGTTTCGTCGGCAGCTTCGACACCGGGCTACCAGAGATATATGTATCCGTAGGTGCCTCAATTCGCCTCTGAAAAATCTTTGTCGGTTGGGGCGATGGAGATGACCTTCGCGTCGCCGGTCAGGCGCATGACGCGCACACCCTGGGTGCTGCGCGAAAGCAGGCTTATGCTGCCGACGTCCATGCGGATTATCGTGCCGTCGTCGGAGATGACGAGCAGATCCTCGTCGCCGGTGACAATAACGACGTCTGAGACGGGGCCGGTCTTATCGGTGACGTTGTAGTTTTTAAGTCCCATGCCGCCGCGGTTCTGCACGCTGTATTCGCCGACGTCGGTGCGCTTGCCGTAGCCGTTTTCGGTTATGCTCAGTATCGCCGCGCCCTCGGCCGCGATGCCCGCGCCGACGACATAGTCGCCCTCGCGCAGGCGGATGCCGCGCACGCCGACCGCATCGCGGCCCATTGCGCGCGCATCGGTCTCGGCAAAGCAGATGGCCATGCCGTCGTGCGTTGCAAGCAGGATCTTATCCTCGCCGGTGGTCTGCAAAACGCTTATCAGCTCGTCGCCCTCGTCCAGCGACAGGGCGCGGATGCCGTTTGATCGTATGTTCTTGAACGCCGACTGCGCGGTGCGCTTGACCGTGCCGTTGCGCGTGACGAACACGAGGTAGTTATCCTCAGTGACGCCGCGGCCGGCGATCATGGCGCTGACCTTCTCGCCGGGGTCGGTGGGGATGATATTGACAATATTCTGGCCGCGCGCCGAGCGTCCTGCCTCGGGGATGCGGTAGCCCTTGCGGACATACACCTTGCCGAGGTTCGTGAAGAACAGGATGCTGTCGTGCGTGGAGGCGGTGAACACCGTTTCGACATAGTCCTCCTCGCGTGTGGCCATGGCCTTGACGCCCTTGCCGCCGCGGCCCTGTGCGCGGTACTCAACCGTCGGCAGGCGCTTGATATAGCCGTTGTGCGTGAGGGTGTAGACGCAGTCCTCCTCCTCGATCAGGTCCTCGATGTCGATCTCGTCCTCGACGTCCTGGATCTCGGTCTTGCGCTCGTCGCCATACTTTTCGCGGATCTCGATCAGCTCATCCTTGAGCACGCCCTTGATCTTTTCGGGGTCGGCGAGCAGCTCTTTGAAGTAGGCAATGCGCTCCTCAAGCTCGCGATACTCGTTCTCCAGCTTCTCGCGGTCGAGGCCCTGGAGCGATTTCAGGCGCATGTCCAGTATCGCCTGCGCCTGCACGTCGGACAGGCCGAAGCGCTCCATCAGGTTCTGCTTTGCGTTATCGTAGCTGTTGCGGATGATGTGGATGACCTCGTCGATGTTATCCTGCGCGATGAGCAGACCCTCCAGCAGGTGGGCGCGCTCCTCGGCCTTTTTGAGGTCGTATTTCGTTCTGCGCACGATCAGCTCTTCCTGGAAGGTGAGGTACTCGTCGATGATATGGCGCAGGTTTAGTATCTTCGGCTGGGTCTGGTTGTTTACCAGCGCCAGCATGTTTATCGAAAAGCTCGTCTGCATCTGGGTCTGCGTCAGCAGGCGGTTTAGCACGACCTGCGGATTTGCGTCGCGCTTTAGCTCAATGACGATGCGCATACCGTTGCGGTCGGTTTCGTCGCGCAGGTCGGATATGCCCTCGATGCGCTTATCGCGCACGTTCTCCGCGATCGTCGCTATCAGCTGGCGCTTGTTGACCTGATACGGAAGCTCGGTAACGATGATTCTCGTTCTGTCCTTGCCGAACTCCTCAAACTCGGTGCGCGCGCGCATGATGACCTTGCCGCGGCCGGTCATGTACGCCTGGCGGATGCCGGAGCGGCCGAGAATGATGCCCTTTGTCGGGAAATCGGGGCCGGTGACGTGCTGCAAAAGCTCGTTCATCGTCGCCTCGGGGTTATCCAGCACGCAGATGCACGCGTTGATGACCTCGGTGAGGTTATGCGGCGGAATATTCGTCGCCATGCCGACCGCGATACCCGACGAGCCGTTCACCAGCAGGTTCGGGAATCTTGACGGCAGCACACGCGGCTCCTTGCGCGTTTCGTCGAAGTTCGGGTCCCAATCGACCGTGTCCTTCTCGATATCACGCAGCATCTCGTCGGACATGCGCGCCATGCGCGCCTCGGTGTAACGATATGCGGCCGGGGGGTCGCCATCGACCGAGCCGAAGTTGCCGTGGCCGTCGATCAGCGGATAACGCATCGAGAAGTCCTGCGCCAGTCGCACCAGTGCATCATACACCGATGCGTCGCCGTGCGGATGGTATCTGCCCAGCACGTCGCCGACCGCCGTCGCGCATTTGCGGAACGGCTTGTCATGCGTCAGGTTATCCTCGTACATTGCATACAAAATTCTGCGGTGCACGGGCTTGAGGCCGTCGCGCACGTCGGGCAGCGCACGGCCGATGATGACGCTCATCGCGTATTCGATATAGCTCGTCGTCATCTCGCCGACCAGCTCCGACTGGACTATGTGCTGCTCGGGAAAAGCAATGTCTTCAGGTTTATAATCCTTATTCTTACTTGCCATTTTTTTAGAGGCGAATTAACGCCGCTCCTTTACGTTTATTGCGGTAGCCCGGTTCGGAACATTGGTGGAAACCATATTGTTTCGCTTTTTCAGAGGCGAACCGACTCCGGTTTTTTGTTTTTATTACAGTATCCCGGTTCTTAACAATGGCGGAAACCATATTGTTTCGCTCCCCGGGAGATTGTGCTATATTAGTGCAAATTCTCGTCTGCACCATATTGTCTTCCCCTTGAGGGGAAGGTGTCGCTTGCGACGGATGAGGTGTTATTTTAATCTTTGCCGTCAGGC
>CAKTNW010000100.1 GCA_934589145.1 uncultured Oscillospiraceae bacterium | reverse complement strand
TCCTTGCGGATATTGAAGGCGCCCACCGGCTTGCCGGTCAGGTCGGCGATCTTTTCCAACAGCTTCGCGTCGATCTCAGTGATCACAGGGACGCCTCCTTTCTCTCGATCACGGGGCAGCCGCCCAGTGTGTCGGCCAAAATCAGGGGGAACACCTCGTCCGTATTGCCCCGGTGGGCGATCTGGCCATTGGCGATGACCACGATCTCGTCGGCCAGGCGGATGATCCGCTCCTGGTGGGAGATGATGATCATGGTGGCCTTGCCCTCCTGATGGATCTGCTCGAAGGTCTCGGTGAGACGGGCAAAGCTCCACAGGTCGATGCCGGCCTCCGGCTCGTCGAAGATCATCAGGTCGCTGTGCCGGGCCAGGATGGTGGCGATCTCGATACGCTTCACCTCGCCGCCGGACAGGGACACGTCCACCTCGCGGTCCAGGTAATCGTTGGCGCACAGGCCCACCTTGGTGAGATACGCGCAGCAGCGATCCTTGCTGAGCTTTTCCTCGCCCGCTGCCAGCAGCAGCAGATCGTGAACGGTGATACCCTTGAAGCGGGGCGGCTGCTGGAAGCCGTAGCTGATGCCGCGCTTGGCCCGCTCGGTGATGGACAGGCCCGTGATATCCTCGCCGTTATAGAGGATCTGTCCGCCGGTGGGCTGCACCAGACCCATGATGATCTTGGCCAGGGTGGTCTTGCCGCCGCCGTTGGGGCCGGTAAACACCATCAGGCGGTGGTCGGGAATGGTGATGGAGATATCCTTGATGATATCCATCTCGCCCTCAGGCGTGGATACGCGATAGGAAATATGCTTCAATTCCAGCATGGAATCTTCCTCCTCAAACTGAACTGTCAAAACCGGCGTTTTCTGTCAGAAAACGGGCCGGTTTGACAAACCTGGAATATTATATCAGAGAATGTGACAGAAATCAATCGGTTTCGCCATTTTCCTCCACCATAAGCTGGGCCAGTGTGGCGTTGTCCAGATAGTCCCGGATCACCTGATCCAGCCCCTGCCACAGCGCCCGTGTGCGGCACGCTCCCGCCATCTCGCAGGGCTGCGCCTCGTCCTCCACGCACTGCACCGGGGCCAGCGGCCCCTCGATGGCCCGCAGCAGCGGCCCGATGCGGTATTCCTCCGGCGGCAGCGTCAGCCGGTAGCCGCCGCCCCGGCCGTGGGTGCCGTCCACGAACCCCGCCTTGGACAGGGTGGTCATGATGCTCTCCAGATACTTCTGGCTGATGCCCTGCCGCTGGGCCACCGTCCGCAGGGGGATATAGCCCTCCTCCCGGTGCTCCGCCAAGTCCACCATCACCCGCAGCGCATAACGCCCCTTCGTCGAGATCATCATACCGACACGCCGTCCTTTCCGCTTTTTTCTTCATTATAGGCGGTTTTGCCTACCGTGTCAATGGGTGGCACCTTCGGCGCATATGGCATAGTATGGCACGGGACGGGATGGCGCATACATGGGAACGGTGTTTCGCTCTCCGGAGCGACCTACTTTTGTCAACAGTGACAAAAGTGGGCAAAAACACCGGAAGGAACCTCCGGGCGCGCTATGACTCATGCACATCAGAGCTGTACAACAACTCAAGTTTTGCTGTGAAAACTAAGATGGATGCTACGGCGGCATAGCCGCCGAGATCGGAGGCTAAAAACATGCCACCGGCATGCTTTCTTAACGCCCCGACGCCGCTGCCGCTGATGCCTGCACAGAACAACATTTATGGCTCTCCTGTGCGGCGGGGTGAGGTCACCCCGCCCTACGGCCAACCACCGATAGAACCTCGTAGGGCGGCCTGACCTCAGGCCGCCGCGTACAGCGATTCAACTTCTACAGTTGCAGCGCATGAGCGGCAGCGGCGCAAAAAGGAAGTCAATTCGTCAAACATAGCGATAACAACGATGTTCCGCGAACGCGTGGTAAAAGGCCAAAAATCTGTGACGGGTATAGCGTGCGCGGATTCTTAAACCGCAGGTTTAAGCTGTTCTTTTGGTCACTTTTGGAACAGCGGCCAAAAGTGACTCGCGCTTGGACGCGCGAAATATCCCCCAAAAAGGAGGCCGTTATGGACAACGAACTGTACGATTACCGCAAATACGACCAGATCTGGAAGCGGGTCAACCCCCAGGAGAATCCCTATCCCAAGGCCCGGAGCGGCATCGCCCCGCGCCAGGGCGGCGACGCCGTCCCGCCCGTCTATCAGACGCTGCTGCGGGAGGAGCTGCGCCACATGCAGGAGATCCTGCGGGTGCTGGAAAACGCCCTTGCATAATGCGGCGGCGCGTGATACAATAGGGCATCATTTCAGGCGTAATATGCCCAAAATATACACAAAAGGAGATTGCCGCAATGAAGGAAGTTATCAGCCGGGATGCCGCTTTGGCGGCATTGAAGGAGTACAATCACGAGCCGTTCCATATCCAGCACGCCCTGACGGTAGAGGGCGTCATGCGCTGGTATGCCAACGAGCTGGGCTACGGCGAGGACGCGGATTTCTGGGCCACCGCCGGACTGCTGCACGACATCGACTTTGAGATGTGGCCGGAGCAGCACTGCCTGAAGGCCCCGGAGCTGCTGGAGAAGGCGGGCTGCGACGCCGACCTGATCCACGCGGTGTGCAGCCATGGCTACGGCCTGGTGTGCGATGTGGAGCCGGTACATGAGATGGAGAAGGTGCTGTTTGCCGCCGACGAGCTGACGGGCCTGATCGGTGCCGCCGCCCGTATGCGCCCCAGCAAGAGCGTCATGGACATGGAGGTCAGCAGCCTGAAGAAGAAGTTCAAGGACAAGAAGTTCGCCGCCGGCTGCTCCCGTGATGTGATCACCACCGGTGCCGAGCGTCTGGGCTGGACGCTGGAGGAGCTGATGGAAAAGACCATTCTCGCCATGCGCAGCTGCGAGGAGAGCATCAACCAGGCCATGGCCGCGCTGTAAGCGCTTCATAAGAGCAAGCTAAAGAAGTG
>CAKTNW010000099.1 GCA_934589145.1 uncultured Oscillospiraceae bacterium | reverse complement strand
CCGGCGCGGCAGCGTCTCCATACCCGTTTCCCGTTCCATAAACCAGCAAGGCTCCTCTGCCGAAGCAGGGGAGCCTTACTGTTCGTTATAGCGTATATCGCGCCCCGGCGTCTTGCGCGCCCGCCCTCTCTGCATACTCACCGAAAGGTGCCGCTGGGCTTTGCGCATTTTCCCCAAAAACGCGGGCGGGCAGCTTTCTCTTGCGGGAACGCTCTTTTTCTGTTAAAACGAGATCGTAATCGCAAATCCGATTTGAAAGGAGCGCGAACGGTTGTCATTACGAGGGAAACAGGCCAACGGCGGTACGGTGAGGGACACAGTTACGGTCGCAACTCTGGACAATGGTGCGGGTACAAAAGGACACGGACATATCGCCATGACAGGCGGCAGTGGAACCACGTTTACGGCGAAGGTGACGGTGGAAAGACATAGCGGAGGCGAGGCTGGTACGATCAGCGGCGGCACGTTCAACAAAACAGAAGGCCGGCGGGAGCTCCCGTCGGCCTTCCTTTTCTTTTCCGCTCTGCGCGTCCCGACATCAGCCCACGATGTACGCCCAAAGCGGCAGCGTCAGCATGGAGAGCAGCGTCGTGAACACCACGCAGCGCGTGGCAAACGGCGCGTCGCTGCCGTACTTCGCCGCGAAGATGGCGGCGGTCGCGCCCGCGGGCATTCCGGTCATCAGCACGCTCACGCCCAGCGCCGTCGGCTCAAGGCGCAGCAGCATCCCGACGCCCAGCGCCGCCGCAGGCAGGAGCACGAGCCGCAGAACGCTGAACGCCGCCGTGTCGCGGTTGCAGATGCTCCTGAGCGGCACGTCCACTAGAATGGTGCCGACAATGAACATGGTCAGCGCGGAGTTGCAGCTGCCGATGTACTTCACCGTGTTGAGCACGACGGACGGCAGCCGCACCTGCGTGATCATGCAGAGCAGTCCTAAATAGATGGCGACCAGACAGGGGTGCGTCAGCACGTTTTTGACGACCTTGCGCTTGTCCACCGTCTCTCCCGCGACGAAATACGTCGTGCCGACCGACCACATCACGATGCGCATGGGGATGAGGAAGATGGAGGTGTAGAGCACGCCGACCTCGCTGTAGATGCCCTCGGCGATGGGGTTGCCGAGAAAGCCGCTCATCGGCACGATGGTGCAGTATTGCAGCACCTTCTTCTGCTGTGCCGGATAGCGGTTGTAGAGGAACCTGTTCAGCGCCAAGCAGAGAAGCTGCATCACGACCGCGCTCGCAAGCAGCGCGGCGCAGGCTCTGAGAATGTCCGCGTTGAAGTCGATGAGACAGGATTTGAAAATGTTGCAGGGGATGACGACGCTGATGCACAGGTCGGAAAGGCATTTCTTGCCGTTCTCGTCGATAATGCCCTTTTTCTTTAGCAGCGCACCGGTCAGCATCATCGCAAACAGCGTGAGCTGCAAACTGCCAAGCTCCAGAATGCTCATACCGCAAGTGCCCCTCCTTCGTAAAACGCACCCTTCAGCCGGAGCGTGAAACAGGGGACGATCGCGCAAGTCCCCTCAACGCTTCGGCTGAAAAGCAATATCCGCTCCAAGGCGCGCCTGTGTGTGGAAGTCGGAGCCGCGAAAAGGAGGCCGCCGCTCCGATATCGTCAGGCGCTGCTTGGACTATGGATAGCATACCGCAAATTCCAGCTCTTGTAAAACTGTTTGAATCGGTATAAGATACAGGAAAAAGCTGTAAGGAGGCCGCGTTATGAACTTCGATTCGCTGGAATACTTCTCCGTGCTTGCGCGGGAGCGGAGCTTCACCCGCGCCGCTGAACTCCTGCACATCACGCAGCAGTCGCTCTCGTCGCACATTGCCAATCTGGAGCGGGAACTGAACTGTCCGCTCGTTGTGCGGCGTATTCCGCTGGAGCTGACCTTTGCGGGGCAGACCTTTCTCCGCTACGCGGAGGAGCTGCGCCGCACACAGCACGCCATGCAGCAGGAATTCTGCGACATTTCGGAAAATCAGAAGGGGAAGCTGCGCGTCGGCGTCGCGTTCACACGCGGGCGCACCGTCATGCCGCGCCTGATCGCCGCATTCCAGCGGGAATACCCGAACGTCGAGATCACATTGGTCGAGGACTCCAACGATGCGCTGCAAAAATTATTGACGGATGGCGATATCGACCTTGCCATCGCCGATTTTTCCAAGGTGCCGCAGGAGGTCGAGCTGCGAGACTTCTATGATGAGCACATCGTTCTCTGCCTGTCCGACGCGCTGGTCGATCGCTGCGGCCTCGATTTCGCCGCGCACGAGGCGGCGCTGCGCGCGGGCGATCTGAGCAGCCTGCGCGACTGTCCCTTTGTCCTCGGCCATGCCGCGGACATTGGCGAACGCATCGGGCGCGAGCTTCTGCGGCGCTCCGGCGTAAAACCCATCGTCAAGGCGACCTCGGAGAACATCGAAACCCTGCTGGAGCTGTGCGAGCAGGGCATCGGCGCGTGCTTCAGTCCGGAAAATCTTGTCCATACGGCGCTGCGCGAGGAGCAGATCACACATCTGCATCTCCTGCATTTCGAGAGCGGCGCGTCGTATCCCATCCGCTTCGGCTTTCTCAAGCGCTCGTATCAATGGAGCGTCATTGAGGCGTTCATCCGCATCGCGCAAGAGAACATTTGACAGTGTTTTCCCTTCAAATGACAGCGGGCGCCTTGCGTTCCGCTCCGCCGCAGGCAATAGAGCCGTCTCCAAATGCTTCATATTCACCTGCTTCTTATTGTCCCGCGCGGCTCGGTAATAGCTGTTCCAAGGGACATGCGTCCGAGGTGGGGCGATATGGAGCGTGACGTCGCCGGAGGCCGTGGCGAGGCTGCGGTCGCTGCGTCATTACTCTTTGCTCTTATCAAAATAATAGCGCGCGAAGTTCTTGTACTGCGCGGCGTAATACCTTGCCAGTCGGTACACGCGCGCGGGGGCGAGGTCGCCGCCGCACCAGAGCGTGTGCAGGGCTTTGTATTGCTTCATCTCCTCGCG
>CAKTNW010000098.1 GCA_934589145.1 uncultured Oscillospiraceae bacterium | reverse complement strand
GCCAACATGATCCACCCCCTGTCGGCGGAGAAGGAGATCGAGTTCTATCTCAACGAGTCCCAGTCCACCACCGCCATCACCCTGGATCAGTTCTATGATAAGTTCGAGCATATCCGCCAGAATACCGGCATCATCAACATCATCATCGCCTCGGTGAAGGACGCCCTCAGCCGTACCATCCGCGCCGGCTATATGCTGACCGAGGGCCGCAAGATCCAGAAGATCCCCGATGACGCCCCCGTTATCCGCTGGAAGGAATTCATGGACATGTCCCGGTTCTGCTTCTACAAGAACTACCGGGTGGAGCGGGGCTACGACGATCCCGCCGTCATCCTCTATTCCGGCGGCACCACCGGCACCACCAAGGGCATCGTGCTGACCAACGGCAACTTCAATGCCCTGGGCCAGCAGATCATCGCCACCAACCCCATGTTCCGGCCCGGCGACCGGATGCTGGCCGCCATGCCCCTGTTCCACGGCTTCGGTCTGGGCGTGTGCGTCCACTCCATGCTGGCCAACGGAGGCCGCTGCATCCTGATCCCCCGCTTCACCGCCAAGAGCTATGCCAAGCAGATCGTCAAGTATAAGTGCAACTTCATCGCCGGTGTGCCCACCCTGTACGAGGCGCTGCTGCGCCTGCCCAGCATGGACAACGCCGACCTCAGCAGCCTGAAGGGCGTGTTCTCCGGCGGCGACAGCCTGTCCATCGAGCTGAAGAAGAAGTTCGACAAGTTCCTGTACGACCACCACGCCGTCATCCAGGTGCGGGAGGGCTACGGCACCACCGAGACCGTCACCGCCTGCTGCCTGACGCCTACCCACATTTACAAGGAAGGCTCCATCGGCCTGCCCTTCCCGGATACCTATATCAAGATCGTCAAGCCCGGCACCGACGAGGAGCTGCCCTACGGCGAGGAGGGCGAGATCCTGCTGGCGGGCCCCACCGTCATGAAGGAGTACATGAACCACCCCGACGAGACGGCCAAGACCCTCCGCAAGCACGACGACGGCCTGACGTGGGTCTATACCGGCGACCTGGGCGTCATGGACGATCAGGGCTTCATCTACTTCCGGGGCCGCGCCAAGCGCATGATCATCTCCTCCGGCTACAACGTCTATCCCGGCCAGATCGAGAACATTCTGGACGCCAACGACATGGTGCAGATGAGCTGCGTCATCGGCGTGCCCGATGCCTATAAGATGCAGAAGGTGAAGGCCTTCGTCATGCTGAAGCCCGGCGTAGAGGCCAACGAGGGTACCCGCGACGCCCTGCTGGGCTACTGCCGCAAGCATGTGGCCAAGTACGCCATGCCCTACGACATCGAGTTCCGGGATGAGCTGCCCAAGACCCTGGTGGGCAAGGTGGCCTACCGTGTGCTGGAGGAAGAGGAGCTCAAGAAGATCGCCAAGGCGAAGGAAGCCGGGAGCGCCGACGCCGAATAATGCCGTTTTATGTACCGATAACCCCCCCATTATTGCACAAAAAACCGCCCAAAGGCCGGCTCCGCATAAGAAAACATACGGTTTTGCCTGCGCCTATTTGGCTAAAATGCGACCGAAAAAATACCCCCATACGTCAGTATGGGGGTATTTTTGCAGCCGATTTTATCTCAAATATTCATTGGCAAAACTGCTTCGCACCGGAAAAGAGTAAATTTTGTGTGGGGTCGCGGCGCGATGGTGAAGGCATGCTGACGCATGGCAAACCAGCGCAACAATGACATCCACGCAAAAGCTGCCTTTTCCGGCGTGTGTTTTCTTGTGCGGAGTCGGCCAAAGGGGCGGTTTTTTTGCGGTGATATGCTGCCGCTTAAGGCATGTACACGCGGGAGAGGGCGGTGATCTGGCCGCCGGTCACGGTGACCTGGGTGCTGGCGGGCTGGAAGCCCACGGTGTCGCTCTCCAGGAACGCGGCCAGGTCGGCGGCGTTGACGGTCTTTTCACCGTTTTCCAGGTCGGAGCTGTCAGTCAGCACACATTCGTTGCTGATGGGCAGCGTCACGGTGCCCATCTCCACATAGTTCTTGATGTCATCGACGCTGACGGTGTATACCACGCCGCCCTCACCGGCTGCCAGGGTCAGGCCGTCCTGCTCATAGCCGCCGTTGATCACATAGCCATTGCTGTCGTCGATAGAGGTGATGACGATGTCCTTGCCGCCGGACACGATGGTGTCGCCCACCTTCAGCTGGGAGACCTCTGCCGCGTCGTACTGCTCATAGTCATAGACCTTCAGCTCCAGCGTGGCGGCGTCGCCCTCGGTCTTGAGGGAGCCGGCGTCGAAGGAGGCGGACAGCGTGGCGTCGGTCACATTCCTGATATCCACGGTGGAAGCCAGCGGCTCCACCCGCTTGGTCTCGCTGTCCTTGTTGGTATCGTCCTGGGGGGTGTTCGTATTACCGCCGCAGGCCACCAGCGCCAGTGCCATGCACAGCGCCAATACAATTGCCATTACTTTTTTCATACAGATCAAATCTCCTTTTGCTTGGATTTTACCCTGCGGCCTGTGGTTCGGGTCGTCTCATTTCCGGTGATCGGCCGCTCCCTCACCGGCGGACGCTATCCTAGCACCGGCCTTCTCAAAATGCAACCCCCTGGCCGGACATTTCTCAGAAAGTTCACAGCCAGGTCACGAACAGGACATCTTTTGCCCCGACTTGACAGCTATGATATAATAAATATGATTGAAATTTTTGAGAAAAACGAGGAAAAACGCTATGGAGATCACCCAGGGGGTGGCATTTGAGAGCTTCGGCCTGTCCGAGGCCACGCTGCGGGCCATCCGCAACAAGGGATACACCGTTTCCACGCCGGTGCAGGCCGGCTGCATCCCGCCCATGATGGCGGGCAAGGACGTCATTGCCAAGGCGCCCACCGGCACCGGCAAGACCATGGCCTTCGGTATCCCCATCATTGAAAAGATCGATCCGGAAAGCGAAGAGGTGCAGGCGGTCATCATGGCCCCTACCCGTGAGCTGGCCATGCAGATCACCGACGAAATGCGGGACATCGCCGTGTATCACGAGGGTGTGCGGCTGGTGTGCCTGTA
>CAKTNW010000097.1 GCA_934589145.1 uncultured Oscillospiraceae bacterium | reverse complement strand
TCATGCTTGAATGCATGGATAACTATGAGCTTGCGGACTACATAAATCACGGCGACACCTATTTTTACCGAAAGCTTGATGAAACGGCAGGATACCGGAACTATGCCAAGGTTCTCTGGCAGCTGATCACCCTGCAGCGCAGCGACTGGGAAAACGACCGGATCGATATCGATGAGGCGGAGTATTATCCGATCTACGATTTCCTCTGCGCACTTTATTACGACCGCTACCTCCAGCCGGACATGACGGCGGAGGAGGCGCGCCAGGTAGCGGACGACCTGGTTTACAGGGCATTCTTCGATGCGCCGGAGGGATATAAGATCAACGAACAGCGCTTTTATGACAATCTGGACGCCCGCCTTTCCGCGGCGCCGTGACAAGCGGATAAAAAGGCCCGACAGAGCATTCTGTCGGGCCTTTTTCCCATTTTCATCGCGTGGGAGCTTTTGGCAGCGGCCTGCCTTGTACGCAGAGAACCGCAATACTGTGCCAGCCGTTGGCCTGCTTGCGGAGCCTGCTTATTTTCTTTCCTGTTCCAGCGCGGCCAGCTTCATGCAGCAGCAGAAGACCTCCATCGCCTGCGCAAGCTCCTCTACCGGCGGAAGGCTCGGCGCAACGCGAATGTTGCTGTCCGCCGGGTCATGGCCGTAGGGATAGGTCGCGCCCGCTCCCGTCATCACAACGCCGGCCTCCCGGCACAGCGCAAGCGTCCGCCGGGCGATCCCCGGCACGGTGTTTACGGATACGAAGTATCCGCCCTTCGGGCGGTGCCACGAGGCAATGCCGAGCGGCGCGATCTCGCGCGCAAGCGTATCGGCCACCACATCGAACTTCGGCTTCAGCACCGCCGCGTGCCTTTTCATCAGCTCCAGCGTGTGTTCCCTGTCCTTGAGGTACTTCACATGGCGCAGCTGGTTCACCTTGTCGAAGCTGATGACCTGTACGCCCATCAGCTTTGTCATGTAGGCCAGATTCGCCTCACTGCACGCAAAGCACGCAATGCCTGCGCCGGGCAGCGTGACCTTGCTGGTAGAGGCAAACTCAAAGACCATATCGGCGTTGCCGTATTTTTCGCACAGGCTCAAAATGTCGGGGAACGGCACGAATTCGCCGTCAAACTCGTGGATGCAGTAGGCGTTGTCCCACATCAGCAGGAAGTCCGGCGCGGCGGGCTTCATCCTTGCAATGCGTTCGATGGTCTCGTCCGAGTAGATAATACCGTCCGGGTTGGAGTATTTGGGTACGTTCCACATTCCCTTGACGCTCGGATCCCTGATAAGATTTTCAACGATGTCCATATCGGGGCCGTTTTCGGTCATCGGGATGATGATCAGCTCAAAGCCAAAGCTTTCCGTGATCTTGAAGTGGCGGTCGTAGCCCGGCGCGGGGCAGAGCCACTTGAGCTTTTCCTGCCTGCACCATGGCGACGTGCTGTGCAGCAGACCGTGGGTATAGGCCTTCGAGACCGTATCGTACATGAGCTGCAGGCTTGCGTTTCCGCCGGCAAAGACCTGATCCGGCCTGCAGCCGAGAATATCGGCAAACAGCCTGCGCGCGCTCATCAGTCCGCAGATCTCTCCGTAGTTGCGCGCGTCCACGCCGTCCTCCACGCAGTCGGCCGGATCGCTCAGCACCGTCAGGATCCCGCTCACAAGGTCGAGCTGCTCCTTTCCCGGTTTTCCGCGCGCCATATTGAGCTTCAGCCCCTTTGCCTTCCACGCTGTAAACTCAGCGGACACCTTGTCGTATTCCTTCTGCCATTCCGCAGCGGTCATATCCATATAAGACATCGCACGTTCCCTTTCTGGTTGAAATAAAGTGATGTGAGTATACCACATTCCGCAGTGAAAAACAAGAGACAAGCCGCTGCGCGCCATTTCCAAAATGAGTATCGCGTTCCTCCTTGAAAGGGGAGAATAACATAGCGCTTGACAAATCACACCCCACAAGCATAATAACGCTACGTTATATATAACAAATTGTTATTATATGGAGATGGTGTTTATGCCGGCAGTCAGAAAGATTTCAAAGGAGCAGATCATCGACGCTGCGGTGGAGGTATTGCGCGACGACGGCTTTTCCGCCATCAATGCCCGCAGCGTGGCCAAAAAGCTGGGCTGCTCCACGCAGCCGATCTACTTTTCATTCAAGAACATGGACGAACTGAAAGCCGCCTTGACGCAGCGCGCGATCGAACTGCACACGCAGCGTGTGCGGGATTCTCTGCGCGCCCACGAGGGAAGCGACAGCCGCTACAGCAGCTACGGCATGGGCTTCGTCAAATTTGCTGCCGAGGAAAAGCAGCTGTTCCGCTGGCTCTATCTGGAGGGCGAACAGCCTGGGGCATATCAAAGTGACATTCTGACGCAGGAGGTCATCGACGTGATCGTCGATGAGTTTGGATATGCAGAGGACGCTGCGCGCCGCTTTCATCAGGATATGATCTACTTTACCTACGGACTGGCGATCCTCGCCAATACGGATCATCTGCACCTGACGGAGACAGAGATGCGTGAGGCGTTCCGCCGGGAGTTCCGCGCGTTGATCGCCATTTACGGGAAGCCTGCAAAGCTGCCCGAATTTGCTGTGAAAGCCGGTGTTGTTTTATGAATTTTATGAATCTGAAAGTATCCTTTTCATGGATCGGGCTTGTGATCTTTGCGCTGCCCATGCTGATCAACATCGCCTATGTCATGTTTCCGCCAGCCGGAAAAGCGGAACAGACCGCAGCGGTCACGCATTGGATTGAAATCGTCGAACAGATCAGCCGCATCGCCTATCTGTTTGCAGTTATGCTGCTCGTGAGCCGGGATGCGTGCAGCTTTCAGAGCGGCTGGCTTTATCTTGCGGCTGCTTTCCTGATTTTGTACTACGCCGTGTGGTTCCGCTATTTTATGGGTGGCCGAGAAATCTCCCTGCTGAGTTGTTCGTTTCTCTTTGTCCCGATGCCGCTGGCGGTGTTCCCCGTGCTGTACTTTCTGTGCGCCGCCATCTGGCTGCATAACCTTCCGGCTGCAATCATAATGGTGATTTTTGGCGCGGCGCATCTCACTGTGTCACTCCAATCCTTTCGCTGATGCTTGTTATGCGCTGCTTTCAACAAAATTTTTCAACAGGTCTTGACAAGTAACCAATCGGTAACTATACTATGAGTTACCGATTGGTTGCTGTGATAAGGAGGAGATTTATGGCTGAGGGGACGAAGGAACGGATTTTGGAAACGGCGCTGGAATTGTTTGCGCAGAACGGCTACCTTGGGACATCTATGAATGATATTGCGAGGCAGTTGGGATTTACGAAAGCCGCCC
>CAKTNW010000096.1 GCA_934589145.1 uncultured Oscillospiraceae bacterium | reverse complement strand
TGGAGTGCGAGGACTGCACACCGTCGCTGGCACAGGCCATCAAAATGAAAGCGTTCAGCCGGGACGGCAAGCTGACGGAGGAAGTCATCCTCTCCATTATGAAGGAGGAAAAGCCGAACCAGCGAGAGCAGTTCAAGATGCCGAAAGAGCGTATCAGCAAGTATTTTGCTCCGGGGATGCCCGCACAGAAAATTGAAGATACCATCATCAAGGCATTGGAGCTGTACCGCAGACGGGAGCGCCAGCGGGATATGGAACGATAGTTACTAACAAGGGGCAACTATGCCCTTTTCTATTGTGTGGTCAGTTTGCGTGACCGTCCCCCCTCTCCACACCTCACCCCCTCAATACTACCTGTACTTCCCGAAAAAAGAGATAAGCCCAAACAATGCTGCACCGAAAAACCGGTGCATTTTATATTTTTAGGAGGATTTAAAATGAAAACAATGAACTTCAAAAGACCAATTGCACTATTTCTCGCCGTCGTGTTATGTGCCGCTATGCTATTTAGTCTGGGAACAACAGCATTTGCCGCAGGAGAAACGGAAGATGTGTGCCTAATTGCGTTTCCCCGTGACGGAGATGCAAACTACAGCGGTGAATGGGGGCATGGCAATCTGAGTTTCATGAACGGCTGGTCCACAAAAGCATCTTCCGTCACGCTTATTCGAGCCATGGGACAGTATGACGGAAACATCTGCTACTGCATTGAGCCCGGCGTATCGCAGCAGCCCGGCGACAGCCTCACAAAAAAGGGAGAAGATTTTTGGGATAACTACCCCGCCGCTTATAATAAGACCATTTCTCCCGAGAATATAAAGCTGCTCATCGGGCGAATTTTTCAATACGGTTATACAGGCCCGATTTTAGTCTCCTGGCGCTCGCAAAATGACGGCGGCGACAAGCTGGCTAATGCCGTTGCCACGCAGCTTTTGATTTGGGAAACCGTAGTCGGTGAGCGTGATGCAGACTTCAACAAGGTCGGCACGAACGGCAAAAATGCCATTGCAGAGCAAGTCAGCGCAAAGCATCCCCTGTACAGCCAAATCATGAGCTATTACAGCTCCATTGCTTCAAGCGTTCAGCGCCATTCCCGCATCCCGAGCTTTCTTTCCAAAACCGCAGCAGGCGCACAGAGTGCATCACTTGAATGGAACGGCGAAGCCTATACTGTAACGCTTACAGACAAGAACGGTGTCCTCTCAGATTATTCGTTTTCCTCGTCTGACCCGGATATCAAATTCGCCGTCAAAGGAAATGAGCTGACAGTCTCCACTACCAAGACACTTAATGAGCCTGTTACCATCACTGCCGAGAAAAGCAATTCACGCAGGAGCGGCGTTATTACCTGGACAGACGGTGTTTACGGCCCCAACGGGAAATTGCAGGATACCGTCACTTATGCGCAGGCGGTCGCCGATCCCATAAAGGGGCATCTGAACATCAAGACAGCTTACGGCGAAATTCATGGATTGAAAAAGGACGAGGACGGCATCGGCCTTGCCGGTGCGCTGATCGGGCTGTTCCGTGCGGACTGTACCGAGTTTACGACGGAAAACGCCATTCTGACTGCCACCTCTGCCGAGGACGGCAGCTTTTCTTTTGCCCGTGTGCCTTATGGCAACTGGATCGTGCGGGAGATCGAAGCCCCGACCGGCTTTGTGCTGTCGGAGAAAACCTACCCCGTGACCGTCGATGCGGACGGTGCGGTGATCGAGGTGGAGATCGAAAACACACGCATCTGTGGCACGGTGCAGCTCACCAAGACCGACCGGGACTATCCCGACAACAAGCTGACGGGTGCGGAGTTCACCGTTTACCGTGACAGCAACGGCAACAGGGAACTGGATGCCGACGATGAACAGCTCGGCACGCTCACCGAAACCGGCATCGGTGTTTATGAAATGTCCGACCTGCTCTACGGCGGCTATTTTGTCAAGGAAACAAAAGCGCCGGAGGGCTTCTATCTGGACGATAACGCCTACTATTTTGAAATCGTCGAGGACGGCAAGACCGTGACCGTGGAGAATGAAGCCGGAAAAGGCTTTGTCAATGCGCCACAGGTCGGCTCTTTGAAAATCATCAAGACTTCCTCGGACGGCAAGGTCGATGGCTTCTCGTTCCGAGTGACCGGTCCGAACGGATATGTCGGTGTATTCACCACCGACAAAAACGGCGAGATCATCATTGATGATCTCCGTATCGGGGAGTATGTGGTGTCCGAGGTATCGGACGGTGCATCTTCCGCCTATGTGCTGCCTGCCGACAAGACGGCATCCGTGTTTGATGGTGCGGTGACGAAGGTGGAGATGCACAATGAGCTTCGTGACACGCCGAAAACCGGGGACGACAGCAATCCCGCCCTGTGGTTTGCCCTGCTCGGTGTTTCCGCTGCGGGTGCTGCTGTGCTGGGCATAGTCGGATTCAGAAAGCGCAGAAAGGAGGACGCGGAATAATGGAGCTGAAAACCATTCTGGCGCTCGGATTGGTCGTATTCATCGTCGGCGCTTTGATCTTCCTGAAGATCAGGGCCAAGAAAAAGTAATCCTTTGGGGCAGCGAAATCCGCTGCCCCTTTACATATCCCGAAAAACAGAAAAGGAGGCAAAAATCATGGTTCATTTCTTTGATGCGGACATAGCGAAAAAGTACGGAGTCAATGCGGCGGTGCTGGCCTGCTTTCTTTGGGACTGTATCGAGCAGAAAAGCACCGAATCGCCGCAGCTCCACGAGGGCAAGGTCTGGGTGCGCTGTTCGGTGCAGATGATGACCGGCTTTTTCCCGTTCCTGTCCTACGATGAGATCCGCTACGCCCTGAAACGGCTGGTCAAGGGACAGGTACTCACCAAAGGACGGTTTAACGAGAGCCGCTTCGATCGCACGAACTGGTACGCCTTTACCGAGTTTGGACAATTCCTGATGACGGAAAGTGAGGGACTGACGCAATGAAGGACAGTAGACACATCATTTGGAGCAATGACATTGATTATGACGACTGGCGGGAGGACTTGGAGGAGCAGTACCCCGATCTCTCCGAAGCCGAGCGTATGGAGCTGATGTATGAGCTGAACGGCGACTATCTGGACGACGAGCGCTCCAATCTGGACATTCAGCTCTCCCGTCCCATTCTCGTTGTCGGTGATCTGGGGCTTTGGCACGGCCGCCGCATGGGCTACAAGGAAATTCCGAGCGGCAATATCCGGGACTGCCTTTACAGCGAACGGGACATGGATTACAGCACTTGGTATGTGGATAAAAACGGTGACTTCCGCTGTGACGCTATCCACCACGACGGCACGAACCATTACCTCTAC
>CAKTNW010000095.1 GCA_934589145.1 uncultured Oscillospiraceae bacterium | reverse complement strand
AAGAAGCTGCGCATCGAGGATGCCCTGAACGCCACCAAGGCCGCCGTTGAGGAAGGCATCGTGGCAGGCGGCGGCACCATCTTCGTCAACGTGATCCCCGCCGTCACCGCTCTGCTGAAGAGCACCGAGGGCGACGAGAAGGTGGGCGTGCAGATGGTGGCCAAGGCTCTGGAGGAGCCCATCCGTCAGATCGCCGCCAACGCCGGTATCGACGGCAGCGTGGTTCTGGAGAAGGTTCGCAGCAGCCGCAAGGTCGGCTACGGCTTCGACGCCTACAAGGAAGTGTACTGCGACATGATCGCCAGCGGTATCGTGGATCCCGCCAAGGTGACCCGTAGCGCCCTGGAGAACGCAGCCAGCGTGTCCGGCATGGTGCTGACCACCGAGTCTCTGGTGGCCGACAAGCCCGAGCCTCCCGCACCGGCTGCCGCTCCCGGCATGGGCGACATGGGCGGCATGTACTAAGAGATCGCCGCAGATCTGAATGGAATTTCAGCCCCTGGGGCCTGTGTATGCGCAGGCCCCAGGGGCTCTTTCCGTCTCTGAGAGCGGAAACACCGATTTTCCTTTAAGGAAGGCCCGCCGCAATTTGCGGCGGGCCTTCCTTGTCTTGTTAATGGCCGGGATCCTTTGATCATTCTTTGAACTTGTTGATCCCGCTGACAGCCTCATACAGCCGCTGGAGATCATAGACGTCCACGGTACCGTCTCCGTTGATATCCAACGCCAGCGCAAGGCATGCCTCGTAATCCGGGCGTTCCTTGTCGATCTGCCCTTGATACCGATCTGTCGTCAGATAGTTGTAAAGGCTCTGGACATCCAGGATCGTCACCTCTCCGTCGCCATTGACATCGCCTAGCGCATAGACGCGCTCCAGCTCAATGTCCACGCCTGTCTGCACCGGCGGCACCGGCATCCAATGGCTCCAGGTGGTTCTATATCCCGGCTTCTCATACTTCACGCGCCACCACCCTTCCGGGACATCCCACGCATAATAGCCGGTCGCATCCGTGGTAATCGGATTGATCTGATCATACTCATCCGCGTCCCAGACCTTGCCGTACTCATCTTCAGTCGGCTTGGTGTTTTCATCCTTTTCATCATACTCGATCCAGTAGGCCGTCGTGGTCACGTCGGGCAGTCTGGCACCTGTCGCCGCATCATACACACATCCGCTGGGATCGATCTTCCAGATGAAGTTGAACAGGAAGCCCTCGCTCTCAGATGCACCCAAGAAACCAAAGTCTCCCAGCACCTCCTTGACGTAAGCGCTATGCTGCATCGCCAGCAGCGGCAGGATCATGTTGATGGGGAAAGGAAGGGTAATTCCCGCGGCGCTCAGTATAACGGGCAGGATTGCCGCGCAAATAACGCCGCCATTGGCCTTTGCCGCGGTATCCAGCCGATCCAGCGCGGCAGCCTTCTGCTCCGCCGTCATCGAAGAGGACTGAATCGCTTTTCTGGCGGAATCGATCGAAATGCGATTGTTGTTCCAGGTAATGATTTTCTCCGTATAACCCAGTGCATCCACGAAAGAGAAATACGAACTCAATGCCATTTCTTCATTGAAATACTCTCCCTTGATCAGGAAGGTCGTAATCTTATCGTTGGCAAAGTCAATGATCTCTCCGCGCACTTTGTCCTCGGCAATCTCCGCAATCTTGAGATAGAGCTTGGCGCCATAATCGTCCTCCATCACCTCGTAGCCATATCTGCCCGCATTGGACGGATCCAGATAGGACGGAATGATCTTGGTCAAAATATTGAAATCCATCAGCGCATTGATATCCACCAGCTTGATGATGCCGCTCAGCTGCGTATCCGTATTTACCAGATTTTCAATACAATCCTTGACCTTTCCATCCAAGACAGACTTGATGGGGCCGGCAATGCCGTTGACATACTTCGGAGCGGTATAATCAACGTCCTCCGAGAAGTTGATCTTCTCTCGCTTCTGCGTATATTCCACAGTAAGCGAACCCGGCACATAGCTCTTATTGGCAGGATCGAAGAACCCCACAGCCTGATAGCTGTTGGTAGCAGCGTTCCAGACGGCTTCTATCCGCTTGGTCACATTGCTTCGGGTGCTGCACACATAGACCTTTTCGATCTGAGACGGATTTGTAAATCTTACATGGAAAGTAAACGGTACAGACGAGACAAAGGTGACCGTCGGTTTCTTTGTTCCCAGGCCGATCATATCATAGGTCTTTCCGTTATACTCCATCGTCATGGACTGGAGCATAGGCGCCTCCACCGAGTAGAATACATCCTTGGAGGCAATGATCTCATTCCCCGCGGCATCCACAGCTTTTGCCATGATGGTGTAGGTCATAAACTCTGTTGCCGAGGGGAGTTTGACCTGTACACGATAGGTGCCGGCTTTATTGGTATGTGTCGTTGCCACCTGTACGCCGTCCACATAAAGCTGTACATCACTGCTTGCCGGGCCGATTCCGCTGACACTGACAGTGTCGGTGTTCACCTGGTCATCTGCCTGAATGGTCAACAGCGGCAATCTTTCATTGATAATGCCAATAACTTCTCTCGCCGCCGTGCCATCCTTTTGGAAGCTCATGATGGCATAGGTGGTAACGGTGCTGTCTCCCGTCGGCTTCAGCGAGAAAGCCAAGCTTCCGGAGGTTTTTGTCAGCGGTACCGTCAGCAGATTATTCGAATACTGATATCCAGTCAGAAGCACACCATCCAGCTTAAGCGTTTTTTCAAGCAGCGTCATATCAGAGGGGATCCGGATTGAAAGCTCCTGACCCGAGATCGCATCGACGGCATCCGCCTTATATCCATAGGCAAGGTTCATTGTGATATAGCCATTTGTCAGGGCACCGACGGTGTTGGCCACATAGTATGTGCTGTCCCGATCCAGGTACAGATTCGGATTTCTCTCAAACGAATCGCCGACAAACTCCACGGGAATTCCTGCGTCAATACAATAGATTGTTGCAAACGAATATTCTTTGCATTCGACGGTGAGCTTTGCGCAATTTTGAAATACGTTCGTTCCGTAAGAAGTCACCGTATCCGGCAGATAAAGCTTTTCCAGATTTGCGCAGTTGCTGAATGCGTGATTGCCGACCGAGAGCAGTCCATCCACCGGCTCAATATATTTCAGCTTACTGCAGCCCTCGAAGGCATAGGCGCCAATGGCCGTCAGGGTGCCGGGCAGCGTCACGCTCTTCAGCGCCGTCAGCTTCCGGAACGCGTAGGCAGGCAGCGTTGTCATTCCCTCCGGCACCGTGATGCTGGCCAGCTTGCTGCAGCCTACGAACGGGCTGGTGTACGCGTCATTCCCTTCGCTATAGTAGGTCGTCCTGTTGCTGTAGTA
>CAKTNW010000094.1 GCA_934589145.1 uncultured Oscillospiraceae bacterium | reverse complement strand
CGAGCCGGGTGCATCGGAGGGAGGGAAAAATAGATGTCCGAAATTCATGTCAAGGAAGGCGAATCTCTGGATAGCGCCCTGAAGCGTTTCAAGAGAAGCTGCGCTAAGGCCGGTATCGTTGCTGAGGTGCGTCGTCGCGAGTGCTATGAAAGCCCCAGTGTCAAGCGCCGCAAGAAGTCCGAGGCTGCCCGGAAGAACCGCAACAAGCGTTACTATTGATGCAAAGAGATCACCACCCATCCGGGTGGTGATTTTTTTATGCTATCCCAGCAGCTCACCGGCGATGTCCGCCACCTCCGGCAGCATGAAAAAGCCCTCCCGGATGCCGCGGTTTTCCGCCAGCGCCGCCTTTTTCCGCAGGGTCTGGGCGTCGTCGAACAGCACATAGTGGTTCTCGCTGCCGGTGCGGTAGGTGAAATACCGGGCGCACAGCTCCTCGGAGAAATAGACGCTCTTGCCCTCCCGCAGCCGCCGCAGCTCCGATGCTGTCAGGGGCCTGCGGACGTTGGCGGAATGGGGCAGGGTGAAGTCCAGCCGCAGCCGCTCCAGATCCAGGGCCAGCCGCCCGGCGCCGTACCGACGGATGCCGTCCTCCAGGCAGGCCGCCAGGGTGCCGCCGCTGACGGCGGTGTTCAGCAGCACCGTGGCCTGGGCGGCATAGGGGGCGTATTGCTCCGGCACGAACAGCCGCAGCCCGTATTGGGGGCATAATTGCCCCAAAAGGGCCGTTAATGTACCGCGATCGGGCCCTTTATGGTGCCAATCCAGCACCACGCCGTCGTAATTCCGCCGCAGGCACTCCCGGATGATGTCCCGCGCCAGCACGTCGTGGGGGCCGCACTCCCGGCTGTCGCCCACCAGCATCATGCCGCCCTGCACCGCCCCGCCGCCTGTCGCCGACAGCAGCCGCGGCCCCAGCCGATAGGCCGCCCGCACCGGGCGGAACCGCCCACGGGGCAGCGTGTCCCCCATCCCCGCCGCCAGATAGAACTGCATACCTCCGCCCCCTTGTATTTTCCGGTAAAAACTGCTATACTGTACCTGATTCTATGAGAAGGGACGAGGGATCATGCGGCTTTCTTTGCGGCCTGACCGTTTGCTGGCGGCCTATGACAACGTGACGCCGGCGCTGCTGGGGGAGAAGGGCGTGCGCCTTCTGCTGTGCGACCTGGACTATACCCTGGCGCCCAAATCGGTGAAAACGCCGCCCCAGGGCGTGAAAGCCTGGATCGACGGCCTGAAGGCCGCCGGGATCACGGTGATGATCCTGTCCAACAACCGCAGCAGCAAAAGAGTGGACGACTTCTGCCATGCCCTGGGCATCGACTATGTGGGCCACGCCCAGAAGCCATCGCCCAAGGGACTGCGCCGGGCCATGGCCAAAGCGGGCGTCCATGAGCGCGAGACAGCCATGCTGGGCGACAAGCTGCTGACGGACGTGCTGGCGGCCAATCTGGCGGGGGTCACCGCGTTGATGGTGGAGCCCGCCGGCGGCGCGGTGACACCGTGGCAGAAGGTGCTGCACGCCATACAGGCCCCCTTCAAGAAACTGGCGCGGGAAAAGTAACCTACGAAAAAATGTGACATAGGAGGAGTTATCATGAACCATCTGGAACACATTGCGGCCCATCTGGGCGAGCTGGACGCCATGCTGCTGACCGGCGAATCCAACTGCTATTACGCCACCGGCTTTATGGGCGAGGGCGTGGCGCTGGTGACCCGGAAGGGAAGCTGGTACTTTACCGACAGCCGCTATACCGAGGCGGCGGGCAAGGCCATCGGCGACGCCGCCGTCATCTGGGAGACCAGCCGGGCCAATCCCTTCACCGACCTGATCAACAAGGCGCTGGCCGAGTCCGGCGCCCAAAAGGTGGGCTTTGAGGAGGAGGTCATGACCGTGGCCACCTACACCGCCTATACGGAGAAGCTGCACTGCACGCTGGTGCCCGCCACCGCCACCATGACCTTGCTGCGGGGCAGCAAGGACGACGAGGAGATCGCCAATATGATCGCCGCCCAGCGGATCGCCGAGGGCGCGCTGGCGCAGATCTGCAAGGAGATCCATGTGGGCATGACGGAGAAGGAGATCGCCGCGCGGCTCAACTACCTGATGGTGTCCGCCGGTGCGGAAAAGACCTCCTTCGATACCATCATCGCCTCCGGCCCCAATGGCTCCATGCCCCACGCCGTGCCCAGCATGCGCCAGGTGCAGCAGGGCGACTTCATCACCATGGACTTCGGCTGCGTGTACAAGGGCTATTGCAGCGACATGACCCGCACCGTGGCCCTGGGCGAGCCCAGCGAGGAGATGAAGAAGGTGTACCACATCGTGCTGGAGGCCCAGTTGGCGGGCATCGCCGCCGCCAGAGCAGGCGTCACCGGCGCGGCCATCGATGCCGCCTCCCGCAAGGTCATCGAGGACGCGGGCTACGGCCCCTATTTCGGCCACAGCTTCGGCCACAGCCTGGGCATCGACATCCACGAGTCCCCCAACGCCATGCCCGGCAATGACAAGCCCATGCCGGAGAACGCGGTGGTCAGCGCCGAGCCGGGCATCTATCTTCCCGGTAAGTTCGGCGTCCGGATCGAGGACGTGATGGTGCTGCGCAAGGACGGCGCGGAGGTCATCACCAAGGCACCCAAGGAACTGATCGTGCTGTAAGGGAAATAATTTCGCATTTTTGGCAAAAAATACGGCAAAGCACTTGCCAAACCACACAGCATCATGTAAAATAGATAAGGCTTTTTGCGGCCAGAATTATTTTATCCGAGGGAATGTTGATATTCCCTCATCACATGGGAGGAATATCAATATGGCAACTATTACCGCCGGTGATTTCAGAAACGGCAAGACCTTCGAGATGGACGGCAAGATCATGCAGGTCGTGGAGTTCCAGCACGTCAAGCCCGGCAAGGGCGCTGCCTTCGTCCGCACCAAGATGCGCAACGTGGTGACCGGCGCTGTGACCGAGACCTCTTTCAACCCCACCGCCAAGTTTGAGGAAGCTTTCGTGGATCGCCGCGACATGGCCTACAGCTACAACGACGGCGACCTGTACTACTTCATGGATCAGGAGACCTTCGACATGGTGCCCCTGGGCAAGGATCTGCTGGGCGACGCCTTCCGCTTCATCACCGAGAACACCGTCTGCAAGGTGCTGAGCTATAAGGGCAGCGTGTTCGGCCTGGAGTGCCCCAACTTCATGGATCTGGAGGTCACCGAGACCGAGCCCGGTCTGGCCGGCAACACCGCCACCAACACCCTGAAGCCCGCCACCGTGGAGACCGGCGCCGAGGTGAAGGTGCCCCTGTTCATCAACATCGGCGACAAGATCACCATCGACACCCG
>CAKTNW010000093.1 GCA_934589145.1 uncultured Oscillospiraceae bacterium | reverse complement strand
TGCATGGCCCGGCACTGCAAGCAGGCCATCGGCGCGGAGATCGTGCCGGAGGCCATTGACGACGCATGGCAGAACGCTAAGGAAAACGGCGTGGAGAACGTGGAGTTCTTCTGCGGCGATGCCAAGGAGACGGCGGCGGAGCTGACCCATCGCGGCCTGCGGCCCGATGTGATCTGCGTCGATCCGCCCCGGAAGGGCCTTGCCCCGGAGGTGGTGGACGCGGCGGCGGCCATGTCGCCCAGGCGCATCGTCTACGTTTCCTGTGACCCGGCCACCTTGGGCCGGGACGTGAAGCGCTTCGCCCAGCACGGCTATACCGCCGTCCGGGCCGCCGCGGTGGATCTGTTCCCCAGAACGGCCCATGTGGAGAGCGTGGTGCTGCTGGAGCGGGAGGCGATCAGCGACGGGGAGAGCTGCGGAAATGCGTAAGGTGCTGATCCTGATGGGAAGCCCCCGCAGGAACGGCAACACGGCCAAGCTTGCGGCGGCGTTCGCCCGGGGCGCAAAGGACGGCGGCGCGGCGGTGACGGAGATCGTTCTGCGGGAAAAGACGATCGGCGACTGCCGGGGCTGCAGCGCCTGCCGGAGCAGCGGCGGGCGGTGCGTGCAGAGGGATGACATGCGGGAGGTCTATGCGGCACTGGAGGAAAACGACGTGATCGTGCTGGCGTCCCCGGTCTATTTCTACACCTGGACATCCCTGATGAAGCGCGTGATCGACCGCACCTTCGCGGTGGAGCCGCATCTGCGGAACAAGGCGTTCTATCTGCTGGCCACCGGGGCGGCATCGGAGGAGAGTGGCATGGAGACCATGCTGGACAGCTTCCGGCAGTATGCCGCCTGCTTCTGCGCCGGCGGAAACAGGATCGGCGGGTATCTGCTGGCCTGCGGCACCAGAGCGCCGGACGACATCACCTCGCTGCCGGTCATGGAGCGGGCATACGCCCTCGGCAGCGCGGCGCAGCGGGAAAACCGGATATAAAAACCAAACGGAGGCGGGCAAAAATTTTGCCCGCCTCCGTAGTTTATCTTGACATGCCATCAAAAATATGGTAAACTAAGACGCTTATATTGAGATGATGGGGACATATCCCCTTTTACATGCTCAGTATACCACCGCCAAGAGGGAAAAACAAGTGGTTTGATGCAAAAATGGCAACAAAACCGCGTGTGTCAAACGGCGGACTGAATTCGTTTGGTAAAATTTGAAATACAGAGCCTCAGACGGCCCGGCGGGGCGTCCGGGGCGGCACAACAAACAGAAAGGCGTGATGGACTAACATGGCCAAGGACAAGTACTACGGCAAGACAGTACGCAAGAACTTTGCCCGGCACGAAGAAGTGGTGGCAATGCCCAATCTGCTGGAGATCCAGAAGGATTCCTATAAGTGGTTCCTGGAGACCGGCCTGCGGGAAGTGTTTTCTGATGTGGACGTGATCTCGGATTATGCCGGCAACCTGGAGCTGAGCTTCATCGACTACACCATGGACGAGAAGCCCAAGTACGATGTGGAGGAGTGCAAGGCCCGTGACGCCACGTATGCCGCCCCCATGAAGGTGCGGGTGCGCCTGCACAACAAGGAGACCGGCGAGATCAAGGAGCAGGAGATCTTCATGGGCGACTTCCCCCTGATGACCCACTCCGGCACCTTCGTCATCAACGGAGCCGAGCGCGTGGTGGTCAGCCAGATCGTCCGCTCCCCCGGCATCTACTACGGCAAGGAGATCGACCTCAAGACCGATCTGCCTCTGCTGACCAGCACCGTGATCCCCTACCGCGGCGCGTGGCTGGAGTACGAGACCGACACCAGCGAGGTGTTCTGGGTCCGTATCGACAAGAACCGCAAGCTGCCCATCACCTGCTTGATCCGCGCCCTGGGCCTGAAGACCGACGCGGAGATCCTGGAGCATTTCGGCGATGACGAGCGCATCGTGGTGACGCTGGAGAAGGATACCTGCAAGACCTATGAGGAGGCCCTGCTGGAGATCTACCGCAAGCTGCGTCCCGGCGAGCCCCCCACGGTGGACTCCGCCCAGACCTTGATCCAGAACCTGTTCTTCGATCCCCGGCGCTATGACCTGAGCACCGTGGGCCGCTATAAGTTCAACAAGAAGCTGACCTTCTGGGCCCGCGCCAAGGGCCAGATGCTGCAGGAGCCCGTGGCCGATCCCGCCACCGGCGAGCTGCTGTTTGAAGAGGGCCATGTGCTGACCGCCGCCGACTGCGCCGAGATGGACGCCATCGGCGTGAAGGAGGTCACCGTGACCCTGGACACCGGCAAGGTGCTGAAGATCACCTCCAACGGCATGTGCGACATGTCCCGCTATGTGGACTTCGATCCCCGCGAGAAGTGCGGCATCAAGGAGCGTGTCCGCTTCGACGTGCTGCAGGAGCTGCTGGGCCAGTACCAGGGCGAGGAGCTGATGGAGCAGTGCAAGCTGCACGCCGACCAGTTGGTGCCCAAGCACATCATCATCGACGATATCTTCGCGTCCATCAACTACATGAACGCGCTGGCCTACGGTCTTGTGACCCGTGACGATATCGACCATCTGGGCAACCGCCGCCTGCGCTGCGTGGGCGAGCTGCTGCAGAACCAGTTCCGCATCGGCTTCAGCCGTATGGAGCGCGTCATCCGTGAGCGCATGACCATCCAGGATCTGGACATCGTCACCCCCCAGAGCCTGATCAATATCCGGCCCGTGACCGCCGCCATCAAGGAGTTCTTCGGCTCCAGCCCCCTGAGCCAGTTCATGGATCAGACCAACCCCCTGGCCGAGCTGACCCACAAGCGCCGTCTGTCCGCCCTGGGCCCCGGCGGTCTGAGCCGTGAGCGCGCCAACATGGAAGTCCGAGACGTGCACTACTCCCACTATGGCCGTATGTGCCCCATCGAGACGCCTGAAGGCCCCAACATCGGCCTGATCTCCTATCTGGCCACCTACGCCCGCGTCAACGAGTACGGCTTCATCGAGGCACCCTTCCGGGCCGTGGATCACGAGACCGGCAAGGTGTCCAACGACATCACCTATATGACCGCCGACGTGGAGGATCAGTATATCGTCGGTCAGGCTGCCGAGCCTGTGGACGAGAACGGCTGCCTCACCAACCGCCGTATCACCTGCCGCCACCGCGACGAGATCGTGGAGGTGGATCGCCTGAATGTGGACTTCATCGACGTGAGCCCCCGTATGATGGTGTCCATCGCCACCGCCATGATCCCCTTCCTGCCCAACGACGACGCCAACCGTGCCCTGATGGGCGCCAACATGCAGCGTCAGGCCGTGCCTCTGCTGAAGCCGGAGGCGCCCATCGTGGGCACCGGTATGGAGCACAAGATCTGCCTGGACTCCGAGGTGGCCGTGCTGGCCGAGGGCGACGGCGT
>CAKTNW010000092.1 GCA_934589145.1 uncultured Oscillospiraceae bacterium | reverse complement strand
TGTAAGAGCGCCCTTGAACTCAACAAAGAGGTCGTTCCCATCAAGCAAGGTGCGCTGGCGAAGCCCTGCCATACAACCAAGCAAGCCCACATCAACAACAAACAACTTAAAGGCTTTCAAGTCTTCATAGGCCTTTAGGGGGATGCCGGCAGCATTTACACGGCTGACCTTATGAACGAGTCCGCAATCGGAAAGCCACATAATGGCGGTTTCGTAATCCTTTGCACGAGCGCCTTCCCGGACAAGGCCGTAAACAAACTTCTTGTTTTCTTTTGCAAGCTGAGAGGGGATACTGTTCCACAGCATACGAATTTTGGGAACAATGTCGTTGGGTGCGTGCTTTGAAAAATCCTGTTCGTAGGCAGCAAGGATTCTCTTTTGTATGTCACGCACCTCATTGAAATCCTTGCTTTCCGCAAAGCTCTGTACTGCCTCAGGCATTCCTCCGACAAAATAATATTGCTTGAGGGCATCGATATAGGTCTGCTTAAAGCTTGTTATCATTTGGAAGTCTTGCTGATCGAGCAAATCCGCAAAGCGTTTTTTGTCGGTCGCCATTAAAAACTCCTTGAACGAAAGCGGATAGAGCTTTAGGAAATCAACCTTCCCTACCGGGAAAGAGGTGCCTTGGTGTAACGCAATGCCGAGCAGAGAGCCTGCACATACGATGTGATACTCAGGTGCATTTTCATAAAAGTATTTCAGAGAGCTGAGTGCTCTCGGAACCTCCTGCACCTCATCAAAAATCAAAAGCGTATGCTCCGAATCAATTTTTCGACCGGCATACAGCTCCAGCCCCATAATCAAGCGGTTGGTATCCAAATCGGAAGCGAAAAGCTCCGCCATTCTTGCATTAGAATCGAAGTTGATATACACGGTGTCGGCATAGTAAAGCCTGCCGAACTCCTTCATCAGCCAAGTTTTGCCGACCTGCCGTGCGCCCTCGATAATTAACGGCTTGCGGCGCTTGCTTTCCTTCCATTTTAACAATTTCTCAATAGCGATCCGGTACATATCCGCACCTCCCATACCATATCACGGATATAGTATACCACAGCAATGCAAAAATTACAACGAACTTTTGCTAATAAATCACACTTTTTGCAACGAACTTTTGCTTCTGCACTATACTTTTTGCGGTGAACTTTGCAGCGCACAGCGATTTCTCAAAGTCACGCCTTATTATCTCCGTATCAGTATTCGCTGAAAATCGTTCAGCGTCTGGATATGCCAAAGGCTTTTGCGGGTGATGGAGCGGAAGGACAGGGAGCAGAAGAAGTCCACGAGAAAAACCTTCGGGATATAAAACCGCTGCCCTTTTCGGAAGGATTTCAGCGGTCCCTGGTTGCACCAGCTGTTGACCGTGGTTCGGGCGTAGCCGGTCAGAGCCACAACCTCCCGCACCGTGACCACATCCTTGTATTTTCGCAGCAGCATTTCATAATAGCTGCGCATTTGCCGGAGCACATCCTCCGGCAGCTCCTTGGAAAGCCGCACCACATAGTGCGTGCCGTACCAGCCTTTCGGCGCAGAGTAGAGCTCCGGGAAAACCCCACGCTTCTCCAAGTAGGTTCTTACATCTTCCTTCTTGATTTTGTAGCACCGAGTTTTCTTGCCGGTCCACTCACAGGGCACCTTGCCGCTTCTCAGCAGATACAGCGCCGTAGACTTGCTGATGTGGCAAAGCTGATAAAACTGATCCTTGGTCAATATATCGGGCACACTGTCCCAGTTAACGGAGAAGTCATTCATTTCTAACACCTCAAAAATAGATTTCGTCGGCTTGAAGTCCTTTCTGCGGTGTGTGTTTTTTTGTATTGCCTTCTCTCTTTATTTCTCTCCTATCTCCCCTGATTTCTCTCCAAAATCGGCAAAAATGCCGACTTGAACCCACCTTGAAAAAACGCAGTCACGGCAAGGCTTTCGGGGCGAAAAAGCCTTATTTTATGCGGCTTTCGGCGCAGACGAAACGAGCTGAAACCGGCACGAAACTGCCCGGTCTTGATAAGCAGGTTAAAAGACTCGAAATCAGTTGACGGGTCAAACCGTCCGGGGGTTCGAATCCCTCCATCTCCGCCATTAGCCTGCAGCGAGCCGCTGCAGGCTTTTCTTTATGCCAACCGCTCCTCTTCCCCAGCTCGGCTGAACATCCCGTTCATCGCATTGGCCGAGGCTTCCTGTGCCGAATAATCCAGATGTGCGTAAATATCCGCTGTGGTAGAGAATGTACTGTGTCCCAGCCAGATTTGGATCTGCTTCATGGAGATGCCGTTGCTGAGCAGCAGGCTGGCGCAGGTATGCCGGAGGTCGTGAAAGCGGACTTTCCGCAATTCGTATTTCTCGATGAGCCACGCGAAATGCTCTGTTACATAGTTTGGGCGCAGGAGCTTGCCGCACTGGTCAACGCAGATATAGTCGAGATAGTCCTGACAGTAGGACTTTTTGAACAGCCGCCTGTACATCTCCTGCTTTTCCTTTTCTTCCAACAGGAGGCTCTCGACTGCGGGAATCAGTGGAAGCGTCCGGAAGCTGGATTTGGTTTTCAGAACATCCTCGCCTACCGGTACAAATTTGCCGTCCACCTCTGCCTCGATGACTTTATGGCTGATGGAGATCGTTTTGTGTTCCAGGTCGATGGCGCTCCAGCGGAGTCCAAGGACCTCACTTCTCCGCAGACCATAGTATGCAGCAATCTTCACGCACAGTTCCAGCGGATCGCCGGATATGGCATCGAACAGAGTCAGCATTTCCTCCTCGCTGTAGAAGCTGCCGTGGAACACATTCTTTTTGGGACGATCTACCTTGTCGGCAGGGTTCTTGAGCAGGATGTCCTTTTTGACCGCTGTCTGGAGCGCCTTGCGAATAATTGCGTGATAGTGGATGACCGTGTTGGTCGTACATTGATCCGCCAGAATGCTTTGGTAAAAATCCTCAATGTGCTGCGGCGTCACTTCCCGCAGTTGGAGTTCCAGCGGCGTGAAGTACGGCAGGATTCTGGCTCGGATCATATTTGAGTAGCTCTGATAGGTTGCGGTGGCCAGAGAGGTGCGGGTGGACTGGAGCCACTTTTCCATATACTCGGTGAACAGAAGCAAGGCATCCGGATGCGTGTTTTTGGCAAGCTCTTTTGCTTTGGCCTCCCGTTCGAGGCGTTCTTCCTCCTCGCGCTCGTATTGCAGCCGGATCTCATCGAAGGCTTTTTGTGCCTTACGCTGGCTGGTGTTCTGAACGGGCAGTTTCATGGGTATCCATTTGCATCTGCGGCGTCCATCGACTTTCAGGTACAGAACCGCATAGTAAAAACCGTTTTTTTGCTGCAGGCAGCCTGTTATCATAATGTCCTCCTATTCTTTATAACAGGTGATCGTATTGCCCGCCATTGACACCCCAAACATACCACACGCTCCTGCAAATAGCTGTTATGAAATGACATTTTTCAATCGAAAAAGTCAACGAACTTTTACCTGTCAAATTGTGCAGAATACCA
>CAKTNW010000091.1 GCA_934589145.1 uncultured Oscillospiraceae bacterium | reverse complement strand
ACGACCACCTGCGGCATGATGATCGACTATCTGTGCAAGGCGGGGAAGGGCCCGCTGCTGGTAGTGGACGCCGACGCCAACTCCAATCTGAATGAGGTGCTGGGCGTGGAAGTGGAGACCACCCTGGGCGACATTCGCGAGGAGATGGCCCAGGCCGAGAAGAACGGCACCGTGCCGCCCAGCATGACGAAGGCCGATTACGCCGAGATGAAGTTCAGCTCCGCGCTGGTGGAGGAGGACGACTATGACATGCTGGTCATGGGCCGCACACAGGGCAAGGGCTGCTACTGCTTTGTCAACGGCGTACTGAAGACCCAGATCGACAAGTATGTCGGCAACTACAAATATATGGTCATCGACAACGAGGCCGGGCTGGAGCATATCAGCCGCGGCACCCTGCCTCATGTGGACACCATGCTGCTGATCTCTGACTGTTCGCGGCGGGGTATTCAGGCGGCGGGCCGCCTCGCCGAGATGATCCGTGACCTGGAGCTGAAGCCCGGCGTCATGAAGCTGATCGTCAACCGCGCGCCCAACGGGGAGCTGAACCCCGGCGTGGCGGAGGAGATCGAAAAATACCGCCTGGAGCTGGCAGGCGTACTGCCCCAGGATGAAACGGTCTACGCCTATGACTGCGAAGGAAAACCCAGTTCCCAGGTGCCCGACGACGCGCCGGTGAAAAAGGCGCTGGCCGGGATCATCAAGGAACTGAATCTGTAAAAAAGACAACAAAAAACATCAACAAGGGGGATTTGTCAAGATGTCTTTCGTTCCCAAGAAGCAAGCCTACAACGCCCACATCAATGAAGTGGTTCTGGGTGTTGGCGAAAAAGCGGTGGCCATCGGCGGCCAGAACGTGCTGGCGTTCCACACGTTTGACGGCGAGATCACCAACGCGCCCAAGATCGGCGTGGAGCTGACCGACGCCGGTATGGCCATGTGCACCATGCCCGGCGAGCAGAAGTTCTATGACGGCTGCGCCACCGTGGCCGACATGGCCAAGCGCGCCGCCACCATGGAGGGTGCTTCCTTTATCTGCCTGCACCTGGAGGGCGCCGACCCCAACGGCGAGAACAAGTCCGTTGACGAGTGCGTGGAGCTGGCCAAGTCCGTGGCCGACGCCACCGATATGCCGCTGGTGATCATGGGCTGCAAGAATATCGAGAAGGATACCGAGCTGTTCAACAAGATCGCCGAGGCGCTGGCCGGCAAGAACATTCTGGTGCTGTCCGCCCGTGACGAGAACTATAAGGCCATCGGCGCAGGCGCAGGTCTGGCCTACAGCCAGAAGGTGGGCGCCGAGTCCGCCGTGGATATCAACCTGGCCAAGCAGCTCAACACCGTTATGACCCAGCTGGGCGTCAACGCGCAGTCCATCGTCATGAACATCGGTTCCGCCGCCGCCGGTTACGGCTTCGAGTATGTGGCCTCCACGCTGGATCGCGTGAAGGACGCCGCCCTGAGCCAGTCCGACGCCATGCTGCAGATGCCCATCATCACCCCCGTGTCCGCCGACACCTGGGGCGTGAAGGAGTCCATCATGCCCGAGGCTGACATGCCCGAGTGGGGCTCTCAGGAAGAGCGCGGCATCGAGATGGAGATCGTCACCGCCGCCGCCGTGCTGGCCAGCGGCTCCGACGCCGTCATTATGCGCCACCCCGAAGCCATCCGCACCATCGCCGCTATGATCGGCGAGTTGGTCTGACGCGGAAAGGAGGAACCAAACAATGGCTGTTAAAGGTTTAGATATTTTCAAGCTGTCTCCCAAGAAGAACTGCAAGGAGTGCGGCGTTCCCACCTGTATGGCATTCTGCATGAAGGTGGCCCAGGGCGCTCTGCCCATCGAGAAGTGCCCCTATATGTCCGACGAGGCCATCGCCCTGCTGAGCGAGGCGACCGCGCCCCCCATGAAGTCCATCGAGGTGGGCGGCATGAAGCTGGGCGGCGAGACCGTCATGATGCGTCATGAGAAGACCTTCGTCAACCGCAACCGCTTTGCCGTGTCCCTGTGCACCTGCATGGACGACGCTGCTGTGGACGCCAAGATCGCCGAGATGAAGGCCGTGGATTACGAGCGTATCGGTGAGCGTGAGTATGTGGAGTTCCTGCTGGTTCACGACGGCGGCGACGGCGCACGTCTGGCCGAGCTGTGCAAAAAGGCTGCCGCCACCGAGCGTGCCGTCATCATCGACACCGACAGCGTGGACAACGCCAAGCTGGCCCTGGCCGCCATCGGCGACACCAAGCCGGTGCTGAACGGCGCCAACAAGGATAACTACGAGGCCATGAGCGCCCTGGCTGTGGAGGCCGGTGTGGTGCTGGGCGTCAAGGGCACCGACCTGGCCGAGATCCACGACACCGTGGCCGCGCTGGAGAAGCTGGAGAACAAGAACCTGGTCATCGACGTGACCGGTGCCACCATCAAGGAGACCTTCGCCAACGCCGTGCTGGTGCGCCGCACCGCCCTGAAGGACGGCGACCGCACCTTCGGTTATCCCTCCATCGTCAACCTGGCCAAGCTGTGCAAGGGCGACGTGCATATGGAGACCGCGCTGGCTTCCGTGTTCACCATGAAGTACGGCTCCATCGTGGTGATGGAGACCATGCGCTATGCCGAGGCTCTGCCCCTGTACGGCCTGCGCCAGAACGTGTTCACCGATCCTCAGAAGCCCATGAAGGTGGAGCCGGGCATCTATCCCATCAACGGCGCGACCCCCGACGATCCCTGCGCCCTGACCGTGGACTTCGCCCTGACCTACTTCCTGGTGTCCGGCGAGCTGGAGCGCTCCAAGGTGCCCATCAACCTGCTGATCACCGACGCGTCCGGTATGTCCGTGCTGACCGCGTGGGCCGCCGGTAAGTTCTCCTCCGGCTCCATCAAGAAGTTCTTCGATGAGTACGACATCGCCGGTAAGATCAACAACCGCACCCTGATCATCCCCGGCAAGGCCGCCGTGATGAAGGGCGACATTCAGGATAAGCTGCCTGACTGGAACGTGGTGGTCGGTACCCGCGAGGCCGTGGAGCTGGTGAAGTATCTGCGCGACGGCGAGTACATCAAGGCCGCCGAGGCTGTTGCCGCCTCCAAGAAGCCCGCCGAGGAGAAGAAGGTCGTGGACGCGGACGCTCCTCTGGACTTCGAGAAGATCTCCATGTCCATCCCCAAGATCGACGTGGTGGATATGGGCGTCACCTACAAGCAGCGCGACCCCAACTCCCCCAAGTTCGTCACCATCGGCGAGCGCATCCACTGCATCAGCCCCGTGATCCGCGAGGCCATGAACACCATGAACCCCGAGCCCATCCTGAAGCGTGCCGCCGAGCAGATCAAGGCCGGCGCCACCTATCTGGACGTCAACATCGGCCCTGCCGAGTCCAACGGCCCCGAGCTGATGACCTGGGCGGTCAAGCTGCTGCAGGAGAACTTCAACAACGTGCCTCTGGCGCTCGATACCGCCAACAAGAAGGCCATCGAAGCCGGTATCCACGTCTATAACCGCACCAACGGCAAGCCCATCGTCAACTCCGCCGA
>CAKTNW010000090.1 GCA_934589145.1 uncultured Oscillospiraceae bacterium | reverse complement strand
CGCAAGCGCCGCAGCCTTCTGTGTCGACTCGCCGTTGACCGCGCCGACTGCCGCCGTGGTAAAGCCGTTCCTCGTGTTGTTGACGTACAGCAGAAGCGCATCCGCCAGAGAGCAGCCGCCCTTGACAAAGCGGGCGTTAGTGGCGGGGTCGATACCGATGGCAGTCAGGCCAATGATGACCATGGCGTCGGAGTTCACGTTGCCGTAGGAGCCGTTGCTGTTTTGTGCTTTGCTCAGACCTTCAACAGCCTTGTTCACGAAAGCCTGCACTTTGGGATATTCGCTTGTGTTGTACTCTGCAAGAGCTGCCAGTGCCGTGCCGGTGGTGTCCGGATCAGCAAAGATTTCGCCCGCCCATTTGGTAAAGAACAGCCCGTCCTTACCCAGATTTGCGCTGTCCGTCAGCAGAGCGATCATATTGGCTCTCTGCGCATCGGTCAGCTTGAGCTGACCCGCCTGCTCCGCCAGCAGCACCCAAGGCGCGGTGTAGTGGCTGCTGCCCAGATTCATATCTGCCAGCTTGGCAGCGTTGCTGTATTCTGTGCCGTCAAAGGTTTTCAGCTTGGTGCTGTTCACGCCCAGAGCGGCCAGGATGATCTCCGCCTTGGCGCGGTCGGTCACGAGCGGCGTATTGCCCGCCAGCTCGTTGATGGTCAGATTCAGATAATTGGTTCTTGCGTCGACGCTGGTTTCTACCGTGGTGCCAACCAGTTTGGCATAGGCAGCCATATCGAATACGACCCAGTCGCTGGAACTGTTGGTGTAAGTTGCCGCAATGTTATTCATCAAGGTCTTGCGGGCACTGATACCGTCAACAGCGGCGGGGTAAATGTTCACCGTGACCGGCTTGCTCAGGCTCTTGCCGTTCTTGCTCCAAGTGATGGTAGCGGTTGCCTCAATGACCTTGCCGCTGGTGTTCAGCTCTTTCAGCTTGAGCACTCCGTTGCTATCCACCTTGAGAGAATCCCTATTGATGTCGCGCTCGCCCACGGAGCAGGTGACGGTGATGCCTTCTGTGGGTTCGCCGCTCTTGAGCGACAGCGCGACCTCGTCGCCAACCTGCGCGGTGGCGGGCACCGCCAGCACATCGTTGTACTTTCGGGATTCCTTCAGCAGCTCGTCCTCGGACTCGCTGCTGCCGGTGTAGGTGTTGCTGCCGCTGTTGATGAGATAGCCGCTGCGGATGGTGCCCTTGCCGTAGAGATTATTGGTCTTGCCCGCCGCGCCGAGCAAGACGCCGCTGTTGCTGCTGTCCTTGATGGTGGGCACAAAGCCGCCGGTCTGCGCGCCCGCCTCGCCCAGCAGGCCGCCCACGGTGCAGCCGGGAGCATTGATGGTGGCGGTGTTCTTGCTGTTGTTGACCTGCACGCAGTTTGCGTTGGCACCCACCAGACCGCCAACAAAGGCTTTCTCGTTATCACCGGTGACGATGATCGTACCGCTGTTTGTGCAGTTGTCCACGGTCATGCGGATGTTTTCGTAAACGTAATCTACGCCGTCATCATAGCCGCCAATCAAACCACCAACGCCTGCGCTGCCCCGTGCCAGAGAAGAAACGGTGGCGTTGTTGACGCAGTTCTTGATCTCGACCTTGCCCCGGGCGCGCGCCGCGATACCGCCCACATAAGCATAGGGCTCGGAGCAGTAGACCGTGCCGTCCACGGTCAGATTCTCCACCACCACGGTGGGCTGTTCATCAATGGACGTGGTGCTGTCCCGGTCCAGCTTACTGTCCAGACAGCCGAAGAAGCCGAAATAGCGCAGACTGGGGTCGTCCACCGTGATCTTCACGCTGTGGCCGTCGCCGTCAAAGTGGCCGCTGAAGGTCAGCGGCGTCCAGGAGCCGGGGACCTCGATGTTCTTCGTCAGCTTTACATACGCCTTGGCCGCGGCGGTGTCCAGATCGTTCACCCGCTCGGCAAACCAGCGCAGTTCCTCTGCCGTGCCGATAAGGTAGGGGGACTCCTTCGTGCCGGTACCGGAGGGCTCGGTGGTCTTGTAGGTCAGCTTGACCGCAATGGTCTTCGTGGTATCGTTTTCACCCACGGTGAAAACGGTATCCCCGATGTTGTTGTAATCGGACTTTTCATCAAATGTAACGGAATAGGTATAATTACCCGCCGCAGAGAGGGTGTAGACACCATCTGTAGCTGTTAAAGGATTGCCTTTACTGTCTTTGACCGTCAGCCGGTCGTTTTCTACGCCGGTGAAGGTCAGGGCGCAGGAGAAGGGGGGCTTGATAGGCTCGGGCGCAGATGCAGGATTCCACACCGGAACGGGGTAGCCATCAAATTCGCCTTCGCGAACAGCGAAATCCGCCAAAGCAGAAACCTTGGTCTTTAATTCATCTGTTGATGTGCATTTTACAGACCCGCTAGCAAACAGATTTTCTCCTCCATTAATGATAGAAGGGATCATGTATGTACTACTGTACCCTGAACTGTTCCAATAGAATCTTTCACAGGAAGAGTCACTTTTGGGCGCAGTAGTAGAATTATTCGCAATAATATATTTACTAACTTTGCTGCTAACATAGCTGTCTGATAGTTTAAGTGTAATCGAACTCGGCTGAGTAAAGTACCCAATCAGACCACTGCTATATCCAGAACCTAAAAAGCTGCCCAGCACGGCACACTTTGAGATACTCACACTGGTACTAGACTGTACCGAACCCAGCAAACCGCCAGCATAGGTGGAACTCGCCGAACTTAACTCCACGTTGCTGACACAATTATTGATACTCAATTTGGCAGGGGTATCATTTGATCCATTCACCTTGCCAACCAAACCACCCATGAGCGTAGTAGATCCACCACTGGTACAGGTAATCTTACCGCTAACGGTGCAATTATCAATTTTGCTTTCGCTGCTATCTGCAATCCTTCCAGCAAGGATTCCGACATTATTGCCCCTACCTACACCACTGACTTCTGCTTGTTCTATGTGTAAATTAATAATAGAGCCATTTAGTTCTCCAATTAAACCAGTATTAATAGACCCAGTGTAAGTATTCCCACCCTTCAAGGTCAAACCGGAAATGGTATGGCCATCGCCGTCCAGATAACCGATCAGGCTGGTGATGGGGGTCCATTCCTCGCCCGCAAGGCTAAAATCTGCCATCAGCTTGGCGCAGGCAGAGTTTTCGCCGCCGTTGACCCGATCGCGGAAGGCTTTCAGATCGTCCGCATTGGAGATCAGATACGGCTCATCAAATGTACCTTTGCCGCTCAACGTGCCATCCGCCGCCTCGGGCGCAGCCGCCTGCGTGACGGGCAGCTCGTCCGTCTCCGTTTCCGCCGCCCGGACCGTGGCAGGCAGCAGGCCGATGACCATCACAAGGGCCATCAGCAGGGATAATGCGCGTTTTTTCATCTTTTCGTCCTCCTTTTGCATGAAAAAAACGTCTGTACCCACCCGCCTACGCGAGCCGTACAGACGTAGAAAAGGGCGCAAAGACCCCTTGGTGTCTCTCGGCTCCCGGTGTGGGCAGGAGCGTCCAAGGCCGTCCGGGCATTCTGACTCATCTCCTCGTGGGAGCTTCACAGTGACCCGCTCGCGGGGCTTTTCACCCCATTCCCC
>CAKTNW010000089.1 GCA_934589145.1 uncultured Oscillospiraceae bacterium | reverse complement strand
CGAGTATCAGTTCTTCCCGACGCCCCGCGCCGTCGCCGAGCGAATGTGCGAGATGGCCGAGATCGACAGCGCATCCGAGGTACTGGAGCCGTCTTGCGGCAACGGCCAACTGGCGGATGTCATTTGGGAGCATTGGCCCGCCGGTATGTGCTGTATCGAGCTGAACACCGACATGAAACGGTATCTGTCCGAGAAGCCCTATGGCGTGAGCTACCGCGATTTTCTGGACGTGACGAAGAAGGAAATCGGCACTATCAACCGCGTCGTGATGAACCCGCCCTTTACGCGGCATCAGGACATCGACCATGTGCGCCACGCCTATGACCTGCTGGACGCCGGCGGTATTCTGGTTGCCATCATGTGTGAGAGCACGTTCTTCCGCACAGATAAGAAGTCTGTGGAGTTCAGAGACTTCCTCGACAGCGTGTATGCGCAGGCGATCAAGCTGGAGCCGGGGGCGTTCCGCGAAAGTGGCACAGATGTCGTTACCCGCATCGTCAAGATCAGAAAGCCGATGTAAGACCCGAATAGAGCGATTCCAGCCGAGGACGGCAATACTTTCATCATTGCGTGATGCTCCAGAGGATGTAGAGCCTTGCTCTACCCTCTGGTTGCCGCTTGGCTAATTCAAAATACCGCAGAGAAAGGAGGCGCGGCCATGAGCAAAGCAGTAGGCTTCCACATCGACGTGAAGCCGGTATCGGTCACATTTACTTGCCCGCACTGTGGCAGAGAAGTCACGGTTCCGTGGCGAGAACTCGATGTCCCTGAGTGCTGGGGCGACGACTGGGGCTACGTCGAATGCCCCGACTGCGAAACGGAGGTGAAACTGGGTGACTACGAGTACGACTGAAATGCCGAAGCTGCGGCTTGGAGATTGGGTATCATGCAGCGCATACATCAGACCGAGCGGCAACCACTTCGAGATCGACAACGAAGACACGGGAACGGCGCTACTGTGGAGGAAAGACGCAACGGAGGGCGAGGAGATTGAAGATTACGAGTCCTGCGAGAAGTTCGTCACGAAAACGGCTTTGTTCACCGGAGTCTTCGTCGGCGTGACATGGCTCTGCACGGAACTTTTTTGTGAGTGGAATGACCCTCCGTACGAAAGAAGCGGCTTTCAATGTAGCTCAATCAACCCGAAGCCGTTCGCCATCGTTTACTACGCCGAGAACAAGAAGCGGTTGGTGCCGATGGACAGCATTGAGAAGGTGGAGCGATGAATTATTACGAAATCTATGACCGATACAGCGGCGAACTGCTGACCAGAGGCAACGCGGCCGAGTGTCGGAAAGCCCTTGGATGCGCCAGCCTCGACGGCTTTTACGCCTTGGCAAACCGGGCGCGGCGGGGGATCAACAAAAAATATCGGGTCGTCATCAAAAAAGGCGGGCAGGTAGACTACCCCGTGCTCGGCAAGGATGACCCGCTTTACAAGAAGGAGGGATAGCAAGTGGCAAAGCTGAAACCGATCCTGTTCAATACGGAGATGGTGCAGAAAATCATGACCGGCAAAAAAACTGAGACGCGGCGCGTAGTTCTCCCGCAGCCCGAGGGCGCACGGTTCGTCCTCGACTGCGATGAAGAGAACCGGACGTTTGACCTGATGTGCGGAAACAACGGGGCTGGCGGTATCTTCCGCGACTGGGCAGAGACCGTCAAGCCGAAGTTCTGGTTCGGCGACGTGCTCTATATCAGAGAGACATGGCGTGTCCAGTCTGCGCACCGCTTCGAGGCGGATGCAAAGATCGAGTTCCGAGCAGGTGGCCCGCTCGGGAAAATCCAGTTCCCCGGCGGATGCTCCGACTCGGAATCCAGAGAGGCGTTTGACCAGTTTATCGCTAAGTGGAGTACCGACTCCAAGTGGAACCCCTCGATTTTCATGCCAAAAGAGGCGGCGAGGACATTCCTGAAAATCGTAGACGTTTCCGTGGAGAGACTCGGAGACATCGACGGCGGCGGGTTGAAGGCTGAAGGCATTGACCGGAAGCAGCCGTACAGAGCGATGCGCATGGATTTTCGGGATCTCTGGAACAGCACCATCTCTGCAGACCAACTCGACGAGTTGGGATGGTATGCGAACCCGTGGGTCTTCGTCTACAAGTTCCGGCAGATCAGCAGAGAGGAGGCAACACATGAAATGGCTTGACAGGCTGAAAGCAAAAATCATCCATGCACTCGGCGGCCTGACACGCGCTGAGGCGATGTTTCCTGCGCCCATCGCGCAGGTTCTCCATTACGACATCCAGACGGTCAGGACGGTGAAGATCGTGCCCGCCTTTACCAGAACGCACGAGGCTGAAATGGAGAAGATGCTCCGAGCGGAGACTGCGCACAACATCGCGGAATATGTGATGGAACACGACGCTGTCGTTTACGAGAGGCAGGAAGAAAAAAACAACGACCTGCAGCTCTCGGCGACCTTCTGGTTCCTTCAGCCGCACGAAGGGGAGTGGAAGATATGAGGAACTGCGCACAAATCGGTATTGACGACGAAATCTTCGTTGACAGCTTTGCGGGCGGCGGTGGTGCATCGACGGGCATGGAGGTTGGCCTCGGCATTACGGTGGCGGCGGCCATAAACCACGACCCTGCGGCGATCCTGATGCACAAGACGAACCATCCGTACACGGAGCATTATCAGGCGTCCGTTTGGGATGTTGACCCGCGTGACGTATGCCGCGGGCGTCCCGTGGGCGGTGCGTGGTTCTCGCCCGACTGCAAGCATTTCAGCAAGGCTAAGGGCGCGGCTCTCGTTGATAAGAAAATCCGTGGTCTTGCGTGGATCACCCTGAGATGGGCCGCTTTGGTGCGGCCGCGCGTGATCTTCCTCGAAAATGTCGAAGAGTTCCAGACGTGGGGGCCGGTCAGAAAGGGCAAGCCTGTAAAGAAGCTGGCAGGCACGACGTTCAGAAAGTTCATCGGCCAGCTTCGGGGCCTCGGCTACGAGGTCGAATGGCGTGAGCTGGTGGCGGCTGATTATGGCGCACCGACCAGCCGCAAACGGTTTGTCCTGATTGCTCGTTGCGACGGAAAGCCCATTGTGTGGCCCGAACCGACCCACGCTCCGCGGGACAGCGAAGCCGTGAAGAGCGGTAGGCTGAAACCGTGGCGCAGTGCGGCGGAAATCATCGACTGGAGCCTACCTTGCCCGTCCATCTTCGACACCAAGGAGGAAATCAAGGAGCGGTACAATTTGAAGGCGGTGCGGCCTTTGGCGGACAACACCATGCGGCGCATCATCCGCGGCGTGGATAAATTCACCATCAAGAGCGGCCAGCCGTATATCGTCCCGACCGGCTATGGAGAACGAAAGGGACAGGCCCCACGGGTACACGACATCGAGGAACCGCTGCCTACGGTGGTCGGGAGCGGCAAGCATAACCTATGCAAGCCGGTGCTGGCACCGTTCACGGCGACGAACACCAGCATCGGAGCGCCTGATGGTGATCCGGTACATACCGTGACGACAGCAGGGAACCAGATGCTTGTAACCCCATATCTGGCCGAATGTAATCACGCAGGAGGCGGCCACGTCGCCGATGTGCGTGGCCCATACAAAACCATTACCGCCAAGCATACGGGCGGTATCGTGGCGCCCTCGCTCATTCAGTA
>CAKTNW010000088.1 GCA_934589145.1 uncultured Oscillospiraceae bacterium | reverse complement strand
AGCACCGACAGCGACATGGCAGGTATCAAGAACTGGTTCAACGAGTGGTATGCCAAGGATACCAGCCGCAAAATCCGTGCCGTCAACAAGGCAAAGGGCGAGCGTGGAGAACGATTGACCACCAATGTTCCCTACGGCTACAAGCGTGACTCTGACGATCCTAAGAAATGGGCGATTGACGAGGAAGCGGCACAGGTCGTGAAGCGGATCTTTGCGCTCTGTATGGAGGGAAAAGGTCCGAGCCAGATTGCCGCCCTGCTGGAAAAGGAGAAGGTGCTGAACCCCACTACCTACAAACAGCGGGAGGGCAGAAAAACTCCGCATCAAACCCCAGAGAACGAGTATCGCTGGCATGAAAGCACCGTTGCTTACATCCTCGAATATATGGAGTACACAGGCTGCACAGTCAATTTCAAGACCTATACCAACTCCATCTGGGACAAGAAGCAGCGGGAGAATCCGATGGAGAATCGCAAGATTTTCTATAACACCCACCCAGCAATTATCTCTCTGGAAGTCTTTGATAAGGTGCAGGAGATCAGGCAGCAGCGGCACCGCAGAACGGCAACGGGAAAGAGCAATATGTTCTCCGGCTTGGTGTTCTGCAACGACTGCAAGCAGAAGCTCTACTACTCTACCACCAGCTATTTTGAAAAGCGGCAGGACTTCTTCATCTGCTCCACCCATCGTACCAACAAGGACAAGTGCAGCGGACATTATATCCGTGCTGTTGTACTGGAACAAATCGTCTGGAAGCACATTCAGGAGGTCATATCGGTAGTCACTCGCTATGAGGCGTATTTCCGTTCTGAAATGGAGCAAAAGCTCCGTGTGCAGAGCGAAGAATCGCTGCGGCTGCATCAGAAGCGGCTGGCGCAGGCTGAGAAGCGAATCGGAGAGCTTGACCGTCTTTTCATCCGCATTTACGAGGACAATGTCGCCGGTCGGCTGGATGATGAACGCTTTGCGATGATGAGCAAGAACTACACCGAGGAGCAAAAAGACCTCAAAGCCGAGGTCAATGGTCTGCAACAGCAAATCCATGAACAGGAACAACAGGCAGAGAATATAGAGCAGTTTGTTCAGCGGGTAAAGAGGAACAGCACCCTCACGGAACTGACCCCCTATGCCCTCAGAGAGCTTGTCAAGGCGGTCTATGTAGATGCACCTGACAAGTCCAGCGGCAAGCGCAGACAGAAGGTACATATCGAGTACGACCTTGTGGGCTACATTCCCGTGGATGAGCTGCTAAAAGCGGAACAGGCATGACCGAGATCATGCCTGTTCCAAGAAATTTGAATTTTACTGTCTTACCAGCAGAGAGCCTTACCCCGCCCGGTTGTTTTTGGCATATTAGCGCACCCATTATGCAAGCAGTATCTTTGCGACATGCATTTTTTTGCGTTTGACGAAATTTTCACATTGTTTAGTATGCAAAAATGAATCTTATGAAATTTCCACTTGCAAAATCAAAACAACAGGTTTATAATGAGCTCGTATTTGAGGGGCGCCCACGGGGCGTGGCTATGGAAAGGAGCACACCATCATGAGCAACAGCAGCGGAACACTGGAAAAATTTGCAGGCTCCCTGAGCCAGTTGATCCGAAAGGAATACGCCATCGGCGAGGAGTACTACCGGGGCGATGTGAAGCGCGGCCTGCGCAACAGCGACGGCACCGGCGTACTGGCCGGTGTGTCCAAGGTGGGCAGCGTGCAGGGCTATTTCATTCAGGACGGCCAGCGGATCCCCAAGCCCGGCCAGCTCTACTACCGCGGCATCGAGCTGAACGAGATCGTGGAGGCCCATCGGAAGGCGGGCACCTTCGGCTATGAAGAGGTGGCGTACCTGCTGCTGTTCGGCTATCTGCCCTCCCAGTCGGAGCTGGACAGCTTCAACGAGATCATGAACCGGGCCCGGAAGCTGCCCGACGGCTTTACCGAGGACATGATCATGCGGCACCCCAGCCGGAACATCATGAACAAGCTGGCCCGCAGCGTGCTGGCCCTGTACTCCTATGACGATAATCCCGACGACACGTCCATCGAGAATATGCTGCTGCAATCCATCAAGCTGGTGGGCTGCTTCCCCTCCATCGTGGCCAACGCCTACGCGGTGAAGCGGCACTATTTCCAGGGGGATTCCCTGCACATCCACTTCCCGGTGGACGATCTGTCCACGGCGGAGAACTTCCTGCGGATGATCCGGCCTGACAAGCAGTACACCGAGGAAGAGGCCCATCTGCTGGACATGATGCTGATGGTGCATGCCGAGCACGGCGGCGGCAACAACTCCACCTTCGTCTGCCGCGCCATGTCCTCCAGCGGCACGGATACCTACAGCGCCATCGCGGGCGCGGTGGGCTCCCTGAAGGGCCCGCTGCACGGCGGCGCCAACGCCAAGGTCATGGAGATGTTCCAGTACGTCAAGGAGAACGTAGATCCCCACGACGACGGCTCCATCCGGGATTACCTGAACAAGCTGCTGGACGGCGAGGCCGGTGATAAGTCCGGCAAGCTCTACGGCCTGGGCCACGCGGTGTACACCATCTCCGATCCCCGGGCGGTGCTGCTGAAGAAGTACGCCCAGCACATGGCGGAGATTAAGGGCTATGCCGAGGACTTCGCCCTGCTGCAGAAGGTGGAGGAGCTGGGCATCCCCCTGGTGCAGGAGCGCCGCCACAGCGACACCCCCATGTGCGCCAATGTGGACATGTACTCCGGCCTGGTATACACCATGCTGGGCATCCCCGAGGATGTGTTCACTCCCCTGTTTGCCTCCGCCCGTATCGCCGGTTGGTGCGCCAACCGCATGGAGGAGGTCATCACCTGCCACCGGATCATGCGTCCCGCCTACCGCGCCGTGACCATCAAGGATCACTATGTGCCCATCGAGCAGCGCACCGGAAAGCTGGTCACGCCGGAGGCGTGAGGAATAACAGCAGAGTTTCTATAAAGCCTTGTGGGGGCGGGGTGAACGCGGTGGAGCAAAGCGGAACGAGCACCCTTGGGGTGCCCTGCCCTCTGTCTATCTCTGCGCCACCGATAACACAGGGGCATTTTGCCCTCCGGTTCCTTTACCTCCCGGCGTGCTATACGCTGTGCGAAAATCGGAGCTGTACAACAACTCAAGTTTTGCTGTGGAAGTCAAGATGGATGCTACGGCGGCATAGCCGCCGAGATCGGAGGCTAAAAACATGCCACCGGCATGTTTTCTTAACGCCCCGACGGCCCGCACGGTGGACGCAAAGTGCTGTACGCGGCGGGGTGAGGTCACCCCGCCCTACGAAATTGCCCCTCTCCCCGGTTCTGCGCAAAAAAAGAAAGCCCCTATGGGGCTTTCTTTTTTTGCTTTTGTAAAAGGATCAGTCGATCATGCTCTTGAGATCCTCGGCCACGATGATGGGGCAGGCGGTAGCGGCCTTGACATCATCCACGGTGAACTCGGGGTTGATCTCGGTCATCACCAGACCCTTGTCGGTGACTTCCATGACGCACATCTCGGTGATGATCTTGTTGACGCAGTGGGAGGCGGTCAGGGGCAGACGGCACTTCTCAAAGATCTTGGGGTTGCCCTTGGCGGTGTGCTCCATGCAGACGATGCACTTCTTGGCGCCGACGCACAGATCCATGGC
>CAKTNW010000087.1 GCA_934589145.1 uncultured Oscillospiraceae bacterium | reverse complement strand
TGCCGTCGGGTATTACTGGCCGTTTCCGGTGTTCTCCCCGCCCTCGTAAGTCCATTCACCGTACATTCCGCTGCCCCGCTCCCACCAGATACGCGGCTCTCTGAAAGGTTCCTGTACGGATACTCCTCTTACTCGTTGGTTTGCTTTTTTGATTATGGACGTACTTTAGCACTTTCGGCGCAGGTTGTCAAGAGGAAATTTTCAAAATGGCGTGATCAAATTTCACATCTTCTCCGGTGCGGAGCAGCCGATCAGCGTCATGCCGTTTTTCAGCACGGCGCGGGCGGTGTCTGCCAGCTTCAATCTCGCCAGCAGCACGTTCTCCGCCTCGCCCTTAATGCGGCAGGCGTTGTAGAACTTGTGGAAGGCCGCCGCCAGCTCGGTGAGATAGCGGTTGATAAAGCTGGGATCGTAGTCCCGTGCCGCCAGCTGCACCACCACCGGGTACTGGGCCAGCTGCTTGATGAGGGCCTTCTCCTCCGGCGCGGACAGCACGGTGAAGTCCACATCGGCGGCGTCCTTCACCTGATAGCCCTCCGCCGCCAGCGCCTTCAGCAGCGTACAGATGCGGGCGTGGGCGTACTGGACGTAGTACACGGGATTCTCGCTGTCCTCGCGGACGGCCAGGCCCAGATCGAACTCCATCTGGGTCTCGGGCTTGGCGTTGAAGAAGTAGCGGCAGGCGTCCACGGGGATCTCGTCCAGCAGGTCCGTCAGGCTGATGGCCTTGCCGGTACGCTTGGACATGCGCACCACCTCGCCGTCACGCACCAGCTTTACCAGCTGCATCAGCACGATGTCCAGCCGGTTGGTGCCGTCCAGGCCCAGCGCGTCCATAGCGCCCTTCAGACGGGCCACATGGCCGTGGTGGTCGGCGCCCCAGATGTTGATGACCTTATCGAAGCCGCGGACGGCGAATTTGTTGCGGTGATAGGCGATGTCGGCGGCGAAGTAGGTATAGAACCCGTTGGCGCGGCACAGCACGTCGTCCTTCAAGCCCAGCTTCTCGATGGCCTCGTCGCTCTTCCCCGCCCGGCGCAGGTTCTCCGCAAGGATCTGGGAGGTCTTGAGCCACAGGGCGCCGTCCTTCTCGTAGGTATAGCCCTTGGCGCTCAGCGCCGCCACGGTGTCGGCCACGTAGCCGCTCTCGTGGAGGCTGGACTCGAAGAACCACTGGTCGTACTGAATGCCGTAGCGAGCCAGATCGGACTTCATCTTGGGGATGTTGACGCTGAGACCGAACTGCGCCAGCGCGTCGTGGCGGGTCTTTTCGTCGCAGTCCAGATACTTCTCGCCCTCTTTTTCATAGAACGCCTGCGCCAGCTCGCGGATATCGTCACCGTGGTAGCCGTCCTCCGGGAACTCCACCGCGTCCTCGCCCTTGATGATCTGGAAGTACCGTGCCTCCAGGCTCTTGGCGAACTTCTCGATCTGGTTGCCGGCGTCGTTGACGTAGAACTCCCGCCACACGTCCGCGCCGGACTTTTGCAGCACGGATGCCAGCGTATCGCCCAGCACGCCGCCCCGGGCGTTGCCCATGTGCATGGGGCCGGTGGGGTTGGCGGAGACGAACTCCACCATGATCTTGCGGCCCTTCAGCATGTCGCTGCAGCCGTAGTCCGGGCCCGCCGCCTCGATGGCCGTCACGGTATCGCCGAACCATTTGTCGCCCAGGCGGAAGTTCATGAAGCCGGGGCCCGCGATCTCCACGGAGGTGAAGTAGCTGCCCTCCAGCGCCATGTGCTGTGTCAGAATCGTCGCCACCTGGCGGGGGTTCATCTTCATGGCCTTGGCCGCCGCCAGGCAGAAGGTGGTGGTGTAGTCGCCGTTGGACACGTCCTTGGGGATCTCCACCGACGGCTCGACGGTGACGCCCTCCGGCAGGAGGTTTTCCTTTACAGCGGCGGTGTAGGCCTGCTTCGTCAGCTCCTGCACCTGTTCCTTGGCTTTTTGGATCATATTCATATCGGTTCTCTCTCCTTAGTATTTGTCGATATCCACTTCCAGCACCTGGGGGGCCGGTTCCCGCAAAAACTGGGGGGCCAGCGCGCCGAAGTCGCCGGTGATGTCGCTGGCGTACAGAGTGATGCCGCCCTGCCGCTCACTGCACAGGGCGTCGTGTGTCGTCAGGGAGTCCTTCAGCTGCCGGGCTGCCTGGGCGCCGGAGTCCACCAGCGTTACGCCGGGGCCCATGACCTGGGCCACCACCTCCTCCAGCAGGGGATAGTGGGTGCAGCCCATAATAAGGGTGTCGATGCCCTCCGCCTTCAGCGGCTCCAGATACTCCCGGGCCACCGTCTCGATCACGCAGTCGCCCACCCGGTAGCGGCCGTTTTCCACCAGCGGCACGAACAGGGGACAGGCCCTGGCGATGACGGTCACGTCGCCGTCCATGGCGGCGAGGGTACGCTCATACGCGCCGGAGCGCACCGACGCGGCGGTGGCGATCAGGCCCACACGCTTGTTGCGGGTGGCGGCCAGCGCACGGCGGCAGGCGGGCTCCACCACGCCCAGAATGGGCAGGTCGCTCTCCCGCTGCAGCTCCGGCAGCACGTTGCTGGACACGGTGCCGCAGGCCACCAGCAGCGCCTTGATGTCAAAGCTCCGCAGGAAATGCACATCCTGCCGGGCGTATTTCAGCAGAATTTCACGGGATCTTCCGCCGTAGGGGACACGGGACGTGTCTCCAAAGTATATAATGTTCTCGAAGGGCAATATGCTGCGGATCTCCCGCACGGCAGTCAGCCCGCCGAGACCGGAGTCAAATACCCCGATGGGCCGTTCGTCCATACACCCACTCCTTGCTTGCAAATTTAACTGGCATAATATTATACTATGCTCTTGCGCCATTCACAAGCAAAAAATCGCCGGACGGCCCTCTTTTTTCACCTATCCGGCCATGTCGTTGCCGTTTTTGTCCACAAACCGATAGTCATAGTCCGCGGCCAGCAGCATAAACGCCGCGGGCAGCTCATGAAGCGCCTGCACAGATGTCTCCTCTCCGTCCTCCGTGGTGGCCACCACCTGGGCAAAGTCCGGGTTGTTCACCAGCACAAAGTCGCCCAGTCCCTCCCGGTGGCACACATAGATATCCTCTATGGGCATCTCCGCCTCCAGCACCGCCGTGAAGGCGTAGCTGTTTTCTCCCGTCACCTGAAACTCCAGCGGATAGCACCGCAGCGGCTCCTCTCCGCCGCCCGCCGTCACCCAGACCAGGCACACATCGCCCAGATTGGCGATACCGGCCATCGTCAGCTCCGGCTCATCCGGCAGCGCCCTCCGGGCCAGCGTCAGCCGGCTATCCTCTCCGGCGGTACTTCCGCAGCCCACAAGGCTGGCCGCCAGCACCAGTACCAGCAGCGCAAGTCCTTTCTTCATGGCAATGTTCCCCTTTCCCATACGATGTCTATCTCCAATATACCATACCGCGGCGGGATTGTATAGCGGCGGCCCATAGTTTTTCCCAATTCTGCCGGAAATTACGATGCGATTTTCTCCGCTTTCCGTATGGCGTCCCATTGACAACCGTGCTATAATCATTGGTACCGAAAATCATTGCCCCACAGGAGGTGGCTTTTTTATGGAACTGAAAATGACGCAGAAGCAATTCCGGCGCTTGCTGGACCTGGTGTATATCGGCAACTGGGTGCTGAACTCCACCCGGGGCGATGACCGCATCCGGGAGTATGACCA
>CAKTNW010000086.1 GCA_934589145.1 uncultured Oscillospiraceae bacterium | reverse complement strand
TTGTCCTCCTTGCCGAAGCGGAAGATCTTCTCGGCGGGGATGCCGATCTCGTCGTGCCAGATGTTCCACGCCTCGTCATCGTCCAGATAGACGGAGGGGTACAGGCGGTCAGGCTCCAGGCCCACCCACTGGGGGCTGGTCAGGAACTCCCAGCTCCAGGCGATGGCCTCATGCTTGAAGTAATCGCCGAAGGAGAAGTTGCCCAGCATCTCGAAATAGGTGCCGTGGCGGGCGGTGTGGCCCACGTTGTCGATATCGCCGGTGCGGATGCACTTCTGGCAGGTGCAGACGCGATGGCAGGGGGGTTCCTCCTCGCCCTTGAACCAGGGCTTCATGGGGGTCATGCCGGCGTTGATCAGCAGGATGGATTTGTCGTTCTGGGGTACCAGCGAGAAGCTGGGCAGGCGCAGATGGCCTTTCGTCTCGAAGAACTTCAGGAACATCTCCCGCAGCTCATTCAGACCGTGATAGGGATGGCTCATAGTGTTTCGCTCCTTTTATGATAAATTTTTTGTTTGTTGTCTCGATTTGGGGAAATACACCGTATGTGGGTGTAGGGGCGGGGTTCTACCCCGCCCGACGTGGGAAAGGGGGCTATCGTTTATCGGGCAGGAGGGGTAGAACCCCTCCCCTACGCACGGATCAAGATTGCTTCTTTGCACAGAGATTATTTACACCAGCTTTCCGCCAGCGCGGCCAGCTCCGCCTCCAGATTCCGGAAGAACCGGGAGATGTGCAGGCCGTCGGCCAAGGCATGGTTGACGAACAGCGACACCGGCAGGGTGGTGCGGCCATTCGCCGTAATGTACTTGCCCCAACTGATGCGGGGATTGCTGTCGTCGGGGTTCACCGCCGGATGCTGCAGCTGGGAGTAATGCAGCCACGGCAGACTGGATACGAAGAAGAAGGCCCGCGCGTCGCCGTCCTCGGTGAGGGTGCCACGCTCCAGCACCTCCCGCTGCCGCCGCTGGCCCAGGGCGATGAAATCGTCATAGGGCAGGTCGCCCTCCACCGTGCAGTAGACGTACACGCCGTCGGGCTTCATGGCGGTGTAGGAGGGCGGGCACCAGTCAAACTCCACCACCGTGCCGCCCTCAAAGATGCGGCGGCGCAGCTGGGGCACGGCGTTGGCGGCCCGGGTCACCGCGTAGAGAAAGCTGAGGAAGAAGGGAAGCTGTCCCTTGCGGGCCATAAAGTCCGTGATGTCGATCTCCGCCGTGATCCCGGCAAAGGGAAAGTCCATCTGCCGGAAATAGGCGAACTGTCCGCACCGGGGATCGGACGCCATGTCGATGATGTGATAGCTCATCTCTCACCTCCTGAAAAACAAAAACGCCCCGCCCCACATAGGGGCGAAGCGACGCTTCACGGTACCACCCTAATTTGACGGCTGTGCCGTCATCTCAGTCGTCCGGTAACGGGGACGGAACGTGCGGCTCGTCGCCGCAGGCTCGGAAGTGGCTGTCCTGCCTGCCGTTCCCGAAGGGCTTGCACCTGACCCCTTCTCGCTCTGGGTGGCTGCGGCGGACTCGTTTCCTCATAGCCGTATCACGATGTTGCCCTTATTTTACCACATCTTTCGTCGTTGTCAACGGTATTTTTTGCGTTTTTTCGTCGTTTTCACCATTGCCCATAGTGGAAAGTATGTTATACTGTTGAAGAGATTTGCGCGGGAGGAAACTTTATGCCTCTTTACAAAAGAAAAAATATCGACTGGTACCGCCATCTGGCCTTTGCCTGCGTGGGCGGCTTCTTCGGGGCCTACGCCATCATGTGCCGCGGCGGCGTTATGGGCAGCGCCCAGACCATGAACCTGCTGGAGCTGGTGATCGACGCCCTGTATGGCCGGGGCTTCAACGTGCTGGAGCACTTCGGGGCCTTTCTGGTCTATGTGATCGGCACCATGCTGACGGTGCTGCTGCCCTTCAAGTGGGGCGTGGACATGCGGCGGCTGTCGCCCATCATCACGGCGGCCGCGGCGATAGGGGAGTGCTTCATCCCGGCGGAGACGGAGGTGGTGATCGCGCTGTACCCCATCTTTTTCGCCATGAGCGTCCAGTGGAGCAGCTTCCGGGGCGCCCAGAATTTTTACAGCTCCACCATCTTCTCCACCAACAACACCAAGCAGGCGTCGCTGGCGCTGGCGGAGTATCTGTGCAACAAGAGCCATGAGCAGCTCAAGCGGATGGGCTTCTTCCTGTCCACGCTGCTGTGCTTCCATATCGGCGCGGCCATCGGCGTGGGCGCGGCCCACTTCTGGAGCATCCGGGGCGCCCTGTGGTCCCTGCCGCTGCTGGTGTGGGGCTTCATCCTGGTGGTGCAGGAGGAGAAGGCCGAGGCCATGGAGGCCATCAAGACAGAGTAAAACGACATACGACAATAGTATAATAAAGGGAGGATATCACCATGAATCAGGCGCTGTTTTCCTATATTGCCGCCAGTCCCACGGCCTTTCAGGCGGTGGATCATACGGCGAAGCTGCTGGAGCTGGAGGGCTATCGCCCGCTGCGGGAGACGGAGGAGTGGACGCTGGAGCCCGGCGGACGGTACTATGTGACGCGCAACGGCTCGTCGCTGATCGCCTTCCGGCTGCCCAAGGGCCGGCCCGGCGGATTCATGATGACCGCCGCCCACAGCGACAGCCCCACCTTCAAGATCAAGGAGAATGCTGAGCTGGCGGGAGAGAGCGACACCCGTCTCAGCGTGGAGGGCTACGGCGGTATGCTGTGCGCCAGTTGGATGGATCGGCCCCTCAGCATCGCGGGCCGCGCCATGGTGCGGACAGAGAATGGCATCGCCATGCATCTGGTGGATCTGAAGGACATCGCGGCGCTGATCCCCAACGTGGCCATCCACATGAACCGTGAGGCCAACAGCAACATGAAGTACAATTTCGCTGTGGACATGCAGCCCCTGTACGGCGAGAAGGGCGGCTTCCGCAGCCGCGTGGCCAAGGCCGCCGGTGCGGCGGAGGAGGATCTGCTGACATACGATCTGTTTCTCTATAACCCCCAGCCCGGCGTGGAATGGGGCAATTACATCTCCGCGCCCCGGCTGGACGATCTGCAATGCGCCTTCGCCTCCCTGCAGGGCTTCCTGACAGCGGAGGAGAGCCGGAACGCCTGCGTGTACTGCCTGTTCGATAATGAGGAGGTGGGCAGCGAGACGAAGCAGGGCGCGGCCTCCACGTTCCTGGTGGAGACCCTGGAGCGCATCTGCGACGGTCTGGGTCTGACGCTGCGCACCATGGCGGCGGGCAGCTTCCTGCTGTCCTGCGACAATGCCCACGCGGTGCACCCCAATCACCCGGAGTATGCCGACAAGAACCACACGGTGCGGATGAACGGCGGCGTGGTGCTGAAGTACAACGCCAGCCAGAAGTACACCACTGACGCGGTGTCGGCGGCGCTGTTCCAGACGGTGTGCGAACGGGCGGAGGTGCCCTTCCAGCGGTACGCCAACCGTCCGGACATGGCGGGCGGCTCCACCCTGGGCAGCATCGCCAACACCCAGGTATCGCTGAACATGGCGGACATCGGTTTGGCCCAGCTTGCCATGCACTCCGCCTTTGAGACGGCGGGCGCCCAGGATACGGCCCACATGGTGCGGGCCCTGCGGACGTTCTTCGGCCTGACGCTGGAGGCGGACGGCAACGGAACGTACCGGCTGTAAAGTGCAAAAAAGGCCGCTTCGGCGGTCTTTTTTTGCTGTTGGACACAAAAGAGAACCCCCGGCTCTGCCGGGGGGAGAAAAAAGCCTATGGCGTGGAAGAAAGCAGAAAAGAAAA
>CAKTNW010000085.1 GCA_934589145.1 uncultured Oscillospiraceae bacterium | reverse complement strand
CGCTGGATGTTCCCGTCGCCGGTGCTGGAGGATCTGCCGCTCAACCCCGGTTCGGTCTACGACCGATTGCAGCTGATTCTGGAGCATGCAAACTGCAAACAGGTGCGTTTTCATGACCTCAGACACACATTCGCGACCTTGGCGCTGCAAAACGGGATGGACGTGAAAACGCTCTCCGCCATGCTGGGGCATGTGTCGGCGGCCACGACGCTGGACATTTACACGCACTCGACCTCTGATATGCAGCACGCCGCCGCGCGGAAGATCGACTGCGGCATCGGCAAAGCAGAACTCCCGGACGAGCCTGCGCCGCAGGCGAATGCGCCCGCCATCGTTGACTTTCAGCCTTACATGGGCAAAGTCCGCAAGCCCGGCACGGGCTGCATCAGCCAGATCAACGACCACCTGTTTGAAGGCCGCTACTCCCCGACATGGATCGACGGCAAAAAGCACGCGCGGAATGTGTATGCACATACGCGCGAGGAATGTGAGGAGAAGCTGAAGGTGCTGATCGCAGAGATGAAAGCGGAGCTGGCGGAGTTAAAGCGGCAGAAGGCCGACAGGCATTGACCGAATAAACCGAACACAGCCGCCCGGTGTTGGGCGGCTGCGATTGTGTTTTGGGCGCAGGTTTGCTATAATGAAATTAACTGAAATTTGTGAGGATAAACATGACGATAGAGATCAAAGAAAAACTGACCGGCTCGATTCTTGATATTGGCGGCGGTGGCGAAGCCGTGATTGGACAGATTTACAAAGACAGAGTCACCGCAATCGATAACTGCAAGGAAGAATTGGAAGAAGCTCCAGACTGCTGTTCAAAGCAGCTTATGGACGCAACAGAATTATCGTTTCCGGATGATTCATTTGATAATGTGACTTTTTTCTATACGCTGATGTACATGACGGCTGAAGAACAGCAGAAATCCATTTGTGAGGCAGCACGTGTCCTCAGAGTAGGAAAACAGATGTATATCTGGGACTGTGACATTCGTTCTGCTTATCCGGAACCTTTTATGATCGATCTGGATATCAGGGGCGGCAACAACAAACTCCATACGACCTATGGGATCGTCAAGAAGGATACACAGTCTTCGGATTCTGTCGTCCGACTTTTGGAAAGCGCTGGACTCAAAATTGAATCCTTACAGGCAAAAGACGGGCAGTTCCATATTCAGTGCAGAAAAGACTAAGAGGAGGTAATCTATGGCGCGGGCAAGGTATCAGGTGCTGGTCATTCCCTATTGCATCATGGACGTGCAGGCAAGATTCTGCGTATTCAGAAGAAATGATCTGGATATCTGGCAGTTCATCGCAGGCGGTGGAGAGGATGAAGATGCCTCCATCCTCGAATCTGCGAAGCGGGAAGCCTTTGAAGAAGCGGGCATCCCCGTCACGTGCGACTATTCGCCGCTCGACACCTGCTGCAGCATACCGGCCAGCTGCTTCGCGGATGCGGAAGCACTGTGGGGCAAGCAATGCTTTGTCGTTCCCGAATATGCCTTTGCGGTAAAGGTCGAAAACACTTCCCTGCACTTATCCCATGAACACACCGAGTATGGATGGATGGAGTATACATGCGCCCATGCAATGGTGAAATATGACAGCAACCGAACCGCGCTTTGGGAACTGAACCGGCGTACAGAGCTTGGATTATTAAAATAGAAACGTCCGAGGTTATTGATTATTCAGACAAATCAGAATTTATGGAGATATGTGATGCGTGGCTGCGAATGGTGTGATTATAAAGAAACTGAGTGGTTGCTATATCAGTCATTATATTGGTCTGTCTATCTGGCGGACAGACAGGATTATATCGGCAGATGTATTCTGGTGTTGAATCGGCATTGCGGCAGTCTTTCAGAATTGGATATTTCTGAGTGGACGGAACTGAAAACCATGATAGATCGATTGGAACGGCTCTATAAAGAGGTATTAGGCGCCGAATTATGCAATTGGAGTTGTCTGCTAAATGACTTTTACAAAGAAGCAGTCCCAAACCCGCATTTACATATCCATGTGCGGCCACGATATAAAAATACCGTTGTAATCAACGATCACGCATACACAGATACAGAATTTGCGCATCACTATGCTTTGAAAAAAGAGAGCGTATTACTTGATGATGACAGAAAAATATTGTACGCACTTATGAAGAAACATTTTGTTTTATAAATTCAGATTGATCGAAAATCGACGCAGCCGTCCGGTGTACTCCGGGCGGCTGCGATTGTGTTTTGGGCGCGGTTTTGCTATAATGAAATAAATCGGAATCTGCGAAAAGGAGAAACCAGTTATGAAACTTGGGCAGAAAATCATTGTGGTTGGGTGTCCCGGAAGCGGGAAAAGCACACTTTCAAAGGAGCTTCGGGACGTTACGGGCCTGCCGTTGTTTCATCTGGATAATATTTGGTGGAAACCAGACAAATCGCATATTTCAAGAGAAGAATTTGATCAGAAGCTGGATGAAATCCTGCTGACGGACAGATGGATGATTGACGGAAATTACAGCAGAACGTATGAGGTGCGGTTTAGGGCGTGTGATACGGTCATTTTTCTTGATTATCCCGTGGATGTCTGTATGAACGGGATCAAAGAACGGATTGGAAAGAATCGCACGGATATTCCGTGGACAGAGCAGGCGCTTGATTCTGAATTGGTGAAGCTGGTCGAGCGTTATGAGACAGACAATCGCCCGGTGATTCTGTCTCTCTTTGAGAAGTACCCTGATGCAGCCAAGTTCGTTTTCAAATCGCGTCTTGAAGCAGCCGAATGGATGAGCGGGTTTGTTTAAATTCCGGTTATCGAATCCACAGTGTAAATCCTGCGCCGCAATAAGCAAAGAATAGTGCTTTGCAAAAATCGACAATTTACATAGACGACAATGCTGCAAATTTGCTGTTGAATTTCACAGCAGTTCGGGGTATACTACGTTTGAAGGAGTTGATTGCTATGCCGAATATTAAACCCATTTCTGATCTGCGGAATTACAGCGAGGTACTGCGTGATGTAGCTGTGGGCGCTCCTGTCTTTCTGACGAAGAATGGGCGCGGACGGTACGCCATCGTGGATATGCAGGACTATGAGAAAACGCAGGCGACCCTGAAATTGATGAATGAGCTTGCAAAAGGGCGCTGCTCCGGCGAAACGGAAGGCTGGCTGTCACCGGACGATATGAGGGCGCACTTCCGCGCAAGAGCGCATGAAGAATAGAATTCATTATTCTCTCGAGTCCCGCCGTGATTTGGATGATATCTGGGACTACATCGTATCGGAGCTTCAAAACTGTTCCGCCGCGGAGCACGTGACAAATCGCATTATGGACGCAGTCGACCAGTTGAAAAGTTTTGCAGAGATGGGAACACTGCTTTCCTCAATCGCTGATGTTAGCAGCGAATATCGTTACCTTGTCAGCGGCAATTATATGGTGTTTTACCGTATACAAGGCAGCGATGTCTATATCGACCGTGTTCTGTATGGCCGCAGCAATTATATAAACATCTTGTTCAATGATCTGCTGCGCGAAGACACAGCTGAATAAAACTGAACAATTTACATAGAAAGCCCGCCGAAATCTTGCGATTCCGGCGGGCTTTGATTTTACTTGAATGTAAAGGGATGGACGTGAAAACGCTCTCCGCCATGCTGGGACATGTGTCGGCGGCCACGACGATGGACATTTACACGCACTCGACCTCTGATATGCAGCACGCCGCCGCGCGGAAGATCGACTGCGGCATCGGCAAAGCAGAACTCCCGGACGAGCCTGCGCCGCAGGCGAATGCGCCCGCCATCGTTGACTTTCAGCCTTACATGGGCAAAGTCCGCAAGCCCGGCACGGGCTGCATCAGCCAGATCAACGACCACCTGTTTGAAGGCCGCTACTCCCCGACGTGGATCGACGGCAAGAAGCACGCGCGGAATGTGTATGCGCATACGCGCGAGGAATGTGAGGAGAAGCTGAAGGTGCTGATCGCGGAGATGAAAGCGGAGCTGGCGGAGTTGAAGCGGCAGAAGGGCGACAGACATTGATCGAATGAACGGAACGCAGCCGCCCGGTGTCGGGCGGCTGCGATTGCGCTTTGGCAGATCGTTTGCTATAATGAAACAAATCGGAATTTGATGAGGAAGATTATTTATATAATCTACCGTCTATGGTCTGAAAACGACCACCTATCGAGAA
>CAKTNW010000084.1 GCA_934589145.1 uncultured Oscillospiraceae bacterium | reverse complement strand
GCTTTTTACGCTTGTGGTTACAGTTAATTTGGCCCCGCACTTTGGGCAGAAATTAGCCCCCTCCGGTGCTTCTGAATGGCATTTCCTGCATTGCATATGATTCTCCCCTTGTGTTTCCGGGAGGAATCTGTTATAATAAATACGCAGATTCCTCAAATCTGGATTTCTCCAATTTGTATCTCCCCGAATTTGCGAAACGCCCTCGGTGCTCGGTACACCGGGGGCATTTTTTATTTGATCTTGATAATAACGCGGATGGGGCTCTCGCCTTTGATGACGGTCAACCTGCCATCATCGTCCTCCTCCACCATTTTGTAGGGCCCACCGTACACCTCAGCGGTTATTTTTCTGTTTCCGCTTGCCAGGAGGTTCCGGGCCCTGGTGGTGCTACCTCTCTTAATATAGGCCACCTTTTCTCCATTGATGTGAACAGCAATGGCGTTTGGGTCGGCCTCGTTGTCTGGCTCCGGAACAAGCTCCACGGTCTCTACCGGGTACTCGTACTTATAGATTCTGTCGTACTGCTCATACTCCTCTTTTATTTCCGCGTTTGTCATCTCATAGTCCCAGTTTTCAGCGGCGATTTTTTCTAGACCGTCCATGTGGTAGGCCATCCCGGTGGCCTTAAATGTTACGCCATCATCCTTTTTCGGCTCCTCCTTTGGCTTTTCCGGGGCCGCTGGAGCATCCCAAGAGTGGGGCTGCTTCCTCCACTCGGCCTCTGCCTCCGCGATCTTCTGCCGGGTCTCATCCTGCCGATTTTGATCTTCCGCTTTTTTCTGTGCCCGCTTTGTGCCGGATTTTTGCCACATCAGGGCCCCAATCAGGATAGCGGAAAAGACGAACAACAGGAGCAGCGTACCAACTAATTGCTCCATTTTTAATTCCTCCTATCTTAATATCCCGCACCCAGGGTGCGACAAATCCCAAACAACATAGACCGCAAGGGCCACAAAAAACGCAATTAGCAGCATCGTCATAACAGAGGCCCAAAGGATCATGATTTTGATGGTCTTAGACTTCCGCTTGATCTCGGCTTGTAGCTCATCTATGGTGGACTGCATCCGGGCTATCTGCTCTGTCCTGTCTATGATCCCCTGCTGCCGATCCTTGTCTGTCTCCTCGCGGACAGCTAGCAAGGCCCGGAGCGCCGCTAAATCAGACGGCGGGACTGTTTCCGCGTTGTATGCATTACCGATTACGGCCCGAGCCACAGCCTGGAGCGTGGTGACCCGGAAAGCCTCCGGACGGTCTGGATCATCGGAAAAAATCCGCCGGACAGAGGACATAGACACAGGCTCCCCGGCCATCTCGCAAGCGTCTACTATGGCCTGGTAGGTCAGCCCCTTCTCCATCCGCATTTGCTGGAGCTGCCGTATCAGCTCAGACTGATTCTGGCTCATTCCCATCGACCTTTCCAGATTTGGCGCAATTTGAGCGTCAAAGAGCACTAAATGAGCACATAAATGGTATTGATTGGAATAAATGGACTGGTATAATCTAAGCATAGGCACCGCAAGGAGGTGGGGACGATGATACAGTGCCATGAAGACCTCCCGCCGCTAGAAACGGAAGAGTTTAGACGGAGCCCACATACCATTTTACAACGGCTCAATCACAATATGATTTTACTAAAAATCACGGGAGAGCGCAAGAGGAAAAACGGAAAAATTGATAAAAAATGAAAGCACAGAATAATAGAGCTTGTCTAGGCTTGACTTAGGTGAATTTTTTAACCGAGCTTAGACAAGCATCTATCCAAGCTAGATCAACTGTCCCCCAATTGGAGTAGTTGAGCATTTTGCCGAAAAAACCGACGGGATTTTCCCGTTTTGGCTTTGCTCGGCAAAGCGAGACGAATAGGAGATACATATGGAACAGCAATACCGAGACGAGATCATTAGAATGATACAGAAAGTTAATGACCTAACATTTTTGAGTCAGATATACACGCTGGTAAAACGGCATATAGAGAGGGCCGGGGATTAACCCCGACCCTCTTTTTTTAGGTTCTCCTGAAATTGTTCTATCGTGTTTCGGATCACGGCCTGACTGTTTCCGTCCAGCTCGCTGTACGTTTTCATGATCGCCCGGATTATGTCGTATAGCGGGTTTTCTGTGTCATTCAGAAGTTGGTCAACATATACCGCCGTTTCGCTTTCTGGCAATGTATACTTGCTTCCGTCTCCGGTACGGAGCCATTCTTCCCGGATATTAAATTCTCGGCAGATGGACTTGATGGTTTGAGCAGATGGATTTGATTTGCCGGATTCTATGGTGCTGCACGATGCTCCAGTGATTCCGATTCGGGATCCGAACTGCTCTTGCGTTAATTTAGCGTCCTTGCGAATTTGCTTTATCCTCGTGTTAATTTGGATCACCTCCCTATGACCCCATTATATCACAGGATCAAAAAAAATCAAGAAAAAACTTAGATAATCTAAAATTAACTATTGACAAACTAGAATATCTAAGATATAATTTAGACAGTCAAAGAGGACGACACCAAATCACATGGAGGTAAGCACATGGACAACTTAACATTAGAGGGCCTGTTAAAGGGCCACTGGATGATAACCGATGATACCCAGATCATCATCCGGGACTGTAAAAATAATGTCGTGGCGGCTGGTAAGTGGTTTGAGGATGGAATCCTTGAGAAAGCGGATAAGCCGGTTGAGAGCCTGAGCTATTGGGCAGACCAGAACCGGCTGCATATCCTCCTGAAATAAGGCCCTGAGCGGTGAGCCTGAATCGCCGCATCCCATAAATTCCACCGAAAAGGAGGCTATAACATGAGCGAAGAAACCAAGAAAACCATCAAAGAGACTGTGGAAATGCTGAAACAGCTCGACCAGAAAAGCCTCGCACTGGTAAACGCTGGGGCGAAGATGCTTAAAATGCGGGCTGACATGGATAAGGAGGCCAAGGATGAAAACGGCGAATAATAACCCGGTTGATCTGCTCCGAAATGACCCGGATTTCCGGGCAGCGGCATGGAATACCGAAAAGCGCCGGTTCGTCCGTGGGAAATGTTCCGTGGAGAACAGTACCGGAACAATGCCGGTATGGACGGTGTTTTGCCGGGTGTTTGGTTGGCACATCGAGGATGACACATTGGTGATAGAGCTAGAGGGGGCGGTATCATGACAGACGCGGAACTGCTGAAAAGTATCCAGCAAATGGATAAGGCAAACCTGACACCGGCAGAGGCCGCACAGGTGATGCATTGTAGCCCGGATTTGATCCGAGTTGCTGCCCGCCAGAAGCCGGAATTGCTTCATTTCCCTGTTTTCGTTGTTGGAAACAGGACGAAGATACCGAGAATCCCTTTTCTGCGGGCTTATGGGGTGGATGTATGAATGCACTCTGTAAGAATTGCCCGGAACGTCACACCCTGTGTCACAGTGACTGCGTGAAATACATAGCATTCCGCGAGGAACGGGACAGAATCAACCGGGAGAAAGACCGTGATAACCGGGTATACCGGAATCGCAGAAGATGGACACCACGCCGGTTCAACGGCGATCAATAAAAAATGGAGGAATCTGCATGAGAATCGAAACACCGAATGACCGGGATCAGAACCGGCGCCGGAAAGCAGCAATTCTGCTGGAGCGGCAGGCGGAAGCAGAGAAGGCCAAGCAGGCAGACATCTTGGGCAACCCAAAGGCATGGGATGCGGCATTTGACCGGGCGCTTGCCCAGCGCAATCAGGCGCTTGCCGCCCAGCAGGCGGCAGTGGTGATTCCGGCGGGGATCATCAAGCGCACGGGGACAGAAGAAGTGCCGACGGACGGAAAGTTGGAACGGCGGATCAGCAGAGAACTGGCAAGGTTTCTAAACGGCATGAGCCTTGGGGCCGTTTCGGCAGCGGTAATCCTGTGGGCCATCCTGATTGCGGCGGGGGTGGTTTGATTGGAGAACACAAATGAGGTGGGAAAATGAGCTACAATGAGGCATTGCGCATTGTAACCGATTACTCAATTGCACTGAGCATGGGCTATGCGCTGGATAAAGACTGCTACCTTGAGTACGCCGAAGCGTTGCGGATCATGCTCCAGCGGGCGGAACAGGAGACGATATGAGCGAATGGTATGATGAGAGCCTTGACAGGCTCAGAACGGCGGCAAGGCTGTCAGAACAGTATTACAAAAAGCCTCTGGTTGTGACCACGTCCGGCGGAAAAGACAGCTCCGTGTGTGTTGATTTGGCAATTAAG
>CAKTNW010000083.1 GCA_934589145.1 uncultured Oscillospiraceae bacterium | reverse complement strand
ATACAGGAATATATAGAAGATTTCCATACGCTTTTGTTTTTTCGCTGTACTTTGAGACGAAACCTGTGATATACTTTTGATTACTGAGGGAGTTTGTTTCGGTACTATTGCACAAAAATATTTAGGGAGGTGATGCGAATGATCACGGTCGCGGATGTCATGAAACTGCCATCCATGTATGGCGCAACTATTCTCGCAGGTCATGCCGGAATATCAAACCCAGTTGAATCAGTTACCGTGCTGGAGTATGGACAGATCACCAGTACGCTGGACGAATTATTCTCTCAAACCGAATTTCAAGAGAACGCGTTGATCATTTCCTCGTTTGCCACGATAGCAGACGATGTTGACGCGCAGTGCGAAAACATCCGTAGATATCACGCAATAGGGTGTGTTGGGTTTATCCTTTTTTACATCGGGTTGATCCTTCCAAGCGTGGATGACCGGGTTATTGCCTGCTGCAATGAACTTGATTTGGTATTGATTACCATGCCCGGGGATATAAGGACCCATAAATATAGTGACGTGATTGGCGACATATATCATGCGATTTTCAAGGATCAACAGGCAGGTTCAAATTATGTAAGTACACTTATTCGCCGGTTTTCTAATCTTCCTGCAGAGCAGCGCAACACAGGCACATTACTTCGTATGCTCAGCAACCACTTGCAGGCATCGATTATTCTAACAGATTACAAAAAATCAATCAGCAATATCGTGTGCTGGCCGCAATCGCTATCGGAGCTATTAAGCAAGGAACTGAAAAAACAACTGCAAAAAATGCAGGGCGAACAAGCGGTCAAGATCTCTTATGATGATAGTGTAGGTTATTTGCAACACTGCCCAACACTTTTGGAGGGCAAAGAAGGTTTCGATTTATATACATTTAAGTACAATGAATTACTATCAAGAGAAGATCTGTGGCAGGCGAGTGAATTTGTCCAGCTATATAGCCATATTTGGAATAAGGATCTGGGAAAACTTGTAACATCAGAGCTGGTTCGAGCCATCATTGACGACGACCCCTTGAAAATGAGGCGATTAGCAGACTTGTTCCAAATTAATGTTGCAGAGTTGAATCAAATGTGGGTGTTTGATTCTGTTGATTCTTCAGAGCCGGATTTGAAATTGCTGAGGAAATGCACAGAGTACTTTTCCGGAATATACAAAACGGTTTTGGTCGGTTACTATGAATCCAATATGGTGATTTTTGCCCATGCTCCCCAAACGGCAGGTGAACGAGATGCTATCGTGCAAGATTTCATTAACGAGTCGGCGGATTCTTATAGTAACTACATAGTGGTTTGCTGTGATTGCCTCAATACGACCAATGATGCCCATAACGCATACTTTGATGTCATGCAGTACGCTTCTTATGCCAGAAGCATCTACCCACAAAAGCGCGTCTTACGTCCATCGGACGTGTCCTTCGCCTCAATATGCGCAAAGGAAGCTGCTTGCAGGGAAGCTCAGATTCACTATCTAAAAATCATAGAAGACATTGAAACAACACCTGAGTTGCTGACAACCTTGACCGCATATTTGCTAGACCATGAGAGCAGCATGGCCAATACCGCAAAAGCACTTTGCTGCCACATCAACACGATAAAATATCGATTAAATTCTATCCGCGACAATACGGGCTATTCCCCATCTAAACCAGCAGACGTATATCCACTACTGATTGCTGTTGCAATCAATCGCATGAAGAACTCCGAAAATGAATAATAAAAGAAAAGAGCGGCGGACTTGTCCAAATGGACAAATCCGCCGCTCTTTTCTTTTGCCCTTATAATAAATACAATCGCACGCAACTGGACTTATAATAGTTATTAAGCTGTAGTGCATATTGCACACAGAAATAATCTACATAGGAGGACTTCAAGATGCCGCGTGAACTTACAGCTTGCGAGATCGACAGCATCATGGTCGGAGCGACGTTCCTTGGTGCAGGTGGCGGTGGGCCACTGGATACCGGCCGCGAACTGCTGAAAAAGCAAACATCCGGTTCGTATTCCATCGATCTCTATTCCATGGACGAGATCCCCGAAAAGGAACGGGATGCAACGTATGGCGCGATGGTCGCCTGTTTGGGGTCTCCACAAAAGATCAAGGAGAATGGTACCTTTGGTCCAGATGGGGTGGCGTGCTTTGATGCCTTCAAGAAGGCGATGCTGCTGCATGGCAAGGAGATCAAGTATCTGTATTCCGGCGAGATGGGCGGTATGAACACGATGGTTCCGATGCTGGTTTCCATTATCGCAAAGCAGCAGGGTGGATCTTCAATTGGTCTTCTCGATTTTGATGCCAACGGAAGAGCCGTTCCCGAACTCAACACCAGTCTGAATGCCGCTCGCGGCTTCGCTCCGAATCCTGTCGGGTTGGGTGCGCTGCCTACCGTTGGAGGGAAATCTTGTACCGAGTGTATTATCGAGTGCGAAACCGACACCGAATCTGAGGCGATTTGCCGGAAGCTGTGCGAGATTTACAACTCTCAGATTGGATTCTCCACTTGGGCAATGAGTGTGAAGGAGCTCAAGGATAACAGCGTGCTCGGCTGCGTAAGCACCGCCGAAAGGATCGGTGAGAACATCAAGATGATTCAGAAAAAGCCAGAGCTTGATCTGACCGGCGTTTTGAATGATGCCGGGTATGCTTGCCGCCGTTTGATCCGCGGAAAAATCAAAGACAAGATTATTGAGGTCGTTCATGGCTTTGATTTGGGGCGAACGGTCATCTGTGACGATGAGACGGGTGAGGATTACACGATCTGCTTCCAGAACGAGAACCTCTATGTGTATAAGGGAACAGAGCCGACGGAAGAGAATGTGCTGATCACAGCGCCGGAGCTGATCTCTGTATTCTGCCGTCTGGACAAGAACGGAGACCCCTATTATCTGCCCGTTGATAACTCTACGACTGAAGTCGGCATGTCCGTTGATGTTATTGTCTCCCCCGCTGACAAGAAGTGGTGGGCGGAAGATAAGCGTGCATACCGCTGCTGGGTAAAAACGCTGCGGGATGCCAGGTATCACGGTGCACAGATCGACTACAACGGCGCGCACATTAAGTAAAATCACCAAGTAGGGACAGCTCTACATGATTAAAAAACAAGAAGAAGGAGATTTTCAAAATGAGAAAGCTGTACGAACAGGACATTATTGAGATTCTGTATGGCGCGACCCTGCTGGGCGCAGGCGGCGGCGGTTCCTTGAAGCAGGGCCTGGATATGATCCAGGGTCTGAAGGATGACGGTGAGCAGATCGAGCTGGATCTGCTGGATGTCAGTGAGATGAGAGATGACGCATACGCCGTCATGGTGGCGGGCTTGGGCTCTCCCGTGGCAATGCTCGATCCCGATATGCCCCGCTTTGGCCCCGATGCCGTGTTTGCCTACCGCGCATTCCAGAAGGCATTTGCCGCCGAGGGCAAGAAGCTGGAGTACCTCTATTCCGGCGAGATGGGCGGTTTTAACACCTTCACCCCCATGCTGGTGGCGATCCTGTCCGATAAGGATCCTGCCAAGCGCATCAAGTTCGTGGATGCCGATGGCAACGGTCGCGCTGTTCCCGAACTGAACACCACCATTAACGCGTTCTATGATCATCCCCCCAAGCCCATGGGCATGGGCAGCCTCTATGGTGATGAGATCATCGTCTATCCCACCACCGACCATTCCGGTGAGCAGATCGCCCGTCAGATGTGCATGCTTTACAAGATGCGTATCGGCTTTGCCACATGGGGCATGAACAAGGAAGAAATCACCAACATTCTGGACGTGGGCTGCGTTACCAAGGCTCAGAAGATCGGTAAAGCGATCCTGACCGCCAAGGAGACCGGCAGTGATGTTATGGATGAACTGAAGAAGGCCTTTGAGGTTCGCGAGTTCTGCCGCGGCACCATCGAGAAGCTGGATCTGCGCGCTGAAGGTGGTTTCGACTTTGGCACCACGGTGATCAAGGGCGACGATGGTCATACCTACTACATCGACTTCAAGAACGAGAACCTCATCCTGCGTGATGAGAAGGGCGATACCATCATGACCGCTCCCGAAGGCATCGGCATGATCGATCTAAACAACTGCTTCCCCCTGACCAACGCCGATACAAAGGAAGGTATGCGTGTGTTGGTGACCATGACCCCCGCACATCCCAACTGGTGGGATGAGGATCACAAGGCCTATGCCTGCTGGCTGCCTGAGCTGAAGAAGGTCGGCATGAAGGGCGACCAAGTTCGTTACTAAGC
>CAKTNW010000082.1 GCA_934589145.1 uncultured Oscillospiraceae bacterium | reverse complement strand
CCGCCATCGTGGGCGGCGTCAGCTTCGTCCTCTACGGTATGATCTCCGCCGTCGGCGTCCGCAACGTGGTGGAGAACAAGGTGGACCTGACCAAGTCCCGCAACCTGATCATCGCCGCGGTGATCTTCGTCAGCGGCCTGGGCTTCAGCTCCACCGGCGGCATCACCTTCGCCGTGGGCAGCGCCGACATCACCCTGACGGGCCTGGCCATCGCGGCCCTGCTGGGCGTGATCCTGAACGCCATCCTGCCCGGCAACGACTACGAGTTCGGCACCAGCGTCGAGGGCGACAAGTCCGCCGACCTGGGCAGCTATTAAGAGACTGCTGCAACAGAAACGAAAACAGGCTCCGGAAGGAGCCTGTTTTTTTGCGGCAGGTGCTATATGATTGCGCAGGGGAGGGGCGAGCGCTTCGCTCTACTGCGTGGGCATCGCCCCCTGCGAACGATGACAAGAAACCGGCGGGAGGATACGGCGGGCGGGGTAGAACCCCGCCCCTACGAAGTCGGCGCCGGCTAGCCAGGCAGAGTGGTAAATCGTCCCGCGCACTTGCCAATCCCCGGCGGAGATGGTATGATGACACCATCAACAGCGGGAGGGAAAGCATATGGACATCTGGGAACAGCTCTATGAAAAGGCGCGGGCGGAGTACCATCCGGAGGAGGTGACGCCGTTCTTCTACGCCCACAACGTAGTGTGCGCCCTGGAGAGCGCCAGCGGCAAGATCTTCACCGGCTTCTGCGTGGAGGCGTGCAGCGGCGTCATGAACCTATGCGCCGAGCGGGTGGCCGCCCTGAACATGTACGTCAACAGCGGCGAGACCGTCATCCGGCGGCTCATCGCCTTCCGGGACGCGCCGCCCAGCGGCGGCGGCAGCGGCATGCCCTGCGGCGCGTGCCGCGAGTTTCTGATGCAGCTCTCGCCGGAGAACCGGAACACGGAGATCATGGTGGATTACGCCGCCCGCGAGACGGTGACGCTGGGTGAGCTGATGCCCAACTGGTGGGGCATGTACCGGTACGAGGCGGAATAGAGGACAAAAAACGTTTCGTCCGGGCGGCGGGGGTGTCGGTGTTGCTCCGTAGGGGCCGATGCCCACATCGCCCCGCCGTATTGCATGCCGGGTCCTCGTTATCGTCCGTAGGGGCGGACGACCCTGTCCGCCCTAACGATGGCCGCAGCATTTCCAATAGGGCCGATACCCCAAGGGCACTCGTTCCGCTTCGCTCCACAGCGCTCGTCGCCGGCCCCTACGCAATACCTTTCGATGGCCGCCCTGTAACGATTCACCGATGCCGTGCCGCAAAAAAGCAGGCTCCTTCAGGAGCCTGCTTTGTCATGCTTACGCTTCTTTTTCTGCTGTCTTCTCTGTCTTCTCCGGCTTTTCCGTCTTCTCCGCGCGCTTTTCCGTGCGGCTGTACATGACGGTCATGTCGTAGATCTTCTTCGCCAGCGCGTCGCTGGCCTCGCCGGGCAGCATGCGCCACTGCCAGTTGCCCCCCAGGATGCCGGGGGTGTTCATGCGGTGGTACTGCCCCAGGCCCAGATAGTCCTGCATCTGGGCCACGAACAGGTCGGCCACGCTGCTCTGTCCGCCGCGAAGGATGCCCCAGTGGAAGCCCTCCTCGTCATTGAGGCCCAGGTACCGCTTGGCGTAGGCGATGTCCTCCGGCGCGGCCTCGTGCCGCCACAGCTCCACGGGGCTGTTGTCGTGGGTGCCGGTATAGCACACGCAGTGCCGGGGGTAGGTGTGGGGCAGATAGTTGCTGGTATCCCGGGAGTCGAAGGCGAATTCCAGCACCTTCATGCCGGGCCAGCCGGAGTCGTGCAGCAGCTTCTGGACGGTGGGGGTGGGATAGCCCAGATCCTCGGCGATAAACTGCAGGCCGGGGAACCAGCCGGTCAGAGCGCTGACCAGGGCCATGCCGGGGCCCTGACGCCACTCGCCGTTGCGGGCGGTGGTCTCGCCATAGGGTACGGCCCAATAGGTGTCCAGCCCGCGGAAATGGTCGATGCGGATCACGTCATACAGCTTGCCCGCGCCGTCGATGCGGCGGATCCACCAGCCGAAGCCGTCCGCCTGCATCACGTCCCAGCGATACAGCGGCGTGCCCCAGAGCTGGCCGTCCTCGCTGAAATAGTCGGGCGGGACGCCGCTGACGGCGGTGGGGATGCACTGGTCGTCCATCTGGAAAAACTGGGGCTCGGCCCACACGTCGGCGCTGTCCAGGGGGACGTAGATGGGCAGGTCGCCGATGATCTGGATGTCCAGGCTGTGGAGATACTCCCGCAGGGCCGTCCACTGGCGGAAGAACAGGAACTGGATGTAGATGAACAGCTCCACATCCTCCCGCAGCTCGGTGCGGTATTTCTCCAGCACCTCGGGGGTCTTCCGCAGGCGCAGGGCCTGGTCGGGCCAGTCGGTCCAGGACTTCATGCCGAAATGGCGCTTGCAGGCCATGTACAGGGCATAGTCCTCCAGCCAGCGGCCGTTCTCCTGGCGGAAGGCGGCCACGGCCTCGGCGTCACGCTGCCAGCCACGCTTTTTGGCGGCAGCCAGCACCTTGAAGCGGCTCTCGTAGATCTTGCCGTAGTCCACATACCGGGGCTCGGTGCCCCACTGGCAGCGGGTGATCTCGCTCTTCTTCAGCAGACCGTCTGCCACCAGCATGTCCAGGTCGATGAAGTAGGGGTTTCCGGCAAAGGTGGAAAAGCTCTGGTAAGGGGAATCGCCGTAGCTGGTGGGGCCAAGGGGCAGCATCTGCCAATAGTGCTGGCCCGCGGCGTGGAGGAAGTCGGCGAAATCATAGGCGGCCTTGCCCAGTGTGCCGATGCCATAGGGGGACGGCAGCGAGGAGACGGCCATCAAAATACCACTGGAACGTTTCATAGTAATGATCTTCCCTCGTTTTGATGATAGTGTGGTACAGGGCGGGACAGGAACTGTCCCGCCCTGCGGATCGATGTGTGTTTTTGGCAGAAAAGTCGCAAGACTTTTCGCCAGTTGGTTTTATCCCTTTACGGCGCCTGCGGCCACGCCCTTGATGATGTGCTTCTGGCACAGCAGGTAGAAGATGATGACCGGAAGGATGCTCAGCAGGATCAGCGCCATGGTGGCGCCCATGTCCACCTGGCCGTAGCTGCCCTTCAGATGCTGGATGACGATGGGGATGGTCATATACTTGGTACGATCCAGCACCAGATACGGCAGCAGGAAGTCGTTCCACACCCACATGATCTCCAGCACGCCTACGGAGATGAAGGTGGGCTTCATCATGGGCAGCACCACCAGGAAGAAGGTGCGCAGGGGGCCGCAGCCGTCGATGACGGCGGCCTCTTCGATCTCCAACGGGATGGATTTCACGAAGCCGGAGAACATGAACACCGCCAGGCCTGCGCCGAAGCCCAGGTACACGATGGGGATGGTCCAGGGGGTATCCAGATGCAGCTTATTGGCGGTACGGGACAGGGTGAACATCACCATCTGGAAGGGCACCACCATGGAGAACACGCACAGGTAGTACACGATCTTGCTGACCAGGCTGCCCACACGGGAGACGTACCACGCCGCCATGGAGGTGCACAGCAGGATCAGTCCGGAGGACACCAGCGTGATGAACAGGCTGTAAAACACCGCCTTGACGAAGGGGTAGTTGCCGAAGGTCATGCCCTTGACATAGTTCTGGAAGCCCACAAAGCTGTCAGAATTGGGCAGGGCGAAGGTCTCGGTATTGACGGCGGCGTTGCTCTTGAAGGAGTTCACCAGCACGATGAGGATAGGCAGCACATAGATGATACAGATCACGGCGAAGGCCACGGTCATAACGGTCTTGCTGCGCTCATGCTTTTTGGCGAGACTGGTCTGCATTACTGCTGCACCTCCTTCTTACGGGTGGACTGAAGCTGGATCAGGCTGATGGCGGCCACCAGGACGAAGAACATCACGGCCTTGGCCTGGCCCACGCCGCGGTTGTTGCCGCCGCCGGAATAGAAGGCGTTGTAGATGTTCAGCGCCAGCATTTCCGTGGTCTTGATCACGCTGCCGTCCGGCTGCTGCAGGAAGGGGCGGCCGCCGGTCAGCGCCAGGTTCTGGTCAAACAGCTTGAAGCCGTTGGTCAGGGTCAGGAAGATGCAGATGGTGAAGGAGCTCATCATGTTGGGGATGGTGACCTTCCACAGCATCTGCCAGTTGGTGGCGCCGTCAATGCGGGCGGCCTCCATCATATCCTCGGGAATGGACTGCAATCCGGCGATGTAGATGATCATCATATAGCCCACCTGCTGCCAGCACATCAGGATGATCAGGCCCCAGAAGCCATACTTGCTCTCCAGCACCACGGAGGTGTTGTACTTCACCAGGATGCCGTCGAAGATCATGGACCAGATATAGCCCAGCACGATGCCGCCGATCAGGTTGGGCATGAAGAACACCGTGCGGAACAGGTT
>CAKTNW010000081.1 GCA_934589145.1 uncultured Oscillospiraceae bacterium | reverse complement strand
GCCGATGTGCGTGGCCCATACAAAACCATTACCGCCAAGCATACGGGCGGTATCGTGGCGCCCTCGCTCATTCAGTATCATACCGAGCAGACAGAAAACGTCCGAGCCTCTGGCCTCGGCGCTCCAATCCCCACCGTGGATGCCTCGAACCGATACGGCCTGACCTGTGCAAATCTTGTGAAGTATTACAGCGGCGTGGTTGGTGAGAAGATGGAAGAGCCGCTTCCGACGGTGACAGCCATCGACCACAATGCGGTGTGCGCGGCCCATGTGGTGAAGTTCAAGGGGAACGAGGTGGGAACACGCCCGACGGATGCGCTACCGACACAAACGTCGGCTGGCGTGTTCGCCCTCTGCGACACGCTACTTTGCAAGGCTGGCCTGGAAGAGAATCTGTATCGCTGGCCGCTGATCCGCGAACTGCTGAACCGCTACTGCGGTTATAAGCTGGCCGATGACGACCTGCTGCTTCTGAGCATCGGCGGGACGCTCTACTTCATCGCAGACATCGGCCTGCGGATGCTCTCCCCGAGAGAGCTTTACAATGCGATGGGGTTCCCGCCCGATTACATCATCGACCGCGATTATATGGGCAACCCGTACCCGAAGAACGAACAGGTCGCCCGCTGTGGCAACGCCGTTTGCCCGCCGATGGCTGCGGCTGTTGCAAGGGCCAACTTCCCCGAATACGTCGCCAAAGTGGGCGACACCATCACGACAATGGCCGCCCTGTTGGACATGGTGGCGGTGTAGAAAGGAGCAAGACATGGACAAAAAGAAATTGATGGAGCTGGCAGAGCGGTATCAGTGCAAGGCTGACACGGCGTTCCAGAACTATCAGGAGACTGGCATTACCCGTTACGACACGGCCAGACGGAACAACGAGGATATGGCGGAGGCGTTGCGAATGGCTGCCTCTGCCAAGGAAGACCACGACCGGATGATCCATCTGAGAGGGGTGCTCAGCCAACTGGCGTGGCGGGCTGCGGAGGCAAACCGTGCAAGCGAAGAGGATCGGCCTCGGAAGATGCAGGCGGTGCTCGGAGAACTGCTGTCTGCGGCCCGTATGCAAGGCTTGATCCGCGACGAAGGAGGTGATTTCAAATGAAAATCGTCATCGTGCATCACCTGAACGATGCGCAGCACTACCTTTTCGGAGTGCCCGAGGAGAGAGACTTGAAGAAAGATGATCTGGTGCTGGTGCGCAACAACCGAGGCGAGGTGCCGGCGGTCTGCGTCTGTGACAGCTTCAGCGTCCCCGAAAACGTGCTTGAGCAGTTGCAGAAAATGTACGGCGGGAAGACCCTGAAGTGGGTCATCGGAAGCGTTGAGTTCCTGCGCTGGGAGCAGGAGAAGGAGGAAGCGAAATGAAAAAGTATGTGCCCATTGTGACCGACGACCCGCAGGATAATGTGGAGGCGGCGCTGAACTTGGTGTTCATCAAGGACGAAGAGGTTTACGTCCGCGGCTATGGGCCGGCGCCTGACTTCTCAGACGCGACCCTGAGCAACGTGACGCGGGACATTCTGCAGAAGTACAGTCCCGAAACCTTGGAGAACGTACGCCTCAAAGACGATTTGGAGCTTTCGTGCGCGACCTCTGAGTGGCTGTTCGACGGCATTGATACGATTGAGGGCGTGGTTGCCCTGCTCTACACGATGGCGTGGGCCTTCGCAGAGACCCGAGAGCGCCTGCGGATGTACGAGGAGACGCGGCTCTCTCCGCTGGATCTGAAAGACCGGCTAATCGCGCCGTTCCAGAACGATATGTTCGCTATGGTCTGGGGAGCGTTCAAGAAGCTGTACCCCGACAAGGAGTGTGAGATCTACTGGGAGCCGCAGATCCGCGACGAAGAGGACGGCAAGCCCGTGTATGGCCTGACCGACTTTGCTGATGATGGTTCTGTTGCCGTCTTCATCAAGCCGAGCCTTGAGGTTGCGGACGCGGTCGAAGTCCTTGCACACGAACTCGCTCATGTGGCGGTCGGCGTTGAGCATGACCACGACGAGGTCTGGCAGGAGGCGTTCGACAAGATTTTCGAGGAGTACAATCGCATCGGAAATCAGATGTTTCCCAACGGGGCGCAGTGCGTGATGGACGACCCGGATGAAAAGTGAGCTGCGGTTTTCGTGGCCTGATACTGGAGAGCTGTCGGTGCGGATCAACGGAAACGAGTCGGCAGCTCTCCGTTTCTTTCCGTCGGAAGAGGCCATCATAGACGGTCTGCGTAAAAACGGCGTAGAGGCCGCGTACGGCGATTTTGCAGATACCAACCCACACACCCGCGGAAACGAAACAGACGCGCTCCTGACGATTTCTGGCGATTCCTGACGGTGTCCTGACTTCACAATCACATTTACTGGTGGTATAATCACAAATACAGAGGCTTTGCGAACGCTTTTGGCCTCTTTGATAACGGAGGGAATGACTATGACAACAGGCGAGCACGGTGGCTACGAGGCCGCCGCACGACAGTACAACGACTGCATCCGCGCCGGCCAGATCGCGCAGGCTGTCGAATGGCTGATGGAGATGGCTGAGATCCTTGAGAGCGAGAAGAGATACACCGATGCCCTGAAGCTGGGAATGCTGACGTTCTACTTCGCCACGAGCGGCGTGTACGCTGAGCCGGTCATTGAGGATCGCCTCGCAAAGCAGATTTGCCGCATAGTCCGGGAGACGCACCTGACACTCCATGAGCGCGAGGAACTGTTCCTTGACACGATCCGCGACGACACGCTGCCAGAGCATATCATGTCAGCCAAGGACTGCGCGTACATCTTCGACGTCTGCGCTGCCGGCAGGGTGGAGGACGCGAGAGAAATGCTGGGCCGATTCGTGACGGCTCACGTTGCAAAGTAAATACAGAAGCGGAAAGCAAAAAGAGGCACGGACGTTGCTCTCGACGCTCGCACAGGGCCCGTAACAACTCCCCACCCATGAGAGCAGCCGACAGTGCAGCTATGAATGAAGTCTTTACCCCGGTGTACGAGTGCCAATACATCACGAAGGAGTAAAGAAAATGAACAGAAATCTGAACGAGGCAATTTTCGACATCGCAAAGGTGGAGGCCATCATGTTTGCTTTCGAGAATACCTATCTGGAGCTGGATGTGGCGCCGGCTGACAGAGCGCGAGCCGACATGGCGACGGATGCCTTCTATGCCCTTTGGGATGCCATCAGGAAGGTGTCGGATGACCTCGACCGTCTGGCTGGAGATTGCCGAGTGGTGGATGCCATCTACGCCGTCAATGACGTTCGGCGGCGTGTTGGCACCTTGAAAACCGAAGACTGAGTAGGAGAGAGGCCGGGGTTTTCCCGGCCTCTTTGCTATTCTTGCCATAAAATATGTATAACATATTGACTTCGAGGTATAATGTGATATAATATACTAAACAAATTAAAGGAGTGATTTCAGATGGCGAAAGTATCAACCAGCATTTCCATTGACGCCGATGTGAAAGCACAGGCTCAAGCTCTGTTCGCAGACTTCGGCCTTGACCTGTCCACCGCAATCAATATCTTCCTGCGGCAGTCGATCCGCGAGAACTGCATCCCGTTTACTATCCAGCGCGAGGTTCCCAATGCGGACACCGTGGCTGCAATGAAGGAAGCGGAGGAGATGGCAAAGAACCCGTCCGCCTATAAGCGGTACAGCTCTTTTTCCGACCTGCTGCGGGAGGTAGAAGCGGATGCTTGAGATCGTATCTTCCAACCGATTCAAAAGAGACTTGAAGGTCGCCCTAAAAAGAGGATACAGGATCAGTCTGTTGGAAGATGTGGTAAACAGACTTGCCATGCGGGAGCCGTTGGAAGAGCGATATAGAGATCATCTTCTGAGTGGCGATTATGACGGGTTCCGTGAGTGCCACATCACGCCTGACTGGCTGTTGGTATATCAAGTTAGGGAGAATGAGTTGGTGCTGTTCCTGTCCAGAACTGGAACACACAGCGACCTGTTCTGAACTATGGAGCAGGCGGCGATGACGTACAAGGGGTATTCGGCAAGGCCCGAATACTCCGCCGAGGACGGGGCCTTCTTCGGAAGGCTCCTCGGCATCAACGACTTAGTGAACTTCGAGTCCGCAAATGCAGAGGGCTTGGAGGAAGAGTTTCATAAGGCAGTGGACGACTATCTGGCGTTCTGCTCCGAAATAGGGAAGCAGCCCCAGACACCCACCGTCTGAAAATACGAGAAAGATTGCAGAATGTGGCGCGGCGGTCTTGACTGCTGCGCCTTGCATCTGCAAAGTATAGAGGGAACGATGAATGACTATGCAGAAAATCCGAAAATCACGCTTCGCGTGAGCATCGGCGATGCGATGTTCATTGGAGACGTGATGCCCTCCAAGGCTGAAAACGGCGAAAAGCCCGCAAAATAAGGGTTTTCAGGGAAAACGCCTTAACCGCCGTAAAAACCTGAAAAAGCCGCGTGGATAACCGAAAAGCATCACGCATCGTTAGCTTTGAGGGGATGCTTATAAAATTGAACAACTTTTTTGGCGCATAATGTTGCGG
>CAKTNW010000080.1 GCA_934589145.1 uncultured Oscillospiraceae bacterium | reverse complement strand
CACAGGTCGGGCAGATACTTCATCTTCTGCTCCTCGGTGCCGTTCTCAAAGATGGGGGCGGCGCACAGGGAGGTGTGAGCGGACACGATGACTGCGGTGGTACCGCAGACCTTGGCCAGCTCCTCAACGCACATAGCGTAGCTGAGGACGTCGGCGCCAGCGCCGCCGTACTCCTTGGGGAAGTAAATACCCATCATGCCCAGCTTTGCCATCTTCTCGACGGTTTCCATGGGGAAACGCTCTTCCTCGTCGATTTCGGTGGCCAGGGGCTTGACCTCGTTCTCCGCGAACTCGCGGTACATCTTCTGAACGAGCAGCTGTTCCTTAGTCAGATGGAAATCCATACTATTTTCTCCTTTTCCAGAATTTACTTGTTGTAGTTGAAGAAGCCCTCGCCGGACTTGATGCCCAGCTTGCCGGCGCGCACCATCTTGCGGATCAGCACGTTGGCACGGTACTTGCTGTCGTGAGTCTCGTTATACAGCACGTCCATGATGTTCAGCACCACGTCCCAGCCGATCAGATCGCCCAGGTGCAGGGGGCCCATGGGGTGGTTGCAGCCCAGCTGCATCGCGATGTCGATATCCTCGGCAGAGGCGACGCCCTCCTGCAGGACGCAGACGCCCTCGTTGCAGTAGGGGATCAGGATCTTGTTGACCACGAAGCCGGGAGCCTCGTTGACGACCACGGGGGTCTTGCCGATCTCGACGGACAGATTCTTGATGTAGTCCACCAGCTCAGCGGGGGTGTTGCCGCCGGCAATGACCTCGACCAGCTTCATAGCGGGCACGGGGTTAAAGAAGTGCATACCGATCAGGTTGTGCTTCAGACCCTGCGCCATCTCGGTGATGGACAGAGAAGAAGTGTTGGAAGCGAAGATGGCGCTCTCCTTGCAGATGGCATCCAGACGGCCCAGCAGTTCCTTCTTGGTGGCCATGTTCTCGGCGACGCACTCGATGACCAGATCGGCATCGGCGGCAGCCTCGAACTCCTCGACCAGGACGCGGCTCATCAGATCATCAGCGGCTTCCTGAGTCATCTTGCCCTTGGCAACCTTCTTGTTCAGAGAGGCAGCCAGCTTGTCCTTATGACGCTGTGCGCTTGCCACGCTGGAAGCGTACATCAGAGCGGTGTGGCCCTTTGCTGCGAAAACCTGGGCAATGCCGCTGCCCATAGTACCGGCACCAAATACTGCGACTTTCATGTGTTTTCCTCCTATAATATATTGTTTAATCATCAGGCGAACCTGTTAATTAACGTGGGGTGCGCTTACTTATTCTGGTAAGGCTCGTGCTTGCGCTTTTCCAGGAACGCGGTCATGCCCTCTATCTGGTCGGCGGTCTTGAAGCAGCTGCCGAACAGCTTCTCTTCGATGACGATGGCGTCGTCCATCTTGACCTCCAGGCCGTCGTTGATGGCCTTCTTGCAGGCGCGGACGGCGATAGGCGCGTTCTTGGCGATGGTCTCGGCCAGCTTTTCGGCGGCGGCCATCAGCTCATCCAGGGGATAGACGGCGTTCACCAGACCGATGCGCAGGGCTTCGTCCGCCTTGATATTCTTGGCGGTGTAGATCAGCTGCTTGGCCATGCCGGGGCCCACCAGGCGCGCCAGGCGCTGGGTGCCGCCAAAGCCGGGGGTGATGCCCAGGCCCGTCTCAGGCTGGCCGAACACGGCGGTATCGGCGCAGATGCGGATGTCGCAGCTCATGCTGAGCTCGCAGCCGCCGCCCAGAGCGAAGCCGTTGATGGCAGCGATGGTGGGGATGGGCAGGGTCTCGATGCGGCGGAACACGTCGTTGCCGTGCTTGCCGAAGGCCTCGCCCTCTTCGGGGGTCAGGGTGCTCATCTCGCCGATGTCAGCGCCGGCCACGAAAGCCTTTTCACCGCTGCCGGTCAGCACCAGGGCGCGGATCTCGCTGTCAGCGTTGACGATATCCACCAGCTCGCCCAGATCGGTGAGCACGTCGCTGTTCAGGGCGTTCAGCGCCTTGGGACGGTTGATGGTGGCAACTGCGATGTGTCCCTTTTTCTCTAACAGAACATTCGTCATGTTAACTCCTCCTTACTTCCTTTTCGGACCGTGTTTCCTTACCGCTTTAACGGAATGAAAACATTGCTCCTCATACAGGTTACATTATAGTACTTCGTCTAAAATTTATCAACCCCCATCCGGGGTGCTTTCCGCTTTTTTAGCACATTCCACAAAAGTCAACGAGAGAATTTGCACATTTTGAGGGTGGGTTTTTCCCGCTTTGGGGCCGGGACGTTTTCCTGTTTGCAACGGGGGCGTTTTTGTGGTATAATGTCGACCCTGAATCAAGTTGACCATTGGAGGAAATTTCCATGCGGATGAGAAAAAAGAAGAATCTGGTGCCCCGGATGGAGGCGTGCGGCGCGTGGCTGGTGCGGGACCCCTTCGCCCAAGAGGGACACTGGCGGGAGCTGATGCCGGAGGCCAGGGAGATCCGGCTGGAGCTGGGCTGCGGCAAGGGGCGGTTCACCGCCGGGACGGCGGCGGCGGAACCGGACGTGCTGCTGATCGCCGTGGAGAAGGTGCCGGACGCCATGGTGGTGGCCATGGAGCGGGCCAGGGACGCGGGGCTGAAGAACGTGTTCTTCGTGGACGTGGACGCGGCGCTGCTGCCGGACATGTTCGAGCCCGGCGAGATCGACCGGATCTACATCAACTTCTGCGACCCGTGGCCCAAGAGCAATCAGGCCAAGCGGCGGCTGACCCACCACAACTTCCTGAATCTGTACCGGAAGGTGCTGAAGGCGGGCGGCGAGATCCACTTCAAGACCGACAACGACAAGCTGTTTGAGTGGTCGGTGGAAGAGATCCCCCAGTACGGCTGGGCGCTGCGGGAGGTGACCCGCGATCTGCACGCTGGCGGGCCCGTGGGCGTGATGACCGACTATGAGAAGAAGTTCTTCGAACTGGGGAAGAACATCAACCGGTGCGTGGCGGTGGAAATGCCGTGGGAACCGGCGGAGGAAGAATAAAAAAGTATTTCATCATGCCGCTCCAGGCGGCATACCGCAGTTCTTCACTCTTCTCTCTTATCTCTTCACTCATAAAAAAATCACCTGCCGCGAGGGGCGGGGGTCATAAGAAAGTAATATCGTATTTTCTCAAGAAACGGCGTGGCTTCGGTCACGCCGTTTCCTGTTTCAGCAGTTCTTCCACGGGGATAAAGCCCACAAGGTCATAGGAAATGCGGATGCCCTGATGCCGCTTGCCGCTGGACTTGTCCGGGGCTTCAATGTAGATCGCCTTGACAAGCTCCCGCAGCGCATACGGGGTAAGCTCGTCCAAGTCCTCATATTTGCGTACCCGCTGGATAAACTGCTCCAAGTTTTCAATCTGTCGTTCCTGTACTTCAATTTCCTGCTGCAAAGTCTGGATTTCCGCTTTAAGCTGTGCCTGTTCATCCTCATAGGTCTTGCTCATCATAGAGAACTTTTCATCTGTGATGCGTCCCGCCACATTGTCCTCGTAAATGCGGATAAACAGACGGTCAAGTTCTCCCAGCCGCTTTTCAGCCTGTGCCAGCCGCCTCTTATGTCCACGGATCGCGGCTTCGCTGGATAGCCGGAGCTTCTGCTCCATGACGGCACGGAAATGATCCTCATACCGACTGACATAGGAAATCACAGTCCTCATGTGCATCCAGACCAATTCTTCCAGAACGACTGCACGGATAAAGTGTGCCGAACAGCTTCCCGTATTGCTGCGGTAGTTGGCGCATACAAAATGATCCTGCCGCTTTTCAAAGTAGTTGGTGGTGCAGTATCGCATTTTTGCTCCACAATCAGCGCAATAGACCATACCGGAAAACAGGTTGCTCTTGCCTGTCTTTGTCCTGCGGTGCCGCTGCTGGCGAATTTCCTGCACCTTGTCAAAGACCTCCTGCTCAATAATCGCCGGGTGGGTGTTGTAGAAAACCGCCTGTTTTTCAATGGGCGTTTCTCTCTGCTTCTTATCCCAGATGGAATTGGTGTAGGTCTTGAAATTGACGGTGCATCCCGTGTACTCCCGCCGCTCCAGAATGTGAACGACCGTGTTGGTATTCCAATGGTACGGATCAGCGGTTTCCGGACTGGGTGTCTTGATGCCCTCACGCTTCTTGTAGGCGGTGGGGTTAAGTACCTTTTCTTCCTGCAAGAGCTTTGCAATCTGCATCGGGCCTCGCCCTTCCATGCACAGCTTGAAAATGCGTTTGACGACCAATGCTGCCGCTTCATCCACAACCCACTTTGTCTTATCCTCCGGGTCTTTACGGTAGCCGAACGGAACATTGACGGTCAGAGGAACGCCGCGTTCACCCTTTGCCTTATTGACAGCACGGATTTTGCGGCTGGTGTCTTTGGCGAAAAACTCGTTGAACCAGTTCTTGATGCCTGCAATATCGCTGTCGGTGCTGTTAGGATCAATGGTGTCAAAATGGTCATTGATGGCAATGTATCGCACATTGTACTTCGGGAATGTGAAGTTGATATACAGCCCTGTCAGCGAGGAATTACGCCCCAGTCGTGATAGGTCTTTCGTACAGCAGAC
>CAKTNW010000079.1 GCA_934589145.1 uncultured Oscillospiraceae bacterium | reverse complement strand
CCGCTGTTCATGCCCACGGCTCCGTCAAGCTCCGTATCCACGATGGCGGAGGTGCCGATGACCATGCGGTCTGTTAAGTCGTGGTTTTCGCAGCGCTCCGCCGCCGCACGGGTCAGGCGCAGATAGTCGGCGCTGAACTGCGCAAGGTCATTCGAGAACGGCACGTCGCAGGAGCTGACCTCGCCGGTACGGTTTTTTACGATGGTATTGACCGCGATGCTGTCATATCGCAGCAGCTCATGTCCCACAGGGAGCAGATAAAACACTTCGCTCTCGCTCGCCGCTCGGCCAATGCACCAGCACAGCAGCAGGTTGAATTTCAGTCCACTCCTGCGGCTGAGCCGGACTATCGGCGTCACATCCAGCGTTTTGAAAAAGGTCACCATCGGGTTCGGCGCGTCCATCCAGAGGTCAAACGCCGCCGCACGGGTCGTCGCCCTCGGGTCAACGGCGGTCGGCTTCATTCGGCACGCTCCAGGGCGGCAATATCCCCCGACTGAATAGCGGGGAGATTGCGCCGTATCTTCTCCTCGTCCCAGTCCCACCAGCGCAGGGTCTCCAGCCTCTCGATCACCGCGTCGTCATAGCGCTTGCGGATGGGCTTGGCGGGGATGCCGCCGACGATGGTATAGGGCGGCACGTCCTTTGTCACCACGGCGCGGCTGCCGATGATAGCGCCGTCGCCGATGGTCACACCCGCGAGGACGATGGCCTCATAACCGATCCAAACGTCATTCCCCACCACGATGTCGCCGTGGTTGTCCCACGCCTTGGCGATGGAGTCCGCATCGGTTGGCAGGCCCCACTCCTCAAAGAGGATGGGAAAGGGATAGGTGGACAGACTGCCGAGGGTGTGGTTGGCGGCGTTGAAGAGGAACCTCGCACCGCAGGCAATGGAGCAGAATTTGCCGATGGTCAGTCGGTCATGGTTGCATTCAGGATAGTGGTACAGCACGTTATTGCGCTGGAAATCGCGCGGGTCGTTTGCGAAATCGTCGTAGATGGTGTAGTCGCCCACGGTAATGGCGGGGTCGTTGACCACGTTCTTCAGATACACCGTGCTGTGTCCCTGAGAGCGTGGATAGATCTTCCAATTTGGGATCATGGCTTTTCCTCCTGATCGTTTTGTGTTTCTCCGGCGTTCTCTTCCCGGAACAGGTGAATACCCAGGGCCGCGTTGAAGCCCGTGGCGGCAAACACGCTGAAGCGCTCCACAACGCCGAAGTATTGCGGCGGGACCAGCTTCATGCCCACCGCGCCCACGAGCATCATGCCGAGGGCGACGGCCGCGCACACGCCGTAGGAGCGGCAGGCTCTGCTTTTTGCTCCCGCCATGATGATGACCGTCAGCGACACGATGGACAGCAGCACCACAACAGCGGTGACGGCCATGTGCATGACGTCCTGAAACGCGCCCGCGTAGCCGCTGTCCGAGAGCGGGAACATCCGGTAGCCGATGGCGGAGACCCACTCCATGACGGCGAACAGATAGACGCCCGCGCGCAGCAGGCGCGTCTTTTGCCCCTGGATCGATGCATACGACCGTCGTGCAGACGACCTCGCAGGCGTTGTAAAGGGCGCTGAGCTGGTTCCACAGCGCCAGCGACGGCGCGTTGGCGGCGCTCAGGTCGCTGACCGCCTGCGCCATCCAGTCATAGCCCGGATAGGCCAGCGGCGCGAACGCCACCGCCGCGGCGTAGGAAAGAAAGCTGACGACCCCGAGCAGTCCCAGCTTCTGAACAAGTGACTTTTTCATGGCTTTCCTCTTTTCAAAAAATACTGTGCATGACCGCATACGCTAAGGAAAGAAGGCGCGGAAACAGCCTGCAGGCACCGCGTTTGTGATCTGTGTATTCCCGCTGCGCTTCCGATGTCCCTTTCCTCCTCACGAATCCCTGTCTGGTCCTATGTCACGTTCCGTCGGCTTCCCGCGTGTACTGCATCGGCACATACCGGATACCGTCGGTCTCCTGTATGGCTGCCTTTCTCCCGGGTCACGAGGATACCGACCGCTTCCCCGCCGTCATACGCGCCATAGGCGCACAGGGAGGAAAGGTATTCCGGGTCGTGGGTTGCGCTCCAAAACGCCTGTTTTCCACGCTCCGGGTACTCCGCCGCTTCATACGTCAGGAACACCTCCCACACAAGCGGGAGCAGCGCCTGTATCTCGGCTGCGCAAAGCCTTTTGATCTCCATGCCCTTCTCCTTATCGCGCGTTTTGTTATCCCAGAAGCCTTGCCAGCTCCATCGTCACGATCTTCAGCACCGCGCCGCCCGACATCACATAGAACCAGACCTCCCGCGCACGCTGCGTTTTGGCGATGGGCGCGGCGACGGCGGCAAGGAGGATCAGCAGCGCGCCGGCGCAGCCGACGATGGTGGGCACGCTGACGAGCGGGAACAGTCCCGGCGCGCAGCTGCCGTCGATGGCGTGCTGAATCGTTTTATCTAACCCGTCCCGCGCCGCCGCAAAGCAGCAGACCGCAAAGCCGAAGGTCAACAGCAGGGCGCTCCTGCGCCCCCAATACTGGATATTGTCTCGGTCATAGATCGAATACCCGACAAAGCCCAGCATGGCAAGGAGCATCAGCGTCGTGGCCGCGGTCACGACATTTCCGAAATAGAGCTTCATCGCTCACCGCTTCCTTTCTCAATATGAAATGACGACCAGCCTGCACGCCTCGCAGCAGCATGCCTCCACGCTGGTCCGCCCGCCGACCTTCAGCTCCGTGAGCTTTACAAAGCCGTCGGCGTTTTTGGCATTTTCAAAGGAGCCCGGCACCTCGTCGGCAAAGCTGAAGGCACCGTCCTTGCTGCCGAACAAATAACCCTTTCTCATTTCTTTTCCGCATTTTGGACACATCATGGTAAATTTCTCTCTTTCCTATTTCCGCGCGCTGTACCAGTCCAGCACGGCGCGCAGGTTCTCTGCCTTGACCCGCTCGCCGCCGTGGAGCATCATGTCGAGCATATCGTCCTCCCCCATCGTGCGGTCAGCCTTTTCGGCAAGGGCCTTGCCCGCCGTTTTGACCATGAGCTCCATCATGGGGCGGTAGATGCCGTGCAGCTTCTTCACGTCAAAGTTCCCTTGCAGGGTGAATACCGGGATACCGGTAGGGACCGCCGTCTTTTTCCGCACGCTGTCCGCCTGCGTTCCGGTCCGCCCCATTCCCACGGCGCAGACGGCGCGTACCCGGTAGCGCCTGGCCGCGGCGGCGTAGCCCTTGACGGAACCCGCCATGAGCCAGCCCAGATAGATGACCTCCGCGCCGGTGGAGACGGCGCTCTTCGCCTCGGCGGGGGAATAGGCCGGAAGTCCGGTCTTCTGTGCCAGCAGCCCGGCATACTGCGCCGTGCTGCCGGCATTGGTGGTGTAAATGATCGCGTTCATAAAATCGTCCTTTCCAAATCAAAGCGCGGTGCGGACCATCGGTGTCGTGGTCAGCACCGCGTCTCTGCGTCCGGCTGATCTGCCCTTTTGCTCAAGATCGATCTGTGTTTACGGCGCACCCGCCGGTTTTTCAGGCGGGTGCGGAAAACGGCTTCAGCCGCCGAAGCCGACCCTGTCGATAAAGCGCTCAACATGGGCGTCCAACAGAGGGGCTACGGTCTCTTTGTTCTCCGCGCCGTCGTAAATGCTGTAGAGCAAATACATGGGACTGTAAAACTCCAGCGCCAGCTGCATGGCGGCCTCGTCGGAGTCCGTCAGCCTGCGGAAGATCGCCGCCATGTACTCCAGCGGTCCGCCGGCAAGATAGTCGCGGTGCAGCCGCGCAAGCCCGGGGTCACGGTACTGCTCCAGCGTCAGCATCCTGCGGAAGTTCGCGGAGAACGGCTCTCTTGTCCAATGGTCGAACTGCGCCCGACTGTAGGCGCGGATCTTTTCGGCGGGCGTGTGCAGATAGGCTTCCGCAAAGCCATCCGGCGCCGTCTCCGGCATTTCATACGCCTCGGCGCGCTCCTTGTCCATCTGATCCATGCGCTCCACGATCCGCTCCAGTATCTCCTGCTTTCCGGCATAATGCTTATACAGAGCGGCCTTGGTGATCCCCAGCCGCGCCGCGATGTCACTCATCGACGTGCCCAGATAACCGTTCCGGGCAAACAGCTCCAGCGCCGTCTCCAGGATGCGGTCCTTCGTATCTCCGGCCATGATCGCCCTCCTCTCAGCAGTAACCAATCGGTAACTTGCATTATAGTTACCGATTGGTTACTTGTCAAGTGCTTTTTTCATGTTTCTTGCTCGGCGCGGCGCGATCCTCTATTCGGGCGCTGAACAGAACGAGCGGAGCGGCACCGTCAGATGCGCGGCGCCAAAGATCATCATAAGGAGCACGGCGGGAACATTATGCAGCCAAACAGCGGCACACAGAAAGTACAGCACAGGGAATATCACCAGCGGCATCGGGACAAAAAGAAACGCGCGCCTGAGCAGGGCGATCTTCCGCCCGCCCGCAAAATAGCGGACCCACACGGCATAGTACAGAAGCAGGAACAGCGCGGCAAGGAAAAGCCATACGCTCCGCGGCTCGATCGGTTCCCGGCTCACCGGTGAAGAAGATGCCGAACTGCGCCGCCGCGCCGAAGAGCAGCATCTTGGGATTTGAGAGCAGCGGGCCGAAGTCGA
>CAKTNW010000078.1 GCA_934589145.1 uncultured Oscillospiraceae bacterium | reverse complement strand
GCTCTGTGGGGCTTCCTGCCCGCCTTCTTCAAGGCCAAGTGGAACACCAACGAGACGCTGTTCACCCTGATGATGAACTACATCGCCATGCAGCTGGCCTCCTTCTTCATCATCCTCTGGGAGGTGCCCAAGGGCGCCGGTAAGATCGGCATTATCAACCAGTCCACCCGCGCCGGTTGGCTACCCGAGCTGGGCAACGCCTATGTGCTGCCCATCCTGATCGTGGTCATCATGACCGGTCTGATGTACATCTATCTGAGCTACAGCAAGCACGGCTACGAGATCTCCGTGGTGGGCGAAAGCCAGCGTACCGCCAGCTATGCCGGTATCAAGGTGGATCGCGTCATCATCCGCACCATGGTGCTCTCCGGCGCTATGTGTGCCCTGATGGGCTTCGTGCTGACCTCCGGTGTGGATCATACCCTGACCACCACCATCGTGGACAGCCGCGGCTTTACCGCCGTCATGGTGTCCTGGATGTCCAAGTTCAATCCCTTCATCATGATCGCCGCCTCCCTGCTGCTGGTGACCATGGATCGCGGCGCCAGCGAGGTGGCCAGCGCCCTGAGCCTGAACCACTCCTTCGCCGACATTCTGACCGGTATCATCCTGTTCTTCATCATTGCTACCGAGTTCTTCATCACCTACAAGGTCACTCTGCGCAAGAGCAGCAAGAAGGAGGCGTAACGGATGTTTGATTTTGTATCTTTCTTCCCCCGTGCGGTCATGCAAGGTATCCCCCTGCTGTTCGGCAGCACCGGCGAAATTCTGACGGAAAAATCCGGTAACCTGAACCTCGGTATCCCCGGCATCATGTATGTGGGCGGTATCAGCGGCGTTATCGGCGCGTTCTTCTATGAGCAGGCCACCAAGGGCGGCACCATGAACGGCTTCCTGGCCGTGCTGATCCCCATTCTGTGCTCCCTGCTGGGCTCCCTGCTGATGGGCCTGCTGTACTGCTTCCTGACCGTTACCCTGCGGGCCAACCAGAACGTCACCGGTCTGGCCATGACCACCTTCGGCGTGGGCGTGGGCAACTTCTTCGGCGGCTCCCTCATCAAGCTGACCGGCAGCGAGGTTCCCTCCATCGCCCTGTCCAACACCAGCCTGTTCTTCAAGGTCGGTCTCCCCGGCGGCAGCAGCACCGGTTGGTTCGGCCAGCTGTTCCTGTCCTATGGCTTCCTGGCCTATCTGGCCATCATCATTGCCCTGGGCGCGTCCTACTTCCTGAACCACACCCGTCCCGGCCTGCACCTGCGCGCCGTGGGCGAGAGCGCTTCCACCGCTGACGCCGCCGGCATCAATGTCACCAAGTACAAGTACCTGTCCACCTGCATCGGCTCCATGATCGCGGGTCTGGGCGGCCTGTACTACGTCATGGACTACGCCAACGGCGTGTGGTCCAACAACGCCTTCGGTGACCGCGGCTGGCTGGCCATCGCCCTGGTCATCTTCACCATCTGGCGTCCCAATGTCAGCATCCTGGCCTCCATCCTGTTCGGCGGCCTGTACATCATCAACATCTATCTGCCCACCCCCGGCGGCCAGATGGCTGTCAAGGAACTGTACAAGATGCTGCCCTACGTCATCACCCTGATCGTGCTGATCGTCGTGTCCCTGCGTAAGAAGCGGGAGGATCAGCCCCCTGCGTCCCTCGGTCTCTCCTACTTCCGCGAGGAACGCTGACCCCGATATAAAAAGAGTAGGCCGCTTGCGGCCTGCTCTTTTTTCCTACCCATTTTTCTGATGAAGGAGCATACGATATGGCTACTCTGCTGCTGAAAAACATCGCCCAGCTGGTCACCTGCGACGACGGCGACCGGCTGCTGCAAAACGTGGATCTCTACTGCGAGGACGGCTTCATCCAGGCCATCGGCGAAAATCTGGAGGTCACCGCCGACGAGACCATCGACGCCAGCCACATGCTGTGCTATCCCGGCCTGGTGAACACCCACCATCACCTGTATCAGGTATTCTCCCGCAACCTGCCCCAGGTGCAGAACATGGAGCTGTTCGACTGGCTCAAGACCCTGTACGAGATCTGGAAGAACCTGGACGAGGACGTGATCCGCCTGTCCAGCCTTACCGGCATGGGTGAGCTGATGAAGCACGGCTGCACCACCTGCTTCGACCACCACTATGTGTTCCCCGCCGGGGCGGGCGACCTGCTGGGCGCACAGCTGGCGGCAGCTCAGGAGCTGGGCATCCGCATGTACCTGAGCCGGGGCAGCATGGATCTCAGCGTCAAGGACGGCGGCCTGCCGCCGGACAGCGTGGTGCAGACGGTGGACGAGATCATGGCCGACTCCGTCCGCTGCATCGAGAAGTACCACGATCCCGCCTACGGCTCCATGCACCGCGTGGCGCTTGCCCCCTGCTCCCCCTTCTCCGTGTCGGCGGAGCTGCTGCGGCAGAGCGCCATTCTGGCCCGGCAGTATCACGTCCGGCTCCACACCCACCTGTGCGAGACCAAGGACGAGGAGAACTTCATGCTGGAGCGGGAGGGCGTCCGCCCCCTGGCCTACATGGAGCAGCTGGGCTGGATCGGCGACGACGTGTGGTTCGCCCACGGCATCCATTTCAATGACCAGGAGCTGCGCCTGCTGGCGGACACCGGCACCGGCGTGGCCCACTGCCCCATCAGCAACATGAAGCTCTCCAGCGGCATTGCCCGCATCCCGGAGATGCTGAAGCTGGGCGTGCCGGTGGGCCTGGCGGTGGACGGCAGTGCCAGCAACGACGGCTCCAGCCTTATGGAGGAGCTGCGGGTGGCCTTCCTGCTGCACCGGCTCAACTCCAGCAAGGCCGCGCCCAGCGGCTACGACATCCTGAAGATGGCCACACGGGGCAGCGCCCGTCTGCTGGGCCGTGACGACATCGGCCAACTGGCGGTGGGCAAGTGCGCCGACCTGTTCCTGATCGACAGCCGCCGCCTGGAGCTGGTGGGCTCCTGCTTCGACGCCAAGTCCGTGCTGGGTACGGTAGGCGTCCGTGGCCCGGTAGATTACACCGTGGTGCAGGGCCGTGTCACCGTCCGCCAGGGCCGTCTGGCCACGGTGGACGAGGAGCGCGTGGCGGAGGACGCCAACCGCAAGTGCAAGGCGCACCTGGAGATGTAATGCTGGTACGCCATTGCGGCGGGGTGTAGTCACCCCGCCCTACAGAAATCTATCGACAGCCAGTGCGTAGGGCGGCATGACCACATGCCGCCGCCTTTTCTCACACAAATAAACCGCAGGGTTGACACACGGTCAGCCCTGCGGTATGTTATGTATGGCCTTACTCCAGCTCGCTGCGGTTCGCCGCCATGGTCTTGGCAAACAGCTCCGCGCTGCTGGGCGGCGTATAGGTGATGGCGTTGGCGCCCGCCCGGATGGTGGCGGTGATGCTCTCCTCCGTGGGGCCGCCGGTGGCGATGATAGGCAGCTCCGGGTATTTCGCCCGCAAGGCCGCCACGATCTCCGGCGTTCTGGCCGCGCCGGACACATTGACAAAGTCCACGCCCGCCGCCAGATACGGCTCGATGTCCATCTTCTCCGAGATCACCGTGTACACCACTGGGATCTCCACCGCCTCCTTGATGGCGCGGATGGTGTCCAGCCCGATCTTGCTGTTGCACACCACGCCGTAAGCCCCCTGATGCTCCACATAGGCCGCCATGCTGGCGCTGCGGACGCCGTTGGTCAGTCCGCCGCCCACGCCGCAGAACACCGGCACCTCCGAGATGCCGATGATGGCCTGGGTGATGCTGGGCTGAGGCGTAAAGGGATACACGGCGATCACTGCGTCGGCGTTGATGTTCTTGATGATGGCCACATCCGTGGAGAACACCAGCGACTTGATGCGGCGGCCGAACACCCGGATGCCGCTGCACTCGCTGATGCACCGGGGCACCGACAGCGTGTGCTTCCGCAGGTTCCCCTCGTAGACGGGCACATATTTTCTTACCATGCTGCTGCTCCTTTCCTGGGTTCATCTTCCTGTTTTGATTGTAGCACGGCCTCTGTTTTCTGTAAATAGGCACTCTGTCTTATGTGTCTAAAATTCAACTTTTGTTCATACTTATGTTACGTTTTTGTTAAGTTGAGGTGCATTTTATGTCTGTTTCTGTCGTTTTGGGAGACATCACTCTTTCCCGCGTGGACGCCATTGTCAACGCCGCCAACTGCTCGCTGCTGGGCGGTAGCGGCGTGGACGGCGCCATCCACCGGGCCGCCGGACCGGCGCTGCTGGAGGCCTGCCGGGCGCTGGGCGGCTGCGAAACGGGACAGGCCAAGCTGACACCGGCCTTTGACCTGCCCTGCCGCTATGTGATCCACACCCCCGGCCCGATCTGGCGGGGCGGCGGCCATAACGAGGCGGCGCTGCTGGGCTCCTGCTACCGCGCCTGTCTGGCGCTGGCGTGGGCGCATGGCTGCCGCAGCGTGGACTTCCCCTCCATCTCCACCGGAGTCTACGGCTATCCCCTGCCCCAAGCGGCCCACATCGCCCTGCGGGAGCTGGTGGTCTTCGACCGCACCCACGAGGGCATGACCCTGCGGATGGTGTGCCACACCCCGGAGACGCTCCACGCCTATCAGGTGGATTGGAACATGTTCTATCAGGAGACCAAGCCCCACGAGGATTGATCTCCTTCCATAAATCAAAACCTCCGGCTAAGCCGGAGGTTTGACCAGGCCCTATAAGGGCCTATTACTGGCAAGCCCCTCAAGGGAC
>CAKTNW010000077.1 GCA_934589145.1 uncultured Oscillospiraceae bacterium | reverse complement strand
AGCCGATCTTGCCGGTGCCCATGACGCCCACGGTCATGGTGCGCAGCTCGCGGCCCATCTTGCCCTTCAGGGTGAAGTCGTTATCGTTGGTGTTGTAGAGGGCCTTCTTGAACTTGCGGATGCACATCAGGATGGCCATGACAGTGTACTCGGCCACGCCGTTGGGGGCGTAAGCGCCGTTGCACAGGCGGAAGCCCAGGGAGCGGGCGTAGTCGCAGTTCATGTGGTTATAGCCCACGCAGCGGCTGGCCAGCACCTTGACGCCGTAGCCGCGCAGCTCATCCAGCACCTCGTTGCAGTAGTCGGACTGGCCCAGGGTGGTGACGCCGTCGCAGCCGACGGCCATGTTGGCGGTGGTGGGATCCAGGTTGGCGGAGGTGGACACCAGCTCGATGCCGTACTCCTTGCACAGGGACTCGATAACGGGCTTTTCGTCGGGACGCACTTCGTAAGCAGCGATCTTCATATTTTTCTCCTTTTCCGGCATGGCCGTCCGCCGCTCCTCAACAGCGGACGGCCTGCGTTTCATTTCCTACTTTTCCGATTTTGATGGGGGGGTATCGCTCAGTCCTTCAGGGCGGGGTCCATGGAGGCGGCGTCGCCGGCGGCGATCATGGCGGCCACCTGCTCGTCGGTGTAGCCCAGCTTCTTCAGGATCTCCTCGGTCTGCTCACCCAGGTACGGGCCACGGTTATAGGGGGGCAGGGGGGTCTCCTCGAACATGACGGGGGGACGCACCATGGTGCGCTTGGCACCGTTGGGGTACTCCATCTCATAGAAGCAGTCGGAGGCCCATGCCTGCTTATCCACCAGCAGCTGATCCCAGGTCTGGGCGATGGCGTAGGGCAGGTCGTTGGCGTCCATCAGGGCGCACCACTCGTCCAGAGTACGGGTGGCCATCTCGGCCACCAGGAAGTCATAGAACTCCTCAATATTGGCCTGCAGGTTGGTCTGGGGATAGTAGCGGGGATCCTCGGCCATCTCGGGGTGGCCGATGGCGCGCATGAAGATGGGATAGTGGCGGTTGTACTGGGGCATGGCGATCTGCAGCCACTTGTTGTCCTTGGTCTTGTGGGCCACCACCAGGGGGTTGGGCAGGGTGCGGCGGGACAGGGGGAACTGGGTGGCGGGGTCGCCGTACTGGTTGGACTGGAGCATCAGGGAGACATCCCAGATGGCGCTGTGGAACAGGGAGACGACAACGCGGTCGCCCTGGCCGGTCTGCTTGGCGCGGTACAGGGCCGCCAGCACGCCGGAGGCCAGGTACAGGCCCACCTGGTGGTCGCCGAAGCCGGCGATGGTCAGCATGGGCAGGGAGTCCTTATCGAACAGAGTGCCCAGCACGCCGCCGCGGGCGAAGAAGGCGGTGAAGTCGAAGCCGGGGAGATCCTTGTCGGGGCCCTTCTCGCCGTAGCCGGAGACGAAGCCGTACACCAGGGCGGGGTACTTGGCGTGGAGGGTATCGTAGTCCAGGCCCGCCTTCTTCAGGGGGTTCTGGCGCCAGTTGGTGATGAAGATGTCCGCCTCGGCGATCAGCTTCTCCAGGGCCTCGCGGCCGGCGGGAGACTTGGTGTTCAGGGCGATGCAGGTCTTGTTGGCGTTCTCCAGGTCGTAGGTGGTGTTCTCCTTCTGATCCTGGGGACGGCCCTCGTTGACGGCGGTGTAGCGCAGGGGGTCGCCTGCGGGAGCCTCGATCTTGATGACCTCGGCGCCCAGGTCGGCCAGGAAGCGGGCGCAGCAGGGCGCGGCGATGAAGGTGGCCAGCTCGACGACCTTGATGCCCTCCAGCGGGCGTTTGATCTCACTCATGGGTTTGGTTCCTCCTATATTGTTCTTTTTAATTACATGGTCAGCATGTCGCGGAAGGTCTCAATATTGGTGCGGGCCTGCTCGAACTGCACCATCTGGCGGTCGATCTCCACCACGGTGACAGGGATGCCGGCGGCCTCGCAGGCCTTCTTGATCATGACGTAGTCAAATTCCTCGGGGTCGCAGAACTTGGTGAGAGCCACCAGGACACCCTTGGCGCCGCGGGCCTTGGCGGTGTCCGCGATCCACTGGACGCGGGGCTTGGCGGCGTTATACAGCACCGAGCAGTTGTCCATGTCGGCGAACTTCTGGGCCAGGGCGGTCAGGGCATCGTCACCGGCGGGCACGTCGGTGCGGTACTGGCGGGACTGGGCGGCCACGTCATCGGCCACGATATGCAGGCCCAGATCGTCCAGAATGGCGTTGAAGCCGGGGGCGTCGGTGAGGATACCGGACAGCAGGATGGGGGTCTTCTCCGCGGCGGGGGTCTGGGCGGCCAGGGCGGCGATCAGCTCGTCGATGAGGGCGGTGTGCTCCTCCTTGGTCATGAAGAAGGCGGACTTGAAGGCGTCGCTGCGCTGCTGCGCGGTGACCTCGGGATGCTTTGCCAGCACCTCGTCCAGCTTGCGCATGGCGGCGTTGTGGCGGTTATAGATCGCGTTGGACTCGGCCAGCTTGGCGTCGTCAAACTTGCCGCCCAGCTTCTCCAGGTCGCGGATCACGCGCTCGTAGCCGGCCTTGGTGAAGGCCACGCCGTAAGCGGGCTTGCGGTTCTGGGGATAGGTCATGGGGATGAAGGGGATGGAGGGCACGGCGTACTTCCAGTTCTCGCCCATGGTCTTCAGGGTATCGCACAGGGAGGGGATCACGATGGCGGAGGCACCGTCATACGCGCCGTTGATGCCCAGCTCCAGGGCGGACTGGACGATGGAGCACAGGAAGGCGGGGCAGTATTCCTTGGCCCGGCGCAACTCGGTATCCGCGCCCCAGGCGCCCATGGGGACGAAGCCCATGGAGTGGATCAGCTCGTCGGGGGTATAGACGGGAGCGCACAGCACGATCTTCTTGCCCTGGGTCAGATACTTATCCATCTGGGCCTTGGGGTTGGCGGCGACTTCATGCAGCTTGGCAAACAGTTCGTTGGTGGTCATGTTCAGTTGGCTCCTTTCTGCTCTTTGTTGGCTTCCATGATCTCCATGAGGCCCTGGACACGGGTGTCATACTGGGCTTCAGAGAAGTTGCGGGGATCGGCCTGGTCGCCGTCGAAGCTGGCCACGGGGATGTTGCAGGCCTTGCCCACCTGGCGGCCCATCTCGTACATGAAGCCGCTCCACAGCTTGCAGGAACGGTTGGTATGGATCAGCATGCCCTCCACATGGTTGTCCTGGCACAGCTTGATGCGCTTGTCACGGGACTTTTCCAGGTTGATGGCGTTGGGCACGGAGCAGTAGGCCTTGATCATGCCCTCGAAGGAGTCGTAATCGTAGCCGAAGGCGTCGGCGTAGATGGTGGTGACCATGTTGATGCCCCGAGACTTCAGGCCGGTGGAGGTGGCCCGCAGGTAGGGCCAGCAGGCGATACCCTCGAACAGGATGCGGTACTTCTCCTCCGTGCGGAAGGTGGAGGTGCCGTTCTTGTGGTTTTCCATGTACTCCTTATACAGGGTCTCCATGGCGTCGCCGGAGCACTCCTTGCCGCGGGCGGTGACCATGACGGCCATGTGGTTCAGCAGGTCGAAGCCGTTGAAGGGGGAGGGGACGTACTTGGCGCAGCCGGTGGCGGCCAGCCAGGCGCGGGAGGCGCGGCAGCTGAAGCCGGTGACCTCCTGGAACTTATCGTCGTCCCACTTCAGGTTGAAGAGGCTCTCCAGCTGATGGACCACATCCCAGAACTGGGCGGAGACGTACTGCACCTGAGCGTCGGACACGTCGTAATCGGGGTTGAAGGGGATGTCCAGCATGATCATGGGGACGTTCAGCTCCTGGGCCAGGTTCTCGTACCACTTGATCATGCAGTTGCAGATGTTGTTGCAGCACAGCACCACGTCGGGCATGGCCACGTCCTGCTCGGGGCAGGATTTCAGCTTGGCGTAGGCCATGGAGATACGGGCGTAGGCGCAGATGTCGTTGGAATAGCCGTCGGCCTCCGCCACGTTGCACATGCGCTCACCGGCGCCGCGGGCGGCGATACCGGCTGCCTGGTTCTCGGGATATACGGTGGCGATGCCCAGGGTCTCGGGGATCTCGACGGGGAAGTTGCTGGATACCCATGCCACGGGGATGCCGTTCTTCTTCGCTTCGATGGCGTCCACAAAGGCGTCAGCGGCGATCTTGCCCAGTTTGTACTTGGCGGAATTGGGATCCACCGGACGAGGGGCCTTCTTCACTTCTTCTGCCATGTTTTTTCCTCCTTGTTGTTCTGTCCTCTTACTTATATTAAGTATATTTGCTGCTGTTTTACAGGGTGTCCTTCCGGATGACCACCAGCTCTGCCGAGCCATCTTCCAGCGAGTTGAACTCGTCCAGATGAAAATGCTCCCGATCCGGCACGTTATCCTGCGCCAGCATCAGCAGATGCCGCGCCAGAGAGACAAGACCGTCCCGGTTTGCTTCCAGATAGACGCTGCCGTTATCCACGGTGCATTTAATGGCGTAGGCGGGCTCCCATTCAAAGCGAAGTCCGCGTTCACCATATGCCGGAACGTCGATGTTCATCGAAAAGCGCCTCCTTTATTTCGTGGCCTGCTTCCAGGCGTACAGGGCCGCGCCGATGGCACCGAAATACTGGGCCAGGGGATCGTAGAAGATCTCGGTGTCCAGGGCCTGGGCCATATAGCGGCGCACCGCCTCGTTGCGGGCCACGCCGCCGGACATGCACACACGCTCCACGATACCGGCACGGCGGGCCAGAGACGCCACGCGGGTGGCCACGCTCTGGCAGATGCCGGCCACCAGGTCGGGCCGCCTGGTGCCGTTGGCAAGCTGGCTGATGACCTCGGACTCGGCGAACACGGTGCAGGTGCTGGAGATGGCGGCGGGGGAATCGCTCTGGGCGGCGATGGCACCCAGGTCGTCGATGTCCAGCCGCAGGATGTTGGCCATGACCTCCAGGAACCGGCCGGTACCGGCGGCGCACTTGTCGTTCATAATGAAATTGCTCATGCGGCCGTCCGGGGTCAGGGAGATGATCTTGGCGTCCTGACCGCCGATGTCGATGACCGTCCGCAGGTCGGGGAACACGAACCGGCCCCCCAGCGCGTGGCAGGTCAGTTCGCTGACCTC
>CAKTNW010000076.1 GCA_934589145.1 uncultured Oscillospiraceae bacterium | reverse complement strand
GGCGCGCCCATCCTGTCCGGCGGCGTGGTGGCCACGCTGACCATGCAGGACATGGCCAACAAGGCAAACCTCCCCGACCTGGCGGTGTTCGCCACGCTGGTCATGTGCGCCCAGGGCTTCGTGGGTTACCCCGTGGCCTCCCTGTGCCTGAAGAGCGAGGCAAAGCGCATCAAGGCGCAGCTTGACGCCGGTGAGCTGAGGGTGGACGTCTCCGCCGGAGCCGCGCAGGCTGCCGCCGCGGGCCGCAAGAAGCTGATCCCCGCCCTGCCTGACAAGTACAACACCCCCAACGCCATCATCGCCAAGGTCATTCTGGTGGCTCTGCTGTCCGTGTGGGTGTCCAGCCTGTTCCACGACGCCGTCAACAAGCTGGTGTGGTGCCTGATCTTCGGTGTGCTCTGCAAGGAGCTGGGCTTCCTGGATGAGGACGCGCTGGGCAAGGCCCACGCCACCGGTATCGTGATGCCCATCATCACCCTGTCCATCTTCACCAACCTGGCCTCCGCTACCCCCGAGATGGTGGGCAGCATGGTCGTCCCCCTGCTGGTGTGCGTGGTCATCGGTACCATCGCCTTCTCCGTGGTGTCCATCCTGGTGGGCAAGATCTTCGGCTACAGCTGGCAGATGTCCATGGCCATCGGCAGCTCCTGCCTGTTCGGCTTCCCCGGCACCGTCATCATCTCCAACGAGGTCTCCGAGTCCACCGGCACTACAGCCGAGGAGAAGGCCGCCATCAACGCCCAGATCATGCCCAAGATGCTGGTGGCCGGTATGGTCACCGTGTCCATCACCTCCGTGCTGGTGGCCGGCGTCATGAGCGCGTGGCTGTAAGCGCAGCCGCCTCTTTGAAAGGAGTCTTATTCCATGTCTGAGATCAAAACCTACGTCGAGAGCATTTTCGACGAGCTCGTGGCCATCCGCCGCGATATCCATGCCCACCCCGAGCTGGGCATGACCGAAGTACGCACCAGCGACCTGATCCGCAGGGAGCTGGAGAAGATGGGCATGGACGAGGTACAGTCCCCGCTGCCCACCGCCGTGGTGGGATTGCTCCACGGCAGCAAGGGCCCCGGCAAATGCGTGGCCTTCCGGGCGGACATCGACGCCCTGCCGGTCCACGAGGAGACGGGCCTGCCCTTCGCCAGCCAGAACGAGGGCGTGATGCACGCCTGCGGCCACGACCTGCACACCACCATGCTGCTGGGCCTTGCCAAGACCCTGTGCCACCTGCGTGACAGCTTCGCCGGTACGGTGAAGTTCATCTTTGAGCCCAGCGAGGACACCATGCCCGGCGGCGCCCGGAAGCTGGTGGCGGCGGGCGTCATGGAGAATCCCCATGTGGACGCCATCTTCGGCCAGCACGTCTGCCCCTCCGAAAATGACACGGTGGGCACGCTGAACCTGTACAAGGGCTACTTTACCAGCGCGGTGGATCTGTTCCACATCACCGTCCACGGCAAGAGCGGCCACGGCTCCGCCCCCCACACCGCCCACGACGCCATCGCCTGCGCCGGATATCTGATCACCACGCTGCAGACGGTGGTCTCCCGCCGCACCGACCCCCTGGCCACCGCCGTGCTGACGGTGGGCACCATGTCCGGCGGCGACGCGGTAAACATCACCGCCGGTGAGGCTCGGATGGTGGCCGTGCTGCGCTCCTTCGGCGACGAGGTGCGTGACACCGTTATTGAGGAGGTCAACCGCATCTGCAAGGGCATCGGCATCGCCTTTGCCTGCGACATCGAGGTGCAGCTTGAGGAGGGCTACGCCGCCACCTATAACGACAGCGCCATGATCGACCTGGTGGAGAAGGCCGCCACCGACGAGCTGGGCCAGGGCGCCGTGCGCTACATCACCCAGCCCTTCTCCGGCAGCGAGGACTTCAGCTTCTTCGGCAAGCTGACCGGCACCCCCTGCGCCTTCATGATGATCGACGCGGGCCACGGCGAGAATCAGGTGTCGCTGCACAACGGCAAGATCGTCTTTGACGAAAAGGTCATGATCTCCGGCGTATCGGCCATGAGCCGCATCGCGCTGGAGTATCTGGAGAAGTGATTTTCTCTCCCGCTTCTTCTGCATATGAAAGCCCGGGCGGGGTACGCAATGCGTACCCCGCCCGGGCTTTTGTGGTTGTGTTTGGGAAGCGCTTTCCTTACGCCGCGCGGGAGGTCTCGCCGCTCTCCACCGCGGCATCGCTGGCCTTGGCGCCCGATTTATGGTAATTGTGCATCACGATGCCCAGCAGGATCAGCGCCGCGCCAATGACGCCCTGGATGCCCATGCGCTCCTGCAGGAAAATGGCGCTCATGACCGCGGTGGCCAGGGGATTGATGGCGCACATCTGGGCGGCCCGGTCAGCGGTGGTGTACCGTTGGGCCACCGGCTGGAAGGTGAAGCCGAAGCAGGAGCACACCAGCGCCAGCGCCAGAATCACGCCCCACTCGGTGGCGTTCTGGGGCAGGTGAGGCGTTCCCGCCAGCGGCGAGGCGATGGCGGCGAACAGGCCCAGAAAGCCGATCTGGAACATGCCCAGCAGGATGGTGTCCCCCTCCTGGGAGAATTTTCCGGTGAGGATGATGCCGCCGGCGTACAGGCAGGCCTCCAGCAGGCACAGGGCCTCGCCCAGGCCGAACCCGGCAAAGCCGCCCTTCAGCGTCAGGAAGCCTACGCCAGCCAGCGTCACCGCCGCGCACAGCAGCGTCCGGTGATCCGGGGCCTTCCGGTGCAGCGCCGCTTCAAACAGCGGCACGATGACGATGGCCGTGTTCACCAGGAACGACACGTTGGAGGCGGTGGTTTTGGTCAGGGCGAAGGTCTCGCAGGTCATGACGGCGAAAAAGACCGCGCCCAGGATCATGCCGTGCAGCAGGTCGGTTTTCGTCACGGTGCGCAGCTTCTTCCAGAAGATGACGCACAGCACCACGAAGGCCAGGCCGAACCGCACCGCCAGCAGATTCAGCGGCGACATGCTCTCCAGGCCCACCTTGGCGAACAGCAGCGACGTGCTTCTGGCAAAGATCACAGCGGCCAGCAGCCACTCGGCAGCTCTCTTGCTCATTTGGTATCCCTCCCGTTTATCCGTTGCTCTCCCGCCCGAAACGCGCCGCTGGGGCAAGGCGCGGGCCTTGCCCCTGACGGCTGGATGGGGGAGAGAAAATTGATTACTTGGCGGCGGCCGCGGCCACCTTCAGCTCCGTCCCGTCGGGACGGCCATTGGTCAGACAGTTGACGGCCACCACGAACCCGGCGCCTGCCGCCATGGACAGGACCAGCAGCGCCGTGTTGCTTCCCACGCAGCCCAGCCAGGCGAACAGCACCACCAGAGCCAGACACACAAGGGCGACGGTCACGCAGACGTTGTTTCGTACATTCTTTTTCATGGTTTTGTCCTCCTTTTTGAATTTGGGGGTTGTTTTTCGTTACCTTTAGGTTGACTTCATCATAGCACGGCTTTATACTTGTGTAAAGCGATAGTATATCACGTTTTTGTTGACGAAACTGCAACAAAGGAGGGCGGCCATGGATACGGAAAAATGCGCGGCGCTGCTGTGCGCGCTTGAGGAGGGGACGCTGGCCCGGGCGGCGGAAAAGCTGGGCTATACCCCCTCCGGCATCAGCCGCATGGTGGCGGCGCTGGAGGAGGAGCTGGGCTTTCCGCTGCTGCACCGCAGCCGGGGCGGCGTCATCGCCACCGGCGAATGTGAGGCGCTGCTGCCCGCCCTGCGGCAGATGGCCTATCAGGCGGAGTGCTGCCGCCAGACGGCGGCGGCGCTGCGGGGTCTGGAGCAGGGCAGCATCACCGTGGGCGCCAACTACCATTTCTACTCCCGCCAGATGGCCCACCTGATGGCCCGCTTCCGGGAGCGCCATCCCGGCATCGTCTTTCAGACCATCGAGGGCACCAGCACCACGCTGGCAGCGGCCCTGCGGGAGCATCGGGCCGACCTGTGCGTCATCAGCCGCCGGGACGGCTCTCACCAGTGGCTGCCCCTGCGGCGGGATCCCATGATGGTGATGCTGTCCCCCACCCATCCGCTGGCGGCGGAGGAGGCCGTGCCCATCCATCTGCTGGAGACGGAAAGCTATATCGAGATCTTTCCGGGCCGGGAGACGGATAACTCCCGTATTCTGGCGGAAAACGACATCCATCCCGGCAACCGCTTCGCCGGGGTGGAGGACAACTTCTCCGCCATGGCTATGGTGGAGGCGGGGCTGGGCATCTCGCTGGTGAACGGTCTGATCGCCGGGACGCTGACCGGCGACGTGGTGTTCCGGCCGCTGGATCCGCCCCAGTATGTGGAGATCGGCATCGCCACCCCGCCGGCGGAGACCATGTCCCCTGCCGCGAGACGGTTTCTGAATTTCGTAAGGGAGAATATCAAGGGATAGAAATGTTTCACGCTTCCGAGCGCGAGGTACTTTTGGCCGCAGCGGCGAGGTACGATGGAATTGCGTAGGGGCCGATGCCCACATCGGCCCGCACGATAGACCGCATCAAAACGCAGTGTGGTTCCCTAAAAACTAATATTTATAGGAATCCCATTTGACAGCGCGCGGCAAGATTGCTATACTGCAATATCATAAAAAACACCATTCCACCGCCAAAACAGGCGGAAAGGGGGAACAATATGACCCATAAAGCCATTTTCCGCCAGCACTGGAGCGACGCCTTCCGGGACGCCGCCTTCCAGGCCCGGCTCCACGACCCCGTGATGGCCCAGCGGTGGGCCCAGGCCCGGTTTTTCGAGGGCTTTCTGCCGGTGCGGCAGCGCCTTGCCTGCCGCGCGCTGATCGAGGCCGCCGCCGAAGCCATGCCGGACATCCCCGCGCCGGAGGGCGGCTGGGACGGCTATGTGCTCAGCGACGCCACCGCCCGCCTGTACCCCCAGCACCGCCGGCCCGCCACGGAGCCGCAGGAGGATTTCGCCCTGTGCGCCCTGCTGGCCATACAGCTTCTGCTGGAGGAGGAGCGCCGCGCGCTGCCCTTTGACTGGCACATCGACTTCGCCTTCTGTACCGACGAGGAGGCCGCGGGCAGCCCCTTCTATCCGCGGTTTTTGCAGGTATGGCGGCAGGATTTCGTCTATGAGCTGCTGCGTCTGGGCAGTGAGCTGACGCCCTTCAGCACCCTGCAGCACATCGCCATGGTCCACCATGTGGCCATGACGGCGGGCCGCGCCCTGCACCGCAGCGGTGCGGCGGTGGATCTGGCCCTGACCTCTGCCGCCGCCGCCGGACACGACATCGGCAAATTCGGCTGCATGCCCGGCGAACGGGTGCCCTATCTCCACTACTACTATACCGACGAGTGGCTGACCCG
>CAKTNW010000075.1 GCA_934589145.1 uncultured Oscillospiraceae bacterium | reverse complement strand
CTTCATTCTACCAGAGCCTGCAAGCTATGTCTTCTTTTATGCGATTTTCAATTTGCGCAAGTTATTGTACATTATCAGGCTATTGCGTACCGCAAAATAGTGTGCCGAATAAAAAGATGAGCAGGTCTCCCCGAAAGTGGGGTGCCCGCTCGTCTTTTTGCTTTAGAATTATAATTTACGGTAAAACAGCCGGCGCGAGAGCAATATCCTCGGTCTGCGCGGCAGCGGTCCGCATTGGTCTGACAACGCGGTACTGTTCAAGCGCCGAGCGCGATCCCATCACGGCGCGCGTGATGGTCGAATACGGTGATGCGCCGCCCTCTTCTCTCAAGGCAAACAAGGGCCCGTCCGGAAACAAGAAGGCTCGGACCTGCGTTGACGCATCGCGGCAGTCCCCTCAGGTCCGAGTCATCACAGCTCCGTCGGCTGCAGGATCATAGATCGTTTTGTAGGCGGCATCCATGCTGGCGTGCAGCTCACGCTGCCACGTTTCTTCGTCACGCTCGCCGCGCACGACGCAGAGATGCACATTGCCGTCGCCCGCATGGCCGAAGCTGACCATGCGCACACCGCTGCGCCTCTCCAGCTCGTTGATGTAGGCAATGAAGTCCGCCGTATGGCTAATGGGCACCACGATGTCCACCGGCTCCTGCTCGGAAACGGCCTCCACCGCCTTGACCAGCGCACCGCGCACCCGCCAGGCATCGGCTGCCTGCGCCGGATCGGCGAGCGCAATATAATCGAGCGCACCGTTTTGAAGCGCCAGCTCGCGCACCCGCGCGGCATTGGCCTCCACCTCGCTCCGGTGCCCGTCAAAGGTCAGCAGAATGTAGGAGCCCGCCTCCCGGACGCCGCAAAATGCCTCGCCCAGCGCCACGACCTTGCGCTCCATAAATTCGACCGCGGTGGGGTTCGCGTCGGCGCGAAGGATCGTCAGAACGCTGCGGATGCCGGTCGAAAGGTCAGGGTACGGCACGAGCACGCTCACGCTCGTCTCTGGCTTTGGCAGCAACTGCAGCAGACACTTGGTGATGACAGCCAGCGTCCCCTCCGAGCCGATGAGCAAATGCTTGAGGGAAAGCCCGCTCGCGTCCTTGACCTGCTTGCCGCCGACGGTCATCACCGTGCCGTCGGCCAGCACGACCTCCAGTCCGCGCACATAGTCGCGCGTGACGCCGTACTTTACCGCCCGCATCCCGCCGGCGTTGGTGCTGATGTTGCCGCCGATGCTCGACGCCTTTTCGCCGGGGTCCGGTGGGTAAAACAAGCCGCGCCGCTCCACATAGGTCTGCACATCCCGCAGAAGGATGCCCGACTCGACGGTGACGGTCATAGTGTCCTCGTCCAGCTCCAGCACACGGTCCATGCGGGAGAGGTCGAGGATGGTGCCGCCGAAAAGCGGCACGGTAGAGCCGACCAGATTCGTTCCCGCGCCGCGCGGCGTGACCGGAACGCGGTTTTCGTGGGCATAGCGCAGCACGCCGCTGACCTCCTCCGTCGAGAGCGGAAAGATCAGCGCGTCCGCCGTGCCCTTCAGCCGCCCCAGCGCGTCGCTGCGGTATTCAGCCGGAATGGCGTCGCCGAAGAGCAGGCGTTCGGCGTCCGGGATCAGCTCCCGAAGCCGGGCTTCGTCAATTTTCATGGATACTCCTCCCTTTCGGCAGGACCGCCGCGGCTCCCCACAGCGGGGAGCCACCGGCGGTCCGCCCATTTTACTTGCTCAGCAGATCCTGATTCCAGCCGACGGCGATGAAGTAGCCGCCGAACGTGTTGTTGAACACATCCTCCGTCGTGGGGGACTGGAATGCCTTGACGACCTTTTCATAGACTGCGGCCTTGTCCGCATCCGCGAGGTCGGCAGAGCGGGCCGCGACGAGGTTCCAGTATTCCTCCACGTCAAGAACGGTATCCTTGTAGATAGACTCTTCGGTCTTGAGACCGAAGTCCAGCGCGTAGTTGCCGTTCACGACAGCCGCCGCCACGTCGGGCAGCACAGAAGGGATGGTGTTGGCCTTGAGCTCCTCAATGGTGATGGCGGTGTTGTACCTGGTGATATCCTCCAGCGTGGGATTGAACGCCGCGTTGGGGTCCAGCTCGATCAGCCCGGCTGCCTCGAGCACCTTGAGCGCGCGGCCGCCGTTGGTCAGGTCGTCAGGAATGGCGACCACGTCGCCGTCCTTGAGCCCGTCAACGGAGGAGACCTTCTGCGAGTACAGATTCAGCGGGATGATGAAGGTGTTGCCGATGTTCTCGATCGCATAGCCGTAGCTCTCGATCTCGTTCTGAAGATAGATGCGGTGCTGGAAGGCGTTGAGGTCGATATCGCCGTTGGCTAGGGCGTTGTTTGGCGTCACATAGTCGGAGAACTGCACGATCTCGAGATCGATGCCCTCATCGGCAAGCGCAGCCTTGGCCGGCGCCCACAGGTCCTCATAGATGCCGCCGACCACGCCGAGCTTGACGGTCACGGTCTCCGCGGCTGTCTGGCCGTCCTGCGGCGCGCCGCCTGCCGGAGCATCGCCCTTGGAGCCGCAGGCCGTCAGCGCAAGGGCAAGGGAATCGGCGGCAAGCGCCAGGGAAAGTGTTTTCTTCAGGTTCATGGTGTTTTCCTCCAAAATTTTCGGCAATTGATTTGTATATTGCGTCAATGTGTGTTCCGTTTCACCACCCGTCCGCCGAGGAACTCGATGATGCAGACAAGGAGGACGAGCACGAAAACGGTCACGTTGGTGATGTCGGTCATATTGCGGTCGTGGCCGTAACGGATGGCGAAATCGCCCAGACCGCCCGCGCCCGCGACGCCCGCCATAGCCGTAAGGTTCAAAAGGCTGATGATGGTGATGGTCGTGCCGCGCGCGATCGCGGCGATGCTCTCCCGCAGGTACACGCGGAGGATGATCTCCGCGGGGCTGGAGCCCATCGCCTCCGCCGCTTCGATAAGACCGGGGTCGAGCTCCGCGAGCGCGCTTTGCACCTGCCGCGTGAAATAAGGCACCGAGCCGAATACCAGCGGCACGATCGCGCCGCGCACATAGAGTACAGTGCCCATCAGCGCGCGGGAGACCGGCATGACCCAGGTGAGCAGAATGATGAACGGAATGGAGCGGAACAGGCTCACGAGCTTGTCCGCGATCTGATAGAAGATCCTGTGCTCTAAGATCCCGCCCGGCTTCGTCACCGTCAGCAGCACGCCAAGGAGCAGCCCCAGCACGAAGGAGATCGCGCCGGACCAGACGACCATGAGCAGCGTATCACCGATGGCTTTGCAAAAATCCGGCAGCTTACCGGCAAGGTTCGGCGCAATGCCCGCTATCAGCTCTTGCATCCCGGATCACCTCCACTCCAACGTTTTTTTCAATAAGATACTCGATCGCCTTCGTGATCTGGCCGCGCTCGCCGCTGATGATGGCGACCGTGCCGCCGATGGGCGAATCCTGCACGATGGCGATATCGGCAAAAATGATGTTCAGCGAAATGTTGAATTTCTGCGAGACGGCAGAGATCAGCGGTTCGTTGACGTTGCGCTGAATATAGGACAGCCGCACGATCAGCTCGCCGGGCCGGAGCCGCGTCACCGGCGAATCCTCCGCGATAAGCTCCTCGACCTTCCGCAGGTTCGAGGTCGTGTGGATAAAGCTCCTGGTGATCTCCTGCTTCGGCTCCGCGAACACGGTGAACACCTCGCCCTGCTCCACCACGCTGCCATACTCCATGACAGCTACGCGGCCGCAGATTTCTTTCACGACCGCCATCTCGTGCGTGATGAGCACGATCGTGATGCCAAGCGTTTCGTTCAGCTGCCGCAGCAGATGCAGGATGGACTTGGTCGTCTGCGGATCAAGCGCGCTTGTCGCCTCGTCGCACAGCAGCACCTTGGGATCGTTTGCCAGCGCGCGGGCAATGGCGACGCGCTGCTTCTGTCCGCCGGAGAGCTGGCTGGGGTAGGCGTCCGCCTTTTCCGCGATGCCGACCAATCCCAGAAGCCGCTGCACCTTTTCGTTGATCTCCTTCCGGCTTAGGCCGCTGCCGCGCAGCGGATAGGCAACATTCCCCGCCACGGTGCGCGAGGGCATGAGGTTGAAGTGCTGGAAGATCATGCCGATCTTCCTCCGCTCCTGCCGCAGCTCCTTTGGCGTGAGCGTCGTCAGCTCTCTCCCGTCCACCGTGACGGTGCCGGAGGTGGGACACTCGAGCAGATTGACGCAGCGCACGAGCGTGGACTTTCCCGCTCCCGAAAAGCCGATGATGCCGAAGATCTCGCCCGAGCCGATTGAGAGAGACACGTCCCGCACGGCGTGGACGGCATAGCTGCCGGAGCCGAAGTCTTTACTGATATGGGATAATTCGATCAATGCGATCCCTCCTTTTCCATGTAAAAAAGCGGGAAGCTCATCGCTTCCCGCTTTCCGTCAGATGATAAACAGGCCGAACCGGCGCGGTGCGCCGGTCTGACCGGTAAACGATCCATTCCGTGTAGCTCGGGCAGAGAGCAAATGAGCGCGAAAAAGCATGGGCATCGGCATCGCCATGTCCATCATCTTATTCATAAACATTCGCTTGCTTTGGCGCATTTTGCCGCCCCCCCTCTCATTGCATATCGTTTCAGTAGGTTTAAAACTTAAGCGAATGATAGCACGTCTTTCCGCTGTCTGTCAATGCCTTTTTACGGCATTTTGCAAAGTCTGTTTACCTGCAACAAAAAGCATATCATTCCGTTCAAAAAGCATATTCATTCTTGCCATACGGCAGATACTGGTCAACGGCATCACCAGCGAGCCGCCCCTCCCGCCGCACATGGAGCCGCACAAATCCGGCGCAGGCAGCGCGGGCGTCTCACGTTTCCGCGCTCCGGCACTGCCGTCCGGTATGGTCGATGTACGTTTCTTCGTTCGTCAGCAGGATCTTGGAGATCGGCACGATCTCATAGCCATCGCTGAGCAGGTAGTCGAGGATATCCGGCAGCGCCTCCGGCGTGTGCTCGCCCGCGTTGTGGAAGAGCACGATGGAGCCGTTCGTCACCTTCCCCGTCACGCGCTTGGTGATCTCACTGGCGGAGATGCCCTTCCAGTCGAGCGAATCACTATCCCATACAGCTCAAAACCCTTACCGCGCAAGGGTTTGGCAAGTATTGCTACCTTTGTCCAATTAAGTAGAGTCGACCTTAATTCGGACATTACACATGTGGGGAAGCGAAAAGCAAAGGAAAATAAGGTCAATAAAAGGTGCAGATGTGCAGTAAGTAAAACCGGGACAATCCGATTTGTAGGCAGGGGTATCAGCAGCCTATCCGATGTCTACATCGATTAGGTATACCGCCCTAGAAGGAATTCAGAGTAATGGCTTCCTGCCAATTATAGCACAGGCCATTGCAGAAATGGAAGAACTCCATGGTGAGTTT
>CAKTNW010000074.1 GCA_934589145.1 uncultured Oscillospiraceae bacterium | reverse complement strand
CGGGTTGTGAAAAAGATATCCCCTCGCAAGGACAGTCAATATCCGTGCAAAGCCGTAGTTTTCCATGAGCATATCCATCGTAAACCGACCGAGAAAGCCGTTTTCCTTCTTGTTCCGAACGGCATAGGTCGGTTCTTTGGTATAGGCAAGATATTCTGCCCATTCGTTTGTTATTGATTCCTCTATCATCCGTTTCCGCCTCCGATCAGATAAAATTCCGCTTCTTCAAGCAATACATCAAAGATAAAATCCCGCCTGTCCATCGCCTCGGCATAGCGGATTGCCTGAAACGGCGGCGTGATCTTTGCAAGGCACAACCGACAGGCGGCGGCTACCGCCTCACGGTAATCCACGCCCGGCAAACGGGTGTGGTAAGCGTCAATCATGGCTGTCATCTCTGGTGTGTCGTTTTTGTAGTGCAGTTTGCTTTTGTCAGCCAGCCTGTTGGCGTCGTCAATATCACAGATGATGTCGCTGAGCACCCGGTACCCGCCCATGCGGAAGTCCGAGAACAAGCCGTCATACGCCCGAAAAGCCTCTTCGGGAAGGTATTCTTGTAGAAAGGATAAACGCTCCTCTGGCTTCATGAAATGCCACTGTTCGGCTCGTAGCGCGTCACGGACGGCTTTGATGTGCGTTGCGTCCATCCCGGTGAACAGTGCATACAAACTGTCGGTATCATAGGTGTTTTCCTGATTCCGCATGGTCAGAATACGGTCAATATCCCGGCGCTTGGAGTTGCCCGGCGTTGGGTGCTTGTGTGACCTGATGCGGCGCAGACAGCTGTCGTAGGTGTCGATCAGCGTTCGGATCGGCGGGAACAGTGACGGGTCAAGGTTATCTTTCCAATTCGGATGCCTGGCAAAAGTGAACAGTTCTGCGGATGGTGCAGGCTTTATCACTTTTCGCGGCGTGTGCTTTTTCAGCATGTGGGCATAGTACGGCAGCTTTTCTACATTTGCCGTGACGCTCTCCCAATTCGTGCCGTCGATATAGTCCTTTATCTGTTCCGCAAAGGAATCTTCATACCATGCAGGGCGGGCTTCGGCATCTTCAAGAAGCCGCTTGTATTTGAGATACCGGCTTCGCCTTGCGGTCTTGCTGTCAAGATACGCCGACAGATTGGGCTTAACGCCGCTTTTTGCCGAGTCGATCTCAAGCCCCGTCAGAATCGCAAGCGTTTCGGTTTCCTGTCTGCACTTTTCCTTGATGGCGGCATCCGCATTTTCATCGTAAGCGAGAATACTGCGGTCAAGCGCGGCATTGGAAATCTGCCCGACGCGCGAGGAAAAGGTGCTCTTGACTGCCTCAAACCGAGCGTGCAGGTCATTTGCATCCCGCAACTGCGGTTCGGCAGACGGAATACTGAGCAGGGGCAGATTGTTACGGCTTGCGAATCTGTCTTCAAATGGATTTACCGTTTCCTTATAGTGAGAGGCGATACTTTCACATATGACCCGCTCACGGATGACTTTGACCATATCCCCGTCATAGTCCGCCCCGCCGAGTCGTTCGGCAATGAGCGACCACGGTTCTACCATCACGACACCGGACAGGTGCGAAAGATACCGGTGGCGGATGTCATGTTCATGGTTTGGTGGATATACCACGACCTCCTCGTTCTTTGCAATATGCGGATTGCGCAGAATCGCCGTCATGTGACTGCCGGTCAGACCGTAGGCGGTTGTGTAACGGCAACGCGCGTCAAGCAGTTCCCGGTAGATCTCCTCCGCATTTCTGTTGCCGTCCGTATGCGGCTTCAGCAGTTCGGCAAGAAACAAGGTCAGATCCGCTGAAAGATAGGCAACCCTTCCGCGAACAAGCAGATTACCGCGGGCAAAGTCACGAAGAAGCGTATCCGCGGCGCGGTCAAGCTCCCGTCGGTACTCTTTTTCTGCGAGCAAAAGGTCATTGCGAAAAAGCATCCCGGCAAGGCGGTAACCCCGGCTTTTCGGATTCTTCGGTGCATGATCCACATAGTAGTCAAACTGAAACCATTCGTCGTTGAGAAGGCGATAGTAGATCTCCTCGGTCGTTTTGGTCAGCCACGCTCCGGTATCGCTGGCATTTTGTCCGTCCTCTTTGTCCATACAGTCTTTCATCCAATCAAACGGTAAGTCAACCGGTCTGAACTGCTCGCCGCTTAGTGCGAGGGTGGAAAGAAACTGATAGTTCAGATCGGTAAACTGTTCACTATCCGTGCGGTTTACGCCCGTAATATACAGTGTGTGACGGTAGGCGCGCAGGCGTTTCAGATATTCCTCAAAGGTCAGCCCGTTTTCCGTCATCCAACCGCATCCCTTGAATTGGCTCTTAGTCAGAATCATATGAACACGCTCAATGGGATGTTCCACACCCCACAGATCCGTGATTTTTGTGACGGTTGCCTCACGGAACAGTCCGTGAAAGTCCACCTCATGCACCATGCCCTTGATATACGGCATCCGGATCTGGAACGAGGTATGAATGTGCTTTCCGCAGTACAACCGATCGATCTCTTCCGCAAGCGCAGGGGAAAGAATGCCTTCGCCGTCAAACAGCGTGACCGCGACATCACTCTTTTTCTCCACTCTTTCGTAGTTGCGAACATCGCCGACACCTGTCCTATCTTCCACGGTAATGACATCCACATCCGGATAGACAGCCGTCGGATTGTCGATGACAACGATCGCATCCTTCTCCCACAGCATATCCGTTTCTATGCGTGTTCCGCTCGAAAACAGCAGACCGTTATAGGCGTAGAGCTTGGACAATTGGCAAACGCCAAGTGTCATGCCGACCGTCATCCGGCGAAAAAGCTCCTCATATACATCCGCACGGACAAAAGAAAGCACAGCGCTGCGGCTCATACTGCCCGAGCGTTCAAAGGCAAGGTAGCGCATAGAACCGTGACCGAAGTTCAATGTAATCCCCTCGGGGCGAAACATGGACTCGGTCTTTTTCTGCATCAGAGCCACCTTCGGGTTCCCGGCATCCCGATCAAATATCCCCTTGAAATCCAGATAGAGCAGGACATCGGAAAGATCGGAAAGCAAGGCGTCTTCGGTCGGCGGCTCATATTCGCTGCCATGGAGGACGCACATGGTCTGAAAGAAAATGGCATTGTCCTCCTGCCAGGTATCGCCGTCTCCCATGATGATGCTTTTTGTCTGCGCCGGCGTCAGTGCGAAAGAATAATGCTCCTTATCGATTGGTTTGGCATAGGACAGCATTACCTGCACCGACAGCCGCCGTATCAGATATCTGATTCTTGCCATGGATACCTCCGGAATTGTTTTTTTATAGTATACCATGAAATGATTCGGAAGTCAATCTGTATTATTAAAACTACTCCCATATCAAATTTACAAACAGAAAGGAAGTTCAAATGGATCAAGAAAAACAAACAAGCAACTACTATACGCCGCCGTACTGCACAAAAAACGGCTGTCTTTGCTATCGCCCACCGGAACGGCAGGATGCACAAGGCATTATGCTTTGCAACTTTGCCCCTCGTATCGTCAGTGAGATCATCGTAGATGATGGCGCAGAGGTCACAAGAAAGTATCGCATCGGCGGAACGGATGCTTACGGAAATGAGATTTCACCCGTGGAGATACCGGCAGGCGAGCTTGAAAAGATGGCGTGGATCGCCAACTGCTTGGACGCCTCATGCGATCTTTGTGTGGTCAGCCAAGTGGAAAAGCATGTGCGGTGTGCTATCAAGACAACGGCGAGATATGCCGACAAGCGGTATATCTTCTCGCATACCGGGTGGAAGAAGATCGGAGGTGAATGGCACTATCTTCTGCCCGGGGACAAGACCTATCAGGTTGAGCTGAAGGGAAAGCAGAGGAATTACTACGGTGCCGAAGGCTTTGTCAAAGAGGATGCGGAGGAACTTGTCAAACTGCTCTCGTGCGGTATGATGCCCGACGAGGTGCTTCTGTCGTGCCTCGCCACGGTATTCCTCTCACCTCTCAATGAGTTCCTTCGTCAGATCGAGCATGAACCGAAATATCTTTTAACCCTCATCGGCAGAACCGGCAGCATGAAAAGCACGGTAGCGGCGCTTATGCTGTCTTTCTTCGGCAACTTCTCAGCAACCGACCTGCCCATGAGCTTCCGAGATACGGCAAACAGTATCGTTCATAACGCCTTTGCGCTTAAGGATGTTCTGACTTGTGTGGACGATTATCACCCGACGGCAAGGTCGGATGCAAGTCAGATGAAGGCTGCTATGCAGACCCTGGCAAGAGGTTACGGCGACAGAGCCGCACGAAACCGACTCGGCTCGGATATCACCCTACGTCAGCCAAGACCGCCGCAGGGCAATGTCATCGTGACGGCAGAGTTCGCACCCGACATTGGAGAAAGCGGAACGGCACGTCTTTTCTGTATTGAGATGAAGCCGGGCGGTATCAATCTTCCTCTTTTGACCGAAGCACAGGACAAGGCTCTTGAAGGAAAATACGCCGCTTGTATGCGCGGGTACACCGATATGGTCAAATTCTTTGCGGACAAGGGCGAGGTCTGCGGCATACTGAAATCGAAATTTATGACCTACCGAAGCAAATGGCGTGAACGCCTGAGAGAAAATGAAATACAGTTTCATGACCGACTTCCCGACACGCTTGCGTGTTTGGAAATCGGTTTTTCTTTTATGGAGATATTTCTATCCGCCGAAGCACACATGGACGAAAAAGGTATCACAGCTCTTAATGAGCGTTTTGAAAATGTTCTTCTGTACCTTGCCGCAAGTCAATCCGAGTCGATAGAGCAAGACAGACCGACGCATATATTCCTCCGTAAGCTGTATTCTCTGATTGAGTGCGGGCAGGTGTGTCTCATTCCGGCATCGAGCAGGCTTGAAACATTACCGAAGAACTATATCGGGTATGAGGATGAAACCTATTATTATCTTCTGCTGGATGTATCTCACAAGGCGGTCAAACGTTTGTGCGGAGAGCAGGACGAAGGCTTTGCCATCTCGGCAAAATCCCTTGCCAAGGCTCTTGTCGACGAGGGATTAATAGAACAAGACGAAAGCGGAACGAACACAAAAACGATGCGGTTCGGCGGCAGGCTCAAACGGGTTATGCTTCTTCGCAAGGATAAGGCAAATAAGTTGGTATCTGTGTAAAAAATGGCGTAACAAACGGAACAGCCGAAAAACGGGAGCTCGGTTGTTTCGCTTGTTACGCGAAAAATAGATAAGTACACCTTGCCGAAAGATGAAAAAAGCAAGCCTTGCTTTATCGGTCTGTATTTTTAAATACTGCTCCCATATTATCAAAAAGAAAGGATGATGCCGATGACTTAATAACAATTTTCTTTTTTTCAGTCATTAGAAAAATGGAGCCGGAACGATTTGCCCGTCGTTGCGGCACGCCGCCCCGACAGGGCAAGCAGAGCGTTTGGACTCCCACCGCCAAAGGCGGCCGGAGCCAAACGCATTTATTTTTGGGGCAGAAGCC
>CAKTNW010000073.1 GCA_934589145.1 uncultured Oscillospiraceae bacterium | reverse complement strand
CGCCCGACGCTCATCCGCTGCCCGTTCGGCGAGTACGACGACCATGTCATTTCCGCCATCCGCTCCATCGGCATGGAACCCATCCAGTGGGATGTGGAGCGATACCATATAGCTTAAACCCTTACAGCGCAAGGGTTTGGCAAGCATTGCTGCCTTTATCCAATTAAGTAGAGTCGACCTTAATTCGGACATTACACATGCGGGGAAGCGAAAAGCAAAGGAAAATAAAGTCAATAAAAGGAGTGGTTGTGCAGTAATCAAAACCAGGACAATCCGATTTGCAGGCAGGGGCAGCATCTGCCTTCAGCGTGCGCTCGCTCGCCTTGAGAAAGAGTGCGAGGAGATTTTTGCATCGCGCAAGTGTGAGAAGTTAAGACCTGCTCTATCCTCAAGAAAGCCATCCGAGGTGTGCAATGCAGTAAAAGGACGGAAATGAGCCTTCAAATCATTCAAGACATTGACAGTTGTTTCTGCCAGAGAGCAAATAGACGAACAGGTATCCCAAGAAGAATACCTGTTCGTCTTTTATTATGTGTTTCTTTTGATTGACTGTTGCTGCGGCTCAACCCTCCTGATAAAGCTCCAGAATGGCGCCGTCCTTCCAAACGAAAGCCAGCCGGTCGCCCTTGTCGTTGGCGGCCATGGGGCCGCAGATGACACGGTCGGCGTCGTCGATGTACTTCTCCAGATCGTCCACCTTGTAGGCGACGTGGGGATTGCGGTGGATCTCCTCGGGGAAGGGCGCACCCTCCTCGAACTTCAGGTACTCGATCTTATAGTCGTAATCGTCTACATTGCTGACCCAGAACTTTGCGCCCTCGTTGTAGGTCATGTTGGGCTTGCGGTTGGTAATGGGAATACCGATGTGCATATATTCAGCGGACATAAAGCGTTCCTCCTGTTTCTTGTGTTTCAGCTCCGATTCTTTACTTCCTGATAGACCTCATAGGCCTGCGCGGCGGTATAGCCCTCGTGCACGACCTTGCCGATGGCCTGCGCCATACCGGCAGGGCAGTCGGACTGGAAGATATTTCGTCCCATGTCCACGCCGTGCGCGCCCTCCTGAATGGCGCGGTAAGCCATCTCCAGCGCCTCCGGCTCCGGCAGCTTCTTGCCGCCCGCGATGACGATAGGAACGGGGCAGGCGGCGGCGACACGCTCAAAGCCGTCGCAGTAGTAGCTCTTGACGATGTTTGCGCCGTTCTCCGCCAGTACGCGGGTCGCCAGCAGGAAGAAACGTTCCGTCCGCTCCATCTGCTTGCCGACCGCCACTACGCCCAGCGTCGGGATACCATAGCGTGCGCCGGCGTCCGCCGTGCGGCACAGCAGCTCCAGCGAGCGGGCTTCGCCCAGTGCGCCGATGAAGGTCTGCACCGCCACGCAGTCCGCGTTCATGCGGATGGCGTTCTCCATATCGCAGGCGAAGCCGCCGCCGTTGGACATATCGTCGTAAAGCACCGTCGAATCGTAGGTCAGGCGCACGCACTTGGCAGCGGGGATCGTGGGCGGAATGCACGAGCGGATGACGCCCTTGGTGCCCATCAGCACATCCACATAGGGAGCAAGTGCGGGAATGACCAGATCGACGCGCTCCAGGCCCGCCGTGGGACCCATGATGTAGCCGTGGTCAAAGGCCAGCATCACGGTATTGCCGGAGATTGGATTAAAAATGCGGGAGAGGCGGTTCTGCATGCCCCAGTCGCTGTGGGCCGCGCCCTTGACGTAAAACCCCTCCTGCGCGGGAGCAACATCCAGATGATAGTCGTGCGCGGCCTTGTTTCCGATGTTATCTGCCATGGCTCACTCCTTGCTGTAGGCGGGGGTGTGGCAGGGCGTATTCCACAGACGCAGCGCTTCGTCATCCCACTTGGCGATGTTCATCTGGAAGCCCGCCGCCTCCTGCACGGTGAGGATTTCGCCGACCATGCTGGCCACGACCTCCACGCCCTTGGCCTTCAGGAACTCCACCGTGTCTTTGAACAGCACCAGCATCTCCATCATCGTGGTCGCGCCGCAGCCGTTGATCATCACGAAGGTCTTGTCGCCCGCCTTGAGTTCGAGGCTCTTGCTCAGCGCCTCTGCGACCGTCGCCACGGTGTCCTTCGCGGACATCATAGGCACGCGGACACCGCCGCCCTCGCCGTGCTGACCGGCACCGATCTCCATGAGGTCGGTCTCGCCAAGGTCGCCGAAGGACATCCCATTCTGCGGGTGCGTCGCGTCGGTGGACTTGACGGTGATGGAGGCCATGCTGTCGGCGTAGTGCTGGGCGATCTCGGCGACCTCGTCGAGCGTCTTGCCCTCCCGTGCCGCTGCGGCGGCAATGTGGTACAGGGCTACCGCGCCGGCAAGGCCGCGCTTGTTGTCCTCGCCGTTGGGATCGTACTGGATCTCCTCGCCGGTGACGACCTGACGGACGTTGAGCCCCGCCTTCTTGGCAAGCTTCATCGCCTGCTTGCCCGCCAGCTGGTCGCCCGCGTAGTTGAGCGTCAGCAGCAGCACGCCGTGTCCCTTGTCCGCGAGCTTCATCGCGTCAAACACCAGCTGGCCGTTCGGTGCGGCGAAAATATCGCCCACCGCCTGCACGTCGAGCATCCCCTTGCCGACAAAACCTGCCTGGGCGGGCTCGTGGCCGGAGCCACCGTAGGTCACGATGGTCACGCGGTTTGCCGCAGCCAGATCCTTGCTGATGACCAAATGGCCGTCTACATCCAGAATGTCAGGGTAGGCAAGGCCCAGACCCACCAGCTCCTCATCGGTAACGGTCTCCGGCGCGTTCATAAACTTCTTCATCTTCATGCTGTCATCCTCCGCATTTCAAAAGTTGTTGTTTTGTGTCCGGTGTTCTCGCGCCTGCGCCAGCCCATGGAAAAAGCGTGCCATGGAGACGGCGCCCGCATCCGGCGTGCCGATGGTCTGCGCGCCGTAGCTTTTAGCGCGGCCAAACTTGGAGACAAAGCTTTTGGAGTTCTCCGCGCCCTCCTCTGCCGCCTGCGCCGCAAGGGTGAAGAGCTCCGCCTCGCTTTCTCCGGAATAGACGGCGATGGCGGCGCTTGCGGGGATCACCGCGTCCATCATGGTCTTGTCGCCCACCTTGGCACCGGACATATCGTCCAGCTCCTCCAGCGCCTTGGCGAAGATCGTCTTGAGACCGGCAATGTCGATCTCTTCGCCCTCGGGCGCTTCCTCCTGCATCCCGTCCAGCCAGGTGTTCCAAAGAGGCACGGCGCTGCCGCCGTTGAGCGTCATCACGGCCATCGCCGCATCGTCCAGCATGGACTGAATGCCCCCATCGGACTCCTCGACGGCTTGAGCAATGGCCTTTGCGACCTTGGTCATCGTCAGGCCATGGTCGGCGTCACCAAATTTGGAGTCGATCTCCGTCAGCTCACCTTCTGCATGAATAACGGCTTCACAGGCGTTTCCCAACCGCCGTGCAAATTCTTCTTTCGTCATAAAACAGTTACCTCCTTCCTACATAACAAATGCGTTACATTTGTGAATACATACAAACCTAAAAAGTTACAAATGTCAACAACTGCATTTGCGGCAGGGAGGGAGCTTCCGCAAGATCAACAGGTTCGATCGTTGTGTCAGCTCCCCCAATAGAAGATCCCCGGAGCGGTTCCCATGAACCGCTCCGGGGATCTCACTCTGTATCAAGAAAGAAGCATTTGCGCCAGGTTGGCGCGGGCCACGATATGGGTCAGAAGCCCGGAGCGCAATGCGCCGCGCAGCGCCTTTGCGCTGGTGTTTGCCGAACAGACGCCGACAATATTGGGACAGCGTCGGAGAGCCTCCAGCGGGATCTGGATGGCAAAATCCTGATCTGATTGGATCACGGTTCCGTCCTCGTTGAAATAGTAGACCAGCATTCGACCGCAGGCGCGCTGCTTTTGCAGCAGATCTCCATAGCGGATAAGGGAGGCAAAGTCCGGACTAGAGGGATAGTTGCCGATGTTGACCAGCGCGGTGTCGATCCCGTCCCACTGCTGTTCGATCTGGTGATAGACCTCCGTGGAGCACAGAAGGCGTTTCTCCTCCAGGTTATCCGGCAGAGCGGGCAGATAGAGAAAGTGCGGGGCTGCGCCAAATTGCTGCGCCATCAGGCGGACATTCTCGTTGGACTGATAATTCCGGGCGGGAATACTGGCGTTTCCAACCAGTGGGCAGATGTCTGTGATGGAGCTGTTCAGTTGCGGATTGGACTCCAACCATGTCACAAGCTGACCGATGAGATAACCCCAGCCTACGCCAAGCCGTCGCGCGCCGATCGTCTGGAGCAGCTCCACCGCCCCTTGAGAGAGTGCGCAATTTGTTTCATCCTCGTCCATTCCGTCTTCCACCAGAACACCGTTTTGAATGGCGCAGAAGGAACGCAGCCGTTCCAGCAGGTTTTCCATTCGGGCTCTCGGTTCGTGGATGGTGATCTCTACCACGCCAAGCTCACGGGCTTCGGAAAGCATCCGGCTGATCAGCGGGCGGGAAACGCCCAGCTCCTTTGCGATATCACTCTGGCGCTGGTCCTCCAGATAGTAGCGGCGGGCGACATAGGCGAGTTTTTTCTGCTTTTCCTGACTGAGCATGGCACAACGTTCCTCCATGTAGGTGTTACATATGTTACTTTAACACAATCGAACGGCCTTTGCAAGTGTTGGCGATAATTGATGTATTTTGCAGCAAGTATTCACAGACGACGGGTTAGAGGGACACTTGATTCAGTTGCCCAAAAACTGGAATTCGCACCACCCAAATATTTCACCTGTTATTAGCGGTTATAGACGCTGACCGCATTGCGCGCCTGAAGGCGGTCTTTTGGGAAATGACCGCAATCAAAACGGAGGTGGAAACGATCAACCACCCCGGCAGCGGTGATCGTGTCGGCTGGACGGAGAAAAACCTCTATATCACCATTACCGCAAAAACGGCAGAGGAAATGAAAACCGCGTATCATTTCAACCGTAACCAGGTCGCAGCTCTGGAGGAGCTGCTGGAGCAGCGGGATCTACTGCGCGAACTGATCGAGGATGTGTACTCCGTCAGCGGGGATACGGCGGCGCTGCTCCGCAATCTGCCGGAGGGCCTGTCGCCGGAGCGCGAGGCGGTGGTACGCACCGCCTGTTCTCTTGTCGGCAAGGTGAATTATTTTTGGGGAGGAAAATCTCTCGTAATTGGCTGGGACGTCCGGTGGGGCGAGCTGCGGCAGGTCACGGCGGCAGGCAGCTCCACCACGGGGACCTACCGCCCCTACGGGATGGATTGCAGTGGATTCGTCGATTGGGTGTTCTACAATGCCACGGGTGGCGGCTACATTATCGGTCATGGCGGAGGAGCCACCGCACAGCACAGCTATTGCACCGATATTTCGTGGGCAGACGCACAGCCCGGTGACTTGGTGTTCTACCCGGATAATTCCCATGTGGGCATCGTTGGCGGCAAAGATGCCAATGGCGAATTGCTAATCATTCACTGCGCCAGCGGCTATAACAATGTAGTCATTACTGGCAAGGAGGGCTTTACATCTATCGGGCGGCCGCAATACTATGCCGAAGCAGGCCACAGGTGATAGCTTCCGGCCCTCTCCACTATAATGCGGTCATGCTACAAATGAGAAGGAGAGCAACATCTATGAACAAAACGGAACTGATCGCCGCCATGTCGGAAGTCAGCGGCCTGACGAAGAAGGACTGCGAAGTGGCCCTTGCCGCTTTCACTGGCACGGTGGAAACTGCCATGAAGGGCGGAGATAA
>CAKTNW010000072.1 GCA_934589145.1 uncultured Oscillospiraceae bacterium | reverse complement strand
GACCAGTGGAGCAACATGCTGGGCGGCACCGAGCTGATCCGCAAGAAGCTGGGCAAGGACGCCCACGCCATGACCATCACCCTGCTGATGAACTCCGAGGGCAAGAAGATGGGCAAGACCGCCAGCGGCGCTGTGTGGCTGGATCCCAACAAGACCAGTCCCTTCGAGTTCTATCAGTACTGGCGTAATGTGGGCGACGCCGACGTGCTGAAGTGCATCCGTATGCTGACCTTCCTGCCGCTGGAGCAGATCGACGCCATGTCCTCCTGGGAAGGCTCCCAGCTCAACGAGGCCAAGGACATTCTGGCCTATGAGCTGACCAAGCTGGTTCACGGCGAGGAGGAGGCCGAGAAGGCCCGCACCGCCTCTCAGGCCCTGTTCTCCGGCGCCGGCGATACCGAGCATATGCCCACCACCGAGCTGACCAACGATGACTTCGGCGGCGGCTCCATCGATGTGCTGAGCCTGCTGGTGAAGTGCGGTCTGGCCGCCTCCAAGGGCGAGGCCCGCCGTCTGGTGCAGCAGGGCGGCGTGTCCGTCAACGACGAGAAGGTGTCCGCAATCGAGACCACCTTCGGCTGCGAGCAGTTTACAGGCGATGGTGTGATCATCAAGAAAGGCAAGAAGGTCTTCCATCGCGCTGTTCTGGTATAATTTTTCCTCCAAGACCCTATTCCCCTGTTTATATCACTGACCATGATATAGCTCAAACAAATAAGCCGTGGCTTTCGCCACGGCTTATTTGTTTTTGGGGAAAATGATCACTTGTGAACGGCTGTCATTCTGGTCGAAAACAGCATCGCGTCAAAGCTTTCGGGTACCGAAACGGGGACGGCGTACCATTTTTTATTCCAAGTCTGTACATCTGTTGTTGTAGCACCAACCATGGTCATATCCCAGTTTGTGTGTCCCATATCTGACAGTTCTTGTGCAGTAAAGTAGCCACTGCCATTGACAGACAACAGAAGATCCTTTCTGTCAATATGAAAAATTTTTTGGCGGTTTTGTCCGTTTCCAACACCTGCGACAAAATAGTTTTCTGCCGCATCTGTGATGATCACAAAATAGTTCTTCTCCAGTTCTTTGCTTAATGTTACACCAGCGGGACAAAAAGTGCCACCCACATAGGCATTGTCATAGGCCCACGGGGTCTTTACCACATGGCCGTTGCTGGCCAGCAAAACGGCGTAGTCGTTGCCGAAAAACCTCTGCTCGTAGTCCATGACCCATGCAGCGTTCTGTGCCATCGCCTTATCGCGGATGTCGAAGTGCCGGTCTTCTGCCAGTCGGTATTCGTAGTTCTGCCGGACGCAGTCCACCTGATGCAGCAGATAGCAGTATTCCCGCTCGGACAGTGCGCCGCTGTCATAGCGCACCTTTAAGAAGCGGTCGATCTCGTCCAGAAGCGGCAGGTGATCCGCCATGTCCGCTTTGCTTACGTCGGCAAGCGCCATGTCTTTTGCCGCCGCAAACCCCAACTCCGTCAGACGGTCACGCAGCCTGTCAGCCACGGCCTGAATATTCTGGATGTCGATGCCGTAGAGCCGCTGGCCGCTTTCCTCCAGCCATTTCAGAATATCGGCCATCTCCTGGTTCTCGTAGATCAGATAGAACCCTACGTGTTCTCCCAACTCACCGGAATAGGCGTGCTGCAAGCCGACGGTTTCCGCGTCACCTACATTCTCCTCAAGAATCAGCGCGACGCTTCCGTGTGCCGCGTACATCTCACGCAGCACCGCAAGCGCCGCCGCAAAGGAATCGCCGTTTCCGTGGGTGGCCGTACCGATCGCCACAAGGCGGCTGTCCGGCAGCGAAAAGCTCTCCGGCATCACGAATTCACAGGGCATTGCGGCATATCGCTTCTGGGTGATCGCCGACACGATGCCGCGGCAGACGATGGCCGCCAGAATGACACAGATAATGATGCGTAACCATTTTCTCTTCCTCATGACGCCCTCCTTTTCTGACCGGTGGGTGAACTGTTCCTTCTTTCATTTTACCGGCAAAAGGCCGCTGTGTCCAGTAACTTGAAATTGCATATGAAAAAACTCCACGCAACTTCAAGTTGCGTGGAGTTTTCTATCACAATATCACACCGAGAACAGAATATCCGCATAGGTGGGCAGGGGCCAGTGCTGTGCGCCGGTGATGGCCTCCAACTGATTGATGAGGGCGCTGGCCTTCTGGCGGCGGGCGTCTACCTGATCGCGGTAGTAGCAGGCGGCCTTGATGCCGCCGTCCATGGCGGGCGCCTTGTTGATGGCCCGCTCCAGCGCCTCGCAGGCGTCGTACAGCTTGCCGGACAGGTCGGCCAGCTTCCGCAGCGTGGCCTCCTCCATCTTCACGGACAGGGGGATGCCGCAGTTCTGCTTGTGGAACAGGGCGGTGGCCAGCTCGTCGGAGTACTTGCTGACGGCGGGCATGATCTGGCGGCGGGCCATATCCAGCAGGGTATTGCCCTCGATGGTCATGACCTTGCAGTAGTTCTCCAGATGGATGTTATAGCGGGCCTCCAGCTCGTCGCGGGTCAGCACGCCGTGGCGGCTGAACATGGCGATGTTCTTCTCGGCAATGTAGGCGGGCAGGGCGTCCACGGTGTTGCCCAGATTGCTGAGCCCGCGGCGCTTGGCCTCGGCCACCCACTCGTCGCTGTAGCCGTTGCCGTTGAAGATGATCCGCTGGTGGGCGGCAAAGGTGTCGTGCAGCAGCGTCTGCAGGGCGGACTGGAAGTCCTCGGCCTGTTCCAGAATATCGGCGAACTGCTCCAGCTCCTCGGTCATGATGGTGTTCATCACGGCGCTGGGGCTGGCGATGGACTGGCTGGAGCCCAGCATGCGGAACTCGAACTTATTGCCGGTGAAGGCTAGGGGAGAGGTGCGGTTCCGGTCGGTGGTATCCTGGGGGATCTCCGGCAGGGTGTCCACGCCGATCTCGAGACGGCGCTTGGTGACGTCCACATACTCCGTACCCTGGATGATGGAGTCCAGAATGGCGGTCAGCTCGTCGCCCAGGAACACGGACACGATGGCGGGAGGCGCCTCGTTGCCGCCCAGACGGCGGTCGTTGCCGGGATAGGCCACGCAGCAGCGCAGCATGTCCTGATACTCGTCCACGCCCTTGATGAAGGCCGCCAGGAACAGCAGAAACTGGGCGTTCTGGCTGGGGGTCTTGCCGGGCTTCAGCAGGTTTTCGCCGGTGTCGGTCTGCAAAGACCAGTTGTCGTGCTTGCCGCTGCCGTTGACCCCGGCAAAGGGCTTTTCGTGCAGCAGGCACACCAGACCGTGACGCTCGGCCACGGTCTTCAGCAGCTCCATGGTGAGCTGGTTGTGGTCGCAGGCGATGTTGGCGTTGCAGTATACGGGGGCGTTCTCATGCTGGGCAGGAGCCACCTCGTTGTGCTCCGTCTTGGAGAACACGCCGAGCTTCCACAGCTCCACGTCCAGCTCATGCATAAAGGCCGCCACACGGGGCTTGATGGCGCCGTAGTAGTGGTCGTCCAGCTCCTGCCCCTTGGGGGGCTTGGCACCGAACAGGGTGCGGCCGCACAGCCGCAGGTCCTCCCGGCGGCGATAGTCCTCCTTGTCGATGAGGAAGTACTCCTGCTCCGCACCTACCTGGGGGATGACGTGCTGGGCCTCGGTGTTGCCGAACAGCCGCAGAATGCGGATGCACTGCTGATCCAGCGCGTGCATGGAGCGCAGCAGGGGCGTTTTCTTGTCCAGCGTGTTGCCGGAATAGGAGCAGAAGATGGTGGGGATGCACAGGGTCTTATCCTTCACGAAGGCGTAGGACGTGGGATCCCACGCCGTATAGCCCCTGGCCTCGAAGGTGGCCCGCAGGCCGCCGGAGGGGAAGCTGGAGGCGTCGGCCTCGCCGCGGCTCAGTTCCTTGCCGGACAGCTCCATCAGGATGCGGCCGTCTCCGGTGGGGGTGATGAAGCTGTCGTGCTTCTCGGCGGTGAAGCCGGTCATGGGCTGGAACCAGTGGGTGAAGTGGGTGGCGCCCAGCTCCGTGGCCCAGTCCTTCATGGCGCAGGCGATCTCATCGGCAATGGAACGATCCAGCGACTTCCCCTGCGCCTGGCATTGCTGCCAAGCCTGATAGACGTCAGCGCTGAGACGCTGTCGCATCTTCTCCTCGGTAAACACCATGCTGCCGAAGATGTCGGGGATCCGTGTCACATTCTCGTTCATTGTATGATTCTCCTTTCACCGCCTCGGGGCGGATGATATCACATAAAAAGCGCCATAACGGCGGGGGTCACAAAGGTCTCCACCACGGCGGCGACGGCCAGCAGCGGCAGGATGTGCATGACGAACACCCGCAGCAGGTCCAGCATCAGGGGCTTCATCATGCCTTTGGTGTTCTTGCGGACGTACTGGGTGGTGCGCTTGCACAGCAGGAAGCCGCAGGCGAAGGCCAGTAGCAGGGCGGACAGCTCAAAGACGCCGTGGGGCAGGATACCGGCAAAGTATACCAGAAGGGAGGTGCCGGTATTGACGAAATAGGCGGCGAAGATGCCCAGAATGATGGCGTTCATGCCCAGCGCCAGCGCCGTCAGGTACAGAAAGGGGATAAAGCCGTACAGTACGCTGACGGCGGCGGCCCGCACATTGTTGCCGAACAGGGCCGCCAGGTCGATGCCGCCCTCATCGGTCACGATGTCCTTGATATCCATGATCCGCTGGATGTAGTCCATGGCCAGCGCCGGGATGCTCTTATTCAGCAGTCCCGCGCCGAAGGCCAGCAGGCAGATGATCACAAACGCGGCGGCGGTGATCAGCAGGGACTCGCCCAGTGCCTCGCGGTAGAACCGCCACAGGGCGCGGTGCTGTTGTTTCAGCCAGCTCATGGCTTACCCCAGCTTGGCAAGACCGGCCTTCAGGCGGTGCAGCGTCTCGTCCCGGCCCAGGATCTGGCAGATCTCCACGGCGCCGCCGGGCGTCACCAGCTTGCCGGCGGCGGCAATGCGCACCGGCCACATGAGGGTGGCGTTCTTCACGCCCAACTGCTCCGCCAGGGCGATGAGGCTGTCGTGGATGGTGTCCGTCGTCCAGTCGGGAAGCTGCTCCAACATGGGGATGGCAGCCTCCAGCATGGTCTTGCAGACCTCCGGGTTGGTCTTGGATTTCTTGTTGGTGAAGAAGTCGATGCCATACTCGGGGCAGGCGTCGAAGAAGTCCACCTTTTCGGGGATCTCCGTCAGCTTCTCGCAGCGGGTCTGCAGGAGACCGACGATGGCGGCGATGTCAAAGTCGCCCTTGACGCTTTGGCGGATGTAGGGCTCCGCCACTTTTGCAAAGGCGGCAGGCTCCATGGCACGCAGATATACGGCGTTGAAGTGATCCAGCTTGGCGATGTCGAAGATGGCGGGGGACTTGGAGATGCCGGTCATGTCAAAGACCTTCGTCAGCTCCTCCAGCGAGAAGATCTCCTGCTCGGCATACTCGCCCTTGGGAGACCAGCCCAGCAGGGCCACATAGTTGAGGATGGCCTCGGTCAGATAGCCCTGGGCCTTCAGATCCTCATAGCTGGGGTCGCCGTGGCGCTTGGACATCTTGTTCTGGGCGTCACGCATGACGGGGGAGCAGTGGACATAGGTGGGTACCTCCCAGCCGAAGGCGTGATACAGCAGATCGTACTTGGGGGCGGAGGACAGGTATTCGCTGCCCCGCACCACATGGGTGATGCCCATCAGGTGATCGTCGATGACATTGGCGAAGTTATAGGTGGGCAGGCCGTCCCGCTTCAGCAGCACCTG
>CAKTNW010000071.1 GCA_934589145.1 uncultured Oscillospiraceae bacterium | reverse complement strand
CTGAACATCGCGGGCACCGGCCCCATCATCGGGCCGATCCAGGGCATCCTGTTCGGGCCCATCGCGTTCCTGACCATTCCTATCGGCAACATCATCGGCGGCGCTATGCACGACTACTTCTCCGGCATGATCTGCCTGCGTGACGGCGGCACCCAGATGCCCGAGATGATCCGCAAGTACTCCACCAAGGGTATCTATAAGTTCTACAACGTGTTTGTGTGCGTGATGCTGCTGCTGGTGGGCGCTGTGTTTATCTACACCCCCGGCGACATCGCCGCCACTCAGGTCTTCGGCTTTGACGGCAAGGCCACTTCTGTTTCCACCTGGGTCATCTACGGTGTCATCTTCCTGTACTATCTGATTGCCACCGTGTTCCCCATCGACGCCATCATCGGCAAGATCTACCCCATCTTCGGCGGTATCCTGCTGTTCTCCGCCATCGGCATCTTCATCGGCATCTTCGTCACCGGTATGCCCCTGATGAACATCTGGGACAGCTGGGCTGCTCCCGTGCTGAGCCTCACCGGTGCTGACGGCACCGTGGGTACGTTCACCTACGCGGACTACTTCTCCACCAAGCACTTCCTGCCCATCTTCTTCGTGACCGTGGCCTGCGGTATTCTGTCCGGCTTCCACTCCACCCAGACCGCTATCATCTCCCGTACCATGAAGAGCGAGCGTCAGGGCCGCAACACCTTCTATAACATGATGGTGCTGGAAGGCTTCATCGCCATGGTCTGGGCTGCCGGCGCCATGGGCGTTTACAACCTGGCTCTGCAGGAGCCCAACGCCACTCTGGCCACCAGCACTGTCGGCGTGGTCTGCAAGTACCTGCTGGGCAACGTGGGCGGCATCATCGCCCTGATCGGTGTTATCGTTCTGCCCATCACCTCCGGTGATACGGCACTGCGTGCCCTGCGTCTGAGCCTGTCTGAGACCATGCACATCGACCAGTCCACCAACAGCAAGCGTATCAAGCTGGCTCTGCCCATCTTCATTCTGGTCATCGCCATCCTGGTGTTCGCCAAGACCAACAGCAACGGCTTCATGATCCTGTGGCGTTACTTCGCATGGGCCAACCAGACCCTGTCCCTGTTCGCCTTCCTGTGCATCACTGCATGGATGTTCGAGAACGGCAAGAGCAAGTTTGCCTGGATGCCTATGATCCCCGGCGGCTTCTACACCTTCATCTGCGTGACCTACATCGCCAACGCGCACATCGGCTTCAACATCCCCTGGACCCCCGCTTACATCATCGGTGTCTGCGCTGCCATCGCCTATGTGGTCGCCTGCTGCCTGTACGGCAAGAAGCGTGCCGCCAAGCTGCATGCTACTCTGTAACCAAGGTTTCCAGTTTTACATTGTTTCCCGGTAAAAGGATCGCCGTCCGCGATAAGCGGGCGGCGGTTCTTTCTCTATTCCCTTTTATACAGAAGAAAGCCTCCGCAATAGCGGAGGCTTTCCTGTTATTTCTCCTTGTAGTAGAGGCGGCAGTGACAGTACCCCTCGAAGTTGGGGTCGGCGATCTGATCCCGGAATTCCTGGCACATGCAGATATTCTCCGGCGTCCGCTGCAGGCGGCAGGGGCAATAGCCATCCTTGCGCCGCAGACCCTCCCGCACCGTCTCCACGATCTTGGGATCGTCGTTGAAGCGGATCTTCACGGTGATTCTCCTTTGCAGGCGGCTGTTTTTACTCAGCGGTGGCGAACCAGTCCTTGCAGAACTGGGCCAGGGCGGGCACCAACTGCTTGATCTCGCGGTGGGTGGTGTTGACGCACAGGTGATAGGCTTCTTTGGTGCCCCACTTGGTGTCGGCGTACATCAGATGGTTCTGGGCGCGCTCCTTGTCGATGCGGCGGATGGCCTTCTCCATCTCGGAGCGGGTCAGATGCTCACCCTCCGGGGCGCGCCGCATGCAGCGCTCCACCTTGGCGTCCATGTCGGCATAGATGAACAGGTTCAGGGGATGGTAGTCCTTCAGGATCACGTCGGCGCAGCGGCCCACGATGACGCAGTCGCCCTGCTGGGCGAACTTCTCCAGAAGCTGCCGCTGGGCCACGGCCACACGGATGGGCTGATCCATCACGGTGACGGGCATCATGGCCAGACGGTGGCCGATGGTCATGGGATAGGCGGCTTCGATGCACTTCTCCCCCACGTTGGCCACATAGTCGGCGTTCAGGCCGTTCTCCTTGGCGATCATCTCGATGATCTGATGGTCGTAGCAAGGGATGTGCAGGGCTTCCGCCAGGCGCTTGCCCAGCTCACGGCCGCCGCTGCCGAATTCACGGCTGATGGTAATAATCATGGATATCACTCCTTCAGAATTGAGATCAATATTCGTAGCAGCTTCCGCCCACGAACTCGCGCACCAGGGAATTCTGGGGCACATAGGGACAGTGCAGCGGCGGAACGCCCCGCACCACCTTCATCAGGTCGGTGAGGCCGTGGGCCTCCAGGAATTCCGGCGTCATCTCCTCGCGGAAGCAGGGAATCTCGTTGAGGTATTTGGCCAGGATGCAGGGCTCGTAGTCGTGGAAGGTGTCGATGTGAATGGCGGCGTTGTTCTTATAGGGCTGGATATAGTTGATCTCGCCGCGATCCACGCTCTGGGCCCGATCCACCGTCTCGGCGATGCTGTGGCCGCGGGTGTTGTAGTCGCGGATCATGCGGCGGGCCACCCGGAGCTGCTCCGGCCGGACGATCTTGTCGTCGTCGGTGATGATACGGGTGCGGGGCGCCACATATACGCCGTTGGCCACGCCGCGGATCTTATCGAAGATCAGCGGGTTGAGCATGTGGATGCCTTCGGCGATGATGACGGCGTCGGTATAGCCCTGCATCTTCGTATAGCCGCCGGTGGTGCCGTTCTTGAAGTCGTACCAGGGAATCTCCACCTCTTTGCCGTCCATCAGGCGGCTGATGCAGCCGATCAGGCTGTCCACATCCACGCAATAGGGGGACTCCCAATCCGTCAGCTCGGGGGGACGGCGGTCAAGAGGCAGGAAGAAGTTATCCATATGGATCACGCAGACCTTGACACCCAGGTTCTTCAGATAGTCCTCCAGCCGCAGGGCGGTGGTGGTCTTGCCGGAGCCGGAGGGGCCGGTCAGCGCCACCACGGGGCGTTCCTGCCGGGTGGAGAGAATGGAGGCGGCTGCGGCGCTGATCTTATCGTGAAAGACCTCCTCGCAGCGCAGGACGAACTGGGTCTCGTTCCGCATGGCGTTATTGATGTTTTCCAGGTCGATGACTCGCATGCAATGCGCTCCTTTCGGGACTTTGATTATCTCATAGTATACCACATTTTACCCGGCGGCGCAAGAAAAAAGAACGGAGACGCCGCCACGAAGCGGCGTCTCCCGTGTGAGACTTACTTATTCTGCTCCCACTCCTTCAGGGGCTTCAGCTCCTCATAGAGGCGCACATAGCTGCGGTGGCGGCTCTGGGGGATCCTGCCGTCCTTCACCGCCTGCAGCACGGCGCAGCCCTTCTCCTTCACATGCTGGCAGCCGGTAAAGCGGCAGCCGTCCAGATAGGGGGCGAACTCCGGAAAGGTCTCCGGCAGGTGCTGCTTCAGCTCCCACTCCAGGGACTGGGCGTCGAAGGAGGAGAAGCCGGGTGTGTCGATGACATAGGTATCGCCGTCCAGGGGGAACAGCTCCACATGGCGGGTGGTGTGGCGTCCGCGGCCCAGAGCCTTGCTGACCTCCCCTACCGGCAGGTCAAAATGGGGCGCCAAGGCGTTCAGCAGGCTGGATTTTCCCACGCCGGAGTTGCCGGTGAGGACGCTCAGCCTGCCCCGCAGGGCCTGGTACAACTGGGGGATGCCCTCGCCTGTGGCGGCGCTGGCCCGCAGCACCGGGATGGCGGAGGCGCTGTAAATGTCGTAGAGCTCGTCCGCACGATCCAGGTCGCACTTGTTCAGCACCACCAGCACCTGGCAGCCCTTCAGCGTGGCGATGGCGCTGATGCGGTCGATGAGATAGGGATCCGTCACCGGAATGGCAGCGGAGGCGATGACCACCAGCTGATCCACATTGGCGGCGGCGGGCCGCTGGAATTGACTGGTGCGGGGCTCGATGGTCTGGACGACCCCTTCTCCCCCGCCCAGCTCCTGGATCTCCACCCAGTCGCCCACCAAGGGGCTCATGCCCTCCTTGCGGAACTTGCCCCGGGCGCGGCACTGGATGATGCCGCTGCCGGTATTCACATAGTAGAAGCCGCTGAGGGCTTTCTCAATTCTGCCCCGGCTCAAAAGCTGATCACCTGCGAGTCGGTCGCTTCTCCGTTGATCCTGGCGTACACCGTGGAAGCGGTACCAACTTCGCCCTCGAAATCAAAATCTACCGAGGCGTCCGAGCCGCTGACGATCTTGGTATCCACCACCTGGTCATCCATGATGAACTCCACGCGGATGGTGTCCTCTTCGCTGAACTTATCGGGGATCAGGAATTGAACACGGACAGAACGGGTCTGTTCACCGGAAGAGCCATAGACGGTAAAGATGATCTCCGTGCCGCCCTGTACCTGAGTTGACTGCGAGATGCTCTGCTCCAGCACGTCGCCCTCGCTGGCGAAGGGATCATAATAGCGGTATTCCGGCGTGCCCACCTTCAGGCCCAGCTTTTCCGCCTCTGCCTTGGCTTTGGTATAGGTCATGCCCACAAAGGAGGGGACGGTGATCTTTTCCGGGCCTTTGCTGATGGTCAGCATAATACTGTCGCCTTTTTTCAGGACGGTATCCTTTGCCGGGTTTGTGGCCATGACCTGGCCGGCGGGATACTCGTCAGAGAACGCCTCATCCCAGTCGACCTTCAGGTTCATGTCATACTGCTGCAGCTTCATTTTGGCGGTCTGGTACACGTTGCCCAGCAGATTGGGCATGGTGACCTCCTGCCGGTCGGCACAGATATAGACCTGAATGACAAAGTTGCTGTAACGCACCACATCGGCGGCGGGATCCTGCTGCACGATCTGGCCGGGCTGGTAGTGGTCATCGTTCAGGGTGCCCACCACCTCGATGGTGAAGGTGTCCTTGATGCCCTCCAGCTGGTTCGCCTCTTCAACGGTATAGCCCAGGATATTGGGCACCTTATAGGACGTATCCTTCCCGCCGCCGAAGCCCGCGAAGATCAGCACAAAGATCAGCACGATCACCGCAATGCCCGCGGCAAACAAACCGATCACCTTTTTATTCTCGCGGATAAAGTCGAAGATCGACGCGCCGTCGTCCTCGTCATCGTCGTCATCATAATAGTCGTCTTCCTCTGCGGCCTTGCGCTTTCTGACGGCGGCGGCCACCTGCTGCACCGGGACCTGGCTGGTGGGCTGGCTGTCCACATGATCCGTCAGCTCGGTGCGGATATAGTCCATGTCGATGGTGGGATCCTTGCGGAATTTTTCCAGATCCACCAGCATGGCGTCGGCGCTCTGATACCGCTTGTTCAGGTCGGCGTTCATGGCCTTCATGCAGATGAGCTCCAATGCCTCGGGAATATCCGGGTTCAGCTCACGGGGACTGAGGGGCACGCTGCTGAGATGCTGGATGGCCACGGACACGGCGCTGTTCCCCTCGAAGGGCAGGCGGCCGGTGAGCATTTCATACAGCACCACACCGGCACTGTAGATATCGCTGCGGGCGTCCAGACGCTCGCCCTTGGCCTGCTCCGGAGAGATATAGTGGACGCTGCCCAGCGCCTCCTGGGCCAGGGTCTGGTGGGCGTCGGCCAGGCAGGCGATGCCGAAGTCGGCCACCTTCACGCTGCCGTCCCGCAGCACCATGATATTCTGGGGCTTGATGTCCCGGTGGATGATGCCGCGGCTGTG
>CAKTNW010000070.1 GCA_934589145.1 uncultured Oscillospiraceae bacterium | reverse complement strand
TTCCCCTTTCCCTTTGTCCCGGATCTCTGCTCCGTACGGACTCGGTACTCTTGTCGGCCGCGCCTCTATCTCGCTCAACTGAATTGAGCCTATTCAATTGTTGACGTGAAGATACTACGGCGGCGCGCAAATGTCAAGCCCCCGCGGAGCGGTTCTCAAATTCTTGACAATCTTGCGCCGAAAATCCTCGCTGGCTTGTAGAATTTTACTACTCGCGCGGTTATTTATGCGCGGCAAAAGCGCGCAAAAAGGCTCGAGACGACCGCTTAACGGAATATTTATGCTCTCTGCCGCTCTGCGCCCTCCGTTTTAGGACGCTTTAACATAGCGCAAAGCGGACGCTTTGCCAAGTAAATACGGCGGCGACGCGAAGCGGCAAGGCGGGTTTGACGAAATGCATGGAATTGCAAAAAATGTCGCGCGAAATTTGTCATTTCCTTACAGAGAAAAAGGTTGATTTTTTTACACGGGCGCGCTAAGATATCGCCGTAAAGTGCAAAAAGGGGCCATGGCCCCTTTTCTGTTCCCGACCGGGAACAGATGTGCTGTGCTCGACCCGCGGGGAGCTGCGGAGAATGTATATGGTAGGAGGACATTTTATGAAACGTAAATTGCTATCCGTTTTGCTGACGTTTTGTCTCGCGTTCAGCTTGCTGCCCACCGCCGCCCTGGCGGACGAGGCGGGAGAAGAAGGCACGGCAGAAGGCAGCGGGCAGAAGACTTATGTCGCTCAGATTGACGACAAGCAGCAGTATGAGACACTGCAGGCGGCGATCAACGCAGCGACAGGGAATGCCACCGTGACCCTGCTGGCTGACCGCACCGAGGATGTGACCATCAACAAGAGCATCATCCTCGACCTCGGCGGCAAGACGCTGACGAACACCAACGCCGGCAAGGCGACATTGACCGTTGTGGCTGGCGCAACTGCCACTGTGAAGAACGGCAGCATCGTCGGCGGCACGAGCTTCTACACCATCCAGAACAACGGCACGGCGACCCTCGAAGGCGTGACCGCCACCGCAGGCAACACCGGTTCCTCCATGATCGACAACTGGGGCACGATGACCATCACAAGCGGCACTTACTCCGGCGGTCTGGATACCGTTAAGAATGAGCCCAACGCCAAGCTCACCATCACTGGCGGTGACTTCACGCTCAATTACGGCAAAAAGAGCGGCTTCACTGGTGTGGTCTTTAACTATGGCGAGCTGACCATCAGCGGTGGCACGTTTACGCAGGCTTATAAGAGCGCGCCGTATGGCAATGCTCAGGTCATCTATACAGATAAGACTGCTAAGAAGACGAGCATTGCTGGTGGTACGTTTAAGAACCTTTGCACTAACCGCACGGCTTGGACTATCCGCACATCTGGTTCTGACAGCAGCTTCACCGAGGTTACTGGCGGCACGTTCAACAAGAAGGTTTCCGCAAGCTATCTTGCGGACGGCTATACGCAGGTCAAGAATGCCAATGGTATGTATTCCACCGATCAGTATGTGGCAGAGATCGGCACGACGGGCTACAAGACCTTGGCTGAGGCAATTACCGCAGCCAATGTGAGCGACAGCGCCAAGACCATCACCATCACCCTGCTGCAAGATGTGGCGGTTGCAGATCAGATCGTCATCAAGAATGTCAACGGCAAGGCAATCACTCTTGATCTCGGCGGCAAAACACTGACCAACAGCTATGACGGCAGCAGCTATTCGTTGCTGACGCGTACCGCGGTCACGATGAAGAACGGCACCTATAAGAGCACGAAAGGCTCTGCACGCGGCATCGGCGCCGTCGCAGACTTTACGCTGGAGAATGCCACGCTGAGCGCGGCCGGCCTCGTTGGTCTCGGCTGCTCGGCCACGGATGCGACCTACACGGTCAAAAAGTCGACGGTCATCGGCAACTACGCGTTGGCGAACTTCGCAAACAACGCGACGATCAACATCGAAAGCAGCACGATCACCGGCTCGGGCGTCGGCATTTACCACAACGGCTCGAATTCCGGTCTGAAGCTGACGGCGACCGACTCGGCGATCACTGCGGCGGCGACGGGCGCGACGAACGGCATCTACGTTTCCGGCTCGACCTCTACCATGGCGGCGGCAGGCGCTCAGCAGGTGACGCTCACGCGCTGCACGGTTTCGGGCGGCACGGCGGTCGAGGTCAAGTACACCGACCTCACGCTCACCGACTGCACGGTGACGGCAACGGCCGAAACACCCAGCTACACGCAGGACGATAACGGCGCAGCCACGACGGGCTTTGCGGTCGTTTCCACCGACAATACAACCGGCACGGCAATGCCTGCACCCAAGGGCAAAATCACGATTCAGGGCGCAAACGGCAAATACACCGGTCCCGTGGGTCTGGGCTCGCTGGAAAGCGTGAAGACGGAGTTTAAGGACTTCACCGACGACACCATCAAAGTCTCCGGCGGCACGTTCACCAGCGCAGTTCTGCCCGAGTACTGCGCCCCCGGCTTTGTGCCGACGGACAATGCCGACGGCACGTTTGGCGTGCAGGAGTATAAGCCCATTGAGGTCTGGACGGGCTACAGCGGCACGAAGGTCGCCAGCTATGCCACCGTCGCAGAGGCGGCTGCCGCCCTCGGCGCGAACAAGTGGATCGTCGTCGCCAGGGATTATACGCTGACCGAAGATTTCGAGATCAAGGATGGCGTTTACCTCGACGTCGCCAAGGACGCTTCCCTGACGGTCGCCGAGGGCGTGACCCTGACGGTCGCGGCGGACGCAAAACGTCTGGGCGTCCGCGCAGAGGCGGCGCTCGTGAACAACGGGACCATTCTGGTCTGCGGCTCTAGCACTAAAAACGGCTTCGCTATGCTGTACGGCACGTTCAGCGGCAACGAGCTGACTGTTCCAGAGGGCTACTTCCTTGACAACAACGGCTCGAACTACTTTGCCACGGCGAACGCGGATGCTCTCTATGAGATCACGTTCGGTGACGACACGGTGAAGAGGACGGCGGATAGCACCAACATCAAGGGTGGCAACATCAAGCAGATCAAGCTCCTGAACGACGTAACTGGCGGCTGGTCGCTTGACGAGAGCAGTGTTGGTGCTGAGGTCGTTCTTGACCTGAACGGTCATACGCTCAGCTACAGCGGAACGAACCCCCAGTATGCTACGCTGAATGTCTACAACAAGGTGACCATCAAGAATGGTACGATCAAGTATGACGGCACGAAGCGCGGCGCGATCGATCTGGTCGGCAGCGGCGACCTGACCATTGCTTCCAATGTCGTCATCGACGGCGGTGCTTCCTATGGCATCTTCACCTCCGGCACTTCCAAGCTGACGGTTGAAGGCACGGTCAAGGCAAATGGCTTCTATGCGATCGCTGGCAACGGCAGCAAGGACAATGGCGGCTATGTCGATAACTGTGACATCACCGTCAACGACGGCGCAGTTATCAGCGCCCCGAATGGCATTGCCATCTACCACCCCGAGCTGGGCACGGTCACCGTCAATGGCGGTACGATCAGCGGTCACACGGGCATTGAACTGTGTGCGGGCAAGCTGGTCGTGAGCGGCGGCAGCATCACCGCCACGGGCGATAACATGAATGCCACCGGCAGCCAGAACGCCATTCTGGACGGCGCGGCGGTCTCCATCATCAACCGCGATTATCCCGGCGGCACGCCCACGGCTGAGATCACCGGCGGCATCTTCACGGCGTCCGGCAGCGGCGCGCAGACGGTCAAGGCATACGATTACAGGAGCAACGCGGTCGCCGAATGGACGACCGCCGGCGAGTCCGTCAACATTTCCGGCGGCAGCTTCTCTTCGATCCCCAGCAACATGAGCGCTCTCTGCGCCGCTGGCTATATCCCCTTCAAGAACGCGGACGGCACCTATGGTGTCACCAGACCTTCTTCCGGGTCTTCCGGCTCCTACGACCCGACCTACTCCGTCTCTACCCCGAGCAAGACCGAGAATGGCAGCGTGACCGTCAGCCCGAAGAGCGCCAGCAAGGGCGACACCGTGACCGTCACCGTCAAGCCCGACAGCGGCTATGTCCTCGAGACCCTGACCGTCACCGACAAGAACGGCAACGAGCTGACGCTCAAGGACAAGGGCAACGGCAAGTACACCTTCACCATGCCCGCCGGCAAGGTTGAGGTCAAGGCGACCTTCATGGAGGACAACTCCATGCTGAACTTCTTCTACGACGTGCCCAACGACGCGTACTTCTATGAGGCTGTCAAGTGGGCGGTCAAGAACGGCATCACCGACGGCGTGGGCAACAATCTGTTCGCTCCCGAGCAGCCCTGCACCCGCGCCCAGATCGTGACCTTCCTGTGGCGCGCCGCCGGCTCTCCCGAGCCGAAGGGCGCTGCGGCGGCCATGACCGACGTGGTCTCCGGCAGCTATTATGAAAAGGCAGTTGCGTGGGCCATCGAAAACGGCATCACCACCGGCACGACGACCAGCACATTCTCTCCCGACGCGACCTGCACCCGCGCGCAGGCGGTGACGTTCCTCGCCCGCGCCCTGAAGGCCAAGGCGGAGAGTGCGGCGGAGTTCTCCGACGTCCCGACCGGCAGCTACTTCGCGGACGCGGTCGCCTGGGCGGCGGCCAACGGCGTGACTGAGGGCATCGGCGGCGGCCTGTTCGGCTCCGACAACGATTGCACCCGCGGTCAGATCGTGACGTTCCTTTATAGAGCGTACAACAAGTAACGGGAACGCGCTCCCTCAGACAAAACAAAGAGAAGAGGCCCATCTGCCAAAGCAGATGGGCCTCTTTGTATCTCGTGCCGGCTCAGCTCCTGCTGAGCTGCGCGGCGAATTCGTGGGCGCGCCTTCATGGGACTTCTTCCGACTTGATGAAAAGCACGGTCCTGTTTTTCATGGAGATCCTGCCGACCGCATAGCCGTATGCCGTCAGCTCCTTTTTGCAGCTCAGAAAGGAGTGGTCGAGCGGCACGCCGGCAAGTTCCTCCACCGCATCAAAAGACAGGGTCAGCCGCGGCTGACCCCTTTCGCGTATGGATTCCCATAGTGCATCGTATTTGCTCATCGTGTTTCCTCTGTCAAAACTCTTCCGGAAATGCTCCGCTGCGGGACGGGAGGCGACCCGGTACGATCGGTCAAAGGCTCTTCACGAGCGTCAGGATGTTCGACCCGTCCGCGTATTCATAGGTCACCTCGTCCATGAGCTTCTTCACCATGAAGATGCCGAGGCCGCCGACCTCCCGCTCCTCCGCCGACTGCGTTGTATCCGGGTCGGGCTTTTCAGTGGGGTCATAGGGCCGTCCATTGTCGGAAAAGCGAAGCGTCGCCTTGCCGTCCTTCAGTGAGCAGCCCAGCACGACGCCGGTCGCGCCGCTGTAGCGGGCGATGTTGGAGAAGATCTCGTCCACCGCCACATTGACCTGAGCGATCGCCTTCATGGAGGCTCCTGCCTCGGCGAGAATGCCCTCAAAAAAGTCGGTGGCCTGCGGCAACTGCTCCAGCGTCGGCACAAGACGGATCTTTTTCATGCCCGACGACTTCATCTCGATGCAGAGCATGGTGATATCGTCAAACTGGTCCGCGCCGCCCGCGAACTCGTCCACATCGCGGTGCAGAGCCTCTAGCAGCTGACGGCACGAGCCGCCCTCGGCGGCGTTCAGCGCACAAAGCATCCGGTCAGTCCCGTAAAGCGTGTTGGAGGCATTCGTGGCCTCCGGCACGCCGTCCGTGTAGACCACCAGACGGTCTCCCGCGTTCAGCTCCAGCTCGTATTCCCGGTATCGGGCGCCCTCCATGCCGGCCAGCACGAAGCCGTGCTTATCCCTGAACAGCTCGAAGGAGCCGCCGCGGCGCATGATGGCCGGATACTCGTGACCCGCGTT
>CAKTNW010000069.1 GCA_934589145.1 uncultured Oscillospiraceae bacterium | reverse complement strand
TGGTCGCGATGTCGCATAGTTCTCGCCCGCATTAAAAGCGGAATAGACGCGGAATGAGAACGGAATATATGAAAAATACGAAACAAATACAATTCTAAAAATTGCAAAAGCTCTGAATAATTGTATGATTTCCTTATTTTCCGCAACGAATAATCAAGGAGAAAGAATGGGGTTCAAGAGGCCGCTGGTTCGATTCCAGTCACTCGGACCAAAGAAAAGTCCCGTAACCGTAGGGTTACGGGACTTTTTCTATGCTTTCGCAAAATAGCATGGGAGTAACATGTGAGTAACCGAAATGAAATTACATCCATGATTTTTCAGAGACCATCAAGGTTAACATAATGATTTCCTGCTTGCTTTTATACTTTTGAAAGCAATAAAAATTTTTTCATTTCAGGTGCGTAGTTTTTCCGCTTTCTGTCCCTTTAGAAATATAAGGACTTTTTGCGGGAGGGAGGTGGTAGAATGTACGACACCGCAGAGCGTGTGCGGCGAGCGAAGCATACGGCGGTCCATACAGCGGTTTTCAACCCATCAACTCGTGCGTCCTTGAGCCGCTCATACCTTGGACTGATTTACATTTGAAGAAAACCTTGATAGGATCAAATAAAAACACGCGACAATTTTTGATGGTGCGATTTCCGGACCATCGACCACGCCCGTACAGCTATGCGGGCATGACCAAAACGAACCGACCAAAAAAGGAGGACACTATGAAAAGACGCATCGGAGGTATCTTTCTTGTTCTGACCCTGTGCCTGACGCTGCTGCCGTCCGCGGTTTTTGCGGCAGACCCCGCGCCCGCGGCTGACACGGCGGACTTTACCGCAGCCGACGGCGGCGCGGCGGCGCTGGCGCTGCTCAACGCGGCGAAATGGGAGAATGCCGAGCCCTCCACTTGGGACAGCGGCACCAAAACGCTGACCTTGAAGGGGCTCCGCTTTGTCACCACGGCGGCGACCGCCGTCAAGCTCCCCGCGGGAGCCACCATCGTGCTCGCTGACGGGACGCACAACACCGTCATCGGCGGCGACGCCGCCGTGACGCAGGACGGAACGTACCATAACGATATCTACATCTACGGCATTTTCGCGGACGGCGACCTGACCATTCAGGGCGGAACGGACCGCTCGGCAGGCTCGCTCACGGTGCGGTCCGGCGCGCACAGCAACACCGGCGACGCGTGGACCTACTCCGCCGCGCTTTCCGTGCAGGGTACGCTTAGGGTCGAGGGCGGCGAGACCGAGCTGACCGGCGGCGAAGCGCGCTCCGCCGACTGCGCCTTCTCCATCGGACTTTTGCTACCCGAGGGCAGCGGACTTTCCATGACCGGCGGCAGCCTGACCGCCATCGGAGGGCGCTCCCGCATCGTGAACAGCGAGGAGGACCGCGACGCCTTCTCCTACGGCATCGAAGCGATCGGGGCGGATATTTCCGTCTCCGGCGGCAAGCTGTGGGGCAAATCGGAAAATCAGCACGGCGACCTCTCCTACGGCATTGACCTTTCGGGCGGCGACCTGCTGGTTTCGGGCACCGCCAGCGTGAACGCGGTCTCCTCCCATGCGCTCTATATCACCAACGGCTGCCTGAAGCAGTCGGGCGGCAGCATCCTCGCCTCTCACGCCGCGGGGACCGGCTACGCGCTCTCCGTGGAGCAGCATTTCGGCTCCAACGGGACGTGCGGAAGCATTGAGGTCACGGGCGGTACGCTCGACGCCTCCGGCGGCGACATTTTTATGTCCCAGTACCAGCCCACCGCGCAGCAGGGGAACTTTACCGTGTCCGGAGGCGCCCTCGTCTTCGCGAAGAGCATTTTCGGAGCGGAGCGGGTCACCGTGACCGATGCCGCGATCGGATGCGCGGAGATCGCGGCGGACGAGCTGACGCTCAACAGCGGCAGAGTGATGGTGCTCAAGCTCGTGCAGGAGAACAACGGTACGCTCTACGCCGAACCAGCGCTTTGGCTGAAAAAACTCACCGTCAACGGCGGCGAGCTGAATGTGTCCTGGGTCTGGGACGGCATAACGCCCATTGTCTTTCCCACGGATGAAAACGCCGGCTTCCCCACACCGCTCGTCCGGATGTATGGCGATGATTTCGTCGCCGCCTTCAACGGCGGAACGACCATCCTGAATACGGGCTGCGCCGGAAACATCGCCTTGAAGCTGGGGCAGCTGACTTTGGGCACCGGCGTGAAGGAGAGCGGTGCGGACACAAGCAGCGTCGGTGAGCACAGGCAGGAATACTCCGACACCCCCGTGGTGTTCAGCAATGTAGTCAGAATCCCCGTCACCGTCCCCGTCGGCAGTATGACGGTGACGGGCAAGCCCTACGACGGCACTACGGCAGCAGCGCTGGCTGTGGGAAGCTTGGACGGCGTTCAAGGAAGTGACACTGTTACTCTTGGCTTCGCCAAGGTTACTGCCAATTTCCATGATGCAAATGTTGGCGAGAATAAAGCCGTCAAGGTTGAGGGTACCTTCGACCTGCGCGGCAAGGATGCCTACAGGTATGTCCTGAATACCCAGCCGACGGACCTGAGTGGTCTGACCGCCGACATCACCTGCGCCACAGCGCGGGATACGACCATCCTCGCACAAACCATCCGTGTCGGCAGGGGCGGCGACTTCCGCTATCCCTCTTTCAAGGGCGTGGGCAGCGAAACGGCGACCGGCTCGGTCCACTATACCTACCGTCTCAACGATGATACGAGCCGCACCTACGAGATCGCCGCGGACGACATCCCCGCCATGCTCAGCGGCCTGTCTGTCGGGGACACCGCGCACATCGGCTACACCTTCACCGGCAGCGGCAACTACTCGTCCGACCCGCTGACCGGAACAGTCACGGTCACGGTGCAGAGATCCCCGTCGACCTCGTCCTCCGGCAGCTCTACGATCAAGACCGAGACCACCACGAACCCCGACGGCTCGACCACCAAGACCGAGACGAAGTCCGACGGCACGGTGGTTGAGACTACCACGAGCAAGGACGGCAGCACCACCAAGACCACCACCAAGAAGGACGGCAGCTCTGTGACCGAGAGCAAGGACGCCAGCGGCACGACCGGCACAGTCAAGACCGACAAGGACGGCAAGACGGAGGCCGAGGCCAAGATCAGCAATAAGGCCGTCGAGGACGCGAAGAAGTCCGGCGAGGCGGTCAAGGTGCCCACCGAGGTCAAGGCGGGTGAGGACTCCAATAGTGCTCCGACCGTCAAGGTCGAGCTGCCGAAGAACGCGGGCGAGACGAAGATCGAAATTCCGGTTTCCGACGTCAACTCCGGCACGGTGGCGGTCATCGTCCATCCCGACGGCACGGAGGAAATCATGAAGGATTCTAAGCCGACCGAGGACGGCGTTCAGTTGACCGTGGACGGCAGTGCGACGGTCAAGATCATCGACAACTCTAAGGACTTCCACGACACGCGCGACCATTGGAGCCGCGACGAGGTCAACTTTGTGGTTGCGCGCGAGCTGTTCAACGGCGTTGGAAATAACCTCTTTGGTGTCGGTCAGCCGATGACCCGCGGCATGGTGAACACCGTGCTGGCGCGGCTCGCGGGCATCGACACGACGCCGAGCGCCGGTCAGAACTGGTACGAGGTCGGCACCGCATGGGCGAAGGCTAACGGCATCACGGACGGCACGAATCCCGAGGCGAGTGTGACGCGTGAGCAGCTCGCGACGCTGCTCTACCGCTTCTCCGGCACGCCGGAGGTGAACGGCGATCTGCTGTTCAGCGACGCGCATGAGGCCAGCGGCTATGCGGAAAACGCTCTTATTTGGGCGACGCAGAACGGCATTCTGAACGGCGTCGGCAATGACCGCGTCGCACCGGGCGCGGATGCCCAGCGCGCGCAGGTTGCCGCCATGATGGCGCGGTACCTCAAGAACGTCGGCTAAAACCGAATACGGCACAACGAAAGAGGGGCGGCCCGAGGCCGCCCCTCTTTCTATTGCCTACCGGGAGGAGCATATGCCGCGTGCGCCGCTTCGTCGACGAAAAAATAAACCGGTTTTCCCACACAGATCCTCCCAATTTTGCAAATAACACTTGCACCGTACATATATGTACGGTGTATAATTTTGTTATGCAAAAATGGGCGAAAAAGGCAAGCTGTATTTTCGCGCGCCGCGCCGTCGGACCGGAATGCGCATTTCAGGTGGGAAAACCGCACATTTCAGGCAGATTCCTCCGCAAAGCGGCGCGGAGGTGCTACAGTAAGCGGGAAAGCTCATAAAAGACCATCCGGGGGCGCCCCCGGACCCGTAGGGGTTTCCCCTACGGGATGCCCTCTGTCCGCGGGACAGGGGAAGGAGACATGAAGGAGCAGCCCGCACCCGAGGAGGAACAGCCTGATTCCGAGGAGGAGCAGGAAGACCCCGCGCCCGAGGAAGAGCAGGAAACGCCCGCTCCCGAGGCGGAGCCGGAGCAGCCACCGGGAAAGAGTCGGAGGCGGAGCCTGCCCTGCTGGCGGCGGCGAACGGCATTGCCGTGCACAGCGGCGATACGCACACCCCTCATGGCATCTGCGGCGATGAAAGCTGCGCCGCTCACGGCGGGAAAATGGGACGTGGACGGCCATCAGCACGGCAGACAATTACGAGTTTGTGGCGGACGATGGCGACCCTGAGGGTACTTATTATTGCTATTTGACGAAGGAAATCGGGGCGCCCAGCTACAGCTTTACCTTTAGAGGCGCGAAGAACGTAGTGCTCTGCTTGAACGGCCACACTATCACGGGCGCGGAAGATAGTTCCAAATCCGTCATCACCGTCGAGGAGGGGAAGACGTTCACGCTCTGCGACTGCGGCGGTGAGGGCCAGATCATCCAAGTGAGCCAGTATAGTCAAGGCGGCGTGAAGGTAGAGGGCGGCACGTTCAATCTGTACGGCGGCACCATCACCGCCAGCATTGGCGGCGTGTATGTGATTCCTTATAACAGCACGTTTACAATGTCCGGCGACGTGACCATCACCGGCAACAAGGTGGGCGTCGCGGATAACAATGTCTATCTGCCCTCCAATAAGACCATCACCATCGGCGCTGCACTGGGAACCGGCGCGAAGATCGGCGTCATCACATCTGGTGATCCCACAAGCGGCAACCCGATCCAAATCGCCACCGATGCGACGAACGAGCAGCTGGACTACACCAAGATATTCACCCCGGATGTGAAGGACAAGGGTTACACCATCACCAAGGATGGCGCAACCCTCTACCTCAGCACGCATGAGCATAGCTGGGAGTATTCGGCGGGTGCGGACGATGCAACAACCATTAGTGCTACGTGCAAAGATACAACTTGCACCAGCAGAAATGGCGGTATGGTGACCATCAGCAAGCCGAGGCATACAGTCTACGGCGACGGTAAGACTGCGGACGCGACGGTAGCGAAGAGCACTTGGGTAGCGGACGCGGTGAGCGAGATCACCTATAAAAACTATACAGGGGACAATACCCCTCTCCCCGCCGCTCCCACCGATGCCGGTAGGTACATCGCCAGCATTACCGCAGGCGGCAAGACAGCCTATGTATTCTATGAGATCGCAAAGGCCACTCCCACGGCGAATGACTTCAACTTCAGCGTTCCGACGAGCAACCTGACCTACGACGGCACAGCCAAGACCGCAACGGTCGAGCCAAAAGAAGGCATCACCGGCATGGGCACTGCCATTGGTATCACATATTATAAGGACACCGATTCGACTATCCGTAACCGTCAAAGCTGAGGGCGGCTGGACAGACATGGGACAATAGTGGTGGGAAGTTGCGAAACTTCCCACCACTATAACGCGTTCAGTGGTGTACAACAAATGACGAGCAATGAACTGAAACACGAAGCCAAGAAGCAGGAATGGAACATAGCTATCCAGGAATGCCGCAGCAGCGGTCTCTCCGTAAGCGAATGGTGCCGACAGCGGGGTGTTACAACAACACTCCTGGCAAGTTTCTCAGGTCTTCCTCTTCCTTTTTGCGAAAGCCCGGATCAAGCCGAGTTAAAAAACCGTTAAAATACTGTACGGTGGATTGAAAAAATGAGCCAACAGGACTATTTTATACA
>CAKTNW010000068.1 GCA_934589145.1 uncultured Oscillospiraceae bacterium | reverse complement strand
ATCCATTACCAGAACGGCTTGAACAACGAAACGCTGAATGAGCTGATATCCAAGGTAAAAGACCTGAATCATGAAATCGCACTCGATAAATCGCTGGGCAAGGGATTCTGCATTGGACACAGCTATTTCTGCGGCAGAGATGTTTGTACGGATGAGTGGCTGCACTCCATCGTTGATTATGATATTCTGCCGATGCTCAGTGAATACTGGTTTGATGATCCGAACAGGCTCCAGCGTTGGGAAAATATTCTGCAGGGTGTGTTTCAATGATTAAGGATAAGAGCATCTTCATCAAAAACATATACTATATGCTTTCGTATGCCTTCACGACGCTCAATCAAGGCGGATATGAGGATGTTGCTACCGAAGAGTTTGAAAACATACACAATCTGTTTGCAGCCATCCTCGCCAAGGGCATAGGTCGGCAGTTGAAGCAGGGCCTATATCGTGAGTATCTGAATCGCAAAGAAGATGTAGCAGTTGTTCGTGGCAAAATCGATATGCCGGGAACCATACAGAACCGCCTCGCCAGAAAGCGGGTATTGACCTGTGAGTATGATGAGCTTTCAGAAAACAACCTTCTGAATCAGATTCTGAAAACGACTGTTATGCTTCTGCTCCGCCACGCAAGAGTGAGTCAGGAGTATAAGAGCGATTTGAAGAAGGGAATGCTGTTCTTTTCGAATGTTGACACCATAGACCCGTCTACAATACGTTGGTCTGCCATCCGATTCCAGCGGAACAATAACACCTATCGTATGCTCATCAGTCTTTGCCAGCTGATTCTTGAAGGAATGCTGCTGACAACGGACTCCGGCGAATATCGGTTAGCTTCTTTTATTGACGAACAGCGCATGAATCGCCTTTATGAGAAGTTCATCCTTGAGTATTACGCCAAGGAGCGCCCGCAGGTGACTGCAACGGCATCTCAAATTCCGTGGGCATTAGATGATGGCATCAGCACAATGCTTCCGGTAATGCAGAGTGACATCATGCTGACCCAAGGAAGCACTGTGTTGATCATAGATGCCAAGTATTACACGCATACGACACAGGCTCAGTACGATGTTCACACCCTACACTCCGGGAATCTATATCAGATTTTCACTTATGTGAAAAATAAGGACACCGAGTTCGGAACTCAACCGCATACGGTTTCCGGTATGCTCCTGTATGCCGCAACGGACGAAGCCATTCAGCCGGACAACAGTTACCGAATGAGCGGAAACAAGATCAGCGTAAAGACGCTTGACCTGAACAGAGATTTCTCGGAGATTGCCGCACAACTGAATGCAATTGTAGATGAACATTTTTCAGATTGAACCATCTAATCCATTCTATTGCCGTTACATAGCTGAAATAAGCGTTGCACATTTCAAAGAAAGGTAAACCTTTTAATAAAAGGTCAGTGCCGTGTGCATTTGGTATCAAAATAGGTCTTTACTTTCAAAAATCGGTAAGTTTCCACAGGAACTTACCGATTTTTATTTTATTCAGTTGTTTCTTCGCGCGGCAAGTCTTTAGACAAGATACTCATATAATCGCTGCGGCCATACAGAACACGGTCAATGTAGACATCGTTGCCTTGCACGCGGTAAAACACCATATAACTGCCGCTGACAAGAAAACGATAGTCTGTCCCAACATCCGCGATAGCGGATAACGGGGTTCCCATCTCCGCGAAGCTTTTCAACTGGTCGACCGCATCCATAATGCGAGCGATCATGCGCTCTGCTGCAGAACGGTTTTGAAGTTCCGATACGATGTAATCCCAAATGTCATCCAGATCACGACGGGATTCGGGCGAATAATGAATGTTATTCCTCATGTGCTCTTGCGCGGAAATGCGCCCTCATGTCGTCCGGTGTCAGCCAGCCCTCCGTTTCGCCGGAGTGACGGCCTTTTGCCAGCTCATTCATCAGGCGGATGGTCGCCTGCGCTTTCTCATAGTCCTGTATATCCACGATGGCGTACCGCCCGCGCCCGTTCTTCGTCAAAAAAACGGGAGCGCCCACCGCCACGTCGTGCAGTACCTCGCTGTAATTTCGCAGGTCAGAAATGGGTTTAATGTTCGGCATATCTATCAGCTCCTTTCAGACATAGTATATCCCATTTTGCTGTAAAATTCAACAGCAAGTTTGCAGCACATCCCGTTACTCCGCCAGAAGCGCCTGCATGGCGCGGCGGCGCTCCTGGCCGCCTGCCCGGCGGCGGCTGGGGCCCCGGAAGGCGATGGGCACGCACAGCTCCAGGATCCGGTCATAGATCCGCTGACAGGCCAGGTCGCCGGGCTGCCGCAGCTGATCCAGCGTCAGATTGGTGGTGATGATCAGGGGCAGCCTGGCCTTATACCGCTCGTCCACCACCAGATACACCGTCTCCAGCGCGTAGCTGCTGCCGCGCTCCACCCCCAGGTCGTCGATCACCAGCAGGTCATAGCGGTTCATCTGCCGTGCCAGCGCCTGCTTGTCCCATCCGGCGCTGAGGATGCGGGGAAAGCTGGTGATCATGGCGCTGGCGCCCCGCTGGATGATGTGGTTGGCCACGCAGGCGGCGGCAAAGGTCTTGCCGTTGCCCGGCGGGCCCCACAGCAAAAGCCCCAGGTTCTGCTCCCGCATCTCCGGCCAGCGGGCCGCGTACCGCCGGCACCGGGCCAGCTCCGGCGTCTCCTCCGCAGCGTCGAACCGGCAGTCCCGCAGTCCTCTGTCCTGGATGCCGTCCGCGCGCAGGCTCTCCGCCAGAAGCTGCCGCTCCCGGTGGGCCTGCTCCTGTCTGGCGGCCTGATACGCCGCCTCGGCGCAGGCGCAGTGACAGCCCACGGTCATGCTCCGGTCGCCGATGGTGACGCGGCATTGCTTGGCCGTGCCGCAGCGCCCGCAGTACAGCAGACCATCCTGTAGAAAGTCCTCCGGCTGCCGCTGGGCCGCGGTTTTCTCTGCCAAAGTGGTGATAACGCTCATAAGCTGCCCTCCATACTGCCGTAGTCGTAGACATAGGGCGCGTCGGTTCCCCTGCGCCGCCACCGTTCCCACGCCTCTGCGTTCCGGCAAGCCGCTTTCCAGTCTTTCATGGGGGTCTTGCCGACCATCCAGCCCTTTGCGGCATAGAAGTCGATGAATTCCTGAGGGATCACCGGCGAATGGCGTTCAGCCACATAGGACTGTACCTCCGCCAGCGTGGGTGGGGTGAAGCGCGCGGCGTCCGCGCCGCCCGCTGCCTTTTCCTTCTTTTTGTGTTCTTCCTTCTTGGAGATACGTTCTTGTTTGTGGTCGGCTTGCCGGTCATCTGCTGGCCGTTTGCTGGCCGCTTCATGGCCATGATCTGTGCTGCCAGACTGATCAATGTCCCAGTTTACCAGGGTCACAACGGAGTATTTGCTGGTGGCCCGGATGGTCACCAGCTGCAGCCGCTCCAGGGTTTTCAGGCGGCGGCGCACCGCGGATTCGTCCATATTCAGGTCGTGGGCCAGACGCTTGCGCCCGGTGACCAGCTGTCCCGGCAGCAGGTGTACCGTCTGCATGCCCACCAGTACGTCCCGCGGCTGATGGCTGGCCCGCAGCAGCAGGTAGATCCACAGCCGCAGCAGCACCGCGTCGTCGAACACCGGCGAGAGCAGCGTCGCGCGGTGAAGCTTGACCCATCCATCCTGCACAAGCATCCCTCCTTTGCCCGTACCCACCGGATGACCGGCCGGTTGCCCCGGCGAGGACAACAGCAAAAGAAAAAGCCCTCGGCTTTCACCGAGAGCTTCCGCACCATCCGTAGGGCGGGGCCCGTGTGCCCCGCCGTCCGATAAACCGCTGCACCACCCGTAGGGCGGGGCCCGTGTGCCCCGCCGTCCGATAAACCGCCGCGCCATCCGTAGGGCGGCATGACCACATGCCGCCGTCCGATAAACCGCCGCACCATCCGTAGGGCGGGGCCTGTGTGCCCCGCCGCCGATGAACCGCCGCGCCTACAAAAAGAAAAAGCCCTCGGCTTTCACCGAGAGCTTTCTTTGGCAGCGGGAGAAGGATTCGAACCCTCACATACGGAGTCAGAGTCCGCTGTGCTACCATTACACAATCCCGCTGTGTTCTGACGAACAAAAACTATTATACGCATTTTCTCAGATTTGTCAACACCTTTTTTCACATTTTTTGGGATTATTTTGTCGCGCCTCACATTTGCATTTTTCCCCGTCCTGTGGTATCATAGGCGCTGACCGGAGAAGGGAGGCGCGATCACCCATGAGAAAGGCAACGAAAGAGCTGGCCCTGTGCAGCATGCTGGCGGCGCTGAGCGTGGTGGTGCTGTGCCTGGGCGGCATCGTGCCCTTCGCGGTGTACGCCTGCCCCATGCTGGCGTCCGGCGCGCTGCTGCTGGTGCGGGAGGAGTGCCGCCCCAGCTACGCCTGGTGCTGTTGGGCGGCGGTGGCCATCCTGGCGCTGCTGCTGGGCCCGGATAAGGAGGCGTCGGCCCTGTATCTGTTCCTGGGTTGGTATCCGCTGCTCCAGCCGAAGCTGGAGGCCATCCGGCGGCCGCTGCCGCGGTGGCTGGCCAAGCTGGCGGTGGCGGTGGTATCCACCGGCGTCATGTACGCACTCTTATTATATGTATTCTGCCTGGAGGCCGTGGTGGAGGAATTCGCCCAGACCGCGCCCTGGCTGCTGTGGCTGACAGCGGCGCTGGGCCTGCTGGTGTTCGTGGTCTACGACATCCTGCTGCGGCGGTTCACCGTCATGTGGCGGCGGCGGAAGAAACGGAAAGCGTAAGGAGGAGGTCACCGTGGCCTGTATCATCTTCGGCGCGGGCAGCTATTACGGTCTGGAGCACCGTCCCCAGCCGGGCGACTACGTCATCGCCGCCGACGGCGGCTGGCAATACTGCAAGCAGGAGGGCATCGTGCCGGATCTGCTGCTGGGGGATTTCGATTCTCTGGCGGTGGTGCCGGATTTTGCCCACATCCACCGCGTGCCGGTGGAGAAGGACGACAGCGACATGATGCTGGCCATCAAGGACGGCCTGGCCCATGGTCAGCGGGCGTTCCATCTCTACGGCGGCATGGGCGGCGCACGCAGCGACCACACCCTGGCCAATATGCAGTCCCTGCTGTACCTGGCCTGCCACGGCGCCCAGGGGTGGCTGTACGGCGACAGGGAGCGGTATACGGTCATCCGCGACGGCGGCAGCATCACCTTCCCGGCGCGGGAGCAGGGCATCATGTCGGTGTTCTGCATGGGCGCCGACGCGGAGGGCGTGTCCATCACCGGGGCCCAGTACCCCTTGTCCGACGCGGCGCTGTCGGCGGAATTCCCGCTGGGCGTCAGCAATCATTTCATTGGCAATCCGATCACCGTATCGGTGCGCAAGGGCAGCCTGCTGATCGGGCTGCTGGATAAATAAGGAGGATATACCATTATGAAGAAGTTTTTAGCCATCATCCTGGCCCTGGTCATGGCCCTGAGCCTGGTGGCCTGCGGCAGCACCCCGGCCCAGCAGCCGGAGGGCGGCAATGACGCCAATACCGAGGCCAACGGCGATGCCAACACTGGCAATACCGACGCCAACGTGGATGCCCCCGTGGTCACCGACGGCGCCACGCTGGGTGAGGGCGCGCACAGCTTTACGCTGGAGATCACCGATGCCGAGGGCAAGACCATCACCGCTACCATCAACACCGACGAGGAGACTGTGGGCGCGGCCCTGCTGAAGCTGAACATCGTCCAGGGCGAGGACAGCGAGTACGGCCTGTACATCAAGACCGTCAACGGCGTTACCGCCGACTATGAGAAGGATCAGACCTATTGGTCTTTCTACATTGACGGCGAGTATGCCCAGACCGGCGTGGACATGACGGCGGTCAATGACGGCAGTACCTATAAGCTGGCCATTGAGACTATGGCGCAGTAAGAATCTGTACTTCTGGAAAGCGGGCCCAAAGGCCCGCTTTTTGCTGCGCTTATGGCAGATGTAAACTTTTTTGATAGAAATTGTAAAGAAAGTGTTGACAAGCGGGGAAGTATGTGGTAATCTAACCTAGCTGTCCGCGAGAGACAGCGATCCGGTCGAAATCGAGCCGACGAAAAACATCGAAAAAA
>CAKTNW010000067.1 GCA_934589145.1 uncultured Oscillospiraceae bacterium | reverse complement strand
AACAATTTGTACATGTCCACGCTTTTGAAGGCGTTCGACATTCTGGACTGTTTCGATGACGACCAGCAGGAGATCGGCATTTCCGATATCTCCGCCAAGGTGGGTTTGCCCGTCAGTTCCGTACACCGTATCATTCAGAGTCTGGAATTCGAGGGACTGCTGTCCCAGAATCAGGAGAGCAAGAAGTACGCCCTGGGCAGCAAGATGCTGGCCTACTCCCGGAAGTGCGGCCAGTACCAGCGGTATCAGCAGATCGCCGCCAAATATGTAGACGAGCTGTGCCGCATCACCGAAGAGAACGTGAACCTGGCCACCTGCTCCGGCGATCAGATCACCAACGTGTACACCGCCGAGACCCACTTCGTCCTGCGGCCCAACTTCCCCCTGTACCGTCCCTTCCCTGCCCACTGCACTGGCGTTGGCCGCGTGTTCCTCAGCCACATGAGCGAGGCGGCCCAGAAATGGGTCTACGAGAACAGCGCCGACGCCATCGGCATGACTCAGGAGGAATTTCTGGCGATGCTGCGCAAGGCCCGGAAGGACGGATACGCCCTGGACGATCAGGCCTTCAACGCGGGCCTTCGCTGCGTAGCCGCCCCCATCTATCTGGGCGGCAATAAGCTGCTGTTCGCCCTGTCCATCTCCGCGCCCGCCGCGCGGATGGATGACGCCGCCTATGAAAACGCCCGCAAGCTGGTTCTGAAATACGCGGATCTGATCTCTCAGGAGATACAGGCCGTCGAATTCCGCTTCTGATATCCGACGTTTGCGTTAAGAGAGGAGTTCCTATCATGAAAAAGCATACTTCCCTGAAGAATCTGGTATTGTCCGCCATGTTCCTGGCCATCGGCATTGTGCTGCCCTTCTTCATCGGCCAGATCCCCGCCATCGGCAAGATGCTGCTGCCCATGCACATTCCCGTACTGCTGTGCGGCCTGATCTGCGGCTGGCAGTGGGGCCTGGGTGTCGGCTTCGTGCTGCCGCTGCTGCGTTCGCTGCTGTTCGGCTTCCCGGTCATGTATCCCAACGCCATCGGCATGGCCTTTGAGCTGGCGGCATACGGCGCGGTCATCGGGTATCTCTATGCCCGCAGCAAGTACCAGTGCGTCAAGGCCCTGTACAAGTGCCTGATCCCCGCCATGGTGGTGGGCCGCTTGGTATGGGGCTCGGTGATGATCGTGCTGATGGGCCTGGGCGGCAGCGCCTTCACCTGGGAGCTGTTCCTGGGCGGCGCATTGCTGAACGCTCTGCCCGGCATCGCGCTGCAGCTTATCCTGATCCCCGCCGTGATGGTGCTGCTGGATCGGACAAAGCTGGTGCGGTTCTATCAGCCTGAGCCCATGCCCGAGCAGGCGGTATGACAAACCGCGACTACACCCGTCTCGTACTGGCCATCTGGAAGAAGCTCATCCAGCGGGGCCGGATCATCGTAGCCATCGACGGGCGGTGCGGCTCCGGTAAGACCACGCTGGCGGCCCGGCTGGAAAAGGACCTGCGGTGCGCCGTGTACCACATGGACGATTTCTTCCCCCGGCCCGAACAGCGGACGGAGGAGCGGTTGTCCCGGCCCGGCGAGAACGTGGATCACGAGCGGTTTCTGGAAGAGGTGCTGCTGCCGCTGCAGAGCACGCGGCCCGTCACCTACCGGCCCTATCTCTGCGCACAGCAGCAGTTGGGCGAGCCGGTGACGGTAGCGCCCAACCGGCTCACCATCGTGGAGGGCTCCTATTCCTGCCACCCCGCCCTGTGGGACTACTACGACCTGCGGGTGTTCCTGACCGTAGACCCGGAGGAGCAGCTGCGGCGCATCGAAAAGCGCAACGGTCCGGAGAAGGCCATCATGTTCCGTGACCGATGGATCCCCTTCGAGGAATCGTATTTTGAAGCCTATGACGTGCAGACCCGGTGCGATATACGCATCACCGGGTGACCGGTTGTTCTGTAAAGCTTTGTATCAAAAAAAGAGCCCTATTGTACGGGAAATTCTCGTACAATAGGGCTCTTTCACGCAGCCAGCGTCAAAAGCACCTCTATGGCAAGGCAAAAAAATCCCCGGCACACCTTCCGTGTGCCGGGGATTTAAGGGGGTAATGTTCGATTACTTCATGAAGGTACCGTCGATCATCTGCTGCAGATAGGCGTTGTACTTCTCCACCTTCTCAGCGGGAACCAGCTCGGTGTTGATGGCACCGGCGGACAGGCCGCCGTTCGCCAGGGTGCCGAACACGGTGGTGCCGCCGAAGGTACCGGCCACAACAGCGTCCATGCAGACCTCGATCATCGCGGCGTTATCGGTGACCTGAGAGCCGATGATGCAGGGGTTCTGGCCCAGGATATCGGCAGGCTGGCCGATGTCGTAGATCTTGATGGAACCGGCAGCGGTGTTGGCATCGTCGATGGCCTCGCGGGCGCCGGAGTCAACAGCGGAAGCGTCACCGAAGAACACGTCAGCACCCTGGCTGATCAGCTCAGTGGCAAACTCCTTGCCCTTGGGGGCATCGGAGAAGGAGTTGGCATAGGGAACGGGCAGCAGCTCGACAGTCTTGCCTTCCTGCTCGGCCACATACTTGGCAGCCTCTTCAAAACCGGCGATCTTGCCCTTGGTGGTATCCAGCTCCATACCGCCGATGAAGCCCAGCTTGCCGCTCTCGGTCATCAGACCGGCCAGAGCACCGGCGATCCAGCCGATCTCCTGCGCGTTGGGCAGCAGAGAGGACACGTTGCCGTTGACAGCCTCAGCGGGGGTGCTCTCAGCGCCGTTCAGCAGCGCGAAAGCCACATCAGGATACTCCTCGGCAGCCTGCAGGACAGCGTCGGTGTACTGGTTGCCGGGAGCGTAGATCATGTCATAGCCCAGGGCGCAGAAAGCGGCGATGGATTCATAATACTGATCCTGAGAGATGGAGTCGGTGACCTCGGTCTCCCAACCCTTTTCCTCGGCGGCCTTGATCATGGCGTTGTAGCAGGCAGCGCCCCAACCACCGTCGTTGATGCTGGAGTCGCAGATCATGGCGACCTTATAGACCTTCTCACCGTCGGTGTTGGCGTTGGCGTCGTCACCGTCGGTGGCGGCGTTGTTGTTGCCGCAGGCCACGAGAGACAGGGTCATAGCCAGCGCCAGCAGCAGCGCAAGAAACTTCTTCATTCTTTTTTCCTCCTAAATAGAAATCTTTTTATAATAGCGCGTTTCGCGTTATTACCAATTTACCGCTGCTCCTTGCGGTAGGGCTGGCCGTTGGCCTTGGGGCCGGTCTGGCGGGTGCCGATGGCACTCAGCACGATGACCGTGGCCACATAGGGGATCATCTGGAAGAACTGATAGGGGATGCCGATGCCGGACACCTGCAAACGGATCTGCAGCGCGTCGCAGAAGCCGAAGAACAGACAGGCCAGCAGCACGCCCACAGCGTTCCAGCGGCCGAAGATCACGGCGGCCAGGGCGATAAAGCCGCGTCCGGCCACGATGCCGTCGGTATAGGTGCTGGAGTAGCAGGTGGTCAGGTACGCGCCGCCCATACCGGCCAGCGCGCCGCAGATCATGCAGGCGATGTACTTCACGCCGATGACGTTGATGCCCAGCGTAGCGGCAGCCTTGGGATGCTCGCCCACCGCCTTATAGCTGAGACCCGCACGGGTGCGGCTGAAGAAAATGGACGTGAACACCACCAGCGCGATGGTGAGATACACCATGGGGCTCTGGTCAAACAGCAGCGGGCCGATGACCGGGATATCCTTCAGGCCGGGGATGGCGATGCTGGACATGGTGGTGATCTGCTTCAGGTCGGAGCCGGTGCCGAAGTACACGCGGTAGATAAAGGACGCCAGCGCCGGGGCGAAAATATTGATGGCCATGCCGTACACCGTATGGTCGGCGCACAGCGTCACCGTGGAGAATGCGTAGATCATGTTGACCAGCAGTCCGGCCAGTGCGCCGCACAGCAGGCCCAGCCAGTTGGAGCCGGTGATGTAGCAGGCCAGGAAGCCCACCAGCGCGCCGATGGCGGCAAGACCCTCAAGGCCGATGTTGACCATACCGGCCCGCTGTCCGTACAGCTCGGCCAGGGAGATCAGCAGCAGAGGGATGGCCAGGCGGACGGTGGCCAGAAGCAAACTGGAGATCCAATCCATTACTTGTCACCCGCCTTTCTCTTGGAGAACAAACGACTCTTCCAGGACTCGAATTCCGGCAGCTTTGTCAGCGCCATACCGGCCACGGAGAACACGATCACCAGCGCCTGAATGATATCCGACACACTGGTGGGAACGCCGGTGGCAGCCTGCATGGTGGTGGAGCCAACGCGCAGCACCGCGAAGAACAGCGCCACGATGATCGTCGCGATAGGGTGCAGCTGGCCGATGAGGGCCATAGCCACACCGTCGAAACCGTAGCCTGCGCCGAAACCGTTGATCAGGCGGAACTGGGTGCCCAGCAGCTCTGCGCCGCCGCCCAGTCCGGCGATGGCGCCGGAGATGATGAAGCTGGTCAGGATATAGCGCTTGACGGGGATACCGTTGAAGCGGCTGGCGGTCATGTTATAGCCCACCGCCCGCAGCTTGAAGCCGCCGCTGGTCCAGAACAGCACATAATACATGATAAGGCCCACCGCAATGGCCAGCACGAAGCCCCAGGTAAAGCGCATGTCGGAGACCACGCGGGGCAGCTGCACCAGCTTGGAGACGGCCGGGGTCTGGGGGATGTTCTCATCCCGGATCCAGCTGGTATAGAGCACGCCCATGAACAGCGTGGCCACATAGTTCAGCATGATGGAGATGATCATCTCGTTCTGGCCCCGGGTGATCTTCAGCACGCCGGGGATCATGCCCCAGATGCCGCCCGCCAGCGTACCGGCCAGCAGCGCCAGCAGGATGCCCACAAAGCCGGTCAGACCGCTGAAGAAGGCCGTCAGGAACGCGGCGATAGAGCCCATCAGGAACTGGCCCTCGCCGCCCAGGTTGAACACGCCGCACTTATAGGCGAAGCAGGCGCACAGCGCGGTGAACATCAGCGGGGTGGATTTATTCAGCGTGGTGCCGATGCTGGCCCGGGAGCCGAAGGCACCCTGGAACAGGTACTTCATCGCCTGAAAGGGATCGGCGCCCAGCGCCGCCATGATGATGCCGCCGATCACAAAGGCCAGCAGGATCGACAGCAGCGGCACCGCAAAGCTGCTCAGAGAGCGTTTCAGTTTTTCCATATACACTCTCCTCCCTTACTTACCGGTCATGGCAAGGCTGATCTCCTCGATGGGAGGATTCTTGCCGGAATACTCGCCCATGATCTGGCCCTCGAAGCAGACCAGGATCCGGTCGGACATCTCCAGGATCTCGTCGAAGTCGGCGCTGATCAGCAGGATGCCCACGCCCCGGTCACGGGCCGCGATCATCTGGTCATGGATAAAGCTGGCGGCGCCGATGTCCAGGCCGCGGGTGGGATGGGCCGCCACCAGCAGCACCGGGTCGGATTCCAGCTCGCGGGCCAGAATGACCTTCTGCTGGTTGCCGCCGGACAGGCTGCGCACGTCCTGCTCCACCGAGGTGCAGCGGATGTCGTACTTCTTGGCCATCTCACCGGCATAGCCGCCGATGGCCTTCTTTTTCAGCAGCAGACCCTTGCCGCTGCTGAAGCGCTCACTGTCGCTGCTTTTCAGCACCAGGTTCTCCGCGATGGTCATATCGCCGATCAAGCCCTGCAAATTGCGATCCTCCGGCACATGGGAGACACCGTCCTTGATAAAGCCGTGGGGATCGAATATAGCAGGTCTCTGCCCGGACAGCTCCACGCTGCCGCTCTCCGGTGCGATGACGCCGGTGATCAGCTGCGCCAACTGCGTCTGGCCGTTGCCGTCCACACCGGCGATGCCCACGATCTCGCCCCGGTGTACCGTCAGAGACATATCGTTCAGGCCGTTGTGCTTGGATTCCTTGTGATAATCCACATGGGACAACTGCACCGCCACATCCGCGCCGGCGCAGTCCTTTTTCTCATACTGGGAGGCGGTCAGCTCGCGGCCGATCATCATGCTGGCCAGCTTCTGGCTGTCGGTATCCGCGCAGTTGACGGTACCCACCACCTCGCCCAGCCGCAGCACGGTGATGCGGTCGGAGATGTGCATGACCTCGCGCATCTTGTGGCTGATGAA
>CAKTNW010000066.1 GCA_934589145.1 uncultured Oscillospiraceae bacterium | reverse complement strand
CGGAGGTTGGTGTACTGACCGCCGGGGATCTCATAGCGGTAGATGTCGGTGGTGGAGGACTTCAGGCCGTGGTCGAAGCTCTCGTACCGCAGGCGCACGTCGGCCCAGTAGTTGCTCAGCTCCTGGACGCGGCGCAGGTCAAGGCCGGTATCGCGCTCGGTGCCATGGAGGGCGGCCACCACAGCGTCCAGCGAGGGCTGGCTGGTAAGGCCCGCCAAAGGCGCGCAGGCCACGTCCACCACGTCCACGCCGGCCTCGGCGGCCATCAGCAGGGCGGCCACCTGGTTGCCGGTGGTATCGTGGGTGTGCAGGTGGATGGGCAGGCCCACCTCCTGCTTCAGGGTGGACACCAGCTTCTTGGCGGCGTAGGGCTTCAGCAGGCCGGACATATCCTTGATGGCCAGCATGTGGGCGCCCCGCTTCTCCAGCTCCTTGGCAAGGTCGACGTAGTATTTCAGGGTGTACTTGTCCTTGGTCTCGTCCAGAATGTCGCCGGTGTAGCACATGGTGGCCTCCAGCAGCTTGTTCTGGCGGAGCACCTCCTCCATGGCCACCTCCATGCCCGGCACCCAGTTCAGGGAGTCGAACACGCGGAACACGTCGATGCCCCGCTGGGCGGCCTCCTCCACGAAGGCGCGGACAAGGTTGTCGGGATAGTTGGCGTAGCCCACCAGATTGGAGCCACGCAGCAGCATCTGGAAGGGGATGTTGGGGATCTTCTCCCGCAGCAGCCGCAGCCGCTCCCAGGGGGACTCATGCAGGAAGCGGTAGGCCACGTCGAAGGTGGCGCCGCCCCACATCTCCAGAGAGAAGCAGTCCCGCAGGATGTCGGCTACGCCGTCGGCGCCCTTCACCATATCGCGGGTACGCATACGGGTGGACAGCAGGCTCTGGTGGGCGTCGCGCATGGTGGTGTCGGTCAGCAGCAGCTTCTTCTGATCCAGCACCCACTGCTTCACGGCCTCGGGGCCCTTCTCATCCAGCAGCTGCTTCAGGCCGGGGCCAAGAGGCGCCTTGGCCTCGGGGAAGCGGGGGATATCGTACTGGTGGCGCTCGGCGTTGGGGTTGGCCACCTGAATCTCGGAGATGTACCGCAGCACGCGGGTGGCGCGGTCACGGGAGTCCATGATCTCGAACAGCTCCGGCGTCTCGTCGATGAACTTGGTATGGCACTGGCCGTTGACGAAGGTGGGGTGGGCCAGCACGTTGGTGACGAAGGGGATGTTGGTCTTGACACCGCGGACGCGCACCTCATTGATGGCGCGGGCCGCCTTGCGGCACACGGCGGGGAAGCTGCGATCCCAGCTTGTGACCTTCACCAGCAGGGAGTCATAGTAGGGGGAGATAACGGTGCCCACGCCCACGTTGCCGCCGTCCAGACGGACGCCGAAGCCGCCGGGGGAGTGATAAGCGGTGATCTTGCCGTTATCGGGGGCGAAGTTGTTGGAGGGATCCTCGGTGGTGACGCGGCACTGGATGGCGTAGCCGTCGAAGTGGACATCCTCCTGCTTCGTCAGGCCGATCTCCGGGCAGCTCAGGGGATAGCCCGCCGCCACCAGCAGCTGGGCCCGGACGATATCCACGCCGGTGATCATCTCGGTGACGGTGTGCTCCACCTGGATACGGGGGTTCATCTCGATGAAGTAGTGGTGGCCGGACTTGTCCACCAGAAACTCCACCGTACCGGCGCTGACGTAGTTGACGGACTTGGCGATCTTCACCGCGTCCTGCCGCAGGGCCTCCACCGTCTCCTTGGGGACGGACCAGGCGGGGGCGTACTCCACCACCTTCTGATACCGGCGCTGGAGGGAGCAGTCACGCTCACCCAGGTGGTACACGTTGCCGTACTTATCGGCCAGGATCTGCACCTCGATGTGCTTGGGCTCCACCAGATACTTCTCGATGAAGATGTCGCCGCAGCCGAAGGACTTCTCCGCCTCGCTGTGAACCAGCTCATAGGCGGTCTTGACCTCCTCGGGCTTGTCGCAGCGGCGCATGCCGCGGCCGCCGCCGCCGGCAGCAGCCTTCAGGATGATGGGGAATCCGAAGCTGACAGCCTTTTCCAGCGCGTCGTCGGCGTCCTTCAGGGGCTCGGTGCAGCCGGGAATGATGGGCACGCCGCATTTGACGGCGATCTCCTTGGCGCTGAGCTTGTCGCCCATCTTGGCCAGCACGTCAGAGGACGGGCCCACGAACAGGATGCCGTTATCCTCGCAGGCGCGGGCAAAGTCGGCATTCTCCGACAGGAAGCCATAGCCGGGGTGGATGGCAGTGACGCCCCGGCGCTTGGCCAGGCCGATGATGCCGGGGATGTCCAGATACGCGCCCAGCGGGGACTTTTTCTCGCCCACCAGGTACGCCTCGTCCGCCTTGGTGCGGAACAGGGAATAGGTATCTTCGTTGGAATAGATGGCTACGGTATGGAGGCCCAGATCGTAGCAGGCCCGGAAAATGCGCACCGCGATCTCGCCGCGGTTGGCAACCAGCACCTTTTTCAGTTGTGTGATCTGCTGCATGCGATTCTCCCTTCTGCCGCCCTGTGCGGCTTATAAAATTTAGAAATCATTATACACCTTTTTCCCCGCCGCGCCAGAGGGAAAAATAACCAAAATATTGTTAAGCAGCGGTTCAAAAAGTGCCTATTTCCATAAGTGAAACTTTTACCCTTGCTGATCGATGGTATCAAGGCAGAAAAGCGCGGGATCACAGACAGAAAAGCCGTGAAACCCTGTATCCCCACGGGATACAGGGTTTCGCGCTGCGGAGTTAAACTGTGCCCAGCATGGCGAAGTGTTCCCGCGTCAGGCGAATGAACAGCTCCATGGCTGGCGTGACCCATTTGTTTTTGTGGTGGGAGCAGACGGCGGTGATCCGCTCGCGGGAGAAAGCGCTTTCCACTGCCCGCAGCGTGCCGTCAGCCAACTGCGGCGCCACGGCGAAGCAGGGCAGCAGGGCGATGCCCAGATCGCCCGCCACGCAGCTTTTCACCGTTTCCGTATTGCCCAGTTCAATGACATTTTCCAGTACGATCTTCCGTTGGGCCAGCCAGCGATCCATGATCCGCTGGTAGATGCCGTTCTTGTCGTTGGTGATCAGCGGGATCGTCTGCCGGCTGTACATGGCGTCAAAGTCAAGGGTATCGTATTGCCGCTGGGGTGCGGCCACCAACGTAATGGGGATCTCTGCCAATGGCTGCACCGTCATGGAGCCGCCATAGCCGCCAACGTCATAGTGTACGCCTAGATCGACCGCACCGCAGAGAACTTCGTCCCGGATGCGATAGCAGTTTTCGCATTGAATGGACAGCTTTACGCCGGGCGCCTGCTCCCGGAAGCGCTTCAGAATGGGCTGCATCTGATAGGTCAGCAGCGTTTCTGCCGCAGCTACCCGCAGCGTACCGGACAGCTGCGCGTACTCCTTGCCATAGTTGGACAGCCGCTCCACCGATTGCAGCACCGCGTCCACATAAGGCACCAGGTCACGCCCCGCCTGGGTAACGGCCATCTTCCGGCCGATCTTCTCAAAAAGCAGGACTTGCAGCTCCCGCTCCAGCTGCTGCATCTGAAAGGTGATGGTAGATTGCGTATAGTTCAGCTTCTGTGCCGCTTCCTGGAAGCTGTCGCATTGCAGGATGGTCTTGAAGGTCACCAGATATTTCAGTTCCATAGGACGATACCGTTCGATGTTATCGAATTCTTTCTTTTTATCTTTCAATTTGATTGCACAATTTGCTTCTGCTATTATAACAGGGAGATCCCCTGTGCGCAACAGGAAAATTCCCTTCCGGAGGTATGGATATGACGATGAAAGAGAGAGAAAACAGCCGGTTGCCGGTGTTCCTTGTGGTGCTGGCCGTCTGCCTGGTGTACGCCCTGGGCGGCGGCATCCGCTCCAACTACGGGCTGATGCGGGGCGCCATCGCCGCCAGCAGCGGCGTGGACTACGCCGGGATCAGCTTCGTGCTGGCGGCAGCGCAGCTGGCCTTCGGCATCATGCAGCCGGTGTTCGGCGCGGTGGCGCTGAAAACCTCCAACGTGTTTGTGCTGCTGTGCGGCGCGGCCATGGCGGTGGTGGGCCTGGTGCTGACGCCGCTGTGCCACGGCTCATGGACGCTGCTGCTGTGCTTTGGCATCCTGATGCCCGCCGGTCTGGGCGCGTTCTCCTTCGGCCTGATCATGGGCGCGGTGACGCCGCTGTTGGGCGAGAAGAAGGCCTCCGCCGTGTCCGGCATCATCAACGCCAGCAGCGGCCTGGGCAGTATTCTGCTGGCGCTGGTGCTGCGCGGCGTGCTGGACAGCTTCGGCCTGTGGGGCGCCATCATCGCCCTCTGCCTGCCTATGCTGTGTCTGATGCCCGTGCTGTTGCTGCTGCGGAAGGCCGACGCCAGGCAGGCCGAGAGCACGCCGCCCCTGCTGCGTCCGCTGCTGAAGGACGCCTTCCGTGACCGCTCGTACCGGCTGCTGTCGCTGGCCTTTTTCACCTGCGGCTTTCACATGGCCATTATCGAGACCCACCTCTATACCCAGTTTACCTCCTATGGCTTCACGGAGCAGAGCGTCACCTACGCCTTTTCTATTTACGGTGTCGCCACCATGGCCGGCAGCGTGGTCTCCGGCTATCTGGGCAGCCGCTTCCCCATGAAAACGGTGCTGGGCGGCTTCTATGCCTCCCGCACCCTCTGGATCGTCGGCTTTTTGCTGCTGCCCAAGTCGCCGGTGACCATGTATCTGTTCGCCATCCTGCTGGGCTTTACGGGAATGGCCACCGTGCCGCCTACCTCCGGCCTGATCGGGCGGCGGTTCGGCCCGGCGGCGCTGGGCACGCTGTTCGGCGTGGCGTTCCTGTGCCATCAGGTGGGCAGCTTTGTCAGCGCGTGGATCGGCGGCCTGACCGTGACCGCTACCGGCGGCTATACGCTGATCTGGTGCATCGATGCCGCGCTGTGCATCCTGGCGGCGCTGTGCGCCTTCCGGGTCGAGGTGCCCGCCGCGCGGGAGAAGAGTGAAGCGTAATACTGAATCTGCCAGACGACCGCGACACCTGTATTGCGCGCGGCGCGTAAATCGGGTATAATCGCAATAACAACGATTCTGCACGGTAAAGGGAGGCGATACGGTGTCCGAGATCAAGCTGGATATGCGTTTGAAGCAGGCGCTGCGTATCTCGCCTCAGATCCTGCAATCCACGCAGATCCTGCAAATGAACGCGCAGGATCTGCGGGAGTATGTGGACAAGGTGCTGGAGGAGAACCCTGTGCTGGACAAGGCGCCGGAGCACGAAGCCCAGCGGGAATTCCAGGAGCTGTGCCGTCAGACCGGGTGGATCAGCGGGCAAGGTGTGCGCACCGGGTCGTCATCCGGGGAAGAGCCTTACCGCCCGGAGGCGGGCGCCTGGGATGCCGCCATGACTTCGCTGCCGGTGTTCCTGTCCGATCAGCTGGATCGAAAAGCGCTGAACAAGCCGCTGCGCGAGTTGTGCCGGTATCTGGTGCAGGCACTGGATGAGGACGGCTTTCTGGAGCAGGAGGACATTGACGCGGTATGCGCGCTGGGTGTTCCCGAGGAACTGGTGCAGCAGGCGGTGGCCGCCCTGCAGGAGCTGGAGCCTGCGGGGGTAGCGGCGCGGGATCTGTCGGAGTGCCTGCTATTGCAGCTGCGGCGTATGCCGGAGGACACGGCGCTGGCGCAGCGCATCGCGTCAGGCTATCTGCCGCTTCTGGGGAAGAAGCGGTGGCACGCTTTGGCGGAGAAGCTAGGCGCTTCCGAGCAGGAGGTGCAACAGGCGGCAGCCTTGATCGGAAGCCTGTCGCCGCATCCGGGGCGCATGGAAGCGGCGGAGGCCGTTTCGCCGGAATATATCACGCCGGATGTTTTCATCGTGGAGCGCGGTGACGCTCTGGAAGTGGTGCTGAATGATTTTTATGTGCCGCAGATCCGGATCAACGGCTACTACGCCGCCCTTCTGACAGAGACGGAGGATCCGGAGACGAAGGACTTTCTGCGGCAAAAGATGCAGCAGGCACAGTGGATGATGGCCCACATGGAGCGGCGGCGCAAAACGCTGGAGCGCTGCGCGCAGCTGATTTTGACCACGCATCTGCCGTTCTTTCAGGGCACGACGCCCTGTCTTGCGCCGCTTATGCAGAAGGACGCGGCAGAGTTGATGGGCGTACATGCCTCTACCCTGGGGCGCTGTATTCGCGGGAAGTATCTGCAATGCCGCCAGGGAACCTATCCGCTGCAATACTTTTTCCC
>CAKTNW010000065.1 GCA_934589145.1 uncultured Oscillospiraceae bacterium | reverse complement strand
GATCCCCTACGGGGCATGGCGGCGCTACGACACCGAGGTTTCCACCAACGTCCTTGCCATTGCCACCGGGGATGGGAACACCCTGACGGCAGAGAAAAACCAGCCCGCCACCATCATGACCGAGGATGCCTCCACATTGACAAACAGCCCCGTGACCTCCGGGGGCTTCTGGGCACGGCGGACGGTGTACCCGGTATCCAACCCCACCGGCAGCGAGCATATCACCGTGGAGCTGGAGGAATACGAGCCGGTGCTGGGCCGCCGGTGGCTGCGCACCTATTACGCCGCCACAGGGAAGTGGAGCGAGAAATGGGTGGAGATCAGCCCGGCCTCCCCGCTGGATCAGATGGTGTCCCGTTCGGCCACAAACATCGGGGACTACACCGAGGCGGGCATCTACTGGCTGAACAAGACCACGGTGACCAACACCCCCAACGGCGGCACCGGCATGCTGATCGTCACCACCAGCCCCACGGGCAACGTGATTTATCAGACCTTCGTAAGCTTCAACACGGGCAGCGGTTATGTGGCCACCCGGTGCTACACCAACAGTCAGTGGTATCCGTGGGATGAGCGCCCGGCACCTGCATCCTACGTTACGCAGGAGGGCACCTCCGGGGCGTGGCGGTACCGCATTTGGAACGACGGCAAGAAGGAGTGCTGGCTCAGCACCTCAATCCAAACAGAGATTACGTTCGCCTCGGGAAGCCTGTTCTGTTCCGGCATCATCCCGTACCCCTACCCGGTGAAATTTACCGGGAAGCCAACGGCCTATGTTGGGGTGCGCAGTGCCTACGCCAAGCCGATCTGGGGAATCCCGTCCACACCGTCCTCCGGGACGTCGGTCACCAAGAACGCCTATCTGGAGCTGGTGACAACCACAAGCACAGCATCCTATACAGGTGATATTTACATCTACGCCTGCGGCGTGTAAGGAGGAATTGGAATGATCGTTTTGAACGAGGCCATGGAGGAAATCACCGAGTATGATCTCACAAGGGGAAGCCTCACCGAGACCGTGCGCATCCGCCCGGATGCGCAGCCCATCGACAACATTACAAAATTTGCCTACGCAAATGAGGACTATGAGGGCGTGATGATCTATACGCCATATGCGGAGGACACTGCGCCCAGCACCGAGGACACCCTGCTGGAATTGACTGCCGACCACGAATACCGGCTGTGCATGCTGGAACTGAATGGAGGTGAATGACAATGACGAGTGTAAAAAATCTGTGCCTGCTGCTGATCTCACGTGGAAAAACCGAGGGGCTGCAGGACAAAATGGACGCCTATTTGGCGGCTGACCGACTGACCGCAGAGGAGTACACGGAGCTGGCGGAGAAACTGGCAGAGAAAGAGGGAACGGTGTGAATGAAATCTTAATAGCCGTGATCCCTGCTATCATCACAGGTGGAATTACCCTTGCAGGCATCCTAATTGCCAATGGGAAAAGTCAGGCGGTAACGGAGACGAAAATTGACGAGCTGACCCGTGAGGTCAGGGAACACAACAATTTCGCACGGCGCGTGCCGGTGGTTGAGGAACAAATCAAGGTGATTAACCACCGAATCAAGGATTTAGAAGATGCAGAAAAACACGACGATTAAGGAGGGCGTAATCATGGATTTCGGCGTTGCTGGCGTTGCGGCTATCACCGTACTCGCCTATCTCATCGGGCAGGGCGTTAAAGCCTCTGGTCTGGCTAACAAGTGGATCCCGGTTATCTGCGGGATTGCGGGCCTGGTGCTTGGCATCGTGGCTCTGTACATCATGCCGGATTTTCCGGCGGACGATCCTATCACGGCGGCGGCGATCGGCGCTGTGTCTGGCTTTGCGGCTACGGGCGTAAATCAGATTGCTAAGCAGGCAAAAAAGGAGGATTGACGGATGGGCAAAATCATCGGCATTGACGTAAGCGAGCATAACGGCGTGGTCAACTGGCCTGCGGTTAAAAAAGCCGGTATCGGATTCACGGTCATCCGCACCGGCTACGGCACCAGCCACGTTGACAAACAGTTTGCGGCAAACATGGCAGGAGCTGCGGCGCAGGGTATCCCCATCGGCATCTATCATTTTTCTTATGCTCTGACCGCTGCAGGGGCAAAAGCGGAGGCGGCATTTGTCCTCAAGTTGCTGGAGCCGTACAAGGACAAGATCACCCTCCCGGTGTTCTTCGATTTTGAGTACGATACTGTGAACTATGCCAAGAAGCAGGGCGTTACCCTGGGCAAGGAGGCGTTTAACGCCCATACTGTGGCATTCTGTGAGACGATCAAGGCGGCTGGCTATACGACCGGTACATACTACAATCTGGACTATCTCCGCAAATATGTGGACATGGATCAAGTCGGCGGGTATGTACAGTGGTATGCCCAGTATTCCAGCACGGCCAGCGCGGCGGGGCATGACATCTGGCAGTATTCCAGCAGCTACACCATTCCGGGCTGTTCCGGGCGGTTTGACGTCAATCTGCTGGAAAACACAGCGCTGCTGAGGAAAAAATACACCCTCGGTTGGCACAAGGACAGCAAGGGGTGGTGGTACGCCGATACGGAGACAACTTATTATGCAGACTGCTGGGCGAAGCTCGGCGGCAACTGGTACTATTTTGACGAAAAGGGGTATATGCTGATGGATACATGGAAAGTGGACAGCACCGGCACCTATTATCTGGGAGCGGACGGCAAGATGATGACAAACCGCTTGGTGGGACTGGGGGCAGACGGCAGGCTCCAGCCCATGGAGCGGTATTACCATCTGCTCTCCGACCTGCCGGACTACTACCGGAAGGAGATCGACCCGCTGATTGAAGCCGGGAAGCTCAAGGGCAAGTCCGGCGAAGGAGAAAATCTGGTGCTGGATATGCCTGAAAGCACAGTGCGAGCTATCATCATATTTAATCGAGTGTAATTGGAGGTAAAAATGCAGATCAAAGACTACACAAAGCCGGAATTAGATAGATTTAGAAGTTTATGTAATTTTACAGACACTGAAATGGCGTTTTTTGATCTGAGAGCCAGCGGCGCTACATTAGAGGATTGCTGCGGAGAACTGGATTATTCCATGGGCGGCATCCGGCGTATTTCCGGCAAGGTAAAGCGGAAAATAGATAGGGTTTAGCAAAAAACACCCCCACCGAAATAATATGTACCCCCAATACTGGGTACATATCAAAAGGTGGGGGTGTTTTTTTGCGATCACCACGCACGGGTAGCAATGTCAATTGCTTTCCCGACCCATTCATCCTGCATTTCCCAGTCGGAAACCTTAGTGCCGTGCAAGTCCTCTGCAAACATTTCGAGGATTTTGAATGTGTTTGCAAACTCTCTGTGGTCGATTTCGATCAGGTAGCTGCGGTAGGACTCGATCTGATCGGACGGGATAACGTCCTTCAGCTGGAGGATATAATCCGGGATCTGGACGTCAACGGTCTTGTCTTCGCGGTTGTAGCTGTCGCGTACCGTTTTGCAGTGATCCCACTCATTTTTGTACTCGGAATAACTCATTTTTACGACTGCCATTTTGATCTCCTCCGTTATTGTGTGGTGATTTATTAACTGTCTATATTATAACGCCCATTGGGCGGTATGTCAAGAGGGTTTTTGGAGTTTTTTAAGATTTTTTCAAAAAACCGCCCCGCCGGAAGGCGGAGCGGTTTAATCCTTTTTACGGTCGGGGTATGCCTCATAGTACCATTTCAAAAACTCCCCGTGGATGCGTTTTTCGGCCTCCTTGCGCAGGGCAATGGCAGCGCCCTTGTCCCGACTGGATCCGAGGTAATACCGGTGGCCCTTAAATGTGATGTGCGATTTCCACACCTGCACGGATTTGTCCCAGGACACGCCGGTGGTGCCGCTGGTGTTGGCCGATGTGGGCGGCAGCATCAAAAGCTTGATGTCTGTGCCGTCCACGAGATCCTTCCTGCGCTCCTGCTGCATGGTGGCGGAGGATTTGCGGTGCACCTCGGATGACAGGCAGCCGCAGCTCCGAGTGGAGCCATTCCGCAGGCTGATGGCGGCAACCTCTGCTATTTTTCCGCAGTCGCACTGGCAGCGCCAAATGACGCTATGGCACATGCGCTGATCGGTGGGGGACAGGGCCACCAGTCGGCCAAATCGCTGCCCGGACAGATCCATGCGGTTTGTGTGCGATCTGGCACAGCCGCAGCTGGTGGTACTGCCGCCCAGCAGGTGAGCCGATGTGGCGTATGTAGTGTTGCCGCAGTCGCAGCGGCACTCCCAGACGATCCGGCCAGAGGTGCGGTGATCCGTCTTACGGATGATGGTTAGCCTGCCGTATCGCTGGCCGGTGGCGATCCGATCAGTCATGATCGTCTGCGAGATCGGTGAGATCGGTGTGCGGCATCGTGTATTCCACAGCGATCCGCAGGAGGTTGATTACATATGGCGGCGGGTTCCGCTCACCGCCCTCCCATTTTTGCAGTGTGCGTGGATAGATTCCAAACGCTGCGGCAAATTTAACCTGAGACAGGCCGGTGCTGGCCCGGATGAATTTGACCTGTTCGGCTGGTGTCATTTTTTGTGCCTCCTGTCCGACTAGTTAAATCCACATACTAGGTGCGATGATTTTACGCCCATCCCGCAGGGAGAACACAGTCCCCTCGTAATCAACCGGATCTAGATCATCGAGAAACAGCCGGGGCAGGTCTCCATCCTCATCATATACGATGTCCAAATCAGTCTCTGCTTCTCCATCCTCCAACCAGATTCGGCCGGGAATTACGGGACGGATGTCCTCAACCGCTGCCTCGGTCACATCCTCAAACACATCATCGGCCTCAGGCCATGGCATCGGGAGGCCGAGCGGGCTGAGTACCGGGATTTGGCTGTCATCACAGTTCCCCCAGTTAAACACACCGACGGTGTTGCCGCCGTAAATGATGATTCCTGCCTCGTGGTTGGTTAATTCCATTAGTGTCATTTTGATTTCCTCCTATTGATAGTCTACATTTTGATGCTCTGCTGTGTTATTTGATTACTGCTTTCATTTTGTGCCTTCTTTTATGATGATTTCACGCTCTATATAGTCGGTTCCATTAGAGCATACCACAATGCGAGCTTCTTCGCCGGGGTGAAAAACGTATTCTTCTTCTGCCATTAATACAGCTTCTTCATAATTAAAGCTTCCAGAGCCGCAATCAAAATCATCGCCAAACTGTACTGCATACCAATCCTTCATTTTATTTTCCTCCTTGGTGATCTGATTTATTAACTGTCTACATTATAACGCCCATTGGGCGGAATGTCAAGAGTTTTTTTAGATTTTTTGCATATTTTTTGAGCAATATCTGCACATTCCGCCCGCCGAATATATGCGCTAAGATTAAATTAGGAGGTGATTGATATGGCTTATGGATATATGCCATATGGCAATCAATATGGCGGCTATACAGGATATGGAAATCAATATGGCGGCTACAATCAACAGCCGCAGAGGACTGAGGTGATCCATGTCAACGGCCAGAATGGAGCACAGGCTCTCCAAATGGCTCCCAATAGCAGCGCTATCGTGATGGATGATACTGCCCCGCTGATTTGGCTCTGTCAGACTGACGGTGCCGGGTACAAAACGGTTAGAGCATTTGATATAGCTCCACATCAGGACGCACAGACGGCATCTGTCGGAGATTTGGAAAACCGAATTAAACGATTGGAGGAAATTGTAAATGGTAAACCCGCTGAACCAGTTTCTGCAGCAAAGCCAAAACCGGCCAAATAACCCAATATCTATGATTTCCAAATTCCGCGAATTTGCAGCAGGAATGACGCCAGACAGCGCACGGAAACAGGTGGAGCAGCTGCTGGCCTCTGGGCAAATGTCGCAGGAGCAATTTAATCAGCTCAAAGCGCAAGCACAAGAATTTTCAAAATTTTTGAAATAACCCCGGTGCGCAACGGGATTATATAAATTACAAAAGGAGTGATACAGTGGAAAACTATTCTCTGTCCGATCTCGCGGCTGTGACCAAGGACGCTGACGGAATGGCTGGTAACGGTGCATGGTGGATCATCATCCTGTTTCTGTTTGTCATCATGGGCGGAGGTTGGAGTGGGTTTAACCGCCAGGGAGAGTATGGACAGTACGCCACGGCGGCATCCCAGCAGGAGATCCTTTTTGGCCAGCAGTTTGGCCAGCTTAATGATCGCCTTACAAACATTGGTAACGGAATCTGCAACCTCGGGTATGATATGCAGGGAAATATCGGGCAGCTCGGCAAGGAGGTCGCACTGGCGCAGGCTGGCACCAACACCACAATCATGCAGACCGGGAATGCCATCCAGTCTCAGATTGCTCAGTGCTGCTGCGAGAATCGGCTTGCCACCGCAAACCTGTCCGCACAAATTGACCGGCAGACCTGCGACATCACTACGGCGATGCACGCCGAGGGTGAGCAGACC
>CAKTNW010000064.1 GCA_934589145.1 uncultured Oscillospiraceae bacterium | reverse complement strand
TTCGATGTATGTATCGCGCGGCCCTCTGCCTGAAGGGCAGCCTCGCGCATGGTTTCCGTGACCGTGGGGTGCGAGTGAATGGTCGAAATGATCTCGTCCAGCGTCATCTCTTCGGCGATGGCCAGCGCACCCTCAGCAATGAGATCGGTGGCTCGGGGACCAATGATGTGCATACCGAGGATCTCACCGTACTGCTTTCCGGCAATGATCTTCACAATGCCCTCACCGCCATTGAGGATCAGCGCCTTGCCGTTGGCGGCCATGGGGAACTTGCCGACCTTATAGTCGATGCCCTGCGCCTTGCACTGCTCCTCCGTCAGGCCGACGGAAGCAGCCTCCGGCTCGATGTAGACGCAGGTGGGATTCGTGCGCTCATCGTAGACCGCCGGGATCCCCATGATGTTCTCCGCCGCGACCTCGCCCATCGCCGACGCGGTGTGCGCAAGCTGGGCGTGACCGAACACGCAGTCGCCGATGGCGTAGACGCCGGGAACGCTGGTCTCCATCTTCTCGTTGACGAGGATGCGGCCACGGTCATTATCGAGCTCACCAGCCTCCAGATCAAGGGACGCCGTGTTGGCGCGGCGGCCGATAGCGACCAACACCTTCTCCGCCTCAAAGGCGACCGTCTTGCCGGTCTTGTCCTTGCAGACGACCTTTGCGCCGACAGGAGAGGTCTCTACGCTCTGCACAGGGCACTCAAGATGAAACTCCATGCCCATCTTCTTCATATGAGCGACGCCGATCTTGGTCAGGTCGCCGTCGAGCATGGGGAGCATATGGTCCATGGCCTCGACCACAGTGATCTTCGTACCGAACGCGGCATAGGCGCACGCCAGTTCGAGACCGATCACACCACCGCCGATGACGACCATGCTCTTAGGCAACTTTTCCAGGCTGAGCGCGCCGGTCGAATCGATGCAGTTGGGATTTTCCTTGAGGCCGGGGATCGGCGGCTGAGCGTTGACCGAGCCAGTCGCAACGATGATCGCGTCGGCGGTCATCTCTTCGCTTGTACCATCTGTTTTCTTCACAGAGAGCTTGCCGGGAGCCGTGAACCTCGCCTCGCCGTCGATCTTCGTGACCTTGTTCATCTTGAACAGGCCCGCGATGCCGCTCGTGAGCTTCTTGGATATCTCATTTTTGTGCGCAATGACCTGCTGGAAATTGACCTTTACATTGTCAACCTCAATACCGATATCCTTGCCCTGATTCTTGATATCCTCGACCAGCTCCGCGCTGTGAAGCAGGCACTTGGTGGGGATGCAGCCGATGTTCAGGCAGGTACCGCCAAGGTGCTCACGCTCAATGACGGTCACCTTTGCGCCGAGCTGAGCAAGCCGGATCGCCGCAACATAGCCGCCGGGGCCGCCGCCGATAACAATGACCTTTTTCTCGCCGACCGGCTTGACCGATGCGGCAGGAGCCGCGGGCGCAAAGGGGACCGCGGGTGCCGCGGCAGCGCCGCCAACCTGTTCACCTGCCCGACCGATATAGCCGAGCAGGCCCTTGACCGGAACATCCTCGCCCTCCTGAGCGACGATTTTGAGAAGTACACCGTCGTGTTCACTAGTGACCTCGTTGGTGAGCTTATCTGTGGTGATCTCCAGGATCGCCTCGCCGGCTTTGACCGCGTCACCCTCGTGCTTGAGCCAACTGGATACTGTGCCTTCTTCCATCGTCAGTCCCAGCTGGGGCATAATAATCTCAAAAGCCATACGTTTGCCTCCCTTAGAGAAGAATGTTCATCGGGCTTTGCAGCAGATCGCGCAGGTCCATAATAAACTTTGCCGCGACCGCGCCGTCGATCAAACGGTGATCATACGTAAAGGACAGGCGCATGACCTGATGCTTGCTGATATTGCCCTCGTCATCCATGACCAGCTCATCCTGGATCGCGCACACGCCGAGGATACCGGCATCGGGCTGATTGACGATCGGCGTGAAGGTCTCGATGCCGAACATGCCGAGGTTGCTGACCGAGAAGGTTGAGCCCTTGTACTCATCCGTGGTGAGCTTATTCTCCTTTGCGCGAGTCGCAAGATCCTTCGCCTTAGCAGCAAGCTCGTCGAGACCCATCTTATCCGCGTCGCGGATAACGGGGACGATCAGACCGGCGTCAAGCGCGACGGCCATGCCGAGATTGACATGAGCACGCTGAATGACCTGACCGTTATCATAGCTGACCAGCACCTCGGGATGTGCGCGCAGCACTTTTGCCGTCGCCTTGAGAATAAGATCGTTGACGGAGAACTTCTTGCCCGCGGTTTCGATGAGAGACTTGCGGAACTTCATCAGCGCCGTGACATCGACCTTGGTATTCTGCGTAACGGGCGGGATCTCGGTGTGAGACTGGAGCATACGCTCGGCAACGACCTTGCGCATACCGCTGAGCTTGGCGATCGTATCGCCCTCCATAAGCTCGAGGCCGCCCTTTTTCGCCGCAGGAGCCGCAGGAGCCGCGGCCGGGGCAGCAGGCGCAACCGCCGGAGCGGACTTCCGCGCTTCGGCCGCAGCGTAAATATCCTTGGCAACAATGCGGCCGGAGGGACCGGAACCGGTAAGTGCGGAATAATCCACGTCCATGTTTGCCGCCAGCTTGCGTGCAAACGGAGAAATACGGATACGCGCACCGCCGGCAGATACCGCGGCGGGAGCAATTACAGCCGCGGAGGCAGCAGCGGGAGCCACCGCTTCGACGGGCACCGCAGCCGGAGCGGCCGCGCCGCCGACCTGCTCGCCGGCTTCACCGATATAGCCGAGCAGGCCCTTGACGGGGATATCCTCGCCCTCCTGTGCGACGATCTTGAGCAGCACGCCGTCGTGCTCGCTCGTGACCTCGTTGGTGAGTTTATCTGTCGTGATCTCAAGGATAGCCTCGCCAGCCTTGACAGCATCCCCCTCATGCTTGAGCCAGCTGGATACTGTGCCTTCTTCCATCGTCAGTCCCAACTGGGGCATAAGAATTTCGTAAGCCATGCGATCCCCTCCTTACTGATTGAGCACGCGCTTGACCGCGGCGACGATGTCCGCCGGATGCGGGAAGTTCTGATCCTCCAGCACGGGACTGAACGGAGAAACAATGTTCAGACCGCACACGCGCTCGACCGGAGCATCCAGCTCGTCGAGCAGTTCCTCTGCAATCTGCGCGGAGATCTCGCCGGCGTAGCTGCCGCGCTTGACCTCTTCGCAGACGATGATGACACGGTGCGTCTTGGAAACGGACGCCTTGATGGCCTCCCAATCCAGCGGCACGAGCGTTCTCAGGTCGAGCACCTCGACATCAATACCCTCCTGCGCAAGCGTTTCCGCCGCCTCAAGCGAGAAATTGACCTCACGGGACCAGGAGATGATCGTCAGGTCCTTGCCTTCACGCTTGATCTTTGCCTCACCGAGAGGAATGGTATATTCGCCCTCGGGGATCTCTTCCTTATGGGCGTAAAGCAGCTTGTGCTCAAGGAACACGACGGGATCGTCGTCGCGGATCGCCGTCTTCAGCAGACCCTTGGCATCCTCGGCGGAGCAGGGAGCTACGACCTTGAGGCCGGGGAAGTGGCAGAAGAAATTCTCAAGCGACTGGGAGTGCTGGCCGGCGTTGCGGCGGCCGGACCCCATCGGCGCGCGCAGTACCATAGGAACATTGCACTGTCCGCCGGTCATATAACGGATCTTTGCCGCCTGATTAAACAGGGGGTCCGCGCACTCGGTGGCGAAGTCGTCATACATCAGCTCGACGACCGGGCGCATACCACGGACCGCCGCGCCGACCGCCATACCGACAAAGCCCTCTTCGGAGATCGGCGTGTCGATCACGCGGTTGGGGCCGAACTCCTCCAGAAAGCCCTTGGTAATGGCAAAGACATTGCCCATGACGGCCATATCTTCGCCCATAATGAACACCTTTTCGTCGCGAAGCATTTCTTCATGCAGCGCTTCGCCGATCGCCTTGCTGACCGTAATCTTCTTGCTCATCTTGCCACGCACCTTTCATTATCGCTCACATACATATCGTCCAAAACGGTCGCGGGATCGGGATAGGGAGACTCGTCGGAGAACTTGACCGCCTCATCCATCTCCGCCTTCGCTTCCTGATGGATCTGAGCCAGCTCCTCTTCCTTGACGCCCATCGCCTTGAGACGCGCGCCCAGCTTGTCGATCGGATCGTTCTTCAGTGCCTCTTCCATGTATTCCGCCGGACGGTAGACCGCGGGATCGCCGCAGTAGTGGCCCTGATAACGGAACACCTTTGCCTCGAGGACATAGGGGCCCTTGCCGCTGCGCGCATGCTCCATCGCCTTGCACATAGCCTCGTACACCTCGACGGGATCTGTGCCGTCAACAACGGCATACTCCACGCCGTAGGCCGCCGCGCGGGTCGCAAGGTCGGGCGTGTTGGTCACGCGGTGGATCTCGGTGGAAACACCGTAGCAGTTGTTTTCAATAAACCACACGACCGGCAGCTTCCACGCCGCCGCCATATTCAGAGACTCGTGGAACGTGCCCTCATTGGTCGCGCCGTCGCCAAAGCAGCCGACCGTCACCGCGCCATCTCCCATGATCTTGGAGGCCAACGCGCTGCCGCAGGAAATGGGCTGACCGGCGCCGACAATGCCGTTAGCGCCCAGATGGTTCATCTTCTTCATGTCCGCGATGTGCATGGAGCCGCCCTTACCTTTGCAATAGCCGGTCTCCTTGCCGAACAGCTCCGCCATCGCGAGCTTGGCGTCCGCGCCGCGCGCGATCGCATGACCGTGGCCACGATGCGTAGAGGTGAAATAATCCTGCGGGCCGATGGCGGCGAACGCGCCCGCCTCGGCGCCCTCTTGGCCGATGCTCAGATGGATGTTGCCCGCGAGCATACCCTTGGTAAAGCATTCCGCCGCGTGCTCCTCAAATGAGCGGATCCGCACCATCGTGCGGTAAAGATCGAGCAGCATCTCCTTCGGATACTTCTCTTCGGGCAGATTTTTCTTCTTGTTCAAAATCTTCACGCCTTTCTCAAATTATATTCATGTCGTTTTTACAGCTGCTGCGGTGCAAGCAGCGGTACGCCGAGCTCATTGTTATACTTGCGCCGCATATCAATGCCTTCGACCTCCGCGATCACGGCATCCAGCGTCAGCAGCACCTTCGTGCCCTCGACCAGATGGCCGCCGTGCGCGTTGCCGTGGCGGTCGCACAGGTCCATATGGACATGGAGGTTGATGGTGCCCTCATCATCGTGGCAGATGATGCCGGACGCGCTGGTCAGCTCGATCGGACCGGTCAGATGCAGCGTCTCGCCGTAGCCGTAGCCCGCCTTGATTGGCATTTCGACCACGTCGCAGAACTGCGGAGACTGAAGACTGCCGATTGCGCTGAGGATCACGCCGTTCGTGATATTGTGCTCTCTGCACGCCTCCTCAAGGCTGAGGAGCACATCCGCGCCCGGGCGCAGACGCACAACGATGACGCGTCCGAGCTTTCCCTGGGCCATTTCGATATAATCGCTCATTTCTTTACTCTCCTAATCACAATAAATTGTTCTACCGGCATGATGGTAAGCTGGTAATACCATCACGCCTTGAAAAATTTCCGCGCCGCGCGCGGAGCTCACAAGAAATGGTATATTGGTTGGATGGTATTACCGCTTCATCTTTGTATACAAAATAGCACACATTGCACAAATAGTCAAGCGTGCCGTTTCAATTTCTTTGCTTTGCCGAAATAGCAAAGAAATATTTGTCTGCTTTTCACAATTTGCATCGCATACAAGAACACACCCGCCTTCGGTGGGTGTGTTTCAGACATCATGTTAAGGGATCGGCGGCTCCTCCTCGCCCATGCTGCGTCCGGGATACTTCTCAGAAAACTCGTCCACAATGGCAAGATGGCGGGACATTTCAAGCTGGGCACGCTCCACGTCACGATCGCATACGGCCTGATAGATCGCATAGTGAGACTGCTGCGTGCGCTCCTGATAATCCGGCAGATCCCAGAAGCGGATACGGACGTCGGCGATCAGATTGTTGACCAAATGGATCGTCGCGGCCAGCATGGAATTGTGACTCGCTACGGCGAGAGAGTCATGGAACTCCACATCATATTCGTATTTGCTTGGGTTCTCTTTCAGATGCTCGACCGCTGTTGCCATCGCCGCAATGTCCTCGTCCGTCGCACGCTCGCAGGCAAGCTTGACGATACCGACCTCTATGACCTGTCGGAACTCATTGAATGTCCTGCGCGTGTCCATTTGGTTCGCGCTTTCAATCCAGGTACGGACTTTTTGAATAAAGTCCGCATTGCGCAGCAGGACCTTCCGGTTTCCGCGGCTCTCGATCGCCCCAAGAAACTCCAGGATAGCAAGGCACTCTCTCAGCGAGCCGCGGCCCACGCCGAGACTTTCGGCAAGCTCGCGCTCACTGGGAAGCTCCTCCCCCACATGAATGTGTCCTGCCTCAATTGCTCCGATGAGCGACTGCATGATAAGCTCTGGTATTTTAGGCGATGTGTTCTGTATTTTATCCAACTGCATAATTCCGTCCCATCTTTTCATTCAAGCTTTGACTGCACA
>CAKTNW010000063.1 GCA_934589145.1 uncultured Oscillospiraceae bacterium | reverse complement strand
GGGTCTGGTTGATGCCCGCGGCGGTGAACTGGTTGCGGAAGGCGGCGCTGGCGCTGCCCACCGCCTGCATCCGCACATGAAGGCTGGGGCCGCGGCCCGCCAGCAGGGCAGAGCCGGTCAGGGTGCCCAGGGGGATCTCCAGCTCACTGGTGGAGACCTCCGCCAGACGGGCCAGGATCTCGTCGGCGATGCGGCCCTGCATCCGGTTCACCTCCGCCACATTGCTGCGCAGGGCGGTGATATGCCCCGTGTCGTCCTTGTCGAAGATGACGAAATTCTGATAGTCGATCTCGCCGTCGGCCACCGCCTCGTTGACGGCGGCGGACACGATGCGGTTGACGGTGTTGGACACCCGGGCCGTGGCCATGCTGGTCATCACCGGCTTCAGGTGCCACAGCAGCGATGCCGCTGCCGCCAGCAGTGCCAGTGCCAGCAGCGTCAGCCATATCCCGGCCCGCTGCCGCCCCGTCAGGCGCAGATAGCCCAAGCGTCCCACGGCACGCACCTCCCCTCACGGGAAGGGTATGCCGCGGCGGCTTATCCCTATTCCTCCCAGCCGTTGACGATGGCCTTGAAGGTCTTGCCCCGCTCGGCAAAGTTCTTGAACTGGTCAAAGGCGGCGCAGGCGGGGGACAGCGTCACCACGTCGCCGGGCACGGCACGGTCACGGGCGGTCTCCACCGCCTTCCGGAAGGGGGTGACATCCACGATCTCCGGATGACCGGGCTGATAGCCCTCGGCGTTCTCCACGGCGGCGCGGATCTTATCGGCGGTGGCGCCGCACAGCACCAGCAGCTTGACATGCGCCACGATCTCGCCGCCCAGGGCGTCGAAGGGGATGTGCTTATCGTAGCCGCCGGCGATCAGGATCACCTTCTCCGGGAAGGAGCGCAGGCCCGCCGTGGTGCGGCTGGGGCTGGAAGCGATGGAATCGTTATAGTACCGCACCCCCTTGTAGGTGCGCACCAGCTCGATACGGTGCTCTACGCCACCGAATTCACGGGCAAAGTCCCGGATGGTCTCATCCGGCACCAGGCCGTCCACGGCGGCGACGGCTGCCATGTAGTTCTCCACATTGTGCACGCCGGGCAGCTTGATGTCGGCGGTGGTCATGACGGTGCGCTCACCCGCGCCGCCGCGGCAGACGATGGCGTCGCCCCGCAGGAACACGCCCGTTTCCGGCTCTCCCTGGCGGCTGAAATACACCGCCCGGTCGGGGACGCTCTCCCCCTGCTGCCGGGTGATATCGTTGTCGAAGTTAAAGATGGCCTTGTCGCCCGGCTTCTGGTGACGGAAGATATTCTCCTTGGCGGCCACATACTCCGCCATGTCCTTATGGACATCCAGATGGTTGGGGGCCAGATTGGTCACCACGGCGATGTGGGGGCTGTAGGGCATGGTCATCAACTGGAAGCTGGACAGCTCCAGCACCGCGTAGTCGGTGGGGCGCATGTCCCCGGCCTCGCACAGCAGGGGATGGCCGATGTTGCCGCCCACATGGACGGTATTGCCCGCCTTCTTCAGAAGCTCGGCGATGATGGTAGTGGTGGTGGTCTTTCCGTCGCTGCCGGTGACGGCGATGATGGGGCAGGGGCACACCCGGAAGAACACCTCCATCTCGGAGGTCAGCTCACTGCCTCCGGCCACGGCCTTTGCCAGCTGGGGCACATCGGGCCGCAGACCCGGCGTGCGGAAGATGATATCCTGATCCAGGCCCTCCAGATAGTCCGGGCCTAATTGCAGCCGCGCGCCCTGGGCCTCCAGCTCGTCGGCCAGCGCGCCCAACTGCTCCCGCGTCCGCTTGTCGCAGGCGGTAACGGCGACGCCCTCCTGCAGCAGCAGGCGGATCAGCGGCTCGTTGCTGACGCCGATGCCCACCACGGCCACGGTCTTATGCCTGACGGCGTCCAGATACTCTCGTAATGTCATGGGATGACCTCCCTGTATTCAATATGAAATCACTCTATTATACCGCACCCGGCGTCCGGATTCAATCAAAATGAGGAAAAAACCATCGCTAACGGCAAACGCCCCCGGAACACGGGGCTCCAGGGGCATCTGCCACATATAGGAAGGTAGGTATGGGCAATGAAAGAAATGGCGGTTACTTGACGCCGAACAGCAGCTCACCGTAGGTGGGGAAGGGCCAGAAGTCGGCGGCGGTGTACTGCTCCGCCTTGTCACAGGGGGCGCGGAGGGCGTCCATGGCGGGGATGACGCTGTCACGGATGACGCAGGCGGCCACGGTCACATCGTCGATGGCGTGGTACTGCGCCAGCGCGTCCTCCAGACCGGAGACGGCTTCGTCGATCTCGTCGGTCAGGCCGGAGAGCTTCTCAATGAGCCCTGTCTCGTACTTGCCCCGGAAGGTGGGGACGGCGGCCTTTTTGGCGGCCAGGCTCTCCGCCAGCGAGGCGGTGTATTCCTCCACGGCGGGCAGGATCTCCTTGCGGGCCATGTCCACCATGGTCTGGGCCTCGATGTTGACGGTCTTGCGGTAGTTGTCCAGCATGATCTCGCAGCGGGAGCGGATCTCCGCCTCGGACATGACCTTCAGGGAGGTCAGCATGTCGATGTTCTTCTGCTCCAGGATGCGGGGCAGGGCATCGGGGGTGGTGCGCAGGTTCAGCAGGCCCCGCTCCTCGGTGGCCTCCTTGATCCAGGCGTCGTCATAGCCGTTGCCGTTGAAGATGATGCGCTTGTGGGCCTTGATGGTCTTTTGGATCAGGTCGTGGAGGGCGGATTCAAAGTCCTCGGCCTTCTCCAGAATATCGGCGTACTGCTTCAGGGATTCCGCCACGGCGGCGTTCAGCATGATATTGGTGCAGGCGATGGAGTTGGAGGAGCCCAGCATACGGAACTCGAACTTGTTGCCGGTGAAGGCGAAGGGGGAGGTGCGGTTGCGGTCGGTGGTGTCGCGGATGAACTTGGGCAGCACATGGACGCCCAGCTTCATGACCCGTTTCTCCGTGCCGCTGTAGGGCTCGTCCTTCTCGATGGCGTCCAGAATGGCCGTCAGCTCCTCGCCCAGGAAGATGGACACTACGGCGGGAGGGGCCTCGTTGGCGCCCAGACGATGGTCGTTTCCGGCGGTGGCCACGGACAGCCGCAGCAGATCCTGATAGTCGTCCACCGCCTGGATGACGGCGCACAGGAACAGCAGGAACCGGGCGTTCTGATAGGGCGTGTCGCCGGGGGTCAGCAGGTTCACGCCGGTGTCGGTGGCCATAGACCAGTTGTTGTGCTTGCCGGAGCCGTTGACGCCGTCAAAGGGCTTTTCGTGGAGCAGGCACACCAGACCGTGGCGCTCGGCCACCTTCTGCATGATCTCCATGGTCAGCTGGTTGTGGTCGGTGGCCACGTTGGTGGTGGTATAGATGGGGGCCAGCTCGTGCTGGGCGGGCGCCACCTCGTTGTGCTCGGTCTTGGCCAGGATGCCCAGCTTCCACAGCTCCTGGTTCAGGTCGGCCATGTACTCCGCCACGCGGGGCTTGATGGCGCCGAAGTAGTGGTCGTCCATCTCCTGGCCCTTGGGGGGCATGGCGCCGAACAGGGTGCGGCCGCAGAACATCAGATCCTTGCGCTGGTCGAACATCTCGCGGTCTACCAGGAAGTACTCCTGCTCCGGGCCCACGGAGGTGCGGACGCATTTCACGTCGTCGTTGCCGAACAGGGCCAGGATCCGCATGGCCTGCTTGTTCAGCGCCTGCATGGAGCGCAGCAGGGGGGTCTTTTTATCCAGCGCCTCGCCGCCGTAGGAGCAGAAGGCCGTGGGGATGCACAGGGCCTTGTCCTTGATGAAGGCGTAGGAGGTGGGATCCCAGGCGGTGTAGCCCCGTGCCTCGAAGGTGGCCCGCAGGCCGCCGGAGGGGAAGCTGGAGGCGTCGGGCTCGCCCTGGATCAGCTCCTTGCCGGAGAACTCCATGATGACGCCGCCATCGGGGGAGGGGGCGATGAAGCTGTCGTGCTTTTCGGCGGTGATACCGGTCAGCGGCTGGAACCAATGGGTAAAGTGGGTGGCGCCATGCTCGACAGCCCAATCCTTCATGGCGTCGGCCACAGCGTTGGCCACTTCGTTATTCAGGCTGCCGCCCTCGTCAATGGTCTTTTTCAGCGAGGTGTAGACCTCATAGGGGAGCCGCGCCTTCATGACGCGGTCATCAAACACCAGACTGCCGAAATATTCCGGTACTGTGCTCATCATGATCCGCTCCTTTTCTTAAATTAGTATGACCAGGTTATTCTGCGCCATTATTACCGTCGTGTCGCCCGTCAAGGCGAAAAGGGCAAAAATCGCCAAAAAGGCACACCGGCAGGCGTGTTTGCTCTTGTTGGTCGATGGTAAAAGTAAAAAAGGCGTCAAGGAGACCAACCTCCAAGACGCCTTTGCCTTCGATGGGCGTCATTATATACGCCCTGTACGAATTTGTCAATCGCTGTTTTGTACAACTTTTGCCGTTTCGTCGATTGACTTTATGAGCAAGCCGTGCTATAATCCCCAACCAAGATGAGCAAAGACGTTCATTCACCGGGCACATTTGTCCCGTGTGAAGGAACGTCTTTGCGCTTTTTTTCGGGGAAAGGGCAGCCGCCATAAGGCGTAAAGGCGCGGCGGGCATCCCTCCGCCGATCCCCCGCGGGGCAGGGAGAGGGAAATGGCTGCCATCACGATTTTTTATGAGAAAAACGGGAAAAAACATGGAAAAACGCCAGGAGGTGTGATACAATATGGACTTCATTGAAGCCGCTTCGCTGCTGGACGGATCCCTGTACCGCGGTGACCCCGACAGCGGCACAGATCGGCAGATGTATGCAGCAAACGGAGAAAGGCAGGGCCCAGATATGCAGTATTCCAAAGAGGAGATCCGGCAGTATGTGGCGGAGGAGGACATCAAGTTCATCCGCCTGGCCTTCTGCGACCTGTCGGGGCGGCAGAAGAATATCTCCATCCATCCCGACGAGCTTGACCGGGCGCTTCAGTACGGTATCGCCTTTGACGCCTCGGCCATCCCCGGCTTCGGCGACGAGGTGTGCTCCGACCTGTTTCTGCAGCCGGACACGTCCACGCTGTGCCTGCTGCCCTGGCGGCCTGACCATGGCCGGGTGGCCCGCATGTTCTGCGGCATTGTCCGGCCCGACGGCACCCCCTTCGAGGCCGACGCCCGCCAGCTGCTCCGCCAGGCGGTGCGTGAGGCCGAGGACATGGGCGTTACCTTCGCCTTCGGCACGGAGATGGAGTTCTATCTCTTCCAGCGGGACGAGACGGGCGAGCCCACCAAGATCCCCTATGACCGGGCGGGGTACATGGACATCGCCCCCGAGGACAAGGGCGAGAACGTCCGGCGGGAGATCTGCCTGACCCTGGAGCAGATGGGCATCCGGCCCGAGTGCTCCCATCACGAGCAGGGCCCCGGCCAGAATGAGATCGACTTCCGCTATTCCCAGCCGCTGACGGCGGCGGACAACGCCGTCACCTTCCGCACGGTGGTGGACAGCGTGGCGGTGCGCAGCGGCCTGGCGGCGGATTTCTCCCCCAAGCCCATCAGCGGCCAGCCGGGCAACGGTATGCACATCAATATCTCCGCCAAGAGCGCCGACGGCGCCGACGTGATGCCCCGGATCATCGCGGGCATCCTGGCCCATATCCGGGAGATGACGGTGTTCCTGAACACGGTGGACGCCTCGTACCTGCGCTTCGGCGGCAGCAAGGCGCCCCGGTATATCTCCTGGTCGTCGGAGAACCGCTCCCAGCTGATCCGCATCCCCGCGGCACAGGGGGAGTATCGCCGGGCGGAGCTGCGCTCTCCCGACCCGCTGTGCAACCCCTATCTGGCCTTCGCCCTGCTGATCCACGCGGGGCTGGACGGCATCCGCCGGGCGCTGCCGCTGCCCGCGGCGGCGGACATCAACTTCTTCACCGCCTCCCAGCAGGTGAAGGAGGGGTTCGAGACCCTGCCCGCCACGCTGCCCCAGGCCAGAGCCCTGGCGGCAGGCAGCGCTTTCCTGGCGGAGCTGCTGCCTCCGGCGGTGCTGGAATACTATACGAAATAAGCGCGAGGCGGAAAGAATTCACCGAAAGGAGGGACGGCTATGGCGCTTCCGCAGCAGACATACAGCGTGCTGGTGGTCTCGGCCCGCAGCAAATTCCATACGTCCCTCCGGGAGCTGCTGCCGGAGGATCGGTACACGCCCCTGTGCTATGTGAGCGACGTGGCCAGCGCCCGCCGCTGCCTGCTGGAGCGGCCCTTCGACATCGTGGTGATCAGCGCGCCGCTGCCGGATGAGTTCGGCACCCGGCTGGCCCTTCATGTGGCGGACGGCAGCGCCGCGGGTGTGCTGCTGCTGGTGAACGCCGAGCACTATCCCGACATCACCGCCCGTGTCTCGCCCTACGGCGTGCTGACGCTGCAGAAGCCCACCACGCCACAGATGATCCTGCAGTCCCTGCAATTACTGTGCGGCACGCGGGAGCGCCTGCGGAAGATGGAGCAGAAAACCGCCTCCATCGAGGAGAAGATGGCGGAGATCCGCCTGGTGAACCGGGCCAAGTGGCTGCTGATCGACCGCCAGGGCCTGTCCGAGCAGGAGGCCCACCGCTTCATCGAAAAGCAGGCCATGGATCGCTGCGTCAGCCGCCGGATCATCGCCCAGCAGATCATCGACCGCTGCCAGCAGGCGGAATAGGCCGCACACCGGGATTTGCGCCGCTTCGTGCGATTTCCCTCTTGACAGAAGGGAAAATACTTATTATAATGAAACGGCTGTGTCGGGGTGTAGCGCAGTTGGTAGCGCGCTTGGTTCGGGACCAAGAGGCCGGGGGTTCAAGTCCCCCCACTCCGACCATA
>CAKTNW010000062.1 GCA_934589145.1 uncultured Oscillospiraceae bacterium | reverse complement strand
CGGCGGGACTTCTGGAACCACTCGTGCTCGTCGCTGGTGTGGTTCACCACCAGATCCATAATGACCTTCATGCCCCGCTGATGGGCGCCCTCCAGCACCTTTTTGAACCACGCCATGCCGCCGAACTCCGGCGCGATGTCCCGGTAATCGGAGATATCGTACCCGCAGTCCGCGCCCGGCGAGGGATACAGCGGCGAAAACCAGATGCCGTCCATGCCCAAGCTTTTGATGTAGTCCAGCTTTTCGTACACGCCCTGCAGATCGCCCATACCGTCACCGTCGCCGTCCTTGAAGCTGCGCGGCCAGATCTGATAGAACACCATGTCCTTATACCAGCGGTCACGTCCCATATTGTCTTGCCCCTTTCCATTTTTTCTCTATTATAGACCAACCGGTGCGGCCTTGCAAGGCCGCACCGGTCGGTTCACATTCACAAATTGCTCTGTCTCCTGTCAAAGGCTCGGCGCAGCCAGCCGCCGATGGCGGTGACGCACACCAGCACCGCCACCAGAAACACGCCGGGGATCACGATGATCCACCACGCGCCCCGGTTCAGCGCCTGCTGGGACAGCGTCAGCATGCTGCCCCAGGAGATGACCTCCAGCGGCAGTCCCATGCCCAGGAAGCTGAGGGTGGACTCCGCCGCGATGGCGGTGGACACGCTCATGACCACCATGAACAGGATGGACGACAGGAAATTGGGGGCCAGATGCCGCCACAGCACCCGCCCGAAGCCGCCGCCCATGCAGCGGCAGGCGATGACATAGCCGCTCTGGCGGAGCTGACGCACCTCGGTGCGCACCACCTTGGCCATGGCGCACCATCCGGTGACGCCGATCACCAGCGACAGGCTCAGCACGCTGGCCGTGCCCAGGATGGCCTGCAGAAACAGCACCAGCAGCAGCGACGGCACGCTGCCCAGCAGCTCCGTCAGGCGCATCATGGCCGTGTCCAGCCATGGCGCCGCCATACCGCTGACCGCGCCGTACACCACGGCGATGACCGCGGCAATGGCCGCCGCCAGAAACCCCACCGTCAGCGACACCCGCCCGCCGTACCAGATGCAGGCAAAGATGTCCCGGCCCATGGTGTCGGTGCCGAACCAGAACTGACCAGACGGCGCGGCGGCGCAGTTGGCAAGATCCATATAGGCGGGATCCCGCCCCGTCAGCAGCGGCGCGCACACGCAGCCCAGCACGATGGCCGCCAGCACCGCCATGGGCACCACCGGCAGCCTCCGCCGCCGGACAGCCGGCGCGGCGGGCGTCTTCTCCGGCAGGATGCCCACCACAGAGAACAGCTCCTTGTCCGTCACAGCGCCGTCACCTCCCCTTGAGAGGCCCGCTGCCGGGGGTCGATCCGCTGGTTGATGGCCTGGGCGATCATGCTGCACAGGATCACCACCGCGCCGGTCAGCACGCACAGCACCATCAGCAGGTTATAGTCGGCATACCGGGCACTCTCGAAGGACAGCGCCCCCAGTCCCGGATAGCTGAACACCGTCTCCACGATGTAGGTGCCGCCCAGCACATGGGGCACCGAAATGGCCATCAGGCTGAAATACGCCGGCAGGCTGTTGGGCAGACAGTGCCGCAGCAGCAGACGGCGGCGGCTGAGGCCCGTGGCCCGGCCCATCAGCACATAGTCGGCGCGCACCTCCTCCAGCAGGCGGCTGCGCACCATATAGGCGTAGTACCACAGATGCCCCGCCAGCACCACCGCCATGGGCAGGATCAGATGCACGATCCGGTCGCCCACGTCACCGGCACGGCCCACGGAGTACGCGCCGCTGCTGGGCAGCCAGCCCAGCAGCACGCAGAAGATCAGGATCAATATCATGGACAGCCAGAACTCGGGGATGCAGCTCATCACCGTGCCCAACCGGCACAGCAGCCGATCCACCCACCGGTTCTCGTACCAGGCGCATAAAAGGCCAAGTCCCAGCGCACCGGCAAAGGTCAGCACAAAGCCCAGCCCGCCCAGCAGCAGCGTATTGCCCAGCCGCTGGGAGATGACCTCCATCACCGGCTGCTTGTACTTATAGGAGATGCCGAACTCCCCGTGGAGGGCGTTTTTCAGCCACACGCCATACTGCTCCAGCAGCGGCTGATCCAGGCCCAGGCGCGCCCGGGCCTCCTCCTTCTCCGCCACGGACATCTTCTCCACCCGCTCGCCGTAATAGGCACTCAGGGGATCGCTGGGTGCCAGCCGCGCCATGCAGAACACCACCAGCGACAGCAGCCACACGCTGATCAGGAACACCGCCGCCTTTTTCAGAAGCAGCAGCGCCGGATGCTCTCTCATTGCGCCGCCTCCTCTCCCAGCAGGACGAAGTGTCCCGGTTCCGTCTCCGTCATCGTGCCCTCCCGGCAGAAGGACACCGCGTCAAAGTCCACCCGCTGGCGCTGCCGCTCCCGGATGGGGTCGGGCAGGGGGATGGCCGACAGCAGCGCCCTGGTATAGTCGTGCCGGGGCCGGGCGAACACCGCCTCGGTGGGGCCGATCTCCACCAGCCTGCCCCGGTACATGACACCCACCCGGTCGCACAGATACTCCACCATGGACAGGTCGTGGGCAATGAACAGGATGGAGAACCCATGCTCCTGCCGCAGGTGGGAAAACAGGTTGATGATCTGGGCCTGGATGGACACGTCCAGCGCCGCCACCGGCTCGTCCGCCACCAGCAGCTTCGGCTCCATGCTCAGCGCCCGGGCGATGGCCACCCGCTGGCGCTGTCCGCCGGACATTTCCGGTGGACACTTGTCCAGATAGCTCTCCTCCATCCCCACATAGTAGAGCTGGAAGGCCGCCTCTGCCCGCAGGCTGCCCCGGGGCGGCTTCACCCGGTGGATGCGCATGGGCTCGGCAATGATCTCCGCCGCCGTCATCCGGGGATCGAGACTGGAGGTGGAGTCCTGAAAGATGATCTGCCGCTCCGCCTCCAACCGGCGGCGGTTGGCCCGGAACTGGGCGGCGTCGCAGGTGTCGATGCCGTCGTAGTAAATATGCCCCGCCGTGGGGCGGTATACGTTCATCACGCAGCGGGCCACGGTGGATTTACCGCAGCCGCTCTCCCCCACCAGGCCCAGGATCTCGCCCCGCCGCAGTTGGAAGGACACATCGTCCACCGCCCGCAGCGTCTGCCTGCCCGTCAGGGGGAAGCAGTGGCTCAGATGCTGCACATCCAGCAGAATATCAGACATAGTGCTCCTCTCCTTCCGGCAGAGGCGCCAGCTTGGGCGCCCGGGGATCCAGCAGCCATGTGGCAGCGTAGTGGGTGTCACTGACACGGAACATGGGCGGCTGCTGCTGATAGTCGATGGCCAGCGCCTGGGGATTGCGGCAGGCGAAGGCGTCGCCCTCCGGCGGGTCGATCAGCGTGGGCGGCATGCCGGGAATGGTGTGCAGCGCCCCGTGGCGCCGGGCCAGCGCCGGCAGCGACCGCAGCAGCCCCTGGGTATAGGGGTGCCGGGGATCGTAATAGACCTCCTCCGCCGTGCCGATCTCCACGATCCGCCCGGCGTACATGATGGCCACCCGATCCGCCGCCCGCGCCACCACGCCCAGGTCGTGGGACACCAGAATGGTGGAGGTGTGCAGCCGCCGCTGGATATCCCGCAGCAGATCCAGGATCTGGGCCTGCACCGTCACGTCCAGCGCCGTGGTGGGCTCGTCCGCCAGCAAGATCTTCGGCTCTCCCGCCAGCGCCATGGCCATCAGGCACCGCTGCCGCTGGCCGCCGGAGAGCTGATGGGGATACTGCCCCTTCCGCTGGGGCTCCACGCCCACCAGCGCCAGCAGCTCCTCCACCCGGCTGTCCACATCCCCGCGCGCCATGCGCCCCATGTGGGCCCGCACCGCCTCGGCGATCTGCCGGCCTACCGGCATGGCGGGATCCAGTGCCGTCAGCGGATCCTGGAAGATCATGGAGAACACCTTGCCCCGCAGGCGGCGCATGTCCCGCTCCCGGTAGCCGGTGATGTCCACCCCGTTGACGGTGATGCTGCCGCCGGTAATCACTGCGTTCTTGGGCAGCAGCTTCATGACGGAGCGGCACAGCATGCTCTTGCCGCAGCCGCTTTCGCCCACCAGCGCCAGCACCTCGCCCTCGTGAAGGGTCAGGCTCACGTCCCGCACCGCCTGCACGGTGCCGGAGGGGGTATCCAGGGAAACGGAGAGGTGGTCGATGTTCAATAAGGTGTTTTCCATGGTGTTCACCAGCCTTTTGCAGGGGAGTTTCGTCCCCTCGGGGACGACCTACTTTTGTCAACAGTGACAAAAGTAGGCAAAAACACCGGAAGGAACCTCCGGTTCCTTCACTTCCGGGCGTGCTATAATGTGTACGTAATTGTCAATGCCTGCCGCACGATCACAGGGGGTTTCCTTTTTCGCTTCGTAAAAGGATCGTCTCTGCTCCAGCGCCGCTGCCGCTGACAGCCATAACGAACAACCTTTTTGGTTCTACCGTTGAAAAGGAAAGCGGCAGCGGTGCAAGAGGAAAGTCGATACGTCATACGCAGCGAAATCAACTGTGTTCCGTGACCGCGTGGTAAAAGGCCGCAAATTTCAAAAGAGGCATAGCGCGCCCGGAAGTTTTGAAACCCTCTGGGTTTCAAATGGCGTTTTTGGGTACTTTTGCCGCCACGGGCAAAAGTACCTCGCCCCGGAGGGCGAAACCGCTTAATAACACGGCGATAGCCCCCTCGTACTGAGGGGGCCGGGAGGACGCCGCAAAGAGGGGGATCAGATCGTCCAATCGCAGATATTCCAGAAAATGCCCACGCCGTGATGGCCCAGCACCGTGTCAGGGGTGATCCCCTGGATGTGCTCCGCCGCCACATAGATGGCGTCGATGTAGCAGAAGAAGGTGTAGGCCGGGGCCGCCGCCAGCGCCTGCTGGAATTCAGCGTAGGCCGCCGCCCGCTCCGCCGGATCGTCGGTCTGGCGGGCCTTGGTCAGCGCCTCGTCCACCTGGGCGTTGGAGTAGCCGGAGTAGTTGGCGCCCTTGTCGGTGCCGAACACCTTATAGGTGTGGTCATCGGCGTCAAAGGGAGAGCCCCAGCCGATGATGCAGCACTCCTGGCCGCCCCAGTCGATGCCCTCGGCGGGGATGGCGGCCTGTACGTCCAGGCCGATGGCACGCAGCTGCTGGGCCGCCGCCTGGGCCATGTCGATGCGCACCTGATCGTCCGGCGAGGCGTTGATGGTAAAGCCGATGCGCGCCCCGTTCCGCTGCCAGAAGCCCTCGCTGTCCTTAGCGCAGCCCGCCGCGGTCAGCAGCTGCTCGGTACGGGCCGGGTCATAGTCCCAGCGCTCCACGTCGGGATCGTTGTAGATGTTCCGCTGCAGGGGGCTGTAAGCCACCTCACCCTTTCCCAGCAGCACCGCGTCCACGATGGCCTGCCGGTCGATGGCGCAGCTGATGGCGGGGATCAGGTCGGCGTTCTCCTGCCAATAGGCGTTGTTGAAATTGTAGAGGATGCCCCGGTAATCAGAGGTGGTCATGTCATAGACGGTGTAGCCCGCCTTGCCCTCGAAGGCCGCCGCGTCCTTGGGCGTCACCTGGGCCAGATCCAGCTCACCGGTCTGCAGCTGCATGGTCTTGGCGTTGGAGTCGGTGACGATCTTGAACACGATGGTGTCAATGTTGGCCGCGCCCGCGAAGTAATCGGGATTCTTCACCAGGGTGATGGATTGGCCCACGTCCCAGCTCTCCAGCTTATAGGGGCCGGTGCCCACCGGGGCGCGGAAGAAGTCGGAGGTCTGCATGTCCTCCCCCTCCAGCAGGTGCTGGGGCAGGATGGCCATGGTCATGTACTCCAGAAACGCCGTGTTCACCGCGCTCAGGGTGAAGGACACCGTGTGGTCGTCGATGACGGTGATGTCCGTCACGTCCTCATAGTTGGGGGCGTTTTCCGAGCCGTTGTCGGGATCCATGATGGCCTCAAAGGTGAACTTCACATCCGCGGCGGTAAAGGGCTCACCGTCGTGCCAGGTGACGCCCTGGGCCAGATGGAAGGTATAGGTCAGCGTGTCGGGGTCGTAGTCCCAGCGCTCCGCCAGCCGGGGCACGATCTGGCCCGCACCGTCGTGGTCGGTCAGGCCGTCGAACAGCAGCACGTTGATCTCGCCGTGCTCGTCCATGGCGGGGTTGATGCGGGTATAATCGCCGCTGCCGTACACCAGGGTGGAGCCGCCGCTCTGTGCGTCGTTATCGGTGGTATCCTTGCCGCCGCAGCCCGCCAGCGTCAGGCACAACAGGGCCAGGGCCAGCGCCAGCACCAGGGCCGTCAGTCGTTTCATCATGGTCATAGGGGTGATTTCCTTTCTCTCGTGGTCTCTGGAAACAGGATAGCAAATATCCCCCCGCCCCGCAAGCCGGGTGGGGGGATATTATTTTCAGAAACACGTCGTATAAAGTGGATCTCCGCAGGTTTTGCTGTTTGCGATCCCTGTATACCGAAAGAAAAGTGGGCTTGTGGTCGCATGATCGCCACATTGAGGAGATTCTCCTCTCCACCGCAAGGCAGCCCACCGGACTGTTTTGCCTCGATTTTGCCTGTTCTTGCAAAGGGGCGGCGTGCGGAGCACCGTTTCCAATGGCCGCCCCATCGAGGGGCCGGCCGTTGGAGGGGATTCGACTCTCGCTGATGCAACGTGCCACCGGTACGTTGCGCCCGGTCTCAACGTCCCAAAGGGACGTGTGAGACCGGAGCTCGTTTCTCATCCCCTAGGACACCAAAAAAACACCACCCAGGGGGTGGTGTTTTTTTGGTGCCCCGTCGGGGATTCGAACCCCGGACACCCTGCTTAAAAGGCAGGTGCTCTACCGACTGAGCTAACGGAGC
>CAKTNW010000061.1 GCA_934589145.1 uncultured Oscillospiraceae bacterium | reverse complement strand
GTATGGTTGCTGCCATACCAGATCTGGAACTTGGCACCCTTGACGGGATCACCGGTGACGCTATCCAACTTGCGGATTTCCAGACTGGGCTTGAGGGCATTGAAGAAGGTGACGGTAGAGGTTTCGCCGGGCTTCAATGCCACTTCCTGCGGGATGGGGCAGAGAATGACATGACTGGGAACATTGATCTCCGTCACCTTGTAGCTACCCACAGGGATGCTCTCAAGGAAAATGCGCCCATGGTTATCGGTGGTGGCGCTGGTAGAAAAGCTGCCGTCGATCTGCTCGATGCGGAAAGTGACGCCCTCGATGGGCTCTCCGTTGGCGATGTTCTTCTTGACAATTTCAAGACCGGGCTTTTCATAGTCAACGAAAGTGACCTCGGAGGTTTTGCCGGGGCGCAGCGCCACGGTCTGCTCGGTATTGGTTACGATGTACGGCTCGGGAACGGATTCCTCACGCACAACATAGACACCGGCAGGAATGGCCGAGAGCGTTGCGGAACCGTCCGTCCCGGTCGTGACGGAGGTGGAATAGCTGCCTGTGACGGACTTCACCGAGAACACTGTACCGGCGATGGGTTTGCCGCTCATGGCGTCCCGCTTGGTGATCTTCATATCGGGCAGTGCGTAATTTTCGGCAGTGACCGTGTACTGCTTGTCACCATCGGTGGTATCGACATAGACGCTGATGGGCGTAGAGTCGGCGCAGTAGCCCTCCGGGGCCTCGGTTTCCACGAAGGACCACAGGCCCTTGGTGACATCCTTGACCTCAATGATTCCGCCATTTCGGGTCACATCGCTGCCGACGATCTGACCGTCGCGGTAAATATTAAATTTTGCGTCATCCAAACCACGGGTCGTTCCTGCGGCAACCTTCCGCAGCGTAATATCAGCGTCCCCAGCCGGCGGAGCAGAATCATCACCGTCCTGCGGTTTATCCTTTACCACCAGCTTACGCGGACCATAATAGTTGAAGAAGGACTGGTTCTTGCGATTGCTTGAAAGAGCAAATACTGCCCATTTTGCAGCATCATCTTCAATTACGGAGGCGATCTGTCCTCGCGCTGCATATTCTGCGATCTGACGCTGAAATTCGGCATCCTCCTGCGCCTTCTGCGCAAGCATGGAGTCGATGAGGCTCAGATACAGGTCATAGGTGTCCGCGTTGGCATAACCACCCGCATCTCCGGTACCATCTCCCACGCCCTTATAGCTTTGATGGTCCCAAATATAAGTCTGCACCGCCATAAAGAGCTGCCCTATATTGGATGCCTTGCTGTCGTTGATGTAGGTCATGAGCCACCTGACATTGGCGAGCGTCGCGGCATCCATCTCGCCAAGGCCGCTGTTGGCAACAGCGGTTTTGAGAACGGCGTCGGCGTCTGCATTGGTAGCCGAGGTGTAGGTATAAGAGTCGCAGTATGACGGCGTAGCGTTGTGGTAGCCGAGTCCGCTGTCGAGGCAGTAGAGAAGCCGACCCGCCGCCTCCGGCGGGCGGTAGCTGTACGGTGTGCCGTTGGCCAGTATACGCGTGGACCAGTACACTTGATTGGTCGTGATCGTAATACCCTTGCCCGTACCGGTCGCGGCAAATGCCGTGGTGGGCAGTAGGCTGAGCAGCGTCATGACAACCAGGAGTGTCGAAATGAGCCTTGTTTTGATCGTTTTCAATGTGATACCTCCTACAATTTTTGCATGAGAAAAGCAGGCCGAGAGGTATCTCGGTCTGCTTCGCTTGGCTATGAAGTTTTTGTCAAAGTTGCCTACTCATATCTCTGCGGCTATAGATGATACGGCGCACTTCCATCGTGTCTCCGATCACCACATAGAAGATCGTGTAGTTTCTGGAGTGAGTTGCCCCTTTGCCGGCGTATCCACCCATGTGATATGGTATCCATCCCGGAGGAATAGCTGGACACAGTACCAGCACTCATCTCCATTGTCGTTGACACCTCGCGCAAGCCCTATGCCAATTTCGGATAATTGGGAGTTGGTCATGTTTTTCATGTGTCCTGTCGAGGCGCTCCAATCCGCTATGAGTGGTTCCGCAAGCGTGCAGTCGGCAATCGTCCAGTCCGCAACACGATGAATGTTCTCAGCCATGTATGGACAGTTCGTAACAGTATTATACTTCCTCCCGTCCGGGCGGGTATGGGAGTAGATGGTGTTTGCCGCCATCTCATCCGCGCGCACCTGCGCCGCCTGCATGAGCTTGTCGTTGGCGGTTAGGGCAGCGATGCCGTTTTCCTTTCGGAGTGCGTTGGTGCGGTCCACGATGTCCTGTTTCATGGCATCTACATCGGCGGCGGGAGCTGTAACCTCCGGCTGCGATACCGGCTTGTCAGTTTCCACCTTTGCGGGTGCTTCACCGGTGTAGGGACGATTTGTTTCGATCTGCACCGTTCCGTCCTTGGATTTCCAATAAACATTGAAGCCGACCGCCTTGCCGATGTCACGGAGTTTGAAGTAGTTGTGTCCGTTGATGGTGTACGCTTCGATCTCAACGGGAGCACCGTTGAGGAGAATAGGCGAGGTGCAGCGCTGTGCGAGGATACCCTCAATGGCCTGTGCCGCAGGCGAACCAAGGGCAAAGCCTAACGCAAGCCCGATAAGCAAATACAAAATCTTCTTCATTGTATCACGCTCCCTTCCGATAAAATGTGGTGGTCACGCTGGCAGTCATACGGCGAGTGTCGGGATCATAAATACACCGCTCAAACTCGTAAATGCCAAGCTGCTCAGCCTGTTCAGCTACTTCTGCAGGAAGGTCAACGGTGATGTCCATTTTTACTCTGATCTCATCGTCCTTCCTCTTCGGTCTGAATTGCTGTATCAATCTGATACTTCCTTTTTTGATTGTATTCTCCGGAGTGGTTTGAGCATAATACAGAAGTAATGGCTTGTCAAAGGTTTATTTTAAATGCTTACGCCGCTAAAAAAAGTTGCACAAAAATATCACGTTGCTCCGATTTCATCGGCTTACTTCCACGGCCTGAACGCACACTCTCTTGGAGGGCTGGTTGGCAAGACAGGTCGTGATGGTGATGCGGTTATCAGCGGTCGCCTGCAAATAGCTCCAGTCGGAATCCGAGATCGTCTTTACCAAAATGACCGCATAGGTTCGTGTTCCGTAAACCGTCGAATAGGTAATGGTATCGCCGATCTCCAGATTTCTGATGCTGCCAATATTGTATTTTGCGCCACGGTTATGCCCGCAGATGCCGACGTTGCCGTCCCATCCGGAGGTGGAGCTATAGTGTCCCAGTCCCTTTGCCATACTGGCGTTGGTCTCACCCTCCCATACTTTCATATTGATGTTTAAAGATGAGATCTTCAACGTGCCAATGCTGCCATCCTTGCGCTCCATACCGTCAACGCTGGTATAGGCCAGCACGCTTGGCTTAACCGAAGATATAGAGCCGGATGGGACATCATAGAACCCGCCGGAAAGTCCGTAATCGCCAGAAATGGAAGCACCGGCATTTTGCTGTAAGCCGGGCAAATACCCCTTCTCCATAATGCCGATCTGCGTCGTGCTGGACACGCCGTAGGGCAATTCGGGGATCTGATAGTCCACGGGATTTGGACCGCCGTGATTATACGCGGCACCATAGGTATCCGCGTAAGAAGTCGCAGGATAATATTCTGTTCCTGCCCCTGTCTCAAAGCTGTAATCTGCCGCAAAGGTGCCAACCGATAGCGCTGCCATCGTTATGATCGTCAATGCCAATTCGGCCAATCGTCTAATATGCTTCATTCCGTTTCCTCCTCTGAAAAGCTCGCGCCGTCGTCGTCCGCCTCGGCATGGGCGGCTCGGTGTCGGCGCACATACGATGCATATACGATGCCGAAAATCACAGCAGCTCCCATTGCGGCGCCGACAACAAGTGCAAGCCAATTTGCCGCAAAGAAGCCGCCCACATTGGATAGCACATGAGCGATACCGACCTTTGTTCCCAGGTAAGTCAGCACATAGGTGATGCTCTCGACGCCCTCGTGCGTGATCTCGCCGGTATATTCCGCGGTCGTGATGTATCCGGTAGCCGCTTGATAGGGAACTCTTGCGGAATAGGTGGCAACAGCCTGATAAGATGAAGGCACCAAGGTCTCGCCGACAAGGTCCGTTCCCGTGACCTGCCACTCCACATCGGCAAGGCTCAGCGTGCGGCCGTTTTTGACGGTGGCAGAGGGGACATAGGACATATCGTTACGGTCAAGTCGTCCGATGGTCTTGACCTCGCTCACGGTGTAGCTCTTGGCTGCATAGCCGGACGCCTCGGTGTTGAGACTGGTGTGGTCGAGGGCGAGCGTACCCTTGAAGGTGCCGTCGTCAAATTCGACGGTAGGCTTCAGTTGGCTCAATATCTCGGCAAGGTCATTCTTGTCCGTCTCCACCGTGATGACCTCGGTATGGGGCTTGGATTCCTCTACGGCATTTTCCGTTTTGACAATATCCGTAAAGGTGTAGAGATAGCCCTCCAGCTCAAAGGGCTGTTCGATCAGGCTCTGCGGGTCCTGATCTGCTGGGATCGTAAAGGTTTTGATGACCTGCTGGCTGCCATTCAGATTTTGCACCACGGTATCTGTCGGTACCTCCAATGCAAACGCCGAGACCGACATGGACAGCGTCAGCAGTACACAGAGAATTGCCTTTTTCATGTTGTGGAAACCTCCTAATGTAGAAATTTGTTATGATCTGCTATTTTCGCGGTATCAAAGGATGTGCGGTCGTCTCATGCTCCCTCCTCTCTGACCTTGTATTCTACCGTGCGCTCCGGATGCTCCCGCAGCGCATCGAGTATGCTGAGAGACTGCTCTAACGCCTGCATCGTATCACGCTTCTGGCGCTTGACGAACGCATAAAGGAGCATAGTATCTCCGTTAGCGCATGGGTAAAAGATAACGCGAACGCAGAGCTTGGTCTTCACCCGCAGCTCGCATAGGCTCCGATACCGCTCAAGTGAAAAACGCTTGAAATGCGGTTCCTTCATTTCCGGCTTCTGCGGCAGCGTCAATCGGTATAGCTGACGAATGATCTTTTCTCTGAGCCGCGGCTCCAGATTCTCTATAAAGGCAGCGACCTGCGAGACTCTGCCCGGAGGCTGATATACCAAAATCCCCTTCACCGCACTTCCTCCTCACAGCCGCTCAATTTCTTTAAGTGCCGGATAAAGTGTTCTGCAAATTCGCCCGCGATCTCAGGTGTCCCGCTGATCCACCAAATGGGATCAGGAAGGACTTGGGATAGGCGGTCATATTGCAGGCAAAGCAGCAGAAATTTCTGCCTCGGCTCTGCACAATCCACTGCGTCAAACAGCTGCTGCAATTCGGTTTGGACACCGGAATAGTCCTGACTGGCATCGCACAAATCGTCAAACAGCAATCCGGCGAAGGTATGAGCCAGCGCAGTCAAGGCCGATGCCTTGATGCTCCCCGTCTCGGTAAGCAGCCCCATGCGCCGCAAACGCTCCCTCGCACCGTCGTCAAACGGATTATGAGCGCGGGACCGGCAGTTATTTGTTGACTCTTTCATTTCTCTCACCTCGGAGTCATAGGAAAAGGCCCGGCACCTTACGGTGTCGAGCCTTTCAGCATTTCTTATCTTATTTTGCGTTTGTCTGCACTGAAATAACATTTTCCTGAAGTCAGGAAAATGTTATTTTGTTTTAAGTTCATCCGAACGGTCAAGCACTTGCGCCGACGCTTCGATCATTTCTGTAACCACCGCATTTAGCTGTGCGGCATTCTGTGCTGTGATGACGGGAAGGCCGGTTTCCGCCTCAAGCTGCTGCCGTGCAACATTTGCAACATTACCGCCACGTTTGGCCACCTTCACATTCTCGGCAAAACCATCTGGTTTTGTCGCTTTGGAAATATCCCGCGTTGACGCTTCCGCCAGCATGGTCAGCACGAGCTCGGTATCGCTCATATTATCACGCAGGTTCTCCTTTTTGAGCCCCTTGAGGTTTTTATACTGCCGCGTGGTCATGCCGGACCATGCCTTTGAGATCTCGTCGGTCAAGATCGCAAATTCGCGGCCCTTTTCCACGCCGCGCTTCTGCCATTCATTGGTCAGTTCGTTGCGAATGGGATGGAAAGCAGCCTTTGATGCACCCAATCGGGATCATATCCCTTTTTCAGATAGGTTTCCAAGGCCCGGTCAATGGCCTGTTCAGGGTCAATGGTTTCTTCAATTCTCTCCCGACCGACTTCTGCAAGCCAGAGCCTAAACGGTTCAGCTTTTGGTGATGGGATAGACTGGATGATACGCAGAAGTTGCTCTGTCGTGGCAACATCCGTTGCGCGGCGCTTTCCGTCTGAGGCAGTCATTTTCAACTGCTGACAATTTGTCAGCAGTTCATCCGCCCCTTCCTCTTTCAAACGCTGCTTGAGTTTGGCCCAGTAGTTGCTTGCCCCGCGTGCGGTAGGCTGTTCTGTTAAAACAGCAATGACATCGGTAACAGAAAAATACCATTCTTCTTTCTCTGTATCCCATGCAGTACGAATTTTCTGATTCTCAAAAAGCTGTATCTTATCCTGTTCGCTCATAGCGTTAAGTCCTTTCTTTCTTTTCTGTGATTATACATCAGTTGACCTGTTGCCGCAAGAACTCCAAAAACAGCTCTTCAATTTCCTTATCACTGCCCAGCCTCTCAAGGTAGGGGGCAAATTTTCTGCGGTCAAAGCTGATTTTCTTCGGCTGTGCAGCACGCCTCTGTGTCTCCCTTGCGCGTGCCTGCCGCCATGCGGCGAAAAGGTCTTGATGCTTTGCAGAAGGAGTCGGACAGGCATGGACGATGCTTTGCATAGCAGCCTTATTGAGCGTGTAGTCCTCGATAGAACACATCTCCACAAATGCCTGCTGCGTAGTTGCGTCATAGTCAGCGATCAGCTCGGCACAGGCAATCGGCAGCTTGCGCGGGTTGTTCTCCAGGATGTCGGCGAGAG
>CAKTNW010000060.1 GCA_934589145.1 uncultured Oscillospiraceae bacterium | reverse complement strand
GCCCACCGGCAGATAGGCCACGATGGCCGCCGCCTGGGCGATGATCAGCGTCAGGTTATAGTCCTTGTGCAGGATGTTGCTGGCATAGACGGAGTATTTGCTGGTAACGGCATTATAGCCGAAGAACCACAGCACGATACTCAGCAGGATGAAGATCAGGGACTTCACCTCTCCGGCGGAGAGCTTCCGCTCCTCCTGGGGGGCGCCGTCCCCGGCGGCCTCCTCCACGCCGTATTCCACGCTGTCCCGCTGCATCTGCTGGGCCCACTCCACCTCGCGGACGGTCAGCAGGAAGATCACCAGCGCCGCCAGCATGATGGCGGCGATCACGCCGAAATAGCCGGTGTAGCTCATGAGAGAGTTGCGCACGGCGGAGGTGGCGAACACCATGCCCAGCGCCAGCACCAGGATGCCGCCTGCGCTGCCCATCAGGTTGATGACCGCGTTGGCCTTGGAGCGCAGGGGCTTTACCGTCACGTCCGGCATCAGCGCCACGGCGGGGGAGCGGAACGTGGCCATGGCGATCAGAATGATCAGCAGCACCAGAATGAAGAACACCAGCGTGCCGGGGTGCTCCGCCGTCACCTGCCATGCGTAGGCCTGGCGGGCGGGGGTCACATAGTTGGTGTAGTCGGGGTTGGTGACGGTCTTGCCGCTCTCGTCGGTGATCTGGCTGCGGATGGCGGTGAATTCCTCCTCCGTGAACTGCTCCCGCAGCACAAACTTGTCGCCGTGGGGGGTGATGAGCTGCTCGTCCGCCTGACTTTCGTAGATGGCGCTCAGCGCGGCGGGATCGTCAATGTTGGCGGCGTCGCCCAGATGCTTCAACTGGGTGTTGTCAATGAAGCTCAGGCAGATCAGCGCCACGGCGGCGATCAGCGTGCCCATCACGATGAAGGGGGTGCGCCGTCCCTTTCTGTGGGTGCATTTGTCGGAGATGGCGCCAAACAGGGGCAGCATGAACAGCGCCAGGATGTTGTCCGCCGCCATGATGACGCCGGACCAGGTCTGGCTCATGCCGAACTTGTTGGTCAGGATCAGGGGGATGGTGTTGTCATAGGCCTGCCAGAAGGCGCAGATCAGGAAAAAGGCAAAGCCCACCAGGATGGTGCGTTTGTAGTTCAGCTTCATATTCGGTTCTCCTTCAGATCGTGATAGAGCTTTGCGATGTCTTGATAGACCCATGTGGGGTTCACCCGGTATTTCACGATGTCGCCCATAATGCCCTCGCCGCTGAGGACGAAGATACTGTCGATCCCGGCGTTGACGCCGCAGGCCACGTCGGTATACAGCCGGTCGCCGATGATGACGGCCTGCTCCGGCGGAAAGCCCGTCCGGGCCAGGGCCAGATGCACCATCTCCGGTCTGGGCTTTCCCAGAAAGCGGGGCGTTTTCCCGGTGGCCCGCTCCAGCATCTGGCACACGCTGCCGCAGTCCGGCACCGAGCCATACCAGGTGGGGCACACCCAGTCGGGGTTGGTGGCCAGCCATGTGACGCCCCGGTTCAGCAATATGCAGTTATCCTCCAGCTTCTGAAAGGTCAGCTCCGTGTCAAAGCCGCTGAGGAGCACCGTGATGTCGTCGGACAGGGTGTCTGTTACCCGGATGCCCGCCCCGGTGAGCTGCGCCTTCAGCGACGCGGTGCCGGAGACGTAGCACTTCTGGCCCGGAAACTCCGTCAGCAGTGTGTGCTCCGCCGCGTCGGCGGAGGTGAGATAGTCCTCCGGCCCGGTCTCGATGCCCAGGCGGCGCATTTTGGCGATGTAGCCCTCCACGCCCCGGGAGGAGTTGTTGGTGAGAAACAGGTACCGCCCGCCCTGTCGGCGGATGAAGGAGAGGAACTCCGGCACCTTGTCAAAAAGCTGGTCGTCCAGATAGAGGGTGCCGTCCATATCCAGCAGAAAGAGCCGCTTGTCTGTCAGCGCCATGGGCACGCCTCCTTTCCATACCTATACAATTATACAGCATATCACAACCTGTCGGATATGGCAAGATTTTGTTGGTGGGACAAAAGGGAATGTTTTTCGGCCAATTTCCCTCTTGACAAATGCGACTACTTCATGTAGTCTGGCTATAGAGACTACAATGTGTAATCGCGTTAAGGAGGGATGCCCTATGGCGGAGCTGCAAATGGGAATGGTGGAATCGAAGTTCGCGGATATCATCTGGCGCACCGCGCCGGTCACATCCTCCCAGCTGGTAAAGCTGGGGGAGGCGGAGATGGGCTGGAAGCGCACCACGGTACACACGGTGCTGCGGCGGCTGTGCGACAAGGGACTGTTTCAGAACGACGGCGGACTGGTCACGGTGAAAATGAGCCGGGAGGAGTTCTATGCCCGCCAGAGCCGCCAGTATGTGGACGACAGCTTCCACGGCTCGCTGCCGGCGTTCATCGCAGCCTTTACCCAGGGCCGGAGGCTGACGGAGGAGGAACGGGATGAGCTGCGCCGCATGATCGACGAAGCGGGGGAGGGCTGACCATGAACGAGGTTTTTGTGAAGCTGGTCAACATGAGCGTGGCCGCCGGGTGGCTGATCCTGGCGGTGCTGGTGCTGCGGCTGGCGCTGAAAAAGGCGCCCCGGTGGATCACCTGCCTTTTGTGGGCGCTGGTGGCGGTGCGGCTGGTGTGTCCCATCAGCCTCCAATCGCCGGTGTCGGCCTATCAGGTGGCGTCACCGGCTGCCGTGCAGCCCACCGGCCAGGTGGAGTTCTTCCAGTATGTTCACGCCAGCGGCGACAAGCCCTCCATCCGGCTGGACGTGGAAACCATCCGTCCGGCGGAGATCGCGCCGGTGCAGCAGGAGACGGCGGCGGACACGTCCCATACCGTTACCCGCTATCTCCCGCCCTATGTGGCCATCTGGCTGGCGGTGGGCGGCACGCTGCTGCTGTACGGCATCGCCAGCGCCATCCGGCTGCGGCTCCGTGTGCGGGAGGCCATGCGCCTGCGGGACAATATCTGGGTATGCGACGCGGTGACGTCCCCGTTCCTGCTGGGTGTGCTGCGGCCCCGAATCTATCTGCCCAGCGGCATGGACGAGGGGCAGATGGCCTACGTCATCGCCCACGAAAACGCCCATCTGCGGCGGGGCGACCAGCTGTGGAAGCCCCTGGGCTACGCGCTGCTGGCGGTGCACTGGTTCAATCCCCTGGTGTGGGCGGCCTATTGGCTGTTCTGCCGGGATATCGAGACCGCCTGCGACGAGCGGGTGGTGAAGACCATGGATATGGCGGAGAAGAAGGCCTACTCCGAAGCGCTGCTCCATTGCAGTCAGGGGCGGCGGATGGTGCTGGCCTGTCCGGTGGCCTTCGGCGAAGAGGGCGTAAAGGGCCGCATCAAGGCGGTTTTACGGTACAAAAAGCCTGCTTTTTGGGCGGTTCTGGCGGCCGTGATCGTCTGCATCGCCGTGGCCGTCTGTTTCCTGACCGACCCCATGGGCCGGGACGGCAGCAAGGGCACCCTGACCTTTATGCAGAAGGACAACGTGGTCAGCGACGGGCGGGCGGACTTCACCCTGGAGACCTACGACGCGGGACTGGGCGCCCATGTCTATGCCGAGGTATGGCAGGACGGCCGGTGCGAGACCACCCAGCTGCTGACCGTGGGCCGCTATGCCAACGAGCTGAGCGTCCAGATCCAGCAGCCGGAGCGGAATCTGCAGGCGATCCCCGCCTTCCAGCTCTGGGCCGCCACCGACGTGTACGGCGATTACGGCGAGCTGTGGGACAGCCTGAAGGAGATGCCCAAGGATACCGCCTATGCCGCCTATCAGGACGGCGAAAAGCGGCAGGTGGCGGAGGGGGACGACATCGTGCTGCTGGCCATGGCGGCGGATTTGGGCGGCGGACTGCCCCAGTTCGACTGCCGCAGGCTGGAGAAGCAGCCCGGTATTGCCCGGGACGCTGACTATATGATCGTGGTGCGCGCGGCCTTTGCCGCCGACGATACCGAATCCGCCGGGGATCTTCTGGGGAAGGATACGGACAGCGTCCACGAGTATCTGCTGCCCGAGTTCAGCCTGCCCGTGGCGGTGGAGCTTGACGGGGTGGAGGAGCAGGCCGTGCGCCAGGATCTGGATGCCCTCATCAACGACCACCGCTGGGCTATGCCTTCCGACGCCCAGCGGGCCGGGACCTCGCCTTCCATCACGCTGTACAGCCGCCAGGGCGGCACGCTGTATATGGAGCGCGGCATGGACGCCCTGCTGGAGGTCACCGCTGACGGCACTGCCGTCGGCTACGCCAGCGACATGACCGGCGACGCCATCATCGACGCCCTGTCCGGCTGGGCCTGGCAGATGAAGAAGAACATCGCCCGCTCCAAGGAGGCCATCCCCGATGTGGAGACGCTGCTGACCCGGTTCCCCGACGGCGGCTTCCGCTGGGATATCTATCTGGATAACGGCAACGACGGCAACGCACTGGTGGAGCAGCTGTGGGCCTATGTGCAGAGCAGCACTCTGACGGCGGCCCAGTGCCGCGGCCTGCTGCTGAACCGGGACGGGCTGGACGGCGCTTTCACCGAGGGGTACACCGCGGCGCTGGTGGAGATCTATCAGAAGCAGCAGGACGTCTATATGCAGGCGTGGCGCAGTCTGACCTATGAACAGCAGAAGAGCGGCCCGCTGGATGTGGACGGCATCCTGCCCCGGGCCCAGACCATCCGCTGGTCCTATGACAGCGACGCGCTGTCATGCCCCTATATGACCGTCAACGGCAGCGGCACCGTGTTCTATATGGAGATTCCCGACGAGCTGGCGGCCCGCATCGGGCAGCGGGCGGCGGAGAACGTGAAGCTGGGCGGCTTCGAGCCGCCGCAGTTTACCAATGGTTGGGGCAGCGCTTTTAGCTCCTGGACGGCGGAGACCCCGGAGGTGCATCTGCGGTTCAAGGAGGATTACGGCGGATTTTACAGCCTGTGCCGGGGCGACGGCGGCGTATGGGGCCTTTGTGTGGACGGAAACGTCGTGCAGGCGGACGCCGAGGTGCGGGAGCTGCTGGCCATGATCCGGAGTCTGACCGGCTGGGAGACGGAGAGCGGGCGGGAAGCCTTCTCCGGCCTGGCATCGGCGGAGCTGATCTACAACGGCGAGACCCTCTATACCGTCAGCGACGCCGACCATATGGCGCGGCTGCAGAACCTGCTGCAGAACGGGACGCAGGCGGAATCTGCGGCCAAAACGCCGCCGGAATGTGTCCAGCTGCGCCTGACGCGCAGTGACGGCAGCACCGTATCCGTGCTGGCGGCGCCGGATATGGCCAGGATCTATCTGCCGCCCTTCTACTACTACCGCTACAACGACTATGAATCCACCGGCACCCAGCCGTTGCTGGACGCCCTGGGCCTGACGGAGTGGCCCGCGGCGGTGGTCAATGAGGGCTGCGGCGCGTGGCTGACGGCGCTGGAGGCCCAGCTGACCCCCATGCCCCGGAACGGGCAGAGCGGCGCGTCCCTGATCTTCCCCCTGTCGGAGCAGGCGGTGCGGTCGGCGGCCATCAGCATGGGCCTGCCCAATGTGATTTCTCCGGAGGAGACCTTCTCCGGCGCGGAGGGGCACGCGGCCTATACCCTGCGGGATGACAGCGGCGAGCGGTACCCTATGCTGGTGGTCAGCAGCCAGGTGGACGATGTGGGCAAGCGGTATTTACAGGTGATGTATCTGGAGCCGGCAGGGGAGGATACCGCCTTCCGCTGGGCGGACTGGCAGCGGCCCATCGCCCTGGCCGGAATGCTGTACGGCGGTTTTCACGACGACGGCCAGCTCTATCGCCAGCTATCCACCCTGGAGATCTCGGAGGATGCCGGACAGGGCGCCAACTGGACAATGACCACCACCGGCGGCTTCTGCCGGGTGAGCTACTCCGTCATGGAGATCCAGGGCAAGCCGGAGCGGCAGGGAATCAGCCTCTATTTCTATCCCACGGAGCAGGACTATCGCCAGCAGCAGAAGGTCGTCCAGCAGAACCGGGAGGAAAATGTCATTGCCGCGCAGGAGCAGACGAGCGGAAACTGAAAGTTGGCGGGGGAGCCCTGCTTTCGGCAAAATGACTATCGGTGATATGTTGCAATAAGAACCGAAAAGGAGAAGCCTATGAAAACCAAGACTGCCCTATGCCTGACAATCCTGGTGATGCTGGTGTGTGCCATGAATATGGCCATGGTCTGGCAACTAACCCACATCAAGGAGAACAGAACTGTGGAACAATCGGCCACGGTGACAAATGTGGATCATGATTCCGGGCTTGTTTATGTCACCAAACCGACCGGCACGCTGTATATGCCGGAGGTGCTAAAGGACAGCGTTTCTTCCGAGACCATGGAGTCCTTGATGGGTCAAAAGGTGTACTTCCGTATGACAAATTCCGTGGCGCGGTCATTTGCCGAAGAGGGTATGGGAGAAATCGTGGCCCTGCGCACCGATGGACAGGATATCTTCACGCTGGACGACTATAACCGGGCCATGCAGGCAGATAATGCCCAAGGATGGCCGGTATGGTTTATGATTGAAGGCGGCCTTTTGGTGCTGCTGCTCTATTTTGTATGGAAACTGCAGAAAGAGAAAACAGCTGCCAAATAATATATTATAGACGCAAAGCCTCCCTCTAAAAAGGGAGGCTTTGACACGATACCCCATCTCTTTTCCAAATTTTACAATAAAACACCTTGACAATAAGTAAACAGACGTTTATTATCAAGGTATGAGAACGATAGATACGGCAAAACGGGATAAGGTGGTGCAGACCGTCCTCCAGATCACCATGGAGGAGGGCCTTGCCGCGCTGTCCTTTGATAAGCTGGCCAAACGGGCCGGGATCAGCTCCGGCACCCCCTATGTGTACTATAAGGACAAGACCGACATGCTCTCGTGCATCTATACCCAGGTGTGGCAGGGCCTGCAGGAGGGATTGCAGCAGGCCATCGACATGGGCCGCACCCCCGGCGAGAAGCTGTTTTTCGGCCTGCGCCAGTTGGCCCAGACGCTGCTGGCCCACCCCAGAGAGGCCCACTTCTTCCTGTCGGTGATCAACGCGCCGGAATTCGTCACCGCCGACGCATTGCGGGAGAACAGTCTGCCCTCGCCGCCGCTGCTGGCGGTGTATCAGGAGACCATCGCCCGGCGTCTGATGAAGACCGACAACATCGCCTACATCAACGCCGTGCTGTTCGGGCCGCTGTTCCTGATTTTGCAGCAGCACCGCCAGAGCGGCACCCCCGCCGTCATGAGCGAGGTGGAAAAGGTGCTGGATCTGTCGGTCTCCGCCGTGCTGAAGATCCGGTGAGGGCGCGCCCTGTCCGCGAAACGGCCATTCAGAAAACCGAACCGAGCCGGACGGCGCTGCCGCCCGGCTCTATTTCCGTCTCCGGAGGGGTCGCCCCGACGCCTCGTTATACGACCCATAAGCCCCGGTGATGGATTTGTGCAATGTCCACGAAGCCGGCGGGGGAAATTTGGCGGATGTTTGGAGAAGAAAGAGCTTGCTTTTTGCGGAGAGTGTCGATATAATAGTCAAGAAAATTTTGAAAGGGGGAACGCGCCATGACCACCATCCGTAAGACCAAGTGCAAAGCCGCTCCCACTGTTTTTGTTTCTATTGTGGATATCGTTTTTTGACCGATGTTTTTCATCGGTCTTTTTTTTCGGCCTCCGCGGGAAGCAGATGACAAAGTTTGGTAAGTAACTTCACATACAAGACAAATGAAAGAGAGGAATCACGCCATGAAGAAAGAACTGGGCCATGTGGCCATCTACGACGCCAGAGAGCTGGGCGTTCCCCGTATGCTGCTGCTGGGTCTGCAGCACCTGTTCGCCATGTTCGGCGCCACCGTGCTGGTGCCCATCCTGGTAAGCTCCTACGGCCTGCCCCTGTCCATCCAGACCACCCTGCTGTTCGCCGGCCTGGGCACGCTGCTGTTCCACGTCTGCACCAAGTTCAAGGTACCCGCCTTCCTGGGTTCCTCCTTCGCCTTCCTGGGCGGCTTCCAGGCCGTCGCCGCGCTGGACGCCGGTAAGTTCGCCAGCATGACCGGCGAGGAGAAGCTGCCCTACGCCCTGGGCGGCGTGGTGATCGCGGGCCTGCTGTACCTGGTGCTGGCCCTGCTGTTCAAGCTGGTGGGCGCCAAGAAGGTCATGCGCTTCTTCCCCCCCATCGTCACCGGCCCCATCATCATCCTGATCGGCCTGAACCTGTCCGGCACCGCCATCAGCAACGCCTCCACCAACTGGTGGCTGGCCCTGGTGGCCATCGTGGTCATCATCGTGGCCAACATCTGGGGCAAGGGCATGATCAAGATCATCCCCATCCTGCTGGGTGTGGTGGTCAGCTACATCGTGGCCCTGATCACCGGCCAGGTGGACTTCACCGCCATGCGTGAGGCCGACTTCGTGGGCCTGCAGCAGTTCGTCATCGCCAAGTTCGACATCACCTCCATCCTGGTGATGGCCCCCATCGCCATCGCCGCCATGATGGAGCACATTGGCGACATCTCCGCCATCTCCTCCACCACCGGCAAGAACTTCATCGAGGATCCCGGTCTGCACCGCACCCTGCTGGG
>CAKTNW010000059.1 GCA_934589145.1 uncultured Oscillospiraceae bacterium | reverse complement strand
ACCAAGGATGAAGGCGGCCGTCACACCCCCTTCTTCAACAACTATCGTCCCCAGTTCTACTTCCGTACCACCGACGTTACCGGCATCATCACCCTGCCCGAGGGCACCGAGATGTGCATGCCCGGCGATAACGTCGACATGAAGGTCGAGCTGATCACCCCCATCGCTATCGAGAAGGGTCTGCGTTTCGCTATCCGTGAGGGCGGCCGTACCGTCGGTTCCGGCGTCGTCATCGAGATCGAGCAGTAATCGAACTTAAAACGAAAAAAGAAAGGCCGTATGGCCTTTCTTTTTTTGCGTCCTTACGTCTTGGGGAAGGCCAGATCCGTCTGGAAGCCGCCCTGGCCGGTGAAGATCACGTCGCCGCCGATGATCTGGTCGCCCCACAGATACAGATTGGCCTGCACCCCCTGGGGGATCTCCGGATAGTTGGTGACCGTATAGGTGTAGCGCTTCACCGCTTGGCCGCCGAAGTCGGCAAAGGGCAGGTTCTGTCCCGCCTGCAGCTTGGCGTAGGCGTCCCACTCACCCTCCAGCTTTTCCGGCAGCTGCAGATCCAGCGTTTCGATGGGCTGGGGCTCCACCTGCCAGCCCAGGCCCTCCAGATAGGCCACCCGCTCCTCGTTGGTGGCGGCGGTGATGATCTCAACCTCCTTGTCGCCGCCGAAGCAGCCCGCCAGCATCAGCGCCGAGCCGATCACCAGGCCCAGCGCCAGAGACATCAGCGCCATACGCCGCCGCGTCACATGGATCACGCGCATATTCATCAACTCCTTCGTTGATGGATATTCCCATGGGGCGGAAAATATGCTATACTGTGGCTATTGAATACAAGGAGGCGGCTATGGAGCGGTTGGATAAGATCATCGCCAACAGGGGCGCGGCGTCACGCCGCGAGGTGAAGGATCTGGTGCGCCAGGGACGGGTGCTGGTGAACGGCGTCCCGGCGTCGGCGCCGGACATGAAGGTGGCGGCGGAGACGGCGGTCATCACCGTGGACGGCGTGACCCTCAGCGCGGAGCGGTACCTGTATCTGCTGCTGCATAAGCCTGCCGGGGTGCTGACGGCCACCGAGGACAAACGCCAGCCCACAGTGCTGGATCTGATCCCGGAGACATACCGCCGCCGCGATCTGGCGCCGGTGGGACGGCTGGACAAGGACACGGAGGGCCTGCTGCTGCTGACCGACGACGGTGAGCTGACCCACCGGCTGCTGAGCCCCAGGTACCATGTGGACAAGGTGTACTATGCCCGTGTGGACGGCGTGCCGGACGCGGCAGACGCGGCAGCCTTTGCCGCCGGACTGCTGCTGGGGGACGGTTTGCAGTGCCTTCCGGCAAAGCTGGAGCCGCTGGGCGGCGATGCGTGTCTCGTGACGCTGCGTGAGGGGAAGTTCCACCAGGTGAAGCGGATGCTGGCCAGCCGGGGCAAGCCGGTGCTGTATCTGAAGCGGCTGTCCATGGGGCCGCTGACGCTGGAGGACACGCTGCCCGCCGGACAGTGCCGCCCGCTGACGGAAGAGGAGATATCTGCGCTGCGGCGTGCCTGCGGCATGTGATCATATCGACAAAGCGCCAAAAGAATTCCAAGATTTTTTGTGAGAAAGATAAAAAAATGCTTGCAAAACCGTGATTATGACGATATAATATAAGCGACCACTTGGCAGTTTGCACAAAGTGTTCGAGGACGCTTTGAGAGAGAGCAGGAGGGCGCGTCATGTCCGGTAGAATTTTTCAGAATGTAGTGCTGCAATTCAAAGAGACCACCGACCGCACCATCGGGGTCATCGACGCCGAGGGAACCGTCATCGCATGCAGCGAGCTGACGGGGATCGGTAAGAAGTGGAGCAAATATGTAGAGACCATCCAGCAGGCCGACGGCGAGTGTGTGGCCCTGGAGGGCAAGACCTTTAAGGCACTGCCCGGCTGGGGCGGACACTTTGACTATGCGGTGTTCGCCAGCGGCGACGATGGCATCGGCCGCACGGTGTGCGCCATGGCAGCCGTGGCGCTGAACTCTGCCAAGAGCTATTATGAAGAGAAGCACGACAAGGGCTCCTTCATGAAGAATATCATCTCCGACAACATCCTCATCAGCGATATCTACATGCGGGCCAAGGAGCTGCATGTGGCCGCCGAGGTGAACCGGGGCGTGTTCGTCGTCCGCCCGGTGGACGACCGGATGGAGTCCGCCCCCCTGGATCTGATCCAGAGCCTGTTCCCCGACCGGCAGAACGACTTCGTTCTCAGCGTGGGTGAGCAGGACGTGGTGCTGATCCACCAGCTGGACAAAAACGCCTCCACCGGCGATATGGAGAAGGTGGCCCTGCGGATCGAGGAAGCCCTGCGCATCGACGGCGAGAGCAGCGTGTTCGTGGGCATCGGCACCATGGCCCAGCATCTGCGTGAGCTGGCCAAGGCGTATAAGGAGGCCCAGATCGCCATCGAGGTGGGCAAGGTCTTCGATACCGAGCGGTATGTCATCAATTACGAGAATTTGGGCATCGGCCGCCTGATCTATCAGCTGCCCACCACCCTGTGCGAGATGTTCCTGCAGGAGGTGTTCAAGAAGAACCCCATCGACGCTTTGGATCAGGAGACGCTGTTTACCATCTACAAGTTCTTCGAGAATAACCTGAACGTGTCCGAGACGGCCCGTAAGCTGTTTGTCCACCGCAATACCCTGGTGTACCGGCTGGAGAAGATCAAGAAACTCACCGGCCTCGACCTGCGGGAGTTTGACGACGCCATTACCTTCAAGGTAGCGCTGATGGTCAAGAAGTATCTGACCAGCCGCGGCATAGAAGCATAAAATTATTGGCGCGAATTCTGCGAAGCTTTTACAGCCGCCCGAAAGGGCGGCTGTTTTTTTGCGGATATTTTTTGTAAATTCCGGGAACATTTTGGCGCTTTTGGTCGTCTATAGGAATAATGGCATATTTTGCATGGCAGATTTACCGAAAATTCATGGTTTTCCTGTTGCCATTTGTCTGAGATTTATATATAATGTAACAGACAATAGCTTTTTGCCACAAGATGTTGCATTTTGAGAGAATTTGAGGTTGTGCCATGATTCGATTGAAAGACGCGGAAAAGACCTATGAGAACGGCACGAAGGCCGTTCGGGGTATCTCATTTCAGATAGATGACGGAGAATTTGTGTTCCTGGTGGGGCCTTCCGGCAGCGGAAAATCCACCATTATCAAGCTGCTGACCGGCGAGATCGTACCCACCGGCGGCCGCGTGATGGTTAACGGCTTTTCCATGAGCCGCATCAAGGAGAAGCAGCTTCCCCTGATGCGCCGCACTATCGGCGTGATCTTCCAGGACTTTCGTCTGATCGCCAGCCGCACGGTGTTCGACAACCTGGCGCTGGCCATGCGGGCCGTGGGCGCGTCGCCCAAGGAAATCCGCAGCCGTATCCCCTATGTGCTGGAGCTGGTGGGCCTGAAGGGGAAGGAGAACAACTATCCCGACGAGCTCAGCGGCGGCGAGCAGCAGCGCGTCTCCGTGGCCCGGGCGCTGGTGAACAATCCCAGCACCATCGTGGCCGATGAGCCCACCGGCAACCTTGACCCGGCCCGCTCCCTGGAGATCATGACGCTGCTGGAGCGCATCAACGCCCTGGGCACCACCGTCATCGTGGTGACCCACGAGCGGGGTCTGGTGAACCACTTCAACAAGCGGGTCATCTATCTGGAGAGCGGCCGCGTGGTGGGCGACGCCACCGGTACATACGAGGGGGTGGCGCAGCAATGAAAAACTTCGGTTACTTCTTCAAAGAGGGCGCCCGCAGCATGTTCTCCCACGGGTTCATGTCCTTTGCCGCCATCGGCGTCACCGTGGCGTGCCTGCTGATCATGGGCACCTTCTCCCTGGTGGCCTACAACGCCAACGAGAACCTGGCCGACCTGCAGAAGGAAAACGCCATGGTGGCCTTTGTGGACGACTCCCTGACGGAGAGCAAGGCCAAGGCATTGCAGTCCGAGCTGGAAAAGGTGGACAACGTGGCCGACTGTACCTTCGTCTCCCGGCAGGAGGCCCGGGACGAGTATGTGGCCAAGTATGACGAGGACGATATGTACAAGGATCTCCAGCCGGAGGTGTTCCGCCACCGGTATGTGATCCATCTCACCGATCCCAACGCGATGGCCCAGACCAAGGCCGCGGTGGAGGCGGTGAAGGGCATCGACGAGGTGCGGGCCGACGAGGTGATCTCGGCCGGCTTCATGACGGTGCGCAATGTGGCGGGCGTGATCTCCATCGCCCTGATCGCCATTTTGCTGATGGTGTCGCTGTTCATCATCTCCAACACCATCAAGCTGACCACCTTTGACCGGCGGGAGGAGATCGCCATTATGAAGATGGTGGGCGCCACCGACAGCTTCATCCGCTGGCCCTTTGTGTTCGAGGGACTGCTGCTGGGCCTGTTCGGCGCGGTGATCGCCTTCGGCCTGCAGTGGCTGCTGTACAGCGCCATGGCCAACGGCATCAGCAGCTCCGACACCATGCAGCTGCTGGAGGTGGTACCCTTCCTGAACATCTGGAAGCCCGTGGCCGCCATCTTTGCCGGGGCCGGCATCCTGATCGGCATCGGCGGCAGCCTGATGGCCATCCGCCGCTTCCTGAAGGTATAAGACACCCAATTTCCGCGGAACGAGCGTGTTCCGTACAGGAGGAAAGGACATCCCATGAAACGTGCAATGACCGGAAAACGTGTGCTGGCGCTGCTGTGCGCGCTGTTGCTGACGGCGGCGCTGCTGCCCTCGGTGGCCTATGGCGCGGCGGTGGCCGGGAAGAAGGATGACACAACGACATCCGACACCAAGAAGAATGAGGCTGACGCCATCCGCAAAGAGTACGATGACCTGCAGCAGCAGATCAATGACAAGCGGGAGGAAATGAACAACCTGAAGAATGAGCTGAACAACATCAAGAGCCAGAAGGCCAGCACCCAGCAGAAGAAAAATCTGCTGGATCAGCGCAACGCCGCCCTTCAGGAGGAGATCACGCTGCTGGAGCAGCAGATCGACGTTACCACCCGCAGCATCAGCGCCAACGAAGCGCTGGAAGAACAGCAGACAGAGCTGTTTCACCAGCAGATCCGTACCGAGGAGGAGCAGGGTACCGTTTCCTATTGGTCGGTGCTGTTCAAGGCTACCAGCTTCTCTGATTTGGTGAGCCGCATTGATTTCATCAACGAGATCGTCCGCTATAACCAGCAGGTCATCAGCAATCTGCGTGAGACCCGCCAGAATCTGGCGGATGACAAGGCTGCTCTGGAGGAGCAGAGCGCGGCGCTGGCCGCCTCCAAGAAAGAACTGGAGGGCGAGATCAGCGAAAGCATGAAGCTGCTGGCGGAATATATCAAGACCGAAGAGGGCAAACAGGCGGAATACGACGCCATCAAGGCGGAGGAAGAAGCGCTGGGCGGTCTGATCGCCGCGGCGGAGGAGAAGGCCCGTGAGTTGGGCCTGACGGATATCGCGGGTACCACCGGCGGCTATATCTGGCCCTGCAACGGCATTCGCTGGATCACCTCCAAGTTTGGCGGCCGTAATTCCCCCGGCGGCATCGGCAGCACCAACCACAAGGGTGTGGATATCGGTACCCCCATGGGCACACCAGTGCTGGCCGCCAAGTCCGGCACTGTCACCTGGGCCAGCTCGTACAGCGGCTACGGTGAATGTGTCATCATCAATCACGGCAATGGCAACTCCACGCTGTACGGCCACCTCAGCAGTTATGCCGTTAAAACCAATGACAAGGTGACGCAGGGTCAGGTCATCGCCTATTCCGGCAATACCGGTAATTCCACCGGCCCTCACCTGCACTTCGGCGTCATGGAGGGAAATGCCTGGGTGGATCCCCTGAACTACCTGACTGGCTGGCAGTATTACGGTTGATCTCCGGATAATCGGCACCTCTGTACCATACACTGGTACAGAGGTGCTTTTTATGTATGGCTATGTATCATTGGGTAAGCACTCCGCCGTGACGGCGGAGAACATCGGCGGCGTATGGTTCATGACAGCTGCTCTGCCGGAGACCGGTTTTCTGGCGGCGTATCGCCGCCGCTTTGTCTGGCGGGAGCTGCGCCGTCGAGGTGTAAGCCGCTGTGTGCTGCCGGCGGCACTGGAGGCGGAGGCCACCCGGTGGGGCCTCTTTCCTGTAGAGGTCTGCCGTCTGCGTCTGGCCATGCTGCATCAGCTGCTGGACGCCTGGGGCGGCGATCTGCGGCGCAGGACTGCCGTGCTGCGGGCGGAGTGCGCCACCCCCGCCGTATACCGGGCCGCCGTGGTGCTGGCGGGGCGGGCGCGGTACCTCTCGCTGGAGCTGGACAACGGGGGAGAGGCCCTGGAGCAGGCGCTGCGGCAGCGGTTCGGCCTGTGCCTGGGCCGAGTGGGACAGCCCGCGGTGACGGTGTCCTTTGGCGGAGCGCCGACGGAAAATACCATCTGCCTGGGGGAGGACTGCCGCCGCTATCAGCGTGTGACCTACGACGTGCCGGAGGGGATACCGGGGTCGTGGCCGGTGTCGGAACCCCTTCTGGCGGTGCTTTTCGAGGCGGGAACCATCAAAAAAGAGCAAATTCGCGTAAAAACAATTGTCTCCAACGCTTGACAGGTGGACGGAAACTCACTATAATGCAACGTGACGCATTATAATTATAATATAAGTATACCCTATGGCAGCAATTTGCCGTAGGGGTGCAATAGAAAGGAATGTGCAGCATGGCAAAAGAATTCAAGATGAGCCAGGCCCGTTATGACGAGCTGAAACAGGAGCTGGATTACAGCAAGACCACCCGCGCCGACGAGGTGGCGGAGCTGATCAAGGAGGCCCGCGGCTTCGGTGACCTGAGCGAAAACAGCGAGTATGACGAGGCCAAAAACGAGCAGGGTAAGCTTTACTCCCGCATTGCCGAGTTGGAGAACATTCTGCTGCACGCCGTCATCGTGGATGAGGCGGAGATGGACTCTGACAAGATCTCCATCGGCTGCAAGGTCGTGGTGACTAATCTGGATACGCGAAAACAGCTGCCCGCCTATAAGATCGTCGGTTCTCAGGAGGCCGATGTGATGAGTCGCGCAGTCAGCGAGGACTCTCCCTTCGGCAAAGCCCTGATGGGCCGCAAGGCGGGCGACGAAGTGATCGTGGAGGCTCCCCGGGGCGCCATCCACTACCGTGTTGACAGTATTGAACGATGAACCCCTCGATCAGCGATCGGGGGCTGATGAGATAAGGAGGCCGTTATGGCAGAGCAAAATACCAATGTGACCAATACCACCGAACAGCAGGAGCTGGGCGAGCTGCTCCAGATCCGCCGCGACAAGCTGAAGGCATTGCAGGACGAGGGCCGCGATCCCTTCCAGATCACCAAGTTTGACGTGACCCATCACGCCCAGGATATCAAGGACAACTTTGACGCCCTGGAGGGCACTCCCGTCCGCGTGGCGGGCCGCCTGATGAGCAAGCGCGGCATGGGCAAGGTGTCCTTCTGCGACATGCAGGACAAGTCCGGCCGCATCCAGATCTACGCCCGCAAGGACGAGATGGACGAGGATAACTACAACCGCTTCAAGAAGTACGATATCGGCGATATCGTGGGCGTTATCGGCGAGGTGTTCCGCACCCAGCGTGGCGAGATGTCCGTCCGCGCCCATGAGATCATCCTGCTGAGCAAGTCCCTGCGCCCCCTGCCGGAGAAGTTCCACGGCCTCACCGACAAGGAGGTGCGCTATCGCCAGCGCTATGTGGATCTGATCATGAACCCCGAGAGCAAGCGGAATTTCGAGATCCGCAGCAAGTTCGTGTCCTATCTGCGCCGCTATCTGGACTCCCTGGGCTTCATGGAGGTGGAGACCCCCGTGCTGAGCCCCATCGCCGGCGGCGCCAACGCCCGTCCCTTTATCACCCACCACAATGCCCAGGATATCGACATGTATATGCGCATCGCCACCGAGCTGCACCTGAAGCGGCTGATCGTGGGCGGCCTGGAGCGCGTGTATGAGGTGGGCCGTATCTTCCGCAACGAGGGCATGGACACCAAGCACAACCCCGAGTTCACCACCTGCGAGCTGTATCAGGCCTATACCAACCTGGACGGCATGATGGATATTCTGGAGGCCATCCTCTCCGGCGCGTGCAAGGAGATCCATGGCGGCTATCAGGTTCAGTGGCTGGGCCACGACATCGACCTGACCCCCGGCTGGCCCCGTGTCACCATGGCCGACGCGGTGAAGAACGTCACCGGCGCCGACTTTATGGCCATTGAGGGCGACGATGACGCCGCCGTGGAGCTGGCCAAGAGCGTGGGCGTGGATATGGACGGCGTGTCCCACACCTGGGGCAACGCCCTGTACGAGGCCTTTGACCAGAAGGTGGAGGAGACGCTGGTGCAGCCCACCTTCATCACCATGTATCCCGTGGAGGTCAGCCCCCTGGCCAAGCGCAGCCCCGCCGATCCGCACCTGACCGAGCGGTATGAGGCTTTCATCTGCGGCTGCGAGATGGGCAATGCCTTCTCCGAACTGAACGACCCCATCGACCAGTACGAGCGCTTCAAGGCCCAGGCGGAAAAGCGCGCCCAGGGCGACGAAGAGGCCGACATGATGGACGACGATTTCGTCATGGCGCTGGAGTACGGTATGCCTCCCACCGGCGGTCTGGGCTTCGGCATCGACCGGTGCAGCATGATGCTGTGCGGCGCGGACTCCATCCGCGA
>CAKTNW010000058.1 GCA_934589145.1 uncultured Oscillospiraceae bacterium | reverse complement strand
CTGCCCACATGGGAGCAGATCCCCACGCTGGGCCTTTATATGGATCAGGTGCTGACGCTGCTGAGCCGGTATCTGCCGTTCCTGCCCAAGAAGGAGAAGGAGGAGCAGATCATTACCACCAGCGCCATCAACAACTATGTGCGCATGAAGCTGATGCCCGCGCCGGAAAAGAAGAAGTATAACCGCATCCACATCGCCTATCTCATCATGATCTGCGCATTGAAGCAGAGCCTGACCATGTCGGAGATCCAGAAGATCCTGCCCAACGGACTGACGGAGGAGGAGGTCAAAAAGACCTATGAGGCCTTTGTGGAGCAGTATACCGACTCGGCCCGGATCTTCGTGTCCATGGTGGAGGGCATGGCCGCCCAGCTTCTGGCGGCGGACACGGCGGATCAGGCGGACGTGAACAGCTTTGTGCTGTCCACGGGGGTGATGACCAACTTCTCCCGCCTGCTGACCACCAAGCTGCTGGACCTGCAGGACACCCCCTTCACCGAGGAGGCCGTGGCATTAAGAGAACCGGAATAACAGCAAAAGAGGACGCTTTGGCGTCCTCTTTTGCTGAGTGAAAAGATAAAAGTGAAGAGTGAAAAGTTGTGGTATGCCGCCGCAGGCGGCATGATTTTAATTGTGCCGCACTGCGGCACACCGAAGTTCTTCACGTTTCTCTCTTCACTCTTCACTGACAAAGAAAGAACACCCCCGTGGGGGTGTTCTTTCTTTGTCATTTCGTGTGGAAGTACAGAATGCCCAGGGTGCGGGGCCCGCAGTGGCTGGAGACCGTGCAGCCGGCGCGGGTGTGCAGCACCTCTTCAAAGGGCTGATAGCTCCGCACCGCCGCCTCTACCTCGGCCACCTCCTCCGGCGTGAAGCCGCCGGACTCGGTGATGAAAATGCGGTGGAGGTCGATGTCGTCGCGGCCCTCCAGGCGCTCCTTCACATATTGCAGCAGGCACTTCTGGTAGGCGCCCCGGTACTTCTTGCCCACGCCCATCTTGCCGTCCTTCACCTGGATGCAGGGCCGGAGAGACAGCATGTTGGCGCCCAGGGCCGCCACGCTGGAGCAGCGGCCGCCCTTGCGGAGATAGCCCAACTGCTCCACCACGAAGCTGACGTCCAGCAGCTCCCGCCGCTGGTTCATCCGCTCCTGAATCTCCTGGGCGGTCAGCTCACCCTTCCGGGCCAGCTCCGCCGCCTCCAGCACCAGCAGGCCGATGCCGGTGGAGAGATTGCGGGCGTCCACGGGGTAGACGTTACCCACCTCCGCCGCCGCGATGCAGGCGTTCTGATAGCAGGCGGACATCTCGCCGGAGATGTGGAAGTGTACCACCGCGTCGGCGCTTTCCAGCTCCTTGCGGAAGAACTTCTCATAGTCGTACACCGACACCGCCGCCGTGGAGCACATGCTGCCGCCTTTCTCTACATGGGCGTAGATCTCGTCGGGGGTGATGTCCACGCCGTCCACCAGGGATTCGCCGTCCCGGACGATGTACAGGGGCGAGATGCCGATGTCATAGCGGGCGATCAGCTCGGGGGACAGGTCGCAGGTGCTGTCTGCGGAAATTTTTATATTCATATGTCTTTGTTCCTTTTGATTCTATGCCCGGAAGCGGGCGGGATATCTTTATGGTATCATAACGCGGCCCATACCGCAAGCTTTTTTACAGATACCGGTCGATCCGCTGACGGAGCTGCGTCAGCTTCTCCTGGAGCTTCTCCCGGTTTTCCTGGGCCCGGAGGCGGTTCTCCTGCACCTCGTCGTGCCACTGGCGGACATCCTCGTCCATGGCGGCACGAAGCTGATCCCGGGCGGCCCGGACGCGGTTGACGGCGTCCAGATACTCCGCCGTGCCCCGCAGCAGCTCGTCGGTGCGGCTGTCATGGACGGGGTACAGCCCCCGGCGGAAGTTGTCCAGCACCACCTCGTACCGGCGGCAGGCGTTGGCGATGGAGTCATCCCAGGAGATATAAATTTCCTTCTGGGCATTTTCGCCCACCCGGCACATCAGGTCACGCTGGGGGATCAGGCGGCGCAGCATGGCCGCCATGGAGTCGGCGTTCTCCTCAATGAAGAAGCCGTTGCGCCCGTCGGTGACATCCTCGGCGGCGCAGCTTCCGGCGATCAGCACGCTGGGCAGGCCGCAGGCCGCCGCCTCGCGCACCACAAGGCCGTTGGTGTCGAAGGTGGAGGGGAACAGGAACAGGTCGGCCCGGCAGTACCAGGCCCGGATGATCTCCCGGTCATAGCAGGGGGCCAGGAAGAACACCTTGTCGCACAGATTCAGTTCTTCGGCATAGGCCCGGACGGCGTCGCCGTCGGTACCCTTGCCCACGAACACCATGCGGAAGTCCCGGCCCTCATCCTTCAGCTTCTTCAGGGCGTCCAGAATGATCCGCAGGCCCTTGTACCACATCATGCGGCCCACGAACAGGAACAGCGGCACGCCGTCCGGCAGGTCGAGGCCCTCCCCTACGGCCCGGGCCTTCTCCTCGCTCACCCGGCCGGCGGGGAAGTCCACGCCGTTGGGCATGACGATATAGTCCCCCTGATAGCCCAGGGAGCGCAGGTTCTCTCCCGCGCCGCGGCTGACCGTCCACACCTCGTCGCAGGAGGAGATGTTCTCCACCAGGAGCTTGATGGACGCCTCCTGCAGCAGCTTACTGTGGATGGCGTTGGCGATGTCGATATCGAACTTGGTGTGATAGGTGAACACCAGCGGGACATTCAGCCTCTGGCGCAGCATCCGGGCCAGCACCATGGAGGTGACGGGACAGTGGCTGTGGATCAGGTCGATATGGCGGCCCTCTACCTGCTCCATCAGCTCCGCCGACAGGGGAAAGCCCGCCCGGTAGCCCACCAGCTTGGTCATGTCGATGCTGGGATAGCGCAGCACCGGGAAGGGATAGGCGCTGTCGTCGGCGTCGGGATAGTAGGGCGTCACCACGGTGGCGTCGCCATAGTCCCGCTGGATCACGGAGGCATAGTTGGTGACCGCGTTGGCCACGCCGTCGATCACCGGCGGGAAGGAATCGTTGATGAGACAGATACTGCGTTTTTCGGCCATAAGAGCGGCTCCTTTCCGATCGTCGTTTCAGATGGGTCTATTATACCGTATCCTTCCCGGCGGCGCAACCGGCAAGGTGTGGTGGTTTTTCATTGTATTCCCCGGCGAAAACTGGTATAATGAAAGAAAAAGCCATAGGAAGGAGGCGGCGGTATGGCGGATCTGGGCACCAATGTGCGGTACATCAAGGGCATCGGCGAGACGCGGGCCAAGGCACTGGAAAAGCTGGGGATCACCACGCTGCGGGAGCTGATCGGCTTCTTCCCCCGGCGGTATGAGGATCGCAGCGTCATCTATCCCATCCGGGAGCTTCCCGTGGGGGAGACGGCCTGCTGCCAGGCCATGATCGCCGCCGCGCCCACCAGCCACCGCATCCCCGGCGGGCGCACGGTGGTGAAGGTACGGGCGGTGGACGACACCGGAGTGCTGGACGTGACGTTCTTCAACCAGGCCTATCGCCAGCAGAGCCTTCACGCCGGGGACAGCTTCGTGTTCTGCGGCAAGGTGGAGGGGAACCTGCTGCGGCGGCAGATGGTGAATCCCTTGATGGAGCCGTCGGGCCAGCACCAGTTGACGGGCCGGATCATGCCGGTGTATCCGCTGACCAAGGGCGTCAGCCAGCTTCTGCTGCAAAAGGCCATACGGCAGGGGCTGGACGCGTGCCGTGAGCTGCTGCCGGACGTGCTGCCGGATCAGGTGCGCATGGCCCATCAGCTATGTTATGTCAACTACGCCTATGAAAACATCCACTTCCCCGCCAGCTTTGAGGCGCTGGGCCAGGCCCACCGGCGGCTGGTGTTCGAGGAGCTGTTTCTGGTGACCTGCGGGCTGCATCTGCTGCGCTCACGGCGGGTGGATGTGGCGGGGCCGGTGTGCCGCGCCGCGGACATGCAGCCCTTCTATGACGCCCTTCCCTTCCCGCTGACGGGTGCCCAGAGGAAGGCCATCGGCGACGCGGTGGCCGACATGACGTCGGCACGGCCCATGAACCGGCTGTGTCAGGGCGACGTGGGCAGCGGCAAGACCATGGTGGCCGCCGCCTGCGTGTGGTTCGCCGCCCAGAGCGGCTGGCAGTCGGCCCTGATGGCCCCCACGGAGATACTGGCCCGGCAGCACTATGAAAATCTCGCCCCCCTCTTCGCCCGTTTCGGCATCTCCTGCGCGCTGCTGACCGGCTCCACAAAGGCGGGAGAGCGGCGGGCCATCCTGGAGGGGCTGTCTGACGGCAGCATCGGCCTGTGCATCGGTACCCACGCCCTGCTGACGGAGGATGTGCAGTATCAAAAATTGGGCCTTGTCATCACCGACGAGCAGCACCGCTTCGGCGTGGCCCAGCGGTCGGCCCTGGGGCAGAAGGCGGAGAACCCCCATATGCTGGTGCTGTCCGCCACCCCCATTCCCCGGACGCTGGCGCTGATCATCTACGGCGATCTGGACGTGTCCATCATCAACGAGCTGCCCCCCGGCAGACAGAAGGTGGATACCTTCGCCGTGGACGAGCGGTACCGGGCACGGCTGAACGGTTTCATTCGCAAGCAGGTGGCCGAGGGGCATCAGGTGTTCATCGTGTGCCCGCTGGTGGGCGACGGCGACGACCTGCCCGACGAGCGGAAGGCCGTGACGGCCTATGCCAAAACCTTGCAGGAGGAGACCTTCCCTGATCTGCGGATCGCGGTGCTCCACGGCAAGATGAAGGCCAAGGAGAAGGAGGCCGTCATGGCGGCCTTTGCCGTCGGCGAAACGGATATTCTGGTGTCCACCACGGTGGTGGAGGTGGGCGTGGACGTGCCCAACGCCACGCTGATGGTGGTGGAGAATGCCGAGCGCTTCGGCCTGAGCCAGCTCCACCAGCTCCGGGGCCGCGTGGGCCGGGGCAAGGCCAAGAGCTACTGCGTGCTGGTGGCCCAGGGTGGCGGCGAGGAGACGAAGCGGCGGCTGAAGGCTCTGACGGACACCAACGACGGCTTCAGGATCGCGGAGGAGGATCTGAAGCTCCGTGGCCCCGGCGATTTCTTCGGCCAGCGGCAGCACGGCCTGCCCATGCTGCAGATCGCCGACCTCAACTGCGACATGCTGCTGTTGGACGAGGCACAGTCCGCCGCCCGTGCCCTGCTGGCGCAGGACGGGCAGTTGTCCGCCCCGGAGCACAGGAAGCTGAAAGCCCGCATTGACGAGTTGTTTGAGATCAATGCGGAAAGTTTGAATTAAACTGGCATGAAATCTTCGATTTCATTGCCAAAAGGCTGCGGCCGACTGCGCGCGTCCTTCGGACACACTGGCGACCGAGAAGAATTTTTCCGACGTACACGCCGCCGGAAAAATGATTTGATTCTTTCGCGGCGTTCGCGCCGCGAACTCTGCGAGGCTGTTTACTTAAAAACCAGCGCTGTCCGGTGGACAGCGCTGTTGGTTTATTCTTCTCCTTTTCGGAATCGCTCGATCATCTCGGCGGTCAGGCTGATGTCGTTTTCCCGGCTGGGGATCTCCTCGCGGGAGAGCCACACACCCTCGCACAGCTCGTTGTGGTCGAGGTTGATGTCCGGGTCGCCGTCCAGCTCACAGTAAAAGCCGGTCAGCAGCGTGTCGGTAAAGGCCCAGGGCTGGTTCTTGTAGTACCGCAGATTCTTCACCTTCACGCCCACCTCCTCCATCACCTCCCGGTGGACGGTGTCCTCCAGCGTCTCGCCGATCTCCACGAATCCGGCGATGAGGGCATAGCCCCGGAAGGGGCGGTTGGCGTAGCGGGTCAGCAGCAGCTTGTCCCCGTGGGTGACGGCCACGATGACGGCGGGGCAGATCTTGGGGTACTCGATCTGGCCGCAGGCCGGGCAGACCATGGCCCGCTCGATGTCGCTGACCTTCATCTTGCGGCCGCAATGGCCGCAGTACTGCCGCGCGCCGTACCACCGGTGGAGCTGTACGGCGGTGATGGCGGCGAAGGCCGTCTCCATGGGCCGCACCGTCCGGATGCCGCCCACGTCCACATATTCCGCGCCCTCCGGCACGGTGTCCGGCGTGCGGGCCAGATAGCAGTCCACCCCGTCCAGCGAGAACACATGAAGGGCGTCCTCCGTGGGGATGGCCGTCCCGAACCGGGGCAAGGTCCAGCCGTCGCCATCTCTTTGCAGCAGCACCCTTCCCTTGCGCACGCACAGGGCGATGTCGTTGGCGTCGGGCTTTCCGATAACATAGGTGCGGTCAAACCGGTGGGGCGCGATATCCTGTATCATAAAACGTTCCCTCTTTCGTGGTTTTTCTCTGATGGTACCATATCCCACCACAAAAAGCAACCTTGCGGCACGGGCGGCGGCGTGCTATACTGGGAGCACCATTGGAAGGGGGGACTTTGTCATGACGAAACAGGAGCTGCTGCAGAAGGCGGACAGCCTGCCCCTGTCCCCGGGCGTGTACATCATGATGGACAAAACGGGGCTGGTCATCTATGTGGGCAAGGCGAAAAAGCTGAAAAACCGCGTTAGCCAGTACTTTCAGTCCGGCAGCGGCCACAACGAAAAGACCCGGATGATGGTGTCCCAGGTGGATCACTTCGACACCATCATGGTGCGCACCGAGTTCGAGGCGCTGATCCTAGAGAACTCCCTGATCAAGCGGCACCAGCCCCGATACAACATCCTGCTGAAGGACGACAAGGGTTATCCCTTCGTGCGGCTGAATGAAAAAGCCCCCTATCCCCGGTTCACGCTGGTGAACAAGCCGGAGGAGGACGGCGCCCGGTACTTCGGGCCCTTCGGCGGTCGGCATGAGACCCGGGCGGCCCTGCAGGCGGTGTGCGCCGCCCTGAAGCTGCCCACCTGCAATCGCCAGTTCCCCCGGGACATCGGCAAGGAGCGGCCCTGCCTGAACCACCACATTGGGAAATGCGACGGCTTCTGCTCTCCCGACGGCCCCGGCCAGGGGGAGTATCAGGCCCGGATGGCCCAGGCGGCGGAGCTGCTGGGCGGCAAGCTGCGGCAGGTGACGGCGAATCTCCGGCAGGAGATGGAGCAGGCGGCGGAGGATCTGGAGTTTGAAAAGGCCGCCGCCCTCCGGGACCGGATGCAGGCCCTGCAGGTGCTGGGCAAGCAGCAGCAGGTCATCGCCGGGGTGTGCGCCGACACGGATGTGTGGGGCGTGTACATCGGGCCGGTGCGGTGCGGTGCGGCGGTGCTGCACATTGAAAACGGCGACCTGCTGGGCCGCCAGATCGAGATCTTCCCCACCGCCGCCGACCAGGCAGAGAGCGAGGTGCTGTCCGCCGTGCTGAGCCAGTACTATCTGGACAAGGCGGTGCTGCCCCGTGAGATATTGCTGCCGAGCCTGTTTGACGGCAGCGACACCTTTGCCGCCCTGCTGACGGGGCAGGCGGGCCACAAGGTGACGGTCAAGGCGCCCCAGCGGGGCGAGCGCTCCCAGCTGGTGGACATGGCGGCACAGAATGCCAAGGAAGAAGCCGAGCGCATCACCACCGAGTCGGAGCGGCTGTCCAAAACGCTGACGGACCTACAGACGCTGGCTCGGCTGCCCGCCGTGCCCCGGCGGATGGAGAGCTACGACATCTCCAACCTGGGCAGCGACGACATGGTGGCCTCTATGGTAGTGTTCGTGGACGGCAAGCCCCTGAAGCGGGACTATCGCAAGTTCGCCATCAAGACCCTGACGGGCCCCGACGACTACGTCGCCATGCAGGAGGTGCTGGAGCGGCGGTTTGCCCACAGGGACGACGAGAAATTCCCGCCCCTGCCCGACCTGCTGCTGATCGACGGCGGCCTGGGCCACGTTCACGCCGCCCTGGCGGCGGAGCGGGCGGCGGGGGTATCCATCCCCATCCTGGGCATGGTGAAGGACGACCGGCATCGCACCCGGGCACTGATCACCGTGGCGGGCAGTGAGCTGGGCATCCAGCAGTCGCCCCACATCTTCACCATGATCGGCCGCATTCAGGAGGAGGTACACCGGTTTGCCATCACCTTCCAGCGGCAGAAGCACAAAAAGCGCACCTACCGGGGCAAGCTGGACGGCATCCCCGGCATCGGCGAGGCCCGGAAGCAGGCGCTGCTCAAGCGCTTCGGCACGGTGAAGGCCATCGAAGCAGCGTCCTTGGACGATCTGCGGAAGGTGCTGCCCGCCCCGGCGGCACTGGCGGTATATGAGCATCTGCACCCGGAGACGAAAAAAGAGGACTGACCTGGGGTAGCGCCAGATAAGAAAACATTGAAAAAGTCAGTAAAATCAATGTTTTTCATGGTGCAAACACGGTGCGAAGTCGAAACAATCAAATACTGACAGGCTCAAAGGGCGTTGATATGCAAATATCAGCGCCCTTTTCCTGTTCCCACGCCATAGGCAGCCGTCCTATGGCGTTTTTTTATACCCGCACCTGTCCTCGTCTCAAAAACTGTATCATTTAGGGTGCGAAAGCCTCTGTTTTTTCCTCTCAGACCGTCGTAAGCAGGCGGGCATGGGTGTTTTCCTATGGATCACATCCGAGAGGCAAAACGGAGGCTTTTTCCATCGAAATCAACACTTTTCATTTTTAGAGGAAGGAGGTGCGAAGATGGCTGTATTCCGTATCGAAAAGGCCAGGGATTATACGGTCATGTCCAACTATCATCTGCGAGATATGTCGCTGTCTCTAAAAGCGAAGGGACTTTTATCTCTCATGCTGTCCCTGCCGGAGAATTGGGACTACACCATGAAGGGGCTTGCCCGTATCTGCAAGGACGGCATTGACAGCATCAGCGGTGGTATTCGGGAGTTGGAGGCACACGGCTACCTGATCCGTGCGCGTGTCCGTGGGGCAAACGGTCAGCTCGGCTCTATCGAGTACACCATTTTGGAACAGCCTAAAACGCCATCACCTACACAGGAAAAACCTATACGGGAAAATCTCGTACAGGCAAATCCAATGTTGGACGCTCCAATTCAGGAGAACCCCGCCCAATTAAATAAAGAAGAATCAAGTAACT
>CAKTNW010000057.1 GCA_934589145.1 uncultured Oscillospiraceae bacterium | reverse complement strand
CACTCGCACCCCACGGTCACGGAAACCATGCGCGAGGCTGCCCTTCAGGCAGAGGGCCGCGCGATACATACATCGAACCGGTGAGAACATTTTCCCTTTCCTGACTTGCGCAGAGCCAGAGGGCTCAGCCGCAAAGACCGAGCCCTCTGGCAATCTCCTTTTTATGTGGCGGAAGCAGGCGCGGATAGGAGGATATTATGGAAAACCTGATTGTAGCGGTCAACTGTGTCATTCCTGTTTTTATCTGTCTGGCAGTTGGCTATATTGCAAAAATGCGGAGAGTGATCCCTGAGGGGACTTATCCGTACATCAATCGTTTCAGCTTTACGGTGCTGCTCTCGGTTCAGATGTTTCATAATGTTTATTCGGCTGAGTTTAACCGCGCTTTTTCCCCAAGGCTGATCGCTTATTTGCTTGGCGCCACACTATTTATCTATATTACGGCCGGCTTGATTTTCCGACATGCGGTCAAAGATCCTCGCACGAGGGGGGCTTACTGGCAGGATGCCTACCGGACGAATGTGGCAATTGTCGGTATTGCCCTGATGGAGGTGCTGTCAGACGCGAACGGTGTGGCCCTTATGACGATTGCTGTTTCGATTCTGGTGCCGCTTTATAATGTCCTTGCGGTTATTGCATTAGAGCTTTGCAGCGGAAGAAAGGTGTCCATCGGGACGGCGCTGAGGAATGTGCTGAAGAACCCCCTGATTATCGGGGCGGTCAGCGGAATCCTTGTTCGTTTCATAGGCTTGCGGCTGCCGTCTGCTGTGGAAAGCGCAGTCGCATCGCTGGGAAAGGCTGGAATGACGATGGCCTTGCTGACACTTGGCGCTTCGTTTGATTTCTCTGAGGTGGGGAAGAATCTTCGGCGGCTGTTGTTTGGGAACATAATGAGACTGATCATTGTACCGCTGATTACGGTCGGATGCGCTGTCTTTTTCGGCTTCCGCGGCGATGAACTGGCAGTTATTCTTCTGTGTGGTGCGACCCCGGTCGCCACGACAGCGTTTTCGATGGCGCAGGTATACAATAGTGATTATGAATTGACCGGACAGTTGGTTGTGACGACCTCGCTGATGTCCTGCCCAACTTTATTTGTGTGGATATTTGCGCTTAAACAGCTACACCTGATTTGACGGTATAATGTCAAATATAGCAAAAAAAGAGAGATGATTTCGCCTCTTTGCTGAAAAGAGAAGAAAATGCAAAAAAGAGTTGAATCAGATAGGGAAAGTATGCTATCTTTTTAAAAGAATACTATAATGTATACAAAATTAGATTCTGAGGAGGGGCTATGTTTACCAGAGAAGAGCTTCTTAAGCATTACGAAACTATGGTCAAGATCCGTAAATTCGATCTTGAGGCAAAGCGTGCCCGCGAGGCCGGTGAAATATTGGGCAATGTGCATGTTTATGTTGGCGAGGAAGCAGTTGCGACCGGCGTTTGTGCATGCCTTGAACGCAAGGATTACATTGAAAGTACGCATCGCGGCCATGGACACACCATTGCAAAGGGTGCTGAGCTTAATCCGATGATGGCGGAGCTTTACGGCAAGGCCACCGGTTCCTGCAAGGGAAAGGGCGGCTCGCAGCATATCGCGGATTTCAGCGTTGGTATGCTGGGCGCGAACGGTATCGTTGGCGGCGGCTTCGGCCTCGCGGTCGGCGCAGCGCTGGCGGCTCGTTATCAAAAGACCGGCGCGATCTCTGTCGTGTTCTTCGGTGACGGCGCATCCAACCGAGGCACGTTCCATGAGGCGGCCAACATGGCGGCGGCATGGCATCTGCCGGTGATCTTTGTCTGCGAAAACAATGGGATCGCCTGCTCCACGCCGCATAAGACCGGCGGACAGCAGGCAGTAATGGATCTGTCCAAGCGCGCGCTTGGCTACGGTATGGACAGCTATGTAGTCAATGGAAATGACTTCTTTGAAGTCTACGACGGAATGCAGCGCCTTGCCAAGCGTGCTCGCAATGGCGAGGGTAATTGCTGTGGCTTCCTTGAATGCCAGACACATCGTCCTTTCGGCCACATCGTAGGGGATGGACAGCGCTACCGTGATCCGGCATTGGCAAAGGCTCGCTGGGAAGCGGACGACTGCATTAAGAACTTTGAACGCCGTTGCCTGAAGTCTGGCTGGCTGGAGCAGGCTGATTTTGACGCTGTGCAGACAAAGGTCGACGCTATGATCGAAGAGGCGAAGCAATTTGCCATTGACAGCCCGTATCCCGATGCTTCGGAGCTGTTTACGGATATGTACGACTAAGGGGGACGGAACATGAGCATTAAGACATATAAGCAGGCAACTTGGGAAGCGATGAAAGAGGAGATGCTCCGCGACCCGTCCGTTTACGCGATGGCGGAGGACATCATCGGGAACGGTGGCTCCATGGGCCATTATATTGGTCTCGGCGAGGCCGTCGGCGATCAGAGCCGTGTGCTTGACGCACCGATCTCCGAGACTGCTATTGTGGCAAGCGCCGTCGGCGCGGCCTTGGCGGGAATGCGTCCTGTCATTGATATGCGCTTCTCTAACTGCCTTCCCGTATGCATGGATGAGCTGACCAATCAGGCAGCGAAGTCTCGCTATATGTTTGGCGGACAGGGTAAGGTGCATATGGTCGTGCGTTGTCCCGACGGTATCCTGAAGATGCAGGGCGCACATCATACCGACTGTCTGGAGGCGTGGTTTGCGCATATGCCCGGCCTACAGGTAGTCATTCCCTCCAGCCCTGCCGAGGGCAAGGGCCTGCTCAAGACTGCCATTCGCAACGACAATCCGGTCATGTTCTTTGAGCATAAGACGCTCTTCAAAATGGAGGGCGAGGTGCCGGACGAAGAGTACACCATTCCCATCGGTAAGGCACGTATCGCCCGTGAGGGGAAGGACGTCAGCATAGTGGTCTACGGCGTTATGGTCAGTCGTGCGCTGACGGCGGCAGAGGAGCTTGCCAAGGAGGGCATTGACGCAGAGGTCATCGATCTGCGGACTGTGTCCCCGTGGGATAAGGAGACGGTCCTTGCGTCGGTCAAAAAGACCGGCCGCGTCGTTGTCGCGCATGAGGCAGTTAAGCAGTGCGGTTTCGGTGCAGAGCTCTCTGCCACAATTGCGGAGGAGGCGTTCTCTAACCTAAAAGCACCTATTGTTCGTATCGGTGCGCCGTTTGTTCCCATCCCGATGACTCCGCATCTGGAGGATATGTGCCGCACGCTGCCCAAGGATATTGTGGCGGCTGTAAAACAGGCTGTAGGAAAATAAAGAGACTGAAATGATCGGCATTTTCAGCAGACGGGCTGGGAGTGTGATCGGACAGAGAGGAGAACAAGATGGAAGAGAAAGCAAGAGTGAAGGTCGTTCCTGCTGAGGCTGGGCGGGTTGCTATGGCTCGCTTGCAGCGTGATACTGATTTGGTTACGGGTATTATCAAGGTTTGCCGTGAAGCCGGCTTTGAAATGGCCGCTTCACAACTGATCATTGGCAGCCTGCGTCGTGCGGAAATTTCTTGGACCCGTCCGAGCGATAAGACGAAGAGAGGCTCTGAGCGGACGCCTGCCATGCCGATTGCCGGCCCATTGGAACTGATCTCAGCACAGGCAGAGGTCTGCCTGACGGATCCGGAGCGCCCGGTATTTCATGTACATGGCGTTGTAACCGATGCGGACGGTAAGGCCTGGGGTGGGCACTTCTTCAAGGGCGGAAACCCAGTTCATGCCACAGTCGACATTGTCATGAATGAGATCAAGGGCGGTTATATGAAATGGACACAGGATGATGAAATTGACCTTGAGCTGCCCGTTCCATACAGCAAATAATAAAGAAAGCGGCCTCCAAACCGAACAGGGGGGCGGAGGCCGTTTCTTGCACCGCTTACGGACGGAGTTGAGAGACGGAGCTATTCATAGCACGACTTTTATTTTCATGTAGCATGGTCATTCGCTCACGCAGGATGCGGACATGGTGTCTGGCCTCAGCCTCTGCTGCGTCACCGTCACCTGCAATCACGGCACGGCAGATTGCGCAATGTTCTTCGTGTGCGGTCCGGACGCGCATATCATCCTGTTTGAAGCTGTCATAAGTGAAGAGGGATATCTGATTTTCATAGTTTATGGCAAGTCGAGCGAGCAAAGGCCTTTTTGATGCTTCGAAAATTGCATAATGGATCACAGTAGCAATCTCATGATGAGCGTATATATCACCGCTTTCAATCGACATACGTGAGCGTTCCATAATTTGATTAAGCTTTTCGATGTCTTCTGCGGTCCGGTTTTGCGCAGCGAGCCGACTGCACATACCATCTAATGCTTCGCGAATATAAAGAATGTCAAGCACTTTATCGAGCTCCGGCAGAGCGACATAGATACGCTTGTTGTCCCGTTTTTCCAGAAAACCCTCTGTTTCAAGACGTTTGATAGCGCTCCGTACAGGAGAACGGCTCATGTTCAGCTGGGATGAAATATGCTCTTCTACGACTTGATAGCCAGGAGGAAAGATGCCGGTGAGAATTGCATTGCGTAGCTCTCGGTACGCAATGGCTTCATAAGATGTTTTTTTCGGCTGCTTGTCTTGCGAGACTTCAGAAAGATTCATAATAAGACTCCCTGTGTGGTAGATGTAAAAAAAATACAATAAAAAAACAAATTTGTCAACATAATTTGTATACAAAAATGTGATTAGGAATAATTAATTGGCATTTTGCACCTAAAAAGAAGGAAAAGATTGAACAGGATGTAGAAAACTGCTGCAAGTAAGGAATTGCTATTGAAAAAAAGAGAGAATGGCGTAAAATATAACGTATACAAAAAAGAATTCTATATTGAATTCAAAAAATGAATGAAAGAGTGTAGGTTATGAAACGATTTGCTGTGGTTTCCGGCGGCGCAGATGGAATCGGCAAGGAGGTTGTTCTGGAATTCCTGGATGCGGGTTTTGCTGTTGCTGCCTTTGACATTAACGATGAAAAGCTGGCGAAGGTCAGCGAGGAATTGAAGGATAGGGATTTTATTGGCATTCATTGCAACGCGATTGAAGAGGAGTCCGTTCAGAAAGCATTCTCTCAGGTAATGGAGCACTATGGCAGGGTCGATGCGCTGGCCAATATTGCAGGCGGATCGCTGGCAATTTCCCAGCCGGTCGATGAGATCAGTCTGGATGGCTGGGAAAAGGTGATTGCCCTGAATATGCGATCGGTATTTCTCTGCACACGTGAAGCGGTCAAAATCATGCGTAAACAGCAGTATGGAAGAATCGTAAGCCTGTCCTCCATGGCGGGCAGAAGCCGTAGTGTGTTTGGCGGCGCCCCCTATGCTGCAGCAAAAGCAGGTGTGATCGGCTTTACACGTCAGTGCTCCAAGGATATGGGGCCTATCGGTGTGACGATCAACGCGGTCGCTCCCGGCACCGTGATGAGCGGTGACCGAATCAGCGGCTTCTGGGCAAATAAGAGCGAAGAGGACAAAGCGTTCTTCTTCAAATCCAATCCTTCCGGCCGCCTTGGCGTACCGAAAGACATTGCCCGCACGATCGTTTTCCTGTGTCACGAGGATGCCTCTTACATCAATGGCGCGGTAATTGATGTCAACGGCGGTATGTGGGTCGGCTGAAAACGGTTTTTTGCAAAGTAAAATTGATTGTGTGGACTCCCATAAGGTTTCCATTGTTAAATATTGAAGGAATAGGAGAAAATTTATGGAACAAACACTAACCAAAGTCAGAAAAACGGCAATCTTTGTAATTGCGCTGATTTTTGTCTGCTTTCACATCTATACTTCGGCATTTGGCCTTTTTGAAGGCATGAGTCAGCGCAATATTCATTTAACTCTGATGCTTTTACTGGTGGTCCTTTTTAAGCCATGTAAGGTAAAATATGTTGGCCCTGCCATTGATGCGCTTCTGATCGTAGCGATACTTGTTCAGGGCATTTACATGTTCGGTGCTGCGCCTGATATGGCATACCGTGCAGGGACCGTGTACACGATGGATAAGGTTGGTTGCACCCTGTTAATCATTTTGATCCTTGTTTCTACCAAGCGCGTAATGGGTTGGGCCATGCCGATTATTGGAGCAATTATGATGGTCTATGTTTTCTTTGGCCAGTATCTTCCACAGCCTTTCGGACATGCCCCATATTCTATGAAGAAAATCACTTCATTGCTCTATATGGGCACGGAGGGGATTTGGAGTTCCCCGCTTGCGGCATCTGCAACCTTTATCCCGCTTTTCATTATGTTTGGTTGCATGCTTGAAGCCTTTGGCGGCGGTGCGTTCTTTATGGACTTCTCCTCTGCGCTGTTTGGCAAGTATCGCGGCGGTCCGGCTAAGGTTGCTGTTATTTCGAGCGGCCTTATGGGCAGCATTTCCGGTTCTGCGGTCGCCAACGTGACGACTACGGGTGCATTTACGATCCCGCTGATGAAAAAGCTCGGCTACGATAAGGACTTTGCTGGTGCGGTCGAGGCGACAGCTTCTACGGGTGGTCAGCTGGCACCGCCGGTCATGGGCGCAGGTGCGTTTTTGATGTCGGAGATTCTGGCGGTCCCATATGCGACGATTGTGAAAGCAGCGATTATTCCTGCTCTTCTTTATTACCTTGGCTGTTTCTTTGTAGTTGACTTTGAAGCGGGTCGCTTGGGTCTGTCTGGTATGAGAAAAGAGGAGCTTCCTGTTTTTAAGGAGGTAATGAAAAAGGGCTGGTATAACCTTTTCCCGCTAATCATGCTGATTTATATGCTTGTGTTTGCCGGCACCTCGGCACTCAAGGCATCGTTCTATGCGGTTCTTGTCACTTTGGTGATCGGTGCGATCACAGGGACGAGAGACAAGGCATGGCTGATGAAGCTGAAGGATTCCGTGATCGACACGGCCAATTCCTGCACCACGGTCGCAACGGCCACGGCCTGCGCCGGTTTAATTATCGGTGCATTCGCGGTCACCGGCCTCGGCACCAAACTCTCCATGCTCATCATCTCTTTAGCAGGTGGCAAGCTGTTCCTCGTGTTGTTGCTGACCGCGGTTTCTGCGATTATTCTCGGCATGGGTCTGCCGACAGTTGCTGCATATTCGATTCTTGTCACTCTGATTGTCGGTACACTTGCTAAGATGGGTGTTTCCCAGCTTTCCGCGCACATGTTCATCTTCTACTTTGGCATCATTTCCAATGTGACGCCTCCGGTCGCACTTGCTGCCTTTGCGGCGGCTGGTCTTTCCGGCGGTAGTGCAATAAAGACGGGGCTGAAAGCAACTAAGCTTGCCCTGGCTGGTTTCCTGATCCCGTTTGTCTTTATCTACGCACCGGCGATCCTGATGGTCGGCACGCCGATGGAAATCATTTCAGTCAGCGTCAGCGCGCTGGTGGGCGTGTACGCGCTGTCCGTTGCGACCATAGGCTATTTCTTTACAAATTGTAATTGGATCGAGCGTGCGGTCTGCTTTGCTGCCGGTATCTGCATGGTTATTCCCGGCACGGTGACGGATCTGATCGGTGTCGCGTTCTTCGCTACGGTCATCGTTATGAACCGAATTAAGGCGAAGAAGAAAAAAGCTCAGACCGCGCAGTAAACATGGATTTGCGTCTCGGTAAAATCGGGATGTGAATAAATTAAAAAGGAAGGAATAAAACCAAAATGAAAAGAACACTTGCACTGATTCTGTCCCTTGCGATGGTTTTTGCTCTCGTTGCCTGCGGTCAGAAGGAGGAGACTCCTGACGATACCAAGCAGCCCGAACAGACCGGCGAGCTCACGTCCAGCCTTGACTATGTTGCGGTTGGCGCCGGCGCAACTGGCGGTAACTTCTATATGACCACTTCCACGTTCTGCCAGACCTTCAATGAAAAGTTCAGCGGAACGACCTGCAATGCCGAGACGACCACCGGCTCCGTTGAGAACAACAAGATGTTGCTTGAGGGCGATCTGGGCATGTGCATTTCCAATATTGACATCGCTTACTGTGCAGCGACCGGCACTCGTGAGTTCTCCGAGGGCGGCTACTCTGGCGACATCCGCGTTGTGCTCCCTGGCGAGTGGAACAACGTGTGCAACATCATTGTCCGCAAGGATTCCGGCATTACTGCCATTGAGGAGCTCAAGGGCAAGACAATCGCCTGCAACTCCGGTACCCAGCTTACGGACTATACCCCGCTGATTCTGAAGGAGTACGGTCTGAACGAGGGTGACTACAAGATTCAGGCGGTCACCACCTCCGAGATGGCCGATGCCATGAGAGACAAGCATGTCGACGCGATCATCCAGTTCGGCGCTGCTCCGGTCTCCGCATTTGCCGACCTTGCCTCCACGACGGATTGCCTGTGGCTGTCGATTTCAGAGGAGCACATGAATAACATCACCTCCAACTATCCTTACTTTGGCACGGCTGTGATCCCGGCGAATACCTACATCGGCCAGACGGAGGATATCGCAGTTCTGGCGAAAATGCCCGTGTTCGTTGCGATGGCGGATCTTGATGAGGGCTTTGTTTATCAGTTCCTCAAGACCACTTTTGACAATCTGGACGACTCTGTCCTCGCTTACACCAACTGCAAGAGCTACACCCTTGAGAGCCTGGTGGATTACTACAACAATCCTGCCGGTCTTGAGCTTCACAGCGGCGCTGTCAAGTATCTCGAGTCTGTCGGCGCGATTTAAATACTGATTCTGATTTGATATGGCGCAACGGAAAAACACTCTACGCACGAAGTTAATACTAAAAACATTCAAATAGCAATACAAGCGGAGAGCACGATCCAACATGGATCGTGCTCAGCCTGTCGAAAAAGTCCAGCTGGTGCTGGGCTTTTTCTGCTAGATATGGTAGAATGGGTAAGGGTGATGAAAGATGCTGGAACGCGGGAAAATGGATCGCGGAATCGTAGAGATGATACTGCATGAGCAACTGGCACCACTGTAACAGAATGGGTATAGTCGTCTACATGAAATCTCCTTTGACATACCCCGCATGTGGATCATTTCGTCGATTTAAGTAATTTCTTGCAATTTTTTTGCTGTGATTTTTAAGATGGTGCAGGTACACGCAGGTCGTTGGCGGCTTCCATCTTGAACTTGTTCATGGCCG
>CAKTNW010000056.1 GCA_934589145.1 uncultured Oscillospiraceae bacterium | reverse complement strand
TGAAGGTACATCCCACGCCGTTCTGCGTCATGGACGAGATCGAGGCGGCGCTGGACGAGTCCAACGTGGTGCGCTATGCCCGCTATATGCGGCGCATCGCCGGAAAGACCCAGTTCATCGTCATCACCCACCGCCGGGGCACCATGGAGGAGGCCGACGTGCTGTACGGCGTCACCATGCAGGAGCGGGGCGTCAGCCGGATCCTGACCATCAACATGAACGACATGGCAAAGGAATTGCATATCAAATAAGGAGGAGCCTATGGGATTTTTCAAGCAGCTCAAGGAGGCATGGCTGGCCTCTGTGACATTTGATAAGCTGGACGATGAATTTTACGACCAGTTGGAGGAGGCGCTGATCCTGGCGGACGTGGGCGTGGATTCTGCCACCGACGCGGTGGAGAAGCTGCGCAAAAAGGTGAAGGAGCGGCTGCTGACCCGGGCCGACGAGGTGAAGGACGCCCTGCGGGCCATCCTGGCGGAGAAGCTGGAGGTGGGCGACGCCTCCCTGAACCTGTCCACCACCCCCAGCATCGTGCTGTTCATCGGCGTCAACGGCGTGGGCAAGACCACGTCCATCGGCAAGCTGGCCGCCCAGCTGAAGGCGGAGGGCAAGAAGGTGCTGCTGTGCGCCGGAGATACCTTCCGTGCCGCCGCCGCCGACCAGCTGGAGATCTGGGCTGACCGCGCCGGTGTGGACATCATCCGCCAGCACGAGGGCGCCGATCCCGGCGCCGTGCTGTTCGACGCCCTGCAGGCCGCCAAGGCCCGGGGCGTGGATGTGGTACTGTGCGACACGGCGGGACGGCTGCACAACAAGCAGAACCTGATGAACGAGCTGGCCAAGCTGCGGAAGATCATCGCCCGGGAGTGTCCCGACTCCGTGTGCGAGACGCTGCTGGTGCTGGACGCCACCACCGGCCAGAACGGCCTTGTCCAGGCCCGCACCTTCAAGGAGACGGCGGGCCTGACCGGCATCATCCTGACCAAGCTGGACGGCACCGCCAAGGGCGGTATCGTCATCGCCATCGCCCAGGAGCTGCAGGTGCCGGTGAAGTTCGTGGGCGTGGGCGAGGGAATCGACGATCTGAAGCCCTTCGACGCCAGAGAATTTACCGCGGACCTGTTCTGAGGGGAAAGATAACGAAAGGGGATGTGAGATCCGTGACCAGAGCCGACGGACGAAAGTACAATGAATTGCGTGATGTGACCATCACGCCGGATTTCAATAAGTTTGCCGAGGGCAGCGTCCTCATCCGCTGCGGCGACACGGTGGTGCTGTGCACCGCCTCGGTGGAGGAGCGGGTGCCGCCCCATGTGAAGCCCGGCTGCGGCTGGGTCACGGCGGAGTACTCCATGCTGCCCCGGGCCAACCGCCAGCGCAGCCGCCGGGATGTGGACAAGCTGAAGCTCAGCAGCCGCAGCGCCGAGATCCAGCGGCTCATCGGCCGCAGCCTGCGGGCGGCGGTGGACATGAAGCTGCTGGGTGAGCGCACCGTCACCATCGACTGCGACGTGCTGCAGGGCGACGGCGGCACCCGTACCGCCAGCGTTACCGGCGGCTTTGTGGCCCTGGCCCTGGCCTGCCGCTGGCTGGTGAAGGAGGGCTATATCGGCCGCATGCCTATCAAGCACTATGTGGCGGGCGTCAGCGCCGGTATCGTGGACGATACGGCGGTGCTGGATCTGCCCTACAGCGAGGACAGCCGGGCCCAGGTGGACCTGAACTGCATCATGAACGAGCAGGGCGAGATCATCGAGATCCAGGGCACCGGCGAGGGCCGGGCCTTCACTGTGGCGGAGCAGCAGGAGCTGGTGGCATTGTGCGCCAGAGGCAACCGTGAGCTGATCGCCAAACAAAAAGAGGTATTGGGGGACATTCTGCGATGAAATTTGTATTGGCCTCCCACAACCGTGGGAAATTGAAGGAGATGCAGGAGATCCTGTCCCAACTGGGCGTGGAAGTGGTGCTGGAATCCGACCTGGGCCTTGCTCTGGACGTGGAGGAGACAGGCACCACCTTTGCCGAGAACGCCGCGCTGAAGGCCAGGGCCGTCATGGAAGCCAGCGGCCTGCCCGCCATCGGCGACGACTCCGGATTGTGCGTGGACTGGCTCCAGGGCGCGCCGGGCATCTACTCCGCCCGGTACGGCAATCTGGACAGCGACCCGGCCCGCTGCGCCCTGCTGCTGCAGAACATGCGGGGCGCCACCAACCGCGCCGCCCATTTCCACACGTCCATCTGCTGCGCGTTTCCCAACGGCGACGTGCTGACGGCGGACGGCGACTGCCACGGCACCATCGCCTTCGCCCCCATGGGGGAGAACGGCTTCGGCTATGATCCGGTGTTCTTCCTGCCGGAGAAGCGCCGTACTTTTGCCCAACTGACGGCGGAGGAGAAAAACGAGATATCCCACCGGGGCAACGCTTTGCGCGTATTTGCCGCGGAATTGAAAGAATATTTGGAGAAGCACTGATATGGAATTGACAAGCAAGCAGCGCGCCCAACTGCGGGGCATGGCCGCCACCATGGACACCATCCTCCATGTGGGCAAGGACGGCATCGGCGACAATCTGGTGAAGCAGGCCAACGACGCCCTGGAGGCCCGTGAGCTCATCAAGGGCCGGGTGCTGGAGAACAGCATGTACACCGCCCGCGAGGCGGCGGAGGAGCTGGCCGTGGCCACCCGCAGCGAGGTGGTGCAGGTCATCGGCAGCAAGTTCGTGCTGTACCGCTATCAGCACAACAAGGAGAAGCGGAAGATCCAACTGGTAAAGGCGAAGCAGGCATGAGGATCGGCGTATTCGGCGGGACATTCAACCCGCCCCACAACGGCCATGTGACCATGGCCCGTGCCGCCGCGGCCCAGTTGGATCTGGATAAGCTGCTGCTGGTGCCGGACAGCGTGCCGCCCCACAAGCCGCTGCCCGACCGCGTGACGGCGCAGCAGCGGTACGACATGGCGGCGCTGATGGCGGCGCCCATCGGCCGTGTGGCCGAGGCCAGCGACATCGAGCTGCGCCGCACCGGAAAAAGCTATACCAGCGACACCTTGCGGGCCCTGCGTGAGCAGTATCCCGATGCGGAGCTGTGGCTGCTGATGGGGTCGGATATGTTCCTGTCCCTCCACACCTGGCACGAGCCGGAGGTCATCTGCGGACTGGCCCATATCGGCGCCTTCAGCCGGGTGGACGAGGACATCCGCGCCGCCATGGAGCGGCAGAAGGCGCTGCTGGAGGGACAGTACCAGGCCCAGGTGATGCTGCTGGACAACCCGGAGCTCATCGAGCTGTCCTCCACCGATGTCCGCGCCGCGCTGGCGGCAGGGCAGGGGAGTGACCTTGTACCGGAAGTCGTGTGGGGCTACGTTCAGCGGGAGCACCTGTACGGCACGGCCGCCGACCTGAAGCATCTGACGGTGGAGGAGCTGCGGCCCATCGCCATGAGCTATCTCAAGCCCAAGCGGATGCCCCATGTGCTGGGCACGGCGGAGGAGGCGGCGAAGCTTGCCCGGCGCTTCGGCGCGGACGAGACCAAGGCCCGCGTGGCGGGACTGCTCCACGACTGCACCAAGAAGCTGGACATGGCGGAGCAGCTGGCCCTTTGTGAGCAGTACGGCATCTCCCTCGACCCGCTGGAGCGGAAGGCACTGAAGCTGCTGCACGCCAAGACCGGCGCGGCCATCGCCCGCCATGTATACGGCGTGGATGACGAGGTGTACGAGGCGATTCTGTACCACACCACCGGCCGGGCGGGTATGAAGCTGCTGGAGAAGATCGTGTATCTGGCCGATTACATCGAGCCCAGCCGGGAGTTTGCCAATGATCCCGATGTGGTGCGCCTGCGGGAGGCGGTCTATGACGACCTTGACCGGGGGCTGCTGCTGGGCCTGACCATGACCATCGAGGAGATGGAGGGCATGGGCAATCCCGTGCACCACGATACATTGGACGCGAGAGGCGACCTGATCAGAAAAGGAGTGACCATATGAAAGAGCCTAAGGAAATGGCCCTGCTGGCGGCCAAAGCGCTGAGCGATAAGAAGGGCCGGGAGATCCAGGTGCTGGAGATCGGCGAGCTGACCACCCTGGCGGACTATTTTGTCATCGCCACCGGTTCCAGCAATACCCAGATCAACGCCCTGGTGGACAACGTGGAAAAGGTGATGCTGGAGGAGGCCGGTGAGCAGCCGCTGCACCGCGAGGGCTATCGCGGCGGCACCTGGGTGCTGCTGGACTACGGTTGCATCGCCGTGCATGTCTTTAACGCCGAGGCCCGGGAGTTTTACGGCCTGGAGCGCCTGTGGCGGGACGGCAAGCCCGTGGATGTCTCCGGTGTGGTAACGCCCAACGAATAAGAAAAAGGGAAGTCGAAAGCCAACGCTTTCGACTTCCCTTTTTTATAGCCCGCTGGCCAGCTCCGCCGCCCGCGTCCACAGCACCGGCCCCACCGCGCCGCTCTGGTCGATGCCCAACTGCCGCTGCAGGGCCAGCACGGCCCGCTGGGTGGCCGGGCCGAACACGCCGTCGGCCTCCACTGTGGGGATGGCGGGATCCTGCGCCGCGATGGCGCGGATGTTCTCCTGAAGCTGCCGCACCGCCCGGCCCTCGTCCCCCAGCACCAGAAAGCGGCCGGGATAGACCTGTTCAATGTAGTTCTGATAGTCCTGGGGCAGGTCGCGGAGCAGCTGGTCGTATACGCTCAGCAGCCTGTTCCAGGTGTCACGGCCCACCACGCCGTCCACGGGAAGGCCGTAGGCGTTCTGGAAGGTGTACACTGCGTCACGGGTATCGTCGTCGAACACACCGGTCAGGGCGAGCTGGGGCAGCTCCGGCAGGAAGTAGCCCAGAAACGCCAGATAGTACTGCACGGTGGTGACGGCCACGCCCTCGTCGCCGTAGCGCAGCACCTCCGGAAAGGCGGGCTGCACCTCCGTCAGGGTCAGCCCCTCGCTGGCCAGCTCACTGAGCTGCTTCACCCCCGTCCAGACCTCCTTGATCTTGTACCAGGTGGCCTTGCCCACGATGCCGTCGGCGTCCAGGTTGAACACCCGCTGGAACTCCCGCACCGCGTCCTCCGTGTTCCGGTCAAAGGCGTTGGACACGGGGGAGATCACCGGGATACCGGGGTAGTTCTCGTGGATGCGGTTGAGCTGCTGCTGGATGGTGCGGACGCTCTGGCCATAGGAGCCCCGCTCCAGCGGGCGGCCGGGATAGGAGGGGATGTTGTCGGCCACCGGCGCGTCAAACACGATGTTGATGTCGTCGCCGTAGTAGTACTGCAGGATCTCATAGGGGATGTACCCCGCCTCCGCCAGATCCACGCTGCCCCATTGGCTCAGGCCATTGCACCGGGTGCGCACCCCGTCGCAGAAGGCGGCGAACAGCGGCTCCACGCTGCCCTGCCGCACGATGTAGTTGTTGAAGATGTCGTCCACGATCTGGCTGATATTCTCGAACACATTGCCGCCGGAGACGTAGGCCTGATCCCGCTGGGTGGTGCTGGTGATGTCGAAATCGTAGCCCCGGCTGCGGTAGAACTCCGTATACACCCGGTTCAGGGCAAAGGAGATCTGGGCCATGATATTGGCCCGCAGCGCCGCCTCCGGCCAGGTGGGGTATAGCTCGTGAGAGGCCACATTCTTGATGTAGCTGGTGAAGGGCACCGTCACATTGGGGGCGCTGCTGTCGGGCAGGCCCAGATGGACGGTGATGGAGGTGGGAACCACCGGATAGACAGGCATGGGCCGGGCCTCCTCACTGTGTGACCGGGGTCAGCGCCACCGGCAGGATGGTTTTCGTGCCGATGAACACCCCGGCGGGCAGATCGGTGACGGTCTCATAGGCGGGGTGGCTCACCGACACCACATAGCTGGCCATGCTGTCTCCGGCGGTGCCGGGGCTCTGGGACTCGTAAAAGGGCTTGGCGGGCAGCGTAAAGCCGTCGGCAATGCCGCTGCTGTCGGTGCGCTTGCGGTACAGCAGCACCCGCGCGCCGCCCAGCATCACGGCCACCTCCACCACCGCCCGGTTCACCGGGAAGGCGCCGCGGGCCGTGGATACCTGCACCCGCAGGGTGCCGCGTCCCGGATTGCCTTCCAGAAAGGGCTGCAACTGCTGCAGGGAAAATTCCTGTGTCGCCATGGAAAGACCTCCTGTGAACGGCGGAGGGCCCTCCGCCGCGGAATGAATGTGTTATATTGTATGAAAATGGCTGGCATAAGGTGAAAATCCCTTGACAAACGGCGGCAAAGTGGGTACAATGTGACCAATGTTCTGCAAAAAGAAACAGAAGCGATGATGGGAAAAAAGCGCAGGAATGTCTGACGCAAGAGAGCCGGCGGTCTGGTGCGAGCCGGTGGAGGCGCTGCGTGATACTGGCCCCGGAGCTTTCCGCCTGAACAGGGCGGAACGGATCCGCGCCCCGTTACAGGCGCTGCCCCTTTTGATGAGAGGGGGACTGAGCGCCGACCGGGCGACCGGCGGCGGAATCAGGGTGGTAACACGTTTTCACGTCCCTGACTTCTTCGGAAGTCAGGGGCTTTTTATGTTCGACAATACTATTTGATCATACAAAGGAGAAGAAGCATGAATTACGATTTTGCGGCCATTGAAAAGAAATGGCAGGAAAACTGGGAAAAGACCAAGCCCTACCGCGCCGTCACCGGCGACAAGACCCGGAAGAAGTTCTACGGCCTGATCGAGTTCCCCTATCCCTCCGCACAGGGCCTGCATGTGGGCCATCCCCGTCCCTTTACGGCCATCGACATCGTGACCCGTAAAAAGCGCATGGAGGGCTATAACGTCCTGTTCCCCATCGGCTACGACGCCTTCGGCCTGCCCACCGAGAACTTCGCCATCAAGAACCACATCCATCCCGCCATCGTCACCCACGACAACATCGCCAACTTCACCCGCCAACTGAAAATGCTGGGCTACGGTTTCGACTGGGATCGCTGCGTCAACACCTCCGACCCCGAGTACTACAAGTGGACCCAGTGGATCTTCCTGCAGCTGTTCAAGCACGACATGGCCTATAAGGCCACCATGGCCGTCAACTGGTGCACCAGCTGCAAGGTGGTGCTGGCCAACGAGGAGGTCGTCAACGGCGTGTGCGAGCGCTGCGGCGGCGAAGTGGTGCAGAAGGAAAAGAGCCAGTGGATGCTGCGCATCACCAAGTATGCCCAGCGCCTGATCGACGATCTGGACGATCTGGACTATATCGAGCGCGTCAAGACCCAGCAGAAGAACTGGATCGGTCGCTCCACCGGCGCCGACATCACCTTCAAGACCAACATGGGCGAGGATGTCACCGTGTACACCACCCGTGCCGACACCCTGTTCGGTACCACCTATATGGTCATCTCTCCCGAGCATCCCACGCTGAAGAAGTGGCTGCCCCAGATCGCCAACCGGGCCGAGGTGGAGGCCTATCAGGCAGAGGCCGCCCGCAAGTCCGACTTTGAGCGCGGTGAGCTGAACAAGGACAAGACCGGCGTCCGGCTGGAGGGCGTGGAGGTCATCAACCCCGTCACCCATAAGCCCCTGCCCATGTTCGTGTCCGACTATGTCCTGATGGGCTACGGCACCGGCATCGTCATGGGCGTGCCCGGCCACGACCAGCGCGACTGGGAGTTCGCCACCAAGTTCGGCCTGCCCATCATCGAGGTGGTCTCCGGCGGCGACGTCACCAAGGAGGCCTTCGTGGCCAAGGACGACAGCGCCGTCATGGTGAACTCCGGCTTCCTGAACGGCATGACTGTCCGCGAGGCCATCCCCGCCATGAAGAAGTATGTGGTGGAGCAGGGCTTCGGCAAGGAGAAGGTCAACTATAAGCTCCGTGACTGGGTGTTCTCCCGCCAGCGCTACTGGGGCGAGCCCATCCCCCTGGTGAACTGCGAGAAGTGCGGCTGGGTGCCGCTGCCGGAGGATCAGCTTCCGCTGGTGCTGCCGGAGGTGGAGGCCTATGAGCCCACCGACGACGGCGAGAGCCCCTTGGCCCGCATGACCGACTGGGTCAACACCACCTGCCCCTGCTGCGGCGGCCCCGCCAAGCGCGAGACCGACACCATGCCCAACTGGGCCGGCTCCAGTTGGTACTTCCTGCGGTATATGGATCCCGACAACAAGAACGAGCTGGTGTCCAAGGAGGCCGAGGAATACTGGGGCCCCGTGGATTGGTACAACGGCGGCATGGAGCACACCACCCTGCACCTGCTGTACTCCCGCTTCTGGCATAAGTTCCTGTACGACATCGGCGTGGTGCACACCAAGGAGCCCTACGCCAAGCGCACCAGCCACGGCATGATCCTGGGCGAGAACCCCTACTATGTGGGCAACGCCAAGACCGAGGCCGAGAAGGAGGAGCTGATCCGCCTGCACGGCAATCTGGCCCTGCGTCCCTCTGTGAAGATGTCCAAGTCCCTGGGCAACGTGGTGAACCCCGACGACGTGGTGAAGGAATTCGGCGCCGACACCCTGCGCCTGTATATCATGTTCATCGGTGACTTTGAAAAGACCGCCACCTGGTCCACCAACGCCGTCCGCGGCTGCAAGAAGTTCCTGGATCGCTGCTGGAACCTGATGGACATGGCCGAGGACAACGACCAGATCTCCGCCAAGAACGAGTCCATCATCCACAAGACCATCAAGAAGGTCACAGGTGATATCGACGAGCTGAAGATGAACACCGCCATCGCCGCCCTGATGGCGCTGGTCAACGCCTTCTATGCCAACGGTCTCACCAAGGGCGACCTGTCCATGCTGATGCTGATGCTGTCCCCCTTCGCCCCCCACATGGTGGAGGAGATGTGGGAGCTGACCGGCTTCGCCGCCAAGAGCGGCAAGATGGCCATGCAGATGGATTGGCCCGCCTATGACGAGGCAAAGACCATCGACGCCAACGTGGAGATGGCCGTGCAGGTCAACGGCAAGCTGAAGGGCACCATCAATGTCCCCGTGGACAGCGACGAGGCCGCCGTTATGGAGGCTGTCAAGACCGTGGAGAAGGTGCAGAAGGCCACCGAGGGCATGGCCGTCGTCAAGACCATCCTGGTGAAGAACAAGCTCATCAACCTGATCGTGAAGCCCGCCAAGTAAAACTGCCGAAAAGCAGGGCGGTTCCATGAACCGCCCTGCTTTTTTCGCCCTTTTGCGCAGAAAATGTGAAAAATATCTTGACAAGATATGCCCGTGTCAGTATAATATCATTCGTTAAGTCATGCCTAATGACTCTTAAAGAGCACCCTGGATCGAGCCGGGTGCATCGGAGGGAGGGAAAAATAGATGTCCGAAATTCATGTCAAGGAAGGCGAATCTCTGGATAGCGC
>CAKTNW010000055.1 GCA_934589145.1 uncultured Oscillospiraceae bacterium | reverse complement strand
GACCCCCTGGAGATGGCCGAGAAGTACGGCGCCGACGCCCTGCGCTTCAACCTGATCACCGGCAACAGCCCCGGCAACGACACCCGCTTCTTCGTGGAGAAGTGCGAGGCCATGCGCAACTTTGCCAACAAGATCTGGAACGCCAGCCGCTTCGTCATGATGAACCTCACCATCGACAAGGTGCAGCTTCCCGAAAAGCTGGAGCTGGAGGACAAGTGGATCCTCAGCAAGCTGAACACCCTGATCCGCGAGGTCACCGAGAATATGGACGCCTATGAGCTGGGCGTGGCCTCTGCCAAGATCTACGACTTCATCTGGGACACCTATTGCGACTGGTATATCGAGCTGACCAAGACCCGCCTGAACGGCGAGGACGAGAGTGCCAAGCTGGCCGCCGAGAACGTGCTGTGCTATGTGCTGCTGCGTATCCTGGAGCTGCTGCACCCCTTCATGCCCTTCCTGACCGAGGAGATCTGGCAGGCCCTGCCCCACGAGGGCGACTTCCTGATCCGCGCGGCGTGGCCCACCTATCAGGAGAGCCTCCACTTCCCCCAGGCGGAGTCCGACATGGAGTGCGTCAAGGACGCCATCACCGCCGTCCGCGCCCGCCGCAGCGAGATGAACGTGCCGCCCTCCAAGAAGGCCCAGATGATCCTGGTGACCAAGCGGCCCGAGACCTACACCGTGGGCAAGCACTTCATCACCCGCATGGCCTACGCCAGCGAGGTCACCGTCACCGACCAGGCGCCCGCCGACCTGAAGGGCATGGTCACCGTGGTGACCCACGACGCCAACATCTATCTGCCGCTGGCCGAGCTGGTGGATATCGCCGCCGAGCTGGAGCGCATCGCCAAGGAGAAGGCCAAGGCCGAGGATAACCTGAAGCGCATCGAGGCCAAGCTGGCCAACGAGTCCTTCACCTCCCGCGCCCCGGAGAACGTGGTGAACGCCGAGCGGGAAAAGGCCGAAAAGGCCCGCTCCCTCATCGCCAAGCTGGAGGAATCCGCCGCGGCCATGAAGCTGTAATTCCCTTCCCCACTATATGAAAACGCCCCCGCCTGATAACAGGCGGGGGCGTTTTATGCGGTTATCGGCGCGCTTACACCACGGCGAAGAACTTCACCAGGAACAGCAGCGTGATCACATAGGTCAGGGCGGACACGTCCTTGGCCTTGCCGGAGAACACCTTGATGACGGTGTAGGAGATCATGGCCAGACCGATGCCGTGGCCGATGGAGCCGGAGATGGGCATGGCCAGCAGCATGATGAACACGGGCACCACCTGATCCAGATCGTCGAAGTCCACGTTCTTCAGGCCCTGCAGCATCAGGATGCCCACATAGATCAGGGCGGAGGAGGTGGCGGCGGCGGGGATGATGGCGGCCACGGGGGCGATGAACATGCAGGCCAGGAACATGAACGCGGAGGTCAGGGAGGTCAGGCCGGTGCGGCCGCCGGCCTCCACGCCGGAGGCGGACTCCACGAAGGTGGTGACGGTGGAGGTACCGCAGCAGGCGCCTGCCACGGTGCCCACGGCGTCGGACAGCAGGGCTTCCTTCATCTTGGGCATGTTGCCCTCCTTGTCGGTCATACCGGCACGGGAGGCGGTACCCACCAGGGTGCCGATGGTGTCGAACATGTCGATCATGCAGAAGGTGATGATCAGGCTCAGGGCGGTGAACCAGCCCAGACGGAAGAAGTCGGTAAAGTCAAACTTGAACAGCGTGGTGCTCACCATATCCTGGAAGGGAGGCAGGAAGGACGCGCCCCGCAGAGAGGCGAAGGGGTTGGTGTGCAGGAAGATAAAGCTGCCCGCCCAGTAGATGACGGAGGCCACCAGCATGCCCACCAGAACGGCGGCCTTGACGCCCTTCTTGGCCAGCAGGATGATGACGAACAGGCCGATGAACATGGTGACCACGGTCAGCACCATGGTGCTGTACTCCCGGCCCATGTGATCTTTGATGACGCTGGGGGTCATGGCGCCGAAGAAGTCACGCAGCACATAGAAGGGGCTGGTGTAGCCGTTGCCCTCGGCATAGATGCCCACGTTGGAGCCAAGGCCGATGTTCATCAGCATCAGACCGATGGCGGGGCCGATGCCCAGACGGACACCCAGAGGGATGGCGTCCACGATCTTGTCGCGGATGTTGAACACGCTCAGCAGCAGGAACACGATGCCCTCCACCAGGATGATGCACAGCACCGCCTGGAAGGCGCTGGTGTAGTCGGTGTTCAGCATGGCGGCCACGTTGCCGGCGATGACGGCAAAGAAGCTGTTCAGACCCATGCCGGGCGCCATGACGAAGGGCTTGTTGGCCAGGAAGGCCATGCACACCGTGCCGATGGCGCTGGCGATGCAGGTGGCCAGGAAAACGCCGTTCCAGAGGGGGGTGCCAACGGCGAAGTTGGTCAGCAGATTGGGGTTCAGGGCGATGATGTACGCCATGGTCATGAAGGTGGTCAGACCGGCAAGGATCTCCGTCTTGACGGTGGTGCCGTTCTCCTTCAGATGGAAGATGCGCTCCATGTGATAAGTCTCTCCTTTATAAGTTTTGCAGATACACGGTTATCTTAGCCGTATATATCCTTATCTTAACGCACCTTTTGTCAAAATACAAGACTTTTTGTCAGGGAAGCTGATAAATTTTTTAGATAACAGGCTTCACCGGTACAGCTCCGTCCGCCGCAGGCTGGTATAGGGCCGCGCGGCACGGATACGGGCGGAAGCGGCCATGTCCACCTCGGCGTACAGCAGCTCCTCGCCGCTGCCCGCCTGGGCGATGGTGTCGCCGTTGGCGTCCGTCACCAGCGACCGGCCGGAGAACACCATCTCCCCCTCCCTGCCGATGCGGTTGCACATGGCCACCGCCACGCTGTTCTGGAAGGCCTGCACCTTGATCTCCCAGTCGAACATCTCCATGGGCTCGCTCTCGGTGTTGGCGGTGGGGATCAGGATCAGGTCGGCCCCCATCAGCGCCTCGGTGCGGATGCTCTCGGGATAGTGCCGGTCGAAGCACACCACGACGCCGATCTTCCCGCGGGGCGTGTCGAACACCAGAAAGCCGTCGTCGGAGGGGGTGTAGTAATCCTGCTCATAGAACTGGGCCGCCTGGGCGATGTGCACCATCTTCTGGCGGCCCAGCAGCGTGCCGTCGCTGCCGATCAGCAGCGTGGCGTCGAAGCAGCCGGAGGGCTCCCGCAGATAGAAGTTGGGGGCCGCCATGATGCGGTTCTCCCGGCAGGCGTCCTGAAATTGCCGGACGACCGGCGCGTCCGCCGTCAGCAGCTTGCCGGACACATCGCAGCCCGCGTACTGGGGAAAGAACCGGTGGAGCTGCAGCTCCGGATAGACGATCAGATCCGCGCCGTGAAAGGCGGCCTGCCGCAGGGCGGCAAGCTGGCGCGCCAGATTTTCGTTCTCGTTGTCGCTCATGGCCATCTGACAAAGGGCAAGCTTCATAGGACAGTCCTCCTGAAAGTTATTTTTCCTATTGTACTACTGGGTGATTCCGGACGCAAGAGCAATTTCCCCGGAAAACGAAAAAGGCACGGACAGGGGATCATCCATCCACTTCCGTGCCTTCCGGCGGTCATACGCCTTGGGATTTTTACTTTTCCGGGTCACCGGGTTCAACGCGCCCCAGGTGTCCCGCATCATGGCGTCACGCCTGCGCTTCTCCTTCTTGGAGAGCTTCTCATAGGGAATGAATTTTTCCATAGTACGTCTCCTTTTCAGATGGTTGGAGAGCATGATACCAGAAAACGCCCCGGCTGTCAAATGACAAAACGGAAACACGCCCGCGTACCTCGCCGGTACGCGGGCGCAAGGGAAATTCAACTATTGAGAAACGCTCTCATACAACGACTGCAGATCGTACACATCCACCATGCCGTCATCGTTCACATCGGCTGCGGCCTGGAAGGCCACCTGGCTGTCCTGATACTTTCCCGTCATTTCGCTGGCCGCCAGATAGTTGTACAGGCACTGCACATCGGCAATATCCGGCTCACCGCCCTGTCCATTCAGATTGCCCTTTTCAAAACCGGCAACAAGCGCGGCGTCTGCCAGAGAAGTGTCGCCGTCCCCGCTGCTGTCCTGCATCCGCTGCGCCCACTGCTCAGCGCTTCCCGCGTAGTACACGGTTTTCAATGCCTGGCAGCCATTAAAGGCCGTGGCGTCAATCAGCACCTCCTGGCCGGAGATCACCACCTCCTCCAGGGTCTGGCACTCGTTAAAGGCATACGGCCCCACCGTTTTCATACCGGTGGGAAGCACCACGCTCCGCAGCGCGGAACAGCCTGTGAAAGCATATTCCTCAATGGTCTCCACGCTGCTGGGCAGGCGCAGACCGGCAAGTTCATCACAATTCGAGAAGGCATATCTGCCAATGCCGGTCACCCCATTGGGGATCGTGACCTGGGTCAAATTGCGATTGCCCCAGAAGAGGCTCTCTCCGATCCAGGTCAGTCCCGCGGGCAGCGTCATTTCCCGCAGACCACACTGGTTAAAGGCATTGTCGCCGATCTCGGTCACGCTGTCTGGAATGGTGATGTGGTCAAGATCGACGCAGTAGTAAAACGCGCTGTTCTCAATGGTCTCCACGCTGCTGGGCACAGTATAGCTGCCCGCCTTCTGATTGGAGCAGAAAACCAGGCGGCTCATGTCCTTGCTGAACAGCACATTGTCCACGCAGCAGTAGTCCTCGTTCCCCTCGGCAACGCGCAGTGTAAGCGCCGTACATCCCGCGAATGCCTGGGGGCCGATCCACCATACACTGGCGGGAATGGTGATCTCCGTAAGGTCGAAGCAATAGCCAAAGGCGCCTTCTCCCAACTCCCGCAGTCCCTCGCCCAGCGAAACGCTGCGCAGGGCTCGACAGCTGTTAAAGGCATCCTTTCCGATCATCTCTACGCTGTCAGCGATGGTGACCTCCTCCAGATTCCTCAGGGTCAGAAACGCGTTGTCCCCAATGGCGGTGACGCCGTTCTCGATCACCACCCGTCTGATATCGGCGGCGTTTTCACGCCACGGGGCAGGTTCCTCATCAGTATAGCTGCTTATCCTGCCGCTTCCGCTGATGGTCAGGGTTCCCGTCTCATCCAGCGACCAATCTATATCGCTTCCCACCGCAGAGGAGCCCGTTACGATGTAAATACAGCCTGTGATCCATTCACTTCCCCTTGGCAGCAGGATTCCCAATTTGCCTGCCAACAGATCCGCATACTCCTTCGTCAGATCCTGATACAGGAAATTGCCACCAGTGACATGGGTCTTTTGATATCTGATGACCTTGCCGCAGGCGGCGCAAGGCGCCTCATAGGTGCCGATCGCCACATCAACATCCTTTCCCCCCGCGGTATACAGCAAATGCACGCCCCTGAGCGGCTCATAGGAAACCGTATTGTAGATTTCTCCCTCAAAAAGCAGCCGCGCAAAACCGTCCACCGTTTCGTCGGCGCTCTTGTCCTCAACACAGTACACGGTGTCGTCATTCTCGTCGGTGTACTTCCAGCCGGCCTTGATCTCATCCGTTGTGCAGGACCATGCCTGTCTCGCGTTCTCTCCATCCGCTCTGTAATGATAGCGCAATTCATCCAGGCCGCCGACCTCATCTCCCAGCGTCAATGCCGAGCTCTCCCCGCTGGCAGTATACAGCGGCACGCCATCTTTTCCACCGGCAGAATAGTAGCGCTCAAGGCCGTTTCCCTCCGCGTCTACCAGCTCAAAATAAGGCAGATAGTTCTCCTTACCCGCCACATACGCCGCGTCCACATAGCGGTACGCATTCGTATCGGCCGTCTGGCTGTCGTAGACGACATCACCATTTCCGACCGGCGTATCCGCAAGCGCTGTGCCGGTCATACTGAAAAGCATCACCAGTGTAAGGCTCCACGCAAGTAATCGTTTCATCGTGTCCTCCCCCTATTACAATATGGTATGGGATTATTATAGCATGGATTCCCTGCCTTCGCAAGCGATATGCTGCTATCTCTCTGTCAAAATCCCCGCCTGACCGCCACTTGTAAAACCGGATTTTTTGGGGAAATTTGTACACTCGGCTCATTTTGACTATGGCATCCGCCCCCGGAGCCTGCTACAATACAGGCGTAATGCGGGAGAAACCTCTGACGCTTGGTACCATTAGCAATTCAAATGGTAGATTTTTGAAAAAATATTGCAAATTGCAAGATGTGTATTATAATACAGACAATACGAGTAGGAATAACCGCAAAATTCAGATAAGAAGGTGAACGTGTATGGAACTTCAGATTCAGGATCTTGTTTCTTCCATCAAAAAGGACGGCATCGACAGCGCCAATCAGGAGGCTGCCGCCATTCTGGCCGACGCCCGGAAGCAGGCCGACGCCATTGTGGCCGACGCGAAGGCGGAGGCGGACAAGCTGCGCGGCGACGCCAGGGCGGAGATCGAGGTGTTCAAGAGCAGCGCCCAGCTGGACGCCCAGCAGGCCAAGCGGGACGCGGTGCTGGCCTTCCGGCAGGAGATCCAGAAGGAGTATGAAAAGCTGCTGGCCGCCGATGTGGGCAAGGCGCTGGATCAGCAGGCGCTGGTGAAGCTCATCCAGGCCGCCGTGCAGGGCGAGGATGTCGCCGCCTATACCGTGGAGGTGGGCCAGGTGACGGACGGCCTGCGCCAGGAGCTGGCACAGGAGCTGAAAGCCGGGCTGGAGATCCGCCCCTCCAGGAAGGTGGGCGCAGGCTTCCGTCTGGCCGCCAAGGACGGCTCCGGCTACTTCGACTGCTCGGAGCAGGAGATCGCGGAGATGATGATGCCCTTCTTCCGGGATACCCGCCTGTAAGGGGGTGCCGCTGTGGCTTCCTATTACTATCTGATCTCCAGCCTGCCCATGCTGAAAACACAGGGTGAGCCTCCCATGGACTACGCCGCGTTTCTGGCCATGTGCCGGACGGCGGTGAGCGGCGGGGTCTATCAGACGCTGGAGACGCTGACGGTGGAATCGGACAAGGGGCCGCTGCTGTCGGAATGGGCCGCCTTTTATAAGGCCCTGTCCCGTGAGCTGACCTATCAGCGGAATGTGAAGCTGGGCCGCCCCTGCCCCATCCCCGCCGACCGGGACGCCGCCATCGTGCAGACGGTGACGGCGGCGGTGAACGCCGAGAACCCGTTGGAGGGCGAACGGCTTTTGCTGGAGCTGGAATTCCGCCGCCTGGACGATATGGTCGGGCTGCACAATTTCGACGACCACGCCCTGTATGGCTACGCCATGAAGCTGCGGCTGCTGGAGCGGCAGCGGGGCTTCCGGTACGAGACCGGCAAGCGGGCCTTTGACGGCCTGATGGCCAACATCCGCCAGCAGGTCGCCAGCCTATCATGAACAGGAGAAACGAAATGGACAAAGTGACAGGATATGTGACCGGAGTGAACGGGAATCTGGTGTCCGCCAGCTTTTCCGGCTCCGTGCGTAAAAATGAAGTGGGCTATGTGCTGGTGGGGGATGACCGCCTGAAGGGCGAGGTCATCCGCGTCAACGGCGACACGGCCAGCATGCAGATCTATGAAATGACCAACGGCATCCAGGTGGGCGACAAGGTGGAGCTCTCCGGCGAGCTGATGAGCGTGGAGCTGGGCCCCGGCCTGCTGACCCAGGTGTTCGACGGCCTGCAGAACCCCCTGCCGGAGCTGGCCGAGAAGTGCGGCTACTTCCTGGAGCGGGGCGTGTATCTGGATCCCATCCCCAATAAGGACTGGGAGTTCACGCCCCGGGTAAAGCCCGGCGACACCGTCACCGCGGGCGACGCGGTGGGCAGCGTGCCGGAGGGCTTGTTCACCCATCTCATCATGGTGCCCTTCGGCCTGAAGGGCGAGTGGAAGGTGAAGTCCGTCCGGGAGAAGGGCGTCTATAACGTCCGGGACACCGTGGCGGTGGTGGAGAACGAGCAGGGCGAGGAGCAGGAGCTGACCATGGTGTTCTCCTGGCCCGTGAAGCAGCCCATCCGCTGCTATGAGGAGCGTCTGCGCCCCGACGAGACGCTGGTGACCCAGCTGCGCTGCGTGGATACCTTCCTGCCGGTGGCCAAGGGCGGCACCTTCTGCGTGCCCGGCCCCTTCGGCGCAGGCAAGACGGTGCTGCAGCACATGGAGGCCAAGAACGCCGACGTGGACATCGTCATCGTAGCCGCCTGCGGCGAACGCGCCGGCGAGGTGGTGGAGGTGCTGACGGAGTTCCCCGAGCTGACCGACCCCCGCACCGGACGCTCCCTGATGGAGCGCACCATCATCATCTGCAATACCTCCTCCATGCCGGTGGCCGCCCGTGAGGCGTCGGTGTATACCGCCGTCACCATGGCGGAGTACTACCGCCAGATGGGGCTGGACGTGCTGCTGCTGGCGGATTCCACCAGCCGCTGGGCCCAGGCCATGCGTGAGATGAGCGGCCGTCTGGAGGAGATCCCCGGCGAGGAGGCGTTCCCCGCCTATCTGGAATCCGTCATCGCCTCGTTCTATGAGCGTGCCGGTAAGGTACGGCTGAAGGACGGCAAGATCGCCTCCGTCACCATCGGCGGCACCGTGTCCCCCGCAGGCGGCAACTTCGAGGAGCCTGTGACCCAGGCCACGCTGAAGGTGGTGGGCGCGTTCCACGGCCTGTCCCGTGAGCGCTCCGACGCCCGCAAGTACCCCGCCATCCACCCCATCGACTCCTGGTCCAAGTATCAGGGCGTGGTGGACATGGAGCGGGTGGAGCAGGCCCGCGCCATCCTCAAGCGCAGCAGCGAGATCAACCAGATGATGAAGGTCATCGGCGAGGAGGGCACCTCTGACGAGGACTATGTGGTCTATCAGAAGGGCGAGCTGCTGGACGCGGTCTATCTCCAGCAGAACTCCTTTGATCCCATCGACGCGGCCTGCGGCCCCGACCGCCAGCGCCACGAGTTCGATGTGCTGTACGACGTGCTGACCCGGAATTTCGCCTTGAGCGATAAGAAAGAGATCCGCGCCTTCTTCAACCAGCTCCGTCAGGAGTTCCTGGACTGGCACAACACCGAGTTCCGGACGCCGGAGTTCGAGGCCCAGGAAAAGCGGCTCAAGGACTTTTACCTGAGCAAGGCAGCGCTTTGAGAGGTGAGTCAATATGCAGAAAGTTTACACGAAAATCGAATCCATTGTGGGCAACGTGGTGACCGTCCGGGCCTCCGGCGTCCGTAACGGCGACCTGGCCCTGGTGGGCGACAGCTACGCCAACGTCATCAAGCTGGACAAGGATCTGGTGACGCTGCAGGTGTTCAGCGGTACCCAGGGCGTCAGCACCACGGATCCCGTCCGTTTCCTGGGCCGCCCCATGATGGTGTCCTTCTCCGACCACCTGCTGGGCCGTATCTTTGACGGCGCGGGCGTGCCCCGCGACAACGGCCCGGCCCTGACGGAGAATATGATCCCCATCGGCGGCCCCTCCGTGAACCCGTCCAAGCGTATCGTACCCAACAAGATGATCCGCACCGGCATCCCCATGATCGACGTGTTCAACACGCTGGTGGAGAGCCAGAAGCTGCCCATCTTCTCCGTGTCCGGCGAGCC
>CAKTNW010000054.1 GCA_934589145.1 uncultured Oscillospiraceae bacterium | reverse complement strand
CAGCAGCATGTGGGTGGAGGAGATGTCGAAGTCCTCCGCCAGCTTGGAGTTGGCGATGACGTAGTCGATGTCCTCCGGCAGGCACTGGCCCATGTCGTAATAGACCTCGTCGTTGGTCTTGTCGTAGCCGTAATAGGCGGGGACGATCAGCAGGGCGAAGATGACGAGAAACACGGGGAAGCGCTTGCACACGCCCTTGGCAAAGCCGCCCATGTCGGGGATCAGGGACTTGTGCCGGGTCTTCTGCAGGGGCTTATCCAGCAGCAGTATCATGCTGGGCAGGATGGTGACACAGCCGATGACGCCCAGCAGCACGCCCTTGGCCATGACGATGCCCAGGTCGCGGCCCAGGGTGAAGGTCATGAAGCACAGGGCGATGAAGCCCGCCACCGTGGTGATGGAGCTGCCCAGCACCGAGGCGAAGGTCTCATGGATGGCCACGGCCATGGCCTCGTTATGGTCGGTGTTCTGCCGGAGCTGTTCGTTATAGCTGTGCCACAGGAAGATGGAGTAGTCCATGGTGACGGCCAGCTGCAGCACGGCGGACAGGGCCTTGGTGATATAGGAGATCTCACCGAAGAAGTAGTTGCTGCCCAGATTGAACACGATGCACATGCCGATGCTGGCCAGGAACACGAAGGGCACCAGCCAGCCGTCCAGCAGAAGCATCATGGCGGCGCAGGCGCAGGCCACGGCTAGAGCCACATAGATGGGTTCCTCCTGCTCACACAGATCCTTCAGGTCGGTGACCAGCGCCGACATACCGGAGACGAAGCACTGCTTTCCGGCGATGGCGCGGATGTCACGGATGGCGTCCATGGTCACATCCTCGCTGGTAGCGGAGTCGAAGAACACCGCCATCATGGTGGCGTTCCCCTGGTTGAAGGCGTCGTACAGCTTGTCGGGCAGCAGCTCCATGGGCACAGACAGGTCGGCCAGGGAGTCGTACCACAGCACGGTGTCCACATGGTTCACGGCCTCAATCTTCTCCTTCAGGGCGGCCACGTCCCTGGCGGGCATGTCCTCCACGATGATGAAGGAGAAGGCGCCCTTGCCGAAGTCCTCCTTCAGGGTATCCTGGCCGATGACGGTGTCCATGTCGTCGGGCAGGTAGTTGAGCATATCGTAATTGATGCGGGTGTTCAGCATGCCGAACACCGCGGGGATCATCAGCACCAGTGCCAGGATCAAAATCAGCACGCGGTTCTTGACGATCGCTTTTGCAGCACGCATGGGTCTTATTCGTCCTTTCCTATTTCATAGTCGTCGGTCTCGATCACGTCGGGCCGCTGGTGGTTCACGATCTTCACGGTACACAGCGCCACGCTGAGGTTCAGCACGCCGTCGCATAAAAGCGACAGGCCCATCAGGGCCGTCAGCGCCCGGACGCCGGTATCGGGCCGGAACACCAGCACCACGCCGATGACGCAGGTCAGCACCGCCAGCGCCAGCACCAGCCACCAGTTGTGGATGCCGAAGCGGCGGGAGTCCGCGGCGATCTGGATCTTGAACAGGCCGTCGGCCAGCACCGGGATGCCGAACATGACGCACAGGAAGCTCATGGCGTCGCCGGGATGGCTGAGGGTCACGATGCCCAGCACCATCAGCAGCACGCCGAAGGCCAGGTCATACTGGAAGGCCAGCCGGAACAGATCCCGGGAGAAATAGCCCACCAGCTTCACCGCGCCGAACACGATCATGCCGATGCCCAGCAGCCGCCCGATCCACAGCGCCGAGGCGTCCGGCGTGAACAGCAGCACGATGCCCAGCAGGCAGAACAGGGCGGACATGACGATGTAGCCGATCTTGGCCGCCCTCATGGGTGTGACGGAACGCATTTTTCTTACCCCCTTCACAGGTGATCTTTTCAACACAGCGGAGTATAGCATTTCCCGGGAAAGGGGGGAATGGACAGAAAAAGGCCCGCTGTCCAAGTTTTGGACAGCGGGCCTTGATTGCCTGCTTTTTGGGCAGAGAGGGGCGGTTTGCCTAAATTCACCGGCTCTCCCGGCTGCGGCGGATGATCAGCTCCGGCACGTCACGGCTCAGCTCCAGCATCCGGTGCAGGTCGTCGTAGGCGGCGTCGGTCATGCCCCGGTCGATCCAGTCGATGCACATGCCGAAGAGCTGGCATTTCATGAACCGGATCACAATCTGACGGTCGCTCTCGCTCATGAGATCACCGGGGAAGGCGGTGGCGATGTAGGTGGACACCGCGTATTCGCACAGCCGCAGCATGCTCTGGGTGAACACGTCACGGTTCACCGAGTGGTAGATGTGCATGACGGCACGCTTGTTCTCCAGGGCGAACTGAAACGCCATGTGGAAGCACTCGTCCAGCGACGAGATGGAGGGGTATGCCTGGATCAGCTGCTCCGTCTGCTCGGTGATGATCTCGCCCAGCAGGGAGGGGATATCGTGAAAGTGGTAGTAGAAGGAATTGCGGTTGATGCCGCAGTCCTCCACAATGTCCCGCACGCTGATCTTGCTCAGGGGCTGTTGGTTCAGCAGCTTCAGAAAAGAGGCCTTGATCGCCTGCTTCGTAAAGTTCGCCATAGCGTCCTCCGTTTCGGTAGTATCTGGAGTATATCACAAGTTCTCCTGCTGCGCAACCTCAGAAGGCGGTAAAAAATGGCAGGCCAACCGGCCTGCCATTTTTCATGTGAAATTATTCTCTTGCCGCGGCGTTGGCGTTGGCCACGAAGGTCTCGGTCTCGATCACCGGGTCGCCGCCGTTGCCGATGCGCTGCAGCAGGTTCCACCACTCGGTGCGGGCGGTGGCCCAGCCGGGGGTCAGTTGGGGATAGCTGCCGAAGAAGTCCGTCAGCTTGGCGTATTCCTGCATCACGTCGCTGCCGCTCCAGATGCCGGACAGGTTCGCGCCGTCCACAGCGGCGCGGACGGGGAAGCAGCCGGCGGCCTTCACGGCGGCGCTGGTGCCCTGGCCGTCGGCGAAGTAGCGGATCAGCAGCTTGGCGGCGTCGATCTTCTCCTGGTCGCCGTTGTCAAATACGCCGAAGCCCCACACATCGCCCTCCAGGCGGTTCTCGCCGGTCTCGGAGGGGAAGGACATGAACTCGATGGTCTGGCCGTTGACGGTCTTGCCCGCCTCGTGGACCACAGGCTCCGCGCCCTCCTCGGTGGGCTCGTCCACGGTCTCGGCGGTCTGCTGGGCCAGGCTCCAGCAGAAGGACATCTTCAGGGACTCGTGATAGAAGAGGGTGGCCTCCTCCTGGCCGTTGATGGCCTCGTCAAACTCGATGCCCTTGGTGTCCCGCAGCAGGGTCAGCGCCTGCTGGATGGGTTCGGAATCCACGGTGTAGGCAGTGTGGGCATCGTTGGTGAATGTGCCGCCGTACAGGTTGGTGATCAGCGCACGGGTGCCCTCGTCGCCGTTCTGGCCGGAGCAGTACACGGCGGCCACCGTCTCGCCGTACTTGTCCCGCAGGGCCTTCACCGCCTGGGTGAACTGCTCGGTGGTCCAGGTGCGGGTCTCAAGGTCGATGTACTGGTCGGCGCCCGCCGTCACGAAGGCGTCGTAGTTGATGGCCATGCACTGGACGTTCATGGCGAAGGGGTAGGCGTAGCACTTGCCGTCAGAGGTGAAGCAGACGCTCTGGCAGGCGGCGTTGACCTCCTGCTTGTCGGCGTCGTCCCACATGTCGGACAGGTCGGCCAGCATGCCCTCGGCGCCCCAGCCCTTCACCAGGCGGTCCGGCTGGGCCAGCAGGATGTCAGGCGCCACGCCGCCGTCCACGGCGGTGCTGAGACTGTCGTCGCCGGTGGCCTCATCCAGGCACTGCACCGTCACATGAATGTCGGGATACACCGTGTTGAACTGGGTCAGCAGGTTGTTCACCGCCGTCTCATCGGCCCAGTCGCCTATGGGATATGTCCACAGCGTCAGCTCGATGACGCTCTGCTCCTCGTCATTGGCTGCCGCGTCCTGACCGCAGGCCGTCACGGACAGCGCCAGCGTCAGGGCCAGCAGGAATGCCAGCAGTTTTTTCATTTGATTTCCTCCTTATATACCTGGATTTTGCCCCAAAATGGAAACAAAAACCATCGTATGACCTTGTGTATTGTATAGAACTCGCGGCAAAATGTCAAGTCATGGCAGGAATGAGGGGGGTTAGCGCTCATTTTTCACACACCTTTTGCGGGGAAATACTTGTACGAAAACGCCTTTTTGACTATAATAATTGCATCGACGTGATGCGGCAACTGAGCCCGGCAAATCGGAGGTCAGGGAGGCTATTATGGATAACACATTTGATGACAGCAGAATCGAACCGGCTGCTTCCGAGTGGAAGGTCTACTTTGAGGGAAATTTCTGGGGACATCTGGGAAGAGACCGTGCCGGGACGGAGATCAGACTGGATCAGCAATTTGATTGGGCGGGGCATCACTGGGTCATCCCCGCGGTGTATGCCTGCGGCAAGGGCTTGGTGGTGGATCTCTGCATGCGCACCGAGGCGGAGGACATCCGCAGATTCATAGCAAAATGGAACCTGACTGCTGAAAATGATTCAGAGGATAACTTTACCCAGGAACAGCAGATGCAGATAGAATTGGAGAATCCGCTCGGCCTTGATTTCAGCGCCCAGATAGAGCTGAACGGAAAGACACTGCGGTCTTCTCACGGCTGTGCGGCAGGCATCAGTCCGTGTCTGCCGGATGGCGCGGCAAATGAGAAAGTGGCGCAAGTGGCAGCCGCTCATTATGGCCTGGACGACTCCTACGGCTGGACGATTTACAGACAGTCTTACCTGTGGGCCGGAAAACGCCGCCCGGAAATAAGATCACTTTCCCTTACGATGAAGCAGCAGCCGTGCTGTGTGCCCGGGCCGCATTTCAGGACACATGCTCCCGGCGATTCGTTTTCCTTTTCCCATCCGGTCAGCGGAACGGAATACACCTTGACGGTGCGGGAACTGGAGCGGCAGTCAATTCCTCAAGAACAATTTGACTCGAACCGCTGGTTCTACCCAACGCATTTTACCGCCATGAGCTATACCCTTTCTCCTGAGCCGGACGATGCTATTTCGATCTGCGATTGTGCTGCGGGCGACAGGCCTTTGGAAATCGCCCCATGCACGAACCGCTATGCGCCGCAGGCCCAAAACGATATTGCCTGCACCGTTGTGATCGGCGGCGCGGCTGGCCCGGCTGTGACGGTATTTGAAAAGAATACGCAGGAAAGCCTGCACGCGGTTTGCTCCGCGCTGCATTTTGAACCGGCGGCGGAGGATATCGAATGGCGCGTTGTGTTCCATGTCGTTTCATTTCCGAACGAAACATTCACGCTCATATAACGCTGCATACATAAGCCCCCTCATGAGGCCGTTCCTCACGAGGGGGTATTGTTATGCAGCAAGAGCGTCGTTCCCAGTGGTATAGTTTGCCTTTTGGCGGCAAACACTAGGGCAAAAAGGAGGGAGCGCACCTATGAGCGACTATGCCAACAACTGCCAGAGCAGCGAACCGGAGAACCGGGACACACCCCAGCAGCAGATCATCGAAATGGGCTCCACGGTGGTGAAGAACAAGCGGGGCACCATCCACTGCCTGACCATCATCGGCCAGGTGGAGGGCCACACCACACTGCCCCCCAACGTAAAGACCACCAAATATGAGCACGTCCTGCCGCTGCTGGCGTCGGTGGAGGAGAAGGACGACGTGGACGGCCTTTTGCTGCTGCTGAACACGGTGGGCGGCGATATCGAGGCGGGCCTGGGCATCGCCGAGCTGGTGGCGGGCATGACCAAGCCCACCGCTACGCTGGTGCTGGGCGGCGGCCACTCCATCGGCGTGCCGCTGGCGGTGTGCGGCAAGGCTACCTTTATCGTGCCCAGCGCGTCCATGACCATCCACCCCGTCCGCATGTCGGGACAGGTCATCGCCGCCCCGGCCACCTACCGGTACTTTGAGCGGATCCAGGAGCGGATCATCGACTTTGTGGCCCGCAATTCCCGCATCAGCGCCGAAAAGTTCCGGGAGCTGATGCTGTCGGTGGGGGATATGGCCAACGACGTGGGCAGCGTCATCTACGGCCAGGAGGCGGTGGCCCTGGGCATCATCGACCGTATCGGTTCCCTGAGCGACGCGCTGGAGGCGCTGTACAAGATGGTGGAGAAGAGGAGAGATGAAAAGTTGTGAGATGCACGGAGTGGGATAATGCGCCTTAAAGGCCCCCTCTGACGAGGGGGCTGTCGAGCGTATGCGAGACTGGGGGAGAGATAAGTGAATTGCAATGAATCTTGCGTTTACTGTCTCTCCCTCCGGCATGACCTGCGGTCATGCCACCTCCCTCTGACGAGGGAGGCAAAGAAATCATTTGCCGTGAAGCAACACGTCACCCATCCAACTTTAACTTGAAAAATACACACTTTTCTGATACACTATCCTAGTTAAAGTATGCCAATGTAAAATGAGGTGGACTATTTGTACTTAAAAGCGCTGGAAATTCAGGGCTTCAAATCGTTTCCCGATAAGACAGTCCTGAATTTCGGAGAGGATATCACCGCCATCGTGGGCCCCAACGGCTCCGGCAAGTCCAATATCTCCGACGCCATCCGCTGGGTCATGGGCGAGCAGAACAGCCGCCAGCTCCGGGGCGCTAAGATGGAGGATGTGATCTTCGGCGGCACGGAGAAGCGCAGCCAGATGGGCTTTGCCCAGGTGACGCTGGTCATTGACAACACGGAGCATATCTTCCCCCGCGACGAAGCGGAGGTGGCCGTTACCCGCCGGTATTACCGCAGCGGCGAGTCGGAGTACTATATCAACAAGCAGTCGGTGCGGCTGAAGGACGTGAACGAGCTGTTCATGGACACCGGCATGGGCCGCGAGGGCTATTCCATCATCGGCCAGGGCAAGATCGACGAGATCCTGTCCGTGAAATCCGGCGAACGCCGCGAGGTGTTCGAGGAGGCGGCGGGCATCAGCAAGTACCGCCACCGCAAGGAGGAGGCCGAACGGAAGCTGGAGCGCACCCAGGAGAATCTGGTGCGCATCGACGACAAGATCGCGGAGCTGGAGCTGCAGGTGGAGCCTCTGCGCAAGCAGGCGGAGGTGGCCAAGCGGTATCTGGTGCTGCGGGATGAGCTGCGGGTGCTGGAGATCAGCGTGTGGCTGGAGCAGCTGCAGGATCTGAAAACCGCCAAATTCAAATTGCAGACCGACGTGGAGACGGCCCGGGCCGACAAGGAACGGGCCGAGGCGGTGCTGGAGGCTGCCTACGCCGCCGCCGAGGAATTGGGCGAGCAGGTGCGGCAGAACGATCTGCAGGCGGAGGAGCTGCGGGGCCAGGTGAGCCGGCTGGAGGGCGCCTCCGGTGAGCATGACAGCGCCGTCGCCGTGCTGCGTACCTCGGTGGAGCACAACAACGAGAGCATTGAGCGCATCCGCCGGGAGATGGCGGATACGGAGAACCGGGCGGGCAGCCTGCAGTCCCAGGTAGACGCCCAGTTGCAGCGGATCGCCCAGATCGACGACGAGAGCGCCGCGCTGGAGCGGGAGCTGGAAGCCCTGCTGGCCCAGGCCCGTGAGCTGACCGATACCGCCGCCGGCGCCCAGCGCACGGCGGAGTCTCTGCGGGCGGAGGAGGCGCTGCTGCTGTCCGCCGCCGCGGACGGTAAGGCGGAGCTGTCCGCCCTGCGCTCCGGTCTTGACCAGATGGCGGAGCGCCGTGCCCACACGGAGGCGGAGCTGTCCGCCGCCCAGGAAAAGCTGGAGCAGAGCGGCCGGGAATCGAAGGAGAACCGGAAGCTATTGAACGAGGCCAAAGAGGAGGCCCAGGCCGTCAGCAATATCATCCAGGGCCACAGCCTGAAGATGGAGGGCCGCAAAAAGCGCTCCGCCGACGCGGAAGCGGAGAAGCTGCAGCTCACCATGGACGTGGCGGCGCTGGAGAACCGCATCCGGCTGCTGACGGAGATGGAGAAGGAGTACGAGGGCTTCTCCAACGCGGTGAAACTGGTGATGCAGGCGGCGGAGAAGAAGGCCCTGCGGGGCGTTCACGGCCCGGTGGCCAGCCTGATAAAGACTCAGGAGAAGTACACCGTAGCCCTGGAGATCGCCCTGGGCGCGGGCATGCAGAACATCGTGGTAGACCGGGAGGAGGACGGCAAGGCCGCCATCGGCTATCTGAAGCAGCGCAGCGGCGGGCGGGCCACCTTCCTGCCCATGACTGCCGTCCGCGGCGACGTGCTGCGGGAGGATGTCAGCGGCGAATATGGCTTTGTGGGCCTGGCCGTGGATCTGGTCACCTATGATAAAAAATACGACGGCATTTTCCGCAATCTGCTGGGCCGCACCGTGGTGGTGGAGGATCTGGACTGCGGCATCGCCATGGCCCGGAAGTACCGCAACGGCTTCCGGATCGTCACGCTGGACGGCCAGGTGATGAACCGGGGCGGCTCCATGACCGGCGGCAGCGTCAGCCGCAGCGCCGGTGTGCTGAGCCGGGCCAACGAGCTGGAAAAGCTGAACGGCCAGTTGGGCGGTATGCGGGACAAGCTGTCCGCCGCAAAGCAGCGGGCCGAGGACACCCAGCGTGAGCTGCAGAAGGCCCAGTATGAGCTGGAGGTGGCCTCCGCCCAGCAGCGCAAGGCCGAGGATCTGGTGCTGCAATATCAGGGTAAGCAGGAGCATTACGACATCCTGAACACGACGCTGGAGCAGAGCTGCGAGGATCTGCAGGCGGAGCTGGATACCTTCGCCCAGCGCACCCGGAACGATGAGGCGCGCTGCGCCGCCGTGGCGGCGGACGTGGCGGAGAAGGAGGCGAAGGCCGCCGAGCTGCGCCGCCGGGCGGAGGAGAGCCAGAGCGGCCAGAGCGACCTGATGGAGAAAACCAACGCACTGTCCCAGCAGGTCAGCGAAAAGAAGGCCGCTCAGGCGGCTCTGGCCGCCGAGCGGGACGCGGGCGAACGCAGCATCGCCGACCTGAAGCGGCTGCGGCTGGATATGGTCACCGACCGGGATCAGCGCCAGGCGCTGATGGATCAGTTTGCCGCCGCCAACGAGAAGGCGGAGGGCGAGATCGCCGCCCATCAGGCCCAGCTTGACGGCCTGCGCCGTCAGGGCGAGGCACTGCGGACGAAGCTGACCGCCCTGTCGGAGCAGAAGCTGCAGTTGGAGGGCCAGCGGGACGCCAGAAACCGGGAGAGCCGGGACTGCAACGAGGCGGTCATCGCCACCACCCAGGAGCTGTCCCGCATGGAGCAGAAGCTCCAGGGCAACGCCATGGAGGAGAAGGCCCTGCTGGACAAGCTGTGGGAGCGCTATGAGCTGAGCCACAGCGCCGCGCTGGAGCAGCGCGTCGAGCTGGAGAGCGTGCCCAAGGCCACCCGCCGTATCGCGGAGCTGAACCGGGAGATCAAGGGCCTGGGCACCCCCAATATCGGCGCCATCGACGAATACGAGCGGGTCAACACCCGCTACACCTATCTGTCCGAGCAGCGCGCCGACGTGGAGAAGGCGCGGGGTGAGCTGATGGGCGTCATCGAGGAGCTGACCAAGCAGATGACCGACATCTTTGCCCAGCAGTTCAAGCTGCTGAACGAGAGCTTCCAGGAGACGTTCCTGGAGCTGTTCGGCGGCGGAAAGGCTCAACTGGAGCTGGAGGACGAGAAGGATATCCTCAACTGCGGCATCGAGATCCGGGTGCAGCCCCCCGGAAAGCAGCTCAAGACCATCACGCTGCTGTCCGGCGGCGAAAAGGCCTTTGTGGCCATCGCCTTGTATTTCGCCATTCTGAAGGTACATCCCACGCCGTTCTGCGTCATGGACGAGATCGAGGCGGCGCTGGACGAGTCCAACGTGGTGCGCTAT
>CAKTNW010000053.1 GCA_934589145.1 uncultured Oscillospiraceae bacterium | reverse complement strand
CTGAAAACAAAGAACGCCTACCGCACCCTACCGTTGTCGGCAGATGCAATAGACGTACTGAAAATGCAAAAGAGCAAGGTTGGTGGCAGCGAGTGGGTATTCCCATCGCCCACAGGCGGCCCCATGTCACCGGACAGCGTCCTACATATGCTACAAAGAGTTCTGAAACGGGCAGGACTGCCAAGGATACGCTTCCATGACCTGAGACATACCTTCGCTACCATGGCGCTCCAAAACGGCGTAGACGTGAAAACCGTCAGCAGTATGCTAGGTCACTACTCAGCGGGTTTCACCCTGGACACCTACGCCCATGTGACCACCGACGCACAACTGAAAGCGGCGCAAACCATGGGAAATATCCTATCCCGTGCGGTATAGACCTTTCCGTTATCCGCTCCCGTTGGGGTCAGCGTTTGGGTCAGAAAAGAGCAGCATCCGAAAACAACAAACTTACGCAAAACAAAAATCCCCGAAATCTTACGATTTCGAGGATTTTTGGCACGCCGTGAGGGATTCGAACCCCCGGCCTTCTGGTCCGTAGGTTGTCTCTGAGAAAAAACGGAGCCGTTTCGGCTCCGTTTCAAGCTGTTTACCGCTGTTTTCTGGTTGGATTTTCCGTTGTTTCCGTTCCGGAATTGCCTGTTCCGGTTCCAATCTGGGTCAAAAGTGGGTCAAAATTTCCTCGCAGGCGGTTTTCAGAGTAGGAATGTCATTCACTAGAGTGTTCCATACAGAGAGAATGTCGATGGAACCATAAGCGTGGACATAAAAATTCCGTGTGTCCTTGATGATCCGCCAAGGAATTGCCTTGTTCTGTGTCTTCACCTCATCAGAGAGCTGCGAGACAAGCTCACCAATTTGAACGACGCACATGCAACAGGCGTCCTGAAAGAGGTAGTCCTGCTCAAAAGCGGAAAAGTCGTGGTGATAACGCTCCAGATTGTCGGCAATGCGCTGGCAGTAGAGCATGATCTTCTGCAAAATAAGACGGTCACGCATTTCGATAGAGCAACACCTCGTCTTTCTTGATCATATCCAAAAACGATTTATCTGAGGAATCACTGGTTACCAGATCGACCGGCAGCTTCAGCGCATCCTCCACGGCAAGCCGGAAGCCGCAGATCTGGAACAGTGAGCGCAGTGCGCCCTTTTCAATTTTCAGATCCACATCACTGTGGGCGTCTGCGGTTCCTCTGGAATAGGAACCGAAAAGAGAAACGCTCTTAACGCCGTGCGCCTGGGCGATAGGCGAAACGATCGTGCGAAGATCTTCAATGCTGTATGGTGCCATGTGCTCACCTCCTGTAAGATCAATATACCATAAAGTGCGAGAGAATAAAAGAAAATTTTCATGAAACTGAGAATGATGTGGTATGATCTGTAGATAACGGTTCCCATTTAAAAGAAAGAGAGAATAAAAATGACAGGAAAAACGCATAAATGTTATCCGCAAAGCCATTACGCAAAAGTGATTGGGGAGTATTGTTATCGAGCAATGGAAAAGGTGAGAGAAAGATGTGAAAAGGAAGTCAACGGTTTATATGAAAAATTCCCTTATGATGGATTTGCAGAGAAGAAGCTTCACCAGTTGCTGAAACGCAAACACATTTACGAAGGACAAGGTTATTATGCAGATTGTGTCAGCGCAGGGATGCTGGCGTACATGTACAGCATTCATCGCTGCGCTGATATGGGATACACTAACGTTGAGGGGTATATTGCGAAAATGCTGCGGATTTATATTATCTGCGCAATCGTTGTCTATAAGGACGCGGAAAATTTTTGCGCAGAAAATGGTTTTCGCCAAGTTAGAATCGACCAATTGGATTACCCCTGTGTGTAAGAAACAATGAGGGCGGGAAGCGTACGATAGTCGCAGAGCAACTCCTTCATCAGCTTGTTGTCACCGTGCAGCGATTTTACATAGTGCGTCCAGCGTCCCAATAGACCGTCCTTGCCGTAGTCCTACACTCCATCGGACATAGGGCGAAGTGCCATTCTCTTGTTTCGTTTCCTCTCATAGTGACCCAGCTTTCAGGCTGTATAGACTCCTATTGCCGCCGCCATAAAAGCTGCCGTCCCGGCACCGTACTGGTCAATGTGCTGCGTAAAACGCTCGTCTCCCACATACATCTGGGCGAGGCAGGAAAGGATCTCCTTTGTGCAGTTGTAGTAGTTGTCCGTAATGTAAGCCTGCCACTTTTTCACAAGCGCCTGCGCTTGAGGGCTGTCCGGTGGGAGTGTGCGATTTTTGCCAAACTCATTCAAAATTGCGGCACCTTCGCCATCAAGCATCTTTTGCTGAACGGTGCTATAGCCGGCAGATTTCTTTTCATACTCAGCATAGGCAGCGGTGTTACCCCAACGCTGCTTGGCCTCTGCTGCATATTGCTGCTTTGTCTCGTCTATCTTTGTTGTATCAAATTGTTTGAAGCTCATGTCTCGTTCTCCTTTCAAGGTCTTGTCCACAAGGGCGATCAGTCGATCCAGCCTGTCCCGCTTTTGCACCAGAAGTGCTTTCTGCTTTTGCAAAGCAGTCTCTTTTTCATAAGCTGGATTCTGCATGATCGCCCGGATGTCCTCCAGTGAAAAGTCCAACTCCCGAAAAAACAAAATTTGCTGTAAAATTTCCAAATCAGCATCATTGTAGACCCGGTATCCGCTGCTCGTGACTTCGCTCGGCGGAAGTAAGCCGATTTCATCATAGTAATGCAAGGTACGAACGGTAACGCCCGTCAGTTTTGCCACGTCGCTGACTTTCATTTCCAAAAGTCCTCCGATTGCTTCAAAATTTCTTCTGTCGGCGTGATGGTCGCATCGTAAATAGATACTCCGGTCTTTTTCAGATAATGGCCGATCAGCGCATACCCGCAGGCATATCCGCCGCAGTATGGCATACCAATGGGCTGACCGCCGCGCAGGGACATGATCTCATCACCGTAAAGATACGAAGAAAGCGTCTGAAAATCATCCGTCATCAAGTTTTTCAGGACAAGCGGCTTGATGGTTTCCTGAAGCACCTCCGGTGTCGTTTCGCTGACCCATTTGCCAACTTTATCCTCGCCGAACATTTTAGCTGCAAGTGTTTCTGCCAGCCCCTCCGATACGATCATGTCAGCCAGCGTGATATGATTGCTCCATTGCATAAACTGCCAGCGGACATTATGATTCGTTTCATGTGCCAACGCCACAGGCAGCAGGCGGAGCGACCGTTCATTCGGCACAATAGAACCGATAATATAGCCGGGAATACCGCCATCGCCGCAGTAGTCTCCTGCCATCACGGTCATAGGACTTTGCGGGTCGCTCAGCACGACCGTAAACACATACTTCTGCTTCGGGAGCTGAATACCGTGCTGCTCAAAGCCAAGAAGCGTATCACGGATGCTGGCCTCACAGCTTTCCCAAAAGGAATCGCCGCTGATTTTTTCAATCTCCGTCCGGCGAGCCTCCGTGATCTGTGCCGGGGCATAAAAGCCGCTCATTGCGGCGGCAGAAACCACGTCATAGCCGCCCTCCTGCGCTGCCGTCAAGGGAATCCCAACACACGCCCACTTAAACGCAAAGGGCTTCATCAGCCTGTTCCGATAGATATTTTCCTTTTCGGCGGGAAGCGCAGTCATCATATCCCAATAAATCCGGTCAGACCGGATCGCTGTAATTTTCATGGTAAAGCCTCCATTTTGTTTCTCATGTCCGAACATGGCGTTATCATACACTATGACGTAACGTGAGAGTCAAGGGGGGAAAAATATTTTTTCTGATAAAGTTGCGGTGACGGTTTGCGTTTACCGGTTGGTTGCAGAGGGTCGCCAGAACACGCTGCGCTGTGTTTCTGAGCGGTAGCATCCGTTTCCAAATCATAACAATTATCACAACGGAAAGTAGCCCATCGCAAAGGACAAAAGCTGTACCCATCGGTATCTCTACCACAGAGAAGGACTTCAAGCCGTTTATGGGCGGATTTGCGGAGAACTCTATGTTCGCCCGTTGTTGCCCTATTGCTTCCGTGTTTGGGCCAAACAGCTGGTGGCGCAAAAATGACCACGCTGTAATCAAAGAATAGGCTTCGCAGCCCTGCGGGGCTGCGAAGCCGGAGGAAGCGGACGCACGCTGTAAACGCACACATCCGCTTCCTCCGGCTTGTTGTATCATCCCGCAAGACCTCTGCGCAGGAGTACCCCCCTTGTTTGCCCCTGTGAGCCGTTGTGTGGCTTCTTTCAGGGGAGGGCAGCATCCCACAGCCCCAGAGAGGGATTTCGAGCCGTTTTCGGGCGGTTTTGCGGAGGCCTTTCGGGACGAAGGAAGAAGCAGGATAAAGGGCTGGCGTCGTTACCGCCGCCCTGCCCGGATACATCTGCCCGCAGTGCGGACAGTTTACGGAGTTTTTCGCTGGAGTCGGAGGTGGCGTCTGTTGAGCAAGGTTTTACTAAGGATGGCGTCATAGTTCCCGTGACAGTGGATATTTCAAGGAGTTTCGAGGAGCCAAACGGCTGTGGTAGGTGCGTTTGAAGCGAAGATCCTCCATAGCAGCTCAAATCTTGGTACGCCTTAAACAAAGATAAGCGGTAACCGAGAATTGATAACTTTCTGATAATAGTGCGGCTTACACATAGCTTTCATCTGTTCTTTACGGTATTGTGTACCGTTACAAAGGAGGGTGATACAATGCCAAAACGACGAGCGAATGGAGAGGGCAACATCAGGAAAAGGAAGGACGGTCGCTGGGAGGGTCGCTACACCGTCGGCCACGATCCAGAGACCGGCAAGGCCATCATCAAGAACGTCTTGGGAAAGACGCAGGCAGAAGTGAAAGAGAAATTAAAGACTGCCATCGAGGAAAATGTCGGTGTTGACTATGGCAAGGTAAAAAACTTCACAGTCGGCAGTTGGCTGGAGGTCTGGATGGAGAACTACGCCAAAATTAAACTGCGTCCATCCACGTTCAAGACCTCGCAAGGTTTCCTCAAGAACCACATCAAGCCGCAGATCGGCAGCATCCCGCTGGCAGAATTGACCTCTCTGGATTTGCAAAAATTCTACAAGCACCTGCTGGAAGGCGGGCGGGTAGACCGCATCGAAGCCAAAAAGAAGCCGAAAGGATTGGCACCTAAGACCGTTCGCAACATTCACCAGATGATCTGCTCCGCCTACAACCTCGCCATGGAGCAGAAACTGGTGAACAAGAATCCCACGCAGGGCTGTGCGCTGCCGAAGGTGGAGCACAAGGAGATGAAAACCCTGACCGCCGACCAACTGAGCACATTCTTTCGGGAAGCCAAGGAGACCGGTGTGTACGAACTCTACTACCTTGACCTCGCCACTGGTCTGCGCCGCGGGGAACTGCTGGGACTGAAATGGACAGACGTGGACTTCGACTGCAGCGCACTAAAAATCCAACGAGCTATCTCAAGACAGAACGGCAGGGTAGAGGAGGCCCCGCTGAAAACGAAAAACGCCTATCGCACCCTGCCACTGTCGGCAGACGCGATAGACGTGCTGAAAGCACAGAAAAACAAGGTGGGAAGCAGCGAATGGGTATTTCCATCACCAACAGGCGGCCCCATGTCTCCAGACAGTGTTCTGCATATGCTCCTGCGTGTGCTGAAACGAGCAGGACTGCCAAGGATTCGCTTCCACGACCTCAGACATACCTTCGCAACGATGGCCCTGCAGAACGGCGTGGACGTGAAAACGGTGTCCTCCATGCTGGGCCACTACTCAGCAGGCTTCACACTGGACATCTATGCCCCCGTTACCACCGACGCGCAGTTGAAAGCAGCGCAAACCATGGGGAATATCCTATCCCGTGCGGTATAGACCTTTCCGCTGTCCGCTCCCGTTGGGGTCAGCGTTTGGGTCAGTAAAAGGTGACGGGAAATAATAGCAACTAATGTAAAACAAAAATCCTCGAAATCTTATGATTTCGAGGATTTTTGGCACGCCGTGAGGGATTCGAACCCCCGGCCTTCTGGTCCGTAGCCAGACGCTCTATCCAGCTGAGCTAACGGCGCATGTCTCTCCAGACGACTTGCTTATAATAGCACACATTTTTCCAAAATGCAAGAGGTATTTTTGCTTTTTTTGATTTTTTTCTGGTTGTCAAGCGGCGGCATTTGTGGTATCGTTAGTAGAAAGAGAAATGTATTGCATCTGCGGAGGGGAAAAACTATGAGCGCGAATTTCAAAACCTGCATGTTCGGCGGCTTCGACCGGGAGGACGTGGTCAGCTACATCGAGAAAACCGCCAAGGAGACCCAGGAGAAGCTGGACGCCCTGGAGAGCGAGAACACCCGGCTGAAGGCGGATAACGAGCGGATCGAGCAGGCGCTGCGCACACTGCACGCCCAGGCCAAGCAGATGAAGCAGGATGAGCAGGATCAGGAGAACCTGCAGCAGCGTCTGGACGAGGCCCAGGCCCGTGCCGCCGAGCTGGCGGTGCGCTGCGAAGCGCTGGAGGCCGAGAACGAAAACCTCCGTGCCTCCGCCAAAGAGTGCGCCCACCTGAAGGAGCACATCGCCGACATCGAGATCAACGCCCACCGCCGGACGGAGGAATTCCGGGCCGAGGCCATCGAAAAGCTCCGTGCCATCATCGGCCAGCAGCGCACCTGGTGCCAGAAGCAGCGGGGAGAGTACGCCTTTATGAGCGAGACCATCCTGCAGGATATCCGCCGGGCCGAGGACGTGCTGGAAAACGCCGACTACTCCGGCTTTGACCAGATGATGGAGGGCCTGCAGCAGCTTGAGGATACGCTGCAATAAGGAAGAATATCAAAAAGAGCACTTTGCGGACATCCGCAAAGTGCTCTTTTTCTGTGATGGGAAAAACCTTTACAGCAGCATGATGCCGGCGTCTGCGCAGGCTTTCTCGGTCTCCTTGTCCCACAGGCTGGCCTGCACCTCGCCGATGTGGCAGGTGCCGATCATGATCATGCATAGGCGGGACTGGCCGATGCCGCCGCCGATGGTCAGGGGCAGCTCACCGTTCAGCAGCATCTTGTGGAAGGGCAGCTCACGGCGGTCGTTGCAGCCGCGGGCGTTCAACTGATAGTCCATGGCGGCCTCGTCCACGCGGATACCCATGGAGGAGATCTCAAAGGAGCTGTCCAGCACCGGGTTGTACAGCAGGATGTCGCCGTTCAGGGACCAGTCGTCATAGTCGGGGGCGCGGCCGTCATGGGGCTTGCCGGAACGCTTCAGATTGTCGCCGATCTGCATCAGGAACACGGTGTGATGCTCACGGCAGATGGCGTGCTCACGCTCCTTGGGGGTCAGATCGGGCCAGCGATCCTCCAGCTCCTGGGTGGTGACGAAATAGACCTCACGCTCCAGTTTGGTGTGCAGGCTGGGGAAGGCGATCTGCAGCGCGTCGTTGGTCTCCACCACGGCACCCACAATGGCCCGGACGGTCTGCTTCAGGAAGTTGACGTTGCGATCCTCCCGGGAGATGACCTTTTCCCAGTCCCACTGATCCACATAGACGGAGTGGAGGTTGTCCACCTCCTCGTCGCGGCGGATGGCGTTCATATCGGTGAACAGGCCCTTGCCCACGTTGAACTCATAGCGCTTCAGCGCTAGACGCTTCCACTTGGCCAGAGAGTGTACCACCTGACCGTTGGCGCCCACGTCGGGGATATCGAAGGAGACGGGACGCTCCACGCCGTTCAGGTTATCATTCAAGCCGGAATCCTCCCGGACGAACAGGGGAGCGGAGACCCGGCGCAGATTCAGCGCCTGTCCCAGATTGACCTGGAAGTTACTCTTGATGAACTCGATGGCGCGCTGCATCTCATAGACGGACAGCGGCGTCTTGTAACCGGCGGGAATGAAAACCTTACTCATGCCATGGCACCTCTTTCAAATAAATATGCACTCTATTATAATAAAGCGTATGGAGATTGGCAAGAGAAAAAATCCCTAAATCTGGCACAAAAAATCGCCGCATCCTTGTGGATGCGGCGATTTCGGGAAAAAAGCTTACTTATAGGACTCGATCATGGCCTTGAAGGCGGGCAGGCTGCGGCGGATCATGTCGTTGGACACGCAGTAGCTCAGGCGGAAGAAGCCGGGGCAGCCGAAGCCGTCAGCGGGCACCACCAGCAGGTTGTGGCCCAGCTTGGCCTTCTCGGAGAAGGCGTTGGCGTCGCCGTTGGGTGCCTTGACGAACAGATAGAAGGCACCGTCGGGCTTGGCGCACTCGTAGCCCATCTCGGTCAGGCTGTTGTACAGCAGGTTGCGGTTCTCATCGTAAGCCACCAGGTCGGGACGCTCCTCAGCGCAGTACTCGATGACCTTCTGCATCAGGGTCGGGGGGCAGACGTGGCCCATGATACGGGCAGCACCGGCGATGGCGGCATACACGTCGTGGCTGTCATCGGCGAAGCCGGGGACGTAGACGTAGCCGATACGCTCACCGGGCAGGGACAGAGACTTGGAGTAGGAATAGCACACGATGGTGTTCTTGTACAGGCAGGGGATGAAGGGCACCTTCACGCCGCCGTACACCAGCTCACGATAGGGCTCGTCAGCGATGATGTAGATGGGATGGCCGTACTCGGCGCTCTTGCGCTCCAGCAGGGCGGCCAGGCCCTTCAGGGTCTCCTCGGTGTACACGACGCCGGAGGGGTTGTTGGGGGAGTTGACGATGATGGCCTGGGTGTGCTTGGTGATGCGCTTCTCCACCTCGTCCAGATGAATCTGGAAGGCCTTGGTGTCAGCGGGAACGACCACCAGCTTGCCGCCGTTGGCGTTGACGAAGGGGCGGTACTCGGGGAAGAAGGGGGCGATGGCCATGATCTCGGTGTCAGCGTCCACGATCAGCGCCTTGATGATGGAGATCAGGGCGGGAGCGGCGCCGCAGGTGAAGAACAGCTCGCTGGCCTTCACATCCAGACCGAAGCGGGCAGCCAGATCCTTGGCGACAGCGGCGCGGGCCTCTTCAAAGCCGGGTGCCATGGAGTAGCCGTGCAGCTTGATGGAATCGGTCTCGTCCACGATCTTCTTGATGGACTCGTTGACCTTCTTGGGGGCGGGGATGCTGGGATTGCCCAGAGAGTAGTCATACACGTTCTCGGGGCCCACGACCTTGGCCTGCTCCAGACCATAGGCGAACAACTGGCGAATGACAGAGGGGGCGGTACCCAAAGTGTAATATTCCTGATTGACCATGATAACAGCTCCTATTCTTCTTTTCCTTATTTATATTGCGCATGCGGCTCAAACGCATGCATGACCAACTATTACTATACGAGTGTTTTCTTTGATTGTCAAGTATTTATCAAAGAAAACGGATTTTTATGAAAAAATTTATGCAAACGAAACAACAAAGGGCCTCAGTTCAGCTCCATCCGCTGGGCCAGCACGCTGCCGGCGGCGATGGAAGCCAGCTTGGACTCGGCGCTGTCGGCGCGGGACACCAGCACGATAGGCACCTTGGCACCCAGGATGATACCGGCGTTCTTGGCGTTGCCGAAAAGGGAAGCGGCCTTGCCGATGCCGTTGCCCACCTCGTAGTTGGGCACCAGCAGGATGTCGGCGTCGCCTGCGCCGGGGGCGGTGTAGTGCTTGTGATGGCAAGCCTCCTTGCTGACCGCCAGATCGAGAGCCACGGGGCCGCAAACGTTCATGTTGTACTTGCTCCAGCGCTCGGTCATGTGGGCCAGGGCGTCGGCGTCCACGGTGGACTGGATCTTGGGGTTTACCACCTCCGCACCGCAGATGCAGGCGGCGTTGATGCTCTCATAGCCCAGCGCGTGCAGCACCATGGCGGCATTCTCCAGAATTTCAGCCTTCTTGTCCAGATCGGGGAAGGTGTTGACGCCGCCGTCGGTGAGGATCACCATCTTGCCGTAGGCGGGGATCTCATAGAACATGCAGTGGGTGGTGAGATGGCTGGTGCGCAGGCCGCACTCCTTGTTGAACACGGCGCGCATGAGATCGGCGGTGCCCAGGATGCCCTTCATCAGGAAATTGGCCTTGCCCTCGGCGCACAGGGCCACGGCCTTGGCGGCGCAGTCGGTGTCGCTGTCACCGGCGACGATCTCGTAATCGGCGGGGTTCTC
>CAKTNW010000052.1 GCA_934589145.1 uncultured Oscillospiraceae bacterium | reverse complement strand
TACTCGGCCTTGAACTGCATGGCCAGCTCCTTCAGGTCGGCAGCGTCCAGCTCCACGTCCTGGGTCACGCCCTTCTTCTCCTTCATGGCATCGATGAGCTGCTCGAAATACTTCTTGCCCACCTCCATGACCACGTCGGAGTACATCTGGATAAAGCGGCGATAGCAGTCCCAGGCCCAGCGGGGGTTGTTGGACTTGGCGGCGATGACATCCACCACGTCCTCGTTCAGGCCCAGGTTCAGAATGGTGTCCATCATGCCGGGCATGGAAGCGCGGGCGCCGGAGCGGACGGAGACCAGCAGGGGATTCTCGTGATCGCCGAACTTCTTGCCGGTGATCTTTTCCATCTTCTCGATATATTCCATGATCTCGGCCATGATCTCGTCGTTGATCTGGCGGCCGTCCTCATAGTACTGGGTGCAGGCCTCGGTGGTGATGGTAAAGCCCTGGGGCACCGGCAGACCGATGTTGGTCATCTCGGCCAGGTTGGCGCCCTTGCCGCCCAGCAGCTCACGCATCTTGGCGTTGCCCTCGGTGAACAGGTAGCAATACTTTTTGCTCATTTACATATCCTCCATATCACAAAAAAATATCTTAATTTTCCGGAATTTTTGGTCATTTTTGGAGCTTTTGCTTTCTTTTTGTTAAATGTGCCCCATCAACCGCTTTATTATAACCAGCTTTCCCCATAAAAGCAAGCATATTTTCCGTTTATTTCCCTCTTTTTCCTACAAATATGCAAACGCATACAAACTTTTTCAGAGAATCCGCCTGCCGGGGGTTGCGGCAAAGGTCAAAATTGTGGTATACTATTATGAATTTGTGATCAGGATGGCGTATTTTGCCAGTCACGGAGGGATAAATGGCACAGGCGGTGAATGAAAATTCCACATGGGTCAGGGCCGTCCGGTCGGCTGCCCGGCGGGGCCAGCTGAGCCACGCGGTGATCCTGACCGGCGAGGGAGACAAGCCCTCCGCCGCCCGGTTTATCGCCGCCGCCCACCTGTGCCGCGGCGAAGGGGAGCGTCCCTGCCTGCGGTGCAACGCCTGCCGCAAGGTGATGGAGGGCATCCATCCCGACGTGACGGAGGTAAAGGACGCCGACCGTAAGGAACTGGCGGTGGACACTGTCCGTGCCCTGCGGCAGGATGTGTACATCCGGCCCAACGAGGGGGAGCGGAAGGTCTATCTCTTTACCGACTGCGCCCAGCTCAACGAGCGGGATCAGAACGTGCTGCTGAAGATCGTGGAGGAGGGCCCGCCCTACGCCGCTTTCGTGTTCTGCGCCGATACGCTCCATGCCTTGCTGCCCACCATCCGCTCCCGCTGCGTGGAGCTGCGGCTGGAGGGGGGAGAGGAGACGCCCGGCGAGGACGAGGCCGCCGCGGCCTTGTGCCGGATCCTGGCCAAAAGGGACGCCCTGGCGCTGACCGGCCACCTGACGGCGCTGGAGAACCGCCGCGTGAAGCGGGAGCAGCTTCTGGCCATGGCGGAGGGCGCGTGGCAGATCACGGCGGAGGCCCTGCTGGCCAAGTGCGGAAAGCCCGGCGGCTGCGGCGACGCGGCCCAGGCATTGTGCCGCGCCTTCGACCGGCGGCAGCTGCAGGCGCTGACGGCGCTTTTCCGCCGCTATGCCGGAGAATGTCAATACAACGTGGGCGCGGGCCATGTGCTGGGCGCCCTGAACGCGGAGCTTATCGCTCTGCTGCACTGATTTTTCCTTCAGAAAGGAAGGTATACCCGATATGACGACTGTCATCTCTGTCCGCTTCCGCAGCGGCAGCAAAACCTACTATTTTGACCCCCGGGACCTGACGGTGCGCACCGGGGACGACGTGGTGGTGGAGACCGCCCAGGGCCCGGAATTCGCCCAGTGCGTGGAGGGCAACCACGGCGTGGCCGACGACGCGGTGGTGAAGCCCCTGCGCCCGGTGCTGCGCATTGCCACCGACAATGACCGGCATACGGCGGCCTATAACCGCAGCCGGGAAAAGGACGCCTTTGACATCTGCCAGAAGAAGATCGCCCAGCACGGCCTGGAGATGAAGCTGGTGCGGGTGGAATGCAGCTTTGACGGCAGCAAGATCCTGTTCTTCTTCACCGCCGACGGACGCGTGGACTTCCGCGAGCTGGTGAAGGATCTGGCCGGTGTGTTCCGCTCCCGCATCGAGCTGCGGCAGATCGGCGTCCGGGACGAGGCCAAGATGCTGGGCGGCCTGGGCATCTGCGGCCGGCCCTTCTGCTGCGCGTCCTATATGGACGAGTTCGTCCCCGTGTCCATCAAGATGGCCAAGACCCAGAACCTGAGCCTGAATCCCACCAAGATCTCCGGCACCTGCGGGCGGCTGATGTGCTGCCTGAAGTATGAGCAGGACGCCTACGAGGACGCCATCAAGCGGATGCCGAAAAACGATTCCTTCGTGGTGACGCCGGACGGCCCCGGCAATGTCAGCGATATCAACGTGCTGAAGGAGACGGTCAACGTCCGGCTGGACGATCGGCCCGATACCCCCCGCTGCTACCATAACTGCGAGGTCTGCGTGCTGCGCAACGGCAAGGGCAGCCGGGACGGCATCACCGTGCCCAAGGAGCGGCCCGAGCGCTATGTGGAGCCGGTGGCCGCCGAGGAGATGCTGATCCCCAATCTGTTTGCCGATTACGGCATGCCCTCCGAGCCTGCGGAGCAGGCCCAGGAGGAGCGTCCCGCACGCCGTAGGAGCCGGGGCGGACGCCGCCGCGGCAAGGGCGGCACAGCCGAGAGCAAGCCCCAGACCGCCGAGACGCCCGCGAAGAAGGAGGAGCGTCCCGCCAAGCCCGCGAAGGCAGCCAAGCCTGCCCAAGAGCAGGGCGAGAGCAAGGAACCCCGCCGGGAGGGCGAGGGCGGCCAGCGCCGCCGCAGAAGCCGCGGCGGCCGGGGACGTGGCGGAGAAAAGCCTGTCAGCGAGGCCAACGCCGCCCCCAAGCCCACCCCTGCGCCGGAGAAGGCACCCCGTCAGGAGGGGGCGTCCGGTGAGGGCGGCCAGCGTCCCGCACGCCGCAGGAGCCGGGGCGGACGCCGCCGGGGCAACGGCGGCAAGAGCGGCGGCGCTTCCGGCAGCGAGGCATAAGCCATGGGAAAGTTTACAGGCGTATTGATCGCCAGCGATTTTGACAACACGCTGGTGTTTACCGAGCATGCTCTGAAGGGCCTGGAGCCCATGCCGGAGCTGCTGCCGGAGAACCGGGAGGCCATCGAGTACTTCATGGCCGAGGGCGGCACCTTCTCCATTGCCACGGGCCGGGCCCTGCCTTCCTTCGAGACGGTGCGGCAGGGGCTGCCCATGAACGGGCCCACCATCCTCTTCAACGGCGCGGCCATCTACGATTTTCAGAAAGGGGAGTACCTGTATACGGCGTTTCTGCCGGATACGGTGCGGCCCCATATCATGCAGGTGCTGGACGCCTGGCCGGAGGCGGCGGTGGAGCTGTATCACGACGACAACGCCATCTTCGCCCTGCACGCCAACGAGCTGACGCTGCGCCATCTGCACCTGACCCACGAGGCCACCACCATGCTGGATACCATCGACCAGGCGCCGTCCCCCATCAGCAAGGCCCTGTTCGAGATCGTGCCGGAGAAGTTGGACGCGCTGTATCGCTATGTCAGCACCCAGCCCTGGGCCTCTCAGTATGAGATCGTTCCCAGTAGCGCTTTTCTGCTGGAGCTGACGGCCAAGGGCGCCTGCAAGGGCGATATGGTGCGCCATCTGGCGGACATGCTGCACATCAAGGCACAGAACATCTACTGCGTGGGCGACCACGCCAACGACATCGGTATGCTGCGGGCCTCCGCCATCCCCTTTGCCCCGGCAAACGCCATCGAATCGGTACATCAGGTGCCCGGGATCCATATCCTCCCGGACGCCCGTGACGGCGCCATCGCCGCCATGATCCGTGAGCTGGAGCAGCGGTATTGACCGGAGACCGGAACACCCCGGAAACCGCCGTTCACATAATGTTCACTTGACGCTCCGGCGGGATCGGAGTATCATACTTTATTGGATAAATCTAAACTTTCAGGTGAGTACCCCATGAAACAAACGCAAACCCCTCCCACGGCGCCCAAGGATGATCCCCAGCGCATGTCGCTGTCATCCCTGTGGAACCTGTGGGTCGACAATCTGAAGGAGTGGCACTTCTACCTGGTGGAGGAGCACGGCCATCGCCAGCGGGCGGATATCTCCGGCTGGATCGACAAGCTGCGCCAGCGGATCCGTTCCTTCATGACCTCGCTGCGCCGGGACGTGCGGCACCAGAAGAACGCCAGCCGACACCGGAAATTCCCCGAGTCGGATTACCGCATCGCCCAGTTCTGCCTCTATGTGGCAGGCAGCATTCCCCGCATGACCTCTGCCGTGCATGAGCGGCTGACCCAGCGCCGCCGCAAGCGCATCGACGCGGCCCACACTTTCCAGAAGCAGGTAGACAAGGTGAAGAACCACCCTGTGGCCTTCTTCAGCGGCGCGCTGGTGGTGGTGGCGCTGTGCGCGCTGCTGTCCCTTTACACCATCGGCACCACCGCCACCTATGACGGCAGCGACCTGGGCACCGTGTCCGGCATCCGCACTGTCAACGCCGTGGTGGACGACATCCAGAGCATCACCCGGGAGACACTGGGGGATGACAGCTATACCGTGGATACAGGCAAGCTGGATACCCAGGTGGGCGTTGTCCGCCGCCAGTCGGTGGAGAGCCGTGAGGAGTTCGCCGACAACCTTTCTGACCAGTTGGGCATGGTGGAATATGCCTATGCCCTGTATATCGACGGCGAGCCTGTGGCCGCCACCACCTTCCCCGGCGCGCTGGAGGAGATGCTGGATCAGCTGAAGAAGGGCTATATCACCGCCAGCACCGTGGACTCCTATTTCGTGGAGGATGTGGAGATCAAGCAGGAATATGTGGACGCGTCACTGGTGATGAATCTGGGCAATATTGCCGAGATCCTCAACGCCACCAAATCCGGTGAGGTCAACTACACCGTGGAAGCGGGCGACAGCTACTATTACATTGCCGAGCTTTATGGCATGTCGGTGGACGACCTGCTGAATATGAACCCCGGCTACGATCCCAAGCTGCTGCGTGTGGGCGATGTGCTGACCATCTCCAACGCTGTTCCCTATCTGACGGTGGTGAACGTGGAGCGGCAGAACTACGTTCAGGATGTGCCCTATCAGGTGGAGTATCAGGACGACGACTCCATGTACCAGGGCGACTATAAGGTACTGTCCGCCGGTGTGTACGGCAAGGCGGATGTGACCGCCAACGTCACCTATATCAATGGTGAGGAGACCGACCGCCAGGTGGTGGCCTCCGTCACCCTCAGCGAGCCTGTCACCGAGACCCAGGCCCGGGGCACCATCCCCCGTCCCACCTGGTTCCCCACCGGCAGCTTCCGCTGGCCCTGCAGCGGTACCATCACGTCCTACTTCGGACGGCGCAATACCGGCATCCGCGGCGCCAGCACCTATCACGAGGCCATCGATATCGCCAACAGCTACGGCACGCCCATCTATGCCTCCGACGGCGGCACCGTCATCTACTCCGGCTGGTCCGGCGGCTATGGCTATCTGGTGAAGATCGACCACGGCAACGGCTATGTGACCTATTACGGCCACAACAGCTCGCTGCTGGTGTCGGTGGGTGACCATGTCTATAAGGGCCAGCAGATCGCCCGCATGGGCTCCACCGGTGTGTCCAGCGGCAACCACTGTGACTTCCGTATCCAGATCAATGGTACGTTTGTTAACCCCTTGAATTACCTGTAAACAGAACCGATTGGGAAAGAGGAGAATTTCTATGAAGCATGTTGTTTCCATGTTGCTGTGCGCCGCGCTGTGCACACTGATGACCGTCTCTGCCTGGGGCATCACCCCTGCTGTCACCGGTGACGAGAGCAATATCCCCCTGATGATCGTCCTGGCCGTTGTGGCCGTCATCGCCATCGTGGTGGTGCTGGTCATGATGAACAAGAAGAAGCGGTAAGAACACAATATGAACCCCCGCGCCTGTCACCTGACAGACGCGGGGGTTATCTTATGAAAACCTCCGGAAACATGCGTGTTTGCCGGGGGATATTTTTTACGCTTCCGTATACCGGCGGGGGACGCTGGGGCTGGTCAGCACCAGGTCGTGGGGGATCACCGCCATATCGCCGGGGCGGCAGCCAAGGCCCGTCACATCCACCAGGGTGTGGGTCATGCCCGGCGGACTGATGACCGGGACGCGGGTACCGTTGATGGTGACCCAGCGCTTACGCTGCTGCCAGCAGGCCCGAAGGCCCCGGTAACGGTAGGTGAACGCGCCGTCCGCCGTGCCCACCGCCAGGACGGCCACATCCGTATCCCGGCGCAGCAGGGCGTCGCCATAGCCCACCCGGTCGCCCTTCTTCAGGCGGTGCACGGTGCATACGGCGGCCTGCAGCGTGGCCGCCGGGGTGCCGCCGCCGATGCCGGTGAGGCCGGAGCCGATGCGCACCGCGTCCAGGCGGTACTGGGGCACGTCCGCCGTGTGGGTGGCGGCGATGTGGCGCAGCCCCACGGGGCAGCCGTCCAGCTCCAGCAGCACCCGGCTGAACCGGGCGAACTGTGCCGGGGCGGCGGCAGGACCCCGGAAGTGGGAGAAAATGCCCTGTACCCTCACGTTGGGCAGGTCGAATACCTGCTTCATTGTCTCCACCTGCTCCGGCGGAAAGCCAAAGCGGCCGAAGCCGGTGTCCACCGCCAGGTGGATCCGGCCCTCCATATGCAGGGCGTCGATAGCCTGGGCCTGGGCGAAGCTCTCGACCGAGAGGATCACCCGCCGCTGAAGCAGGGAGCGCAGCAGCGCCGGATCGTGGACACAGCTGAGAAGCAGGATATTGGTATCCGGCTGGGCCAGAGCCAGCGCCTCCTCCGGTGTGGCGCAGGCAAACAGGGTAACGCCCGCCTTTGCCAGCACGTCACGAAGCTGCTGCGCGCCCAGGCCGTAGCCGTTGCCCTTAAGAACGGGGATCACCTGACCACCGTCGGTATAGCGCCGGTAGTTGGCCAGGATCGCCCCGGTATTGACGAGTAATTCTGCCATAATGTTTTCTCCTGTGGGAACAACATGGTGCGGTCACAGATAGACTACGCCATGTAGTCCTTTTTGTCAAGTAAAGGGATACATATTATTTACGCATCAGCGGGGAAAAATGTTTCAGGGAACTCATACTTTTCCGCTCCTTAGTGTGGCATGGCGGCGGGGAAATATGCCGGAGGCAAGAAAAAAGGGAGACACGATCTGTCTCCCTTTTTCTTATAAATTGTGGATGATGGTCTCGGGCGGGCGGATCACCACGCGGGCATTGTCCGCCACCGACTCCGTCAGGAAGGCGTTGCCGCCCACCACGGCGTTCTCGCCGATGGTGGTCTCGCCGCCGAAGATGGAGGCGCCGGAGTAGATGGTGGCGCCGTCGCCCACGGTGGGATGGCGCTTGCCGCTGCTGTGGGCACGGCCGCCCCGGGGACTGAGGGCACCCAGGGTCACGCCCTGGTACAGCTTCACATGGTCGCCGATGACGGTGGTCTCGCCCACCACGATGCCGGTGCCGTGGTCGATGAAGAAGTAGCTGCCGATCTGTGCGCCGGGGTGGATGTCGATACCGGTGCGGCTGTGGGCATACTCGGACATCATGCGGGGAATGGTGGGCACATGGCGCAGGTACAGCTCGTGGCTGACCCGGTAGGCGAAGATGGCGAAGAGGCCCGGATAGGCCAGCACGATCTCCTCCCGGTTCTGGGCGGCGGGGTCGCCGTCAAAGATGGCGTCGATGTCCGTCAGCAGCAGCTGCTGGATGCGGGGCAGCTGATCCACCACCTCACGGGCAATGCGGGGCGCCTGATCCTCCTGCTCCACCGGCAGCGCCAGGGCGATCTGGCGGGCCAGGCCGGTCTCAATCCGTTCCAGTAAAAGGGCGGCATAATCCGCCGCGGCCAGTGTCATCAGCGCCGGATCCCCGAAATAGGCGGGGAACAGCAGCTGACGCATCTCCTTCAGCAGCGTGATGATGGCCTTGCGCTCAGGCAGGCGCAGACGGCTGCCATACATGGGGATGGCGGCGTTTTTCATGGTCTCGGCCATGACGCTGGCCGCGGCGCGAATATGATCCTCGTACACGCTTATTCCTCCGACCACAGGGGGGTGGACAGGTAACGGTTGCCGTCGTCGGGCAGCAGGGCTACGATGGTCTTGCCCTTGTTCTCGGGACGGCGGGCCAGCTCGTCGGCGGCCCACAGGGCGGCGCCGGAGGTGATACCGGCCATGACGCCCTCGGTGCGGGCCAGCAGGCGGCCGGTGCGGTAGGCGTCCTGATCCGCCACGGTGACGATCTCGTCCACTACCGCGGCGTCATAGTTCTTGGGCACGAAGTTGGCGCCGATGCCCTGCAGACCGTGAGGGCCAGCATGACCCTGGCTCAGCAGGGGGGAGGTGGCGGGCTCCACCGCCACGATATGGACGTTGGGGTTCTGCTCCTTCAGATAGCGGCCCACACCGCTGACGGTGCCGCCGGTGCCCACGCCGGCCACGAAGATATCCACATGACCGTCGGTATCCCGCCAGATCTCGGGGCCGGTGGTCTTGTAGTGAGCGGAGGGATTGGCGGGGTTATCGAACTGGCTGGGGATGAAGCTGCCGGGGATGGAGGCGGCCAGCTCCTGAGCCTTGGCCACGGCACCGGCCATGCCGCCGGTCTCCACCAGCACCAGCTCGGCGCCGTAGGCCTTCAGCATGGCGCGGCGCTCGGCGCTCATGGAGGAGGGCATGGTGAGGATGACACGGTAGCCGCGGGACACGGCCATGGCGGCCAGGCCGATACCGGTGTTGCCGGAGGTGGGCTCGATGACGGTGCCGCCGGGCTGCAGCGCGCCGGTGGCCTCCGCCTGGTTCAGCATCTCCAAGGCGATACGATCCTTGGCGCTTCCCGCGGGGTTGAAGCGCTCCAGCTTCACCAGAATGGTGGCGTCCAGCTGACGCTGGCGGGCGTAGTTGTCCACGCTCAGCAGGGGGGTGTTGCCGACAAGCTCAGATACAGAATGATAGATAGCCATAATGTTCGTCCTTTCTTTTTCTAAAAATGTTCAATGTCAGTGTTGGTTGGTATTTTTTTACATTTGCGCAAATAAAAAACAGAGGGTGTATGAAGCTCATACACCCTCTGCGTGATAAACACACCTTCCGCGCCTATTTCCTGGCGCGGTGGGAAAACGTATGACCTTCAAACGCACAGCGAAGCGTGCCCATGCAACACATGGACAGACAGCTATCACAACAGGTGCGGAACATCATACGTGAAATCTCCTTTTCTTAAATCCTACTGACATTATAGGCTGAACGTTTCCGATTGTCTATGGGCAGGACACACAAAGTCCACCGGAAAAGAGCGGGAAATGTTCAGCAAATAGACGAAGGCCATGGATCCTTGGCCACATAGAACATGGCCAGCGCGCCGGGGCCCACATGGCTGCCGGTGACGGGTTCGTAGTCCACCACGATGACGCGGGCCTTGGGGGCGTACTCCTTCAGCATGGCGGCCAGGGCCAGGGCCTCGTCCCGGCATCCGGCGTGGGCGATGCCCACGGGCCAGCGGCCCAACAGCTCGGCGTTGGCGGCGAAGTTGTCCGCCAGGGCGCGGACAGACCGCTTGCGGCCCTGCACCTTGCCGAACACCACGATGCGGCCCGCCTCGTCCCCCTTCAGCAGGGGCTTGATCCGCAGGGCGGTGCCCACGGCGGCGGACACGGCGGACACACGGCCGCCCCGGCGCAGGTGCATCAGGTCGTCCACAGTGAAGATCTGACGGATGCGGGGCCGCAGCTCCGTCAGCTCGCGCACCGTCTCGTCCAGGGTATAGCCCGCCTCCCGGCAGGTGGCGGCGTGGAGCACCTGGATGCCCTCGCCCAGCGAGGCGGCGCGGGTGTCGAACACCACCAGGCGGCGATTGGGATACGCCTCCCGCAGCTCACGGGCGGCCATCACCGCCGACTGGTACGCGCCGCTGATGCCGGAGGACATGCCCACATGCAGCACGTCCTGTCCCTCCTGCAGCAGGGGCTCCCACAGCTGGCGGTACTGCTCCATGGAGATCATGGAGGTGCTGGCGGGGGTATGGCGCAGCAGCTCATAGTAGGCGTCGCCGTCAAAGGCGGTCAGGTCAAGGCACTGGTGCTCGACATCGTCGACAATATAGGAAAAGGGCAGCAGGTATAGCTGGTGCCATTGCAGCTCCGCGGTGGGCAGATTGGCGGAAGTATCGGTGGAGATGACAAAGGACATAATGAATACCTCGTTTGTATCTAATGATGCATATTATTATATCGACTTTTTGAGACATGTCAATACCGCGGCGCGGTTTGACTTGTCATTTTTCACAGTATGTGTTATACTTCTGGTAAATACGCATCCGGAGAGAGGGAGACACATGCACGAAAAATACGATTCCCGGCTGGTGGCCGGCAAGCTGCGGCGGTGGAGCCACTATCTGCAGCGCTATCGCCTGCCCACATGGGAGCAGATCCCCACGCTGGGCCTTTATATGGATCAGGTGCTGACGCTGCTGAGCCGGTATCTGCC
>CAKTNW010000051.1 GCA_934589145.1 uncultured Oscillospiraceae bacterium | reverse complement strand
GCTACCACGGCATGAGCGGCATCGTCTCCCAGCTGTACCACGACGGCTATCTGGAGGCCCGCAGCGTGGAGCAGACCAGCGTCTTCGAGGCGGCGGAGTTCTTCGCCCGCTGCGAGGGCATCCTGCCTGCGCCCGAGTCCAGCCACGCCATCCGCGCCGCCATCGACGAGGCCGTCAAGTGCCGCGAGACCGGCGAGGAGAAGACCATCGTGTTCGGCCTGACCGGTACCGGCTACTTCGATATGGTGGCCTATAACAAGTATAACGACGGCGAGATGGGCGACTATATCCCCACCGACGAGGACCTGGCCAAGGGCTTCGCCACCATCCCCAGCTTTCCCGGCAACGAGTAAGCGTTTCAGAACCAAATAAGCATCTGTCCGGGACGGCAAAGCCGTTCCGGACTTTTTCGTCTGCGGAAAAAACGAAGCATTCCGGAAGCTTGTCGACAGGCCGCGGACAGATGCCGCCATGACCCGGAGGGCCGCTATATTTCATGAAATTTTTCCAAGAAAAACGTAAAATTTTGCTTTCCGTTGTTGACAAGCGCCCAATACTTTGTTAAAGTGGTGACAAAGATGAGGGTGGGAGGAACCGTCATCCGTTAGGGCAACACAAGTTATGATAAGCAAGCCGGCTGCCGTGCTGCGGTGACCGGCGAAAAAACCGTTAGGAGGATTACACTTTGAAAGATTGGGATCGTTTAATCACGGTGGAACAGATGGAAGCTGCCACGGCCATGCTGCTGGAAAACGGCGTCAAGGTCGGTGCGGATTCCTGGCAACAGCGCGCAAAGAACCAGACCCCCCACTGCGGCTTCGGCGAAGCAGGCACCTGCTGCCGCATCTGCTCCATGGGCCCCTGCCGCATCACCCCCAAAGCCCCCCGCGGCATCTGCGGCTGCGACGTGCACGGCATCGTCGGCAGAAACTATCTTCGCTTCACCGCCGGTGGCTCCGCCACCCACTCCGACCACGGTCGTGAGATCATGCACACCCTGTACCAGACCCGCGAGGGCGGCAACTATCAGGTCAAGGATCCTGACAAGCTGATCCGCATCGCCAAGGAATGGGGCGTGGAGACCGAGGGTAAGGACATCTATGACCTGGCCCACGAGATGGCCGAGATCGGCCTGCTGGAATATGGCAAGCCCTTCGGCGTCCAGCGCTTCCTCAAGCGCGCCCCCGAGCATACCCAGGAGCTGTGGAACAAGGCCGGTATCGAGCCCCGCGCCATCGACCGCGAGGTGTCCCAGTCTCTGCATATGACCCATATGGGCTGCTCCTCTCTGCCTGAGGCGCTGATCCGCCAGTCCCTGCGCGCCGGTCTGTCCGACGGTTGGGGCGGCTCCATGATGGGCACCGAGTTCTCCGACGTTATGTTCGGCACCCCCAAGCCCATCGACACCACCGCCAACATCGGCGTGATGGAGAAGGATAACGTCAACATCATCGTCCACGGCCACGATCCCTCCCTGTCCGAGATGATCGTGTTCTATGCCAATGACCCCGAGATGATCGCCTACGCCAAGGAAAACGGCGCCAAGGGCATCACCGTGGCCGGTGTCTGCTGCACCAGCAACGAGGTCACTATGCGTCACGGCATCCCCATGGCCGGTAACTTCCTGAGCCAGGAGAACGTGGTGCTGACCGGCGCCTGCGAGGCCATCGTGGTGGACGTGCAGTGCATCTTCCCCGCACTGGGCCCCCTGAGCAAGTGCTTCCACACCAAGTTCATCACCACCTCTCCCATCGCCCGCATCCCCGACTCCGATTTCATCGAGTTCCATGCCGAGAGCGCCGGTGAGAACGCCAAGAATATCGTCAAGACCGCCATCGAGAACTTCAAGAACCGCCGTCCCGAGCTGGTCAACATCCCCGACCTCAAGACCAAGGCCCGCGTGGGTTACTCTCTGGAGGCCATCAAGAAGGAGCTGGACGGCGTGTGCAACTCCCATGTGGATACTTACGGCACCACCAAGCCCCTGATCGACTGCGTGAAGGCCGGCGTGCTGCGCGGCGCCGTGGCCATGGTGGGCTGCAATAACCCCAAGGTCCGTCCCGACACCGCTCATATCGAACTGATGAAGAAGCTGCTGAAGAACGACATCATCGTCATCCTGTCCGGCTGCTCCGCTCAGGCTGCCGCCAAGGCCGGTCTGATGGATCCCGCCGCCAAGGAATACTGCGGCGAGGGCCTCAAGCGCGTGTGCGAGCTGGTGGGCATTCCCCCCGTGCTGCACATGGGCTCCTGCGTGGATATCTCCCGCATGATGCTGCTGGCCTCCGACATCGCCAAGGACTGGGGCATCAACATCTCCCAGATCCCCCTGTGCGGCTGCGCCCCCGAGTGGATGAGCGAGAAGGCCGTCTCCATCGGCAACTATGTCGTCGCCACCGGTATCGACACCTACCTGGGCGTGGATCCCTACACCAAGGGTTCCAGCGAGGTGGTGGAGCTGCTGCAGGGTGAGCACGGCGTGAAGGATTGGGTGGAAGCCCGCTTCATCGTGGACACCGATATCGAGAGCCTGGGCGACAAGATGATCGCCGGTATCGAGGCCAAGCGCGCCGCGCTGGGCATCTGAGAAAGAGCCGTATCTTGACTGAGGAAAGGTCGAACCGAGCAATGAAAGTAGCCATTACCGGAAAGGGCGGCGTGGGCAAAACGACGCTCTCCTCCACGCTGGCCCGCCTGTACGCCGACGAAGGGCGTACCGTGCTGGCCGCCGATGTGGATCCCGACGCCAACCTGGGGTTGGCCCTGGGCCTGACGGAGGAAGAGGTCAATTCCATCACCCCCATTTCCAAAATGCGTCAACTGGTAGAGGAGCGCACCGGCGCCACCTACACCAATAAGTTCTTCAAGCTGAACCCGCAGGTCAGCGATATCCCCGACAAGTTCGCCCGGGACATCAACGGCGTCAAGCTGCTGGTGATGGGCACGGTGGAGACGGGCGGCGGCGGCTGCGTCTGCCCCGAGCATGTGATGCTCAAGTCCATTCTCTCCGCCCTGGTGTTCCGCAAGGACGACGTGGTGATCATGGATATGGAGGCGGGCCTGGAGCATCTGGGCCGCGGCACCGCCGGGTGCATGGACCGCTTTATCGTGGTCATTGAGCCGGGCGCCAGAAGCGTGCAGACCTATGAAAAGGTGAAGCAGCTGGCCGCCGACCTTGGCGTCACCAAGGTGGACGTGGTGGCCAACAAGATCCGGGACGACGCGGATCGTGAATTCGTCCGCTCCCGCATCCCCGAGGAGAACCTGCTGGGCTTCATCAGCTACGACGCCGAGGTCATCGACGCCGACCGGCGCGGCCTTTCCCCCTACGATGTCAGCCCCAGGGCCGTGGAAGAGATCCGGGCCATCAAGGCGCGCATCGACGAGACATGAATAATTGAAAGGATGAAATAGATCAATGGGATTATTTGACAGAGTATTCAGAGGCTCCGACGAGATGTTTGCCAAGGCGGAGGCAGAGATCAACGCCGTCGTCGCCGAACTGGGCGAGTCCGCTCCCATGAAGATGCCGGACACGGCCTACTACCTGTCCTGCATTTACGCCTATCTGGGCAAGAAGGTCACCACCCTGGGCGAGCTGCGCGACACCCTGGCCGACGTGAAGGCCATGATGACCCGCGAGTATAAGACCAAGGATATCTTCACCTCCGGCGTTGGCACCGCCATCGCCGCCGAGATGATCGAGGCCTGCAAGTATGCCCGCAACCCCGACCCCTATGCCGGCACCAACTACCACGGCCACTTTACCGACGCTGAGGTTCGTACCCTGGGCGTGCCCCTGGTCACCCGCGACATCCCCGGCTTCGTGGTCATGATCGGCCCCGCTCCCACCAAGGAGGAGGCACTGGAGACCGTGAAGGGCTATCAGTCCCGCGGTATCTTCGTGTTCCTGATCGGCGGCATCATTGACCAGCTGATCGAGTGCGGCATGACCATGAACTTCGACGTTCGCGTCGTCCCCGTGGGCGAGGATATCTGGTCCGTGGGCCATATCATCTCCCTGGTGGTTCGCGCCGCCTTCATCTTCGGCGCTGTCCAGCCCGGCGATTATGACGGCCATATCGACTACTCCTTCCACCGCATTTTCGCGTTCGTCAACGCCTACGCCCCCGTGCCCGACATCACCGTGGCCTGCGGCGCCGGCGCCATCCAGTTGGGCTTCCCCGTCATCACCAACGATACCGATGACATGTGGGCCGTGCCCAAGTCCCTGATCATCAACGAGAACACCCAGGATTGGATCGAGACCTCTCTGGAGGCCCGCGACATCAAGATCAAGGTCACCAACATCGACATCCCCGTGGCCTTCTCCAACGCCTTCGAGGGCGAGATCATCCGCAAGAACGACACCCAGATCGAGATCGACGGCTCCCGCGTGGACTGCTGCGAGTTCTGCCGCACCGAAGAGGCCCAGAATATCGAGGATCACGCCATCATTCTGGACGGCCCCGATTTCGACGAGTTCGAGCCCGGCTCCAAGATCTGCCTGACCATCACCCTGGAGGTGGCCGGTAAGTCCTGGCAGACCGACTTCGAGCCGGTTGTCGAGCGTAAGTTCCACAACTTCCTCAACTGCATCGAGGGCGTCATGCACACCGGTCAGCGCGACATGATCCGCGTCCGCGTGTCCAAGTCCGCCTTCGAGGCCGGCTTCCGCGCCCGTCATCTGGGCGAGGTGCTGTATGCCAAGGTCAAGGGCGAGTATGAGACCGTGGTGGACAAGTGCCAGGTTCGCATCTGCACCCGTCCCGAGGGCTGTAAGGAGATCCGCGCCAAGGCTAACGAGGCATTCGTGGCCCGTGACGCCCGCCTGAAGTCCATGACCGACGAGTCCGTGGATAAGTTCTACACCTGCATCCTGTGCCAGGCTTTCTCCCCCAGCCACGTCTGCATCGTCACCCCCGAGCGTCTGGGCCTGTGCGGCGCCGTGTCCTGGCTGGATGCCAAGGCCACCAATGAGCTGGATCCCAACGGCCCCTGCCAGATCGTCCCCAAGGATCGCTGCCTGGATGAGCGCCTGGGCGCCTATGAGGATGTCAACGAGGCCGTCAGCAAGTACTCTCACGGTGCCCTGGAGCGCGTGACCCTGTACTCCATCCTGGAGGATCCCATGACCTCCTGCGGCTGCTTCGAGTGCATCTGCGGCATCGAGCCCATGTCCAACGGCGTGGTCATCACCAACCGTGAGCATGTGGGCATGACCCCTCTGGGTATGAGCTTCTCCGAGATGGCCTCCATGACCGGCGGCGGTGTTCAGACCCCCGGCTTCATGGGCCACGGCAAGCAGTTCATCGCCTCCAAGAAGTTCCTGGCCGCCGAGGGCGGTATGGGCCGCATCGTGTGGCTGCCCAAGGAGCTGAAGGATCAGATGGCGGATCGCATCAACGCCACCGCCAAGGAGCTGTACGGCATCGACAACTTCACCAGCATGATCGCTGATGAGACCGTCACCACCGACATGGAGGAGCTGTACACCTTCCTGACCGAGGTGGGCCATCCCGTTCTGGAGATGGAGCCCCTCATGTAAGGGAATTCTTCCAAATCAAAAAAGCGGTATTCGGGCTTTGCCCGAATACCGCTTTTTTATCAAATTAAGCCTCCCTCTGACGAGGCACCCCAGTGCGCACACTGGGGCGTGCACAGCTGAGGTGTCTCGGCGTAAGCCGAGACGGAGGGTGAGAAAAGATCCGGCGTTTTATGGTACCGATAACGCCCTTTTATGTACCTCAAAAGGGCCGTTAATGTACCAATAAAGATCAGAATTTTGACCGGATCTGTCCTTCTGCGGCGGACAGGATACTGTCGGTGTCCTCGCCCAGGGTCTGGCGCAGCCATTTTTCCTCGCTGAGGGTGCCCTCCACATGGGGCACCCGGAACGCACCCGCATCGCAGCCCAGACCGATAAGTCCGCCAAAATTTGCGACATTTCGGACATTCTCCTGGGCCGACCGGAGGATGCGCGCCGCCACATCGTCCGGAAACCGCCCGCTGCCGATCAGGTTGCCGATGGTGGACAGGGTGGGCACCCAGACGGCGCGGCTCTCTGCCAGAATATGGCAGGCATCATCGTCCAGGTACGCCCCGTGTTCGATACTGTCGACGCCCGATAATACAGCGTTTTTCACCGCCTCCGCTCCGTTGCAGTGGGCCATGACGGCGTATCCCATGTCGTGGGCGGCGGCGATGAGATCGTGCATTTCCGCGCCTGTCAAAGGCTCTTCTGTCAGCCGTCCGTAGACAGAAAAATCCATCAATCCCGACACCATCAGCTTGATGAAGTCCGCCCCCGCCGCTTTAGCCTCCGCCAGTAATGCGCGATATTCCGCGAAATCTGACCATCCCCGGCCGATAAAGCTGCCGTAGTGGCCCTTTTTGTAGATGGGGAACGCCGGGGTGCGGTAGGTGATGCCGTACTCCGCCGCCAGCTCTCTGGCCCGCAGGCACACGCCGAACCGGTCGCCGCCGTCTCGAAGATATGAAATACCGGCATTTTTGTAGGCGGAAAGCCGATTTCTGATCAGAATATCGCTCGGCTTCGGCTGGTGCCCGGCGATGGCGGCCTTCCAGTCCGAACCGGACAACAGCATGTGGATGTGTAAGTCAGCAAACATGGGGCGTCTCCTTTAACGGGGGGTGTGATATTTCGTAGGGAAGGGATTCTGCCCCTCCCACTCAGTAAATTAAGCAGCGCTGATAAGCAGCGGGCGGGGTAGAACCCCGCCCCTACGCACAGCGCCGGAGCGGTACTTACCGCCGTTCAGATAAACCAAAGCGGCAGGGAGCCTGCCGCTTTGGGGTCATTTGGTTTCGTCAACAGAATGGATCACATCGCCCAGCAGGTAGAGGGAACCGTAGCACAGCACGGTGCCGTCCTTACCGGCGTGGTCGATGGCCAGGCGGACGCCGTCGGCCACGGAATCACAGGCCGTCACCGGCTTTCCGAAGCTGGCCAGGTATTTCGCCAGCTCCTGGGCCGTCAGAGCGCGGGGGTTGTCCGGCGTGACGGTGATGAACTCCACGGCGTGATCCGCCACGCTGCGGTACATGCAGTGATAGTCCTTATCGCTGAGAACACCGGTCAGCACCGTCAGGGGGCGGTTCGGCAAATAATCCGCGATATTTTGGGCCAGGGCCTGAATACACTGGGGATTGTGGCCGCCGTCGATGAGGAACAGGGGAGCCCGGCGGATGATCTGGAACCGTCCGGGCCAGGTGACATGGGACAATCCCTGGCGGATGTCCTCCTCGGTGATCTGCCAGCCCCGCTTTTGCAGCACATCCAGCGTGGTCAGTGCCACGGCGGCGTTGTGGAGTTGATGCTCACCCAGCAGGGGCAGGTGCAGCTCTTCCCGGCCGCCGAAGTCGAAGATCTGGCCCTCCAGTGAGTGGGAGCGCAGGCGCAGTCCGGTGAAATCCACTTTGTGGAGCGTGGCGCCCACCTCGCGGCAGCGCTGCTCCACCACGGCCTCCACGCCATCGGTGGAGCGGTACAGCACCGCGTCGCAGCCGGGCTTGATGATGCCGCTCTTGGTGGCGGCGATCTTCTCCAGCGTGTCGCCCAGCACCTCGGTATGATCCAGGCCGATGTTGCACAGCACGGCGGCTTCCGGCGCGCCGATGACGTTGGTGGCGTCGAATTCGCCGCCCATGCCCACCTCGCACACCACGATGTCGCACTTGCGGCGGGCAAACCACGCGAAGGCAATGGCGGTGACCATCTCAAACTCGGTGGGCTGCTCGAAGATGCTGTCGGCCAGGGGCTTGATCTCCTCGGTGATTTGACACAGCTCGTCGTCGGGGATCATCTCGCCGTTGATCTGCATCCGCTCGTTGAAGCGGATGATGTAGGGCGAGGTGTACAGGCCGGTGCGGTAGCCCGCCTGACGCAGCACCGAGGCCACCATGGCGCAGGTGGAGCCCTTGCCGTTGGTGCCGGTGACGTGGACGAACTTCAGTGTCCGCTCGGGGTGGCCCATCTGATCCAGCAGGGCGCTGATGCGCTCCAGACCGGGGATGCTGCCCTTCCAGCAGACGGCGTGTATGTAATGTAAGGCTTCTTCCAGCGTCATTGACCTGACACTCCTTTCTGCGCCGGTTGGGCGGCGGTGGGCCACACACCGGCGGCGGTGAATACGCGGGAGCGGCACAGCACCCACACCAGCAGCACATCCAGCACGCCGGTGACGGCGAACTGCACGCTGCGGGTGGCCAGCTTCGTCACGAAGAAGGCCAGCTTGCTCTCGCCGCCGTAGATGAGGGCCAGCGAGCCGCTCTGATAGAGAATGGAACCCAGCACGATGGCCGGGAGAAACGCCACGGCGATCCGGACAGGGGAGACCTTCTGGGTCAGCCAGGGGCGGAACAGTCCGGCGCTGAGGCCGTACAGGATAGGCGGCACGCAGAAGATGGGATTGTAGCCGTAGGGGGTGAACAGGCACCCGATGAAGTCGGCGGCAAAGCCGGTGAGGGCGCCGGGCAGCGGGCCGAACAGCATGCCCGCGATGAAGATGGGCACCGCCTCGATGGAGAAGCGGGTGGTCTCGTTGGGCATGGGGATCAGCAGACGGGCCAGGATGACGCTGAGCGCCGTCAGCAGGGCGCAGATGGCGATGGAGCGGACGCTCCATCCGGGATTCCGGGGATTTTTGGACATAAAAAAGGCCTCCTAACAAAAATGTGGGAGGAGGTTGGGGAAAGGGTATGCAGTTGTCCCGCGCACGGCGTGAGCCGTACTCTGCAACAGCGGATGCGAAGATGGCATCGCGGAGCAAGCTCCTTCGTCCGGCGGCAACCTCCCATCCGACCGGCACTTAACGCGCCACTTCTACTCTTGCAGCAAGGGCATGTCCGCAGCAGGGAAAAGTGTCCCGGTCTGCGCACACTGCCTGTATCATACTAGGGATGACAGGAAAAAACAAGCAAAAAGAGGTAAAAAAAATATTTTCGTCAAATTGTCAAAAGATTCACATATAGATACGGTGAATTTAACAACAGCGTGTAAAGAATCGGGAAGAATGCCAAAATGAAATGTTCGTTTTGTGAGGTTTGCACGAAATAAAGGTTGACAAAACCGCATGGTTTCAAGTATAATTTCTAATTGTAGAAAAAATAACAATGGGGAAAGGAAAACGGTGAAAAGCGCCGTGACTGCCCCGGCAAAAGCGCGGTGCGCGCGGCCCTGTGGTGTGAAGGCGAACATTGTTGACCTGGACATATAGGGGCCGTTTTTTCTTTTTTCGGAGGACTTGCCATGAAACGGTACGAGGTGGTGCGCGAGATCGCCAACAGCTGCGAGCGCAACCAGATGCGGGACGTGCTGTTTTTCGAGGTGGACACCGACGACCCGGTGGAATGGGTGCGGCGGGAGATCCGCGGCGCGGAGGTACACATCACCGCCGAGGAAGGCCGTCCCGGCGAGATGACCGTGTTCGTAGAGAGCGCGGGCATGTATCAGAAGTTCCTGTTCACGGAGCTGTGAAGGGACATTGCACGGGGTCACGACATGGCTTTTCGTAGGGGGCGATGCCCACATCGCCCCGCCGTTTACCGGAAATACCATCGTTTTCCGAACGGGCCGATGTGAATATCGGCCCCTACGACAGAGAACAGGGCCTGCGGCCGCGATCCCCTTGGCAGCAAAATCGTTAGATTTTGCGCCAGCTTGAGTTTGTATCTATATCCCCTCAGCGGGATCATGATAAATTATGTATGTATTAGGATACTAAGGAGGTAACTTATGAGCGTGAAGGACATTTTCAGCAAGAGAGCTGCATTTTCCTTTGAGGTCTTCCCCCCCAAGACGGACAAGGGCATGGAGAAGCTGTGCGGCGAGAACGGCGTGCTGGAGCAGCTGTACACCCTGAATCCCGACTACATCTCCTGCACCTATGGCGCGGGCGGTTCCAACGTGGGCAAGAACCTGGAGGTTCTGGACAAGATCAAGAAGGACGGCAAGTGCACTCCCGTTACCCACTTTACCTGCATCGGCAACACCAAGGAAGGTATCCGTGAGCAGCTGCAGAACTATCTGGATCACGGCATCGACCATATGCTGGCCCTGCGCGGCGACCTGCCCTTCGGCTGGGAAGGCACCGGCGGCGACCTGCACTATGCCACCGAGCTGGTGAAGTTCGTCCGTCAGGAGTTCGGCGATAAGTTCACCATCGCCGTGGCCGGCTCTCCCGAGGGCCACATCGCCTGCCGCTCCCTGGAGGCCGACATCGCTTTCCTGAAGCAGAAGCAGGACAACGGCGCCGACTACATCATGACCCAGCTGTGCTGGGATATGGATCAGTTCCGTTATTGGCTGGACGCCATCCGCGCCGCCGGTATCACCATGCCCGTGGATGTGGGCATTATGCCCATCCTGGATCAGGCCGCCACCATCAACATGGCTCTGAGCCGCAACGGCTGCGTCATGCCCCGCGCCCTGTGCGAGATCATCTCCAAGAACTGGATCTTCCCCAACCCCTTCTCCGTGGGTCTCAAGACCGCCAAGGGCGACGAGGCTTGCTTCGACGCCGACGTGGAGGGCAAGAAGGCCTCCTTCAAGGCTGCCGGTATCGAGTACACCGTCAACCAGATCGACGAGTACCGCGCCTGCGGCGTGGACGGCATCCATCTGTATGCCCTGAACAAGTATGACGACGTGGCCTACATCGCCAAGGCCGCCGGTCTGCTGGATCTGATCTAAATCATTCCATCAACCCCTACGGTCCGCGGGGAGCGAACCTCCCCGCGGATCACGCAAAGGATGAATCGAAACTATGGGAAAAACACATATCATTGCAGTGGCAGGTAAGGGTGGCGTCGGCAAAACGACCACCTGCGGCATGATGATCGACTATCTGTGCAAGGCGGGGAAGGGCCCGCTGCTGGTAGTGGACGCCGACGC
>CAKTNW010000050.1 GCA_934589145.1 uncultured Oscillospiraceae bacterium | reverse complement strand
TGCCCGGACTGTGACACAGCCATTGAAATGGAGATCAGCGAGGATGGAACACGCTATACCGTACCAGCCGATCAGTTCTTCTTTCAAAGGGAGCATAAGAAAAACCATGTTTGTCCTAAATGCGGCACTCCGCTATGGTCGGCGGTCAATCCGGACAGACGGATGGAATGGGTCAAAATCGGCGAATACGGGTGGGTACACCGCTATGGCGCTGAAGCTCATCTCAAGCGTACGAAAAACGCGCACGTTTGCGACCAGCTCGCACAGATCACGCAGGACCCGGACGGTTATTATCCGGTTCGCGGCGCACAGCGGCGTTATCCGCTGAGCACCTACATCAAGAAAAAGCTGCACGGCAGGATCGGCTCCTTCCTCTGCGATGAGCTGCACGAATACAACAATGCCAGCGGCCAAGGTGACGCAATGGCGGAGCTGTACGGCGCCTCCAAGCTCTTTGTCGGTATGACGGCGACCCTTATCAATGGCTATTCCTCCGGCATTTTTCACCTGCTCTACCGTATCGTCCCCGGGCTTATGATCAAGGATGGAAAGCAGTATGGCAGTCCCGGCGATTTTGACGCGGAGTACGGTGTGGTGGAAAATGCTTACGAAACAAGGGACGCGGAGTATAACGCCAACCGGCGTGCCAGTAAGCGGAAAACGCGCACACGCCAGCTCCCCGGCGTTTCGCCGCTGGTGTTTTCGCGCTTTCTGCTGGAATACACGGCTTTTTTGTCCCTGTCGGACATGGGAAAGGATCTGCCGAGCTATGAGGAGATCCCTGTGGCGTTGGATATGCCGGAGGACGTTGGGGAGTGCTATCAGGCTGTGCAGAATGTTCTCCAGAAGGTCCTGAAAAATGATCGAAAAGCCGCGCAGAAGATCCTCTCGGCTTATCTCAACCTGCTGACGGTCTACCCGGACCAGCCATACGATCAGCCGGAGGTCATTCATCCCATTACGGGAATGCCGATCGTAACGCCCCAAAGCTGCGGAGACTTCTCACGCTTGTTCCCCAAGGAGGAAAAGGTGCTGGAGCTTGTGCGGCAGAAGGTGGCGAACGGTGAGCGCGTGCTGATCTACACCAGCTGGACGCGCACGGATTCGCAGCAGAAGCTATTAAAGCTGTTGCAGGAAAACGGCTACCGCACAGAGATCCTCGCACCGCAGATCGCCACGGAGAAACGCGAGGAGTGGGTGGATAAGCGTGTCAAAAACGGCTTGCAGGTCCTCATCACAAATCCTCGCTGCGTGGAGACCGGTCTCGACCTCAATGCCTTCACCACCATTATCTTTTACTCCATGGGCTATAACCTCTTTACACTGCGGCAGGCGTCGCGCCGGTCGTGGCGTATCAATCAGACGGAGCCAAAGGTAGAGGTGTATATGCTCTATTATGCGGACACCCTGCAGGCCAAGGCGATGAAGCTGATGGCCTCTAAGTTGGCGGTCGCGGGCATCATCGAAGGAACATTCAGCGAGGAGGGACTTGCCGCCATGAGCGACGTCAAGGACTTGACCTCGCAGATGGCGAAGGAGTTGGCAGCAGGCATACGGGACAATGTGGAGGATATCGCTGCGGCATTCAAGAAAATGGCAGTCGTCAACCCCAATCGAAAGGCGGCAGTACAGCCTGCGGCAAAGGAATCCGCCCTGTCTGCTCCGAATATCGCGCCGGCAGCCGTAGACGGCGGCACGCGACCCGCGCAGGCTGCGGCAAGCCGGGAGCTCTACGAAGGACTGCTCGCAAGAACACAGGAAGAAAAGAAGAAGCAGAGGTCGAAGGTGGCAGAGGTGGATGAAAACCAGCTGTCGATCTTCGATTTCGCCGCTTAAAGGAGGAGATCATTTGCACATAACCATCAACCGCGCCGTGCTGCTTGCAGCAGTAAAGCGCGCATCGACCATCGCGCCGCCGGACTCCCCACTGGATGTACTGCGCGGTGTTTTGCTGGAAACAGACAGCGACAACGGTATGCTCACCGTCACCTCTACCAACCTGGAGGTCTCGCTGGCAGAAAAGCTGCCCTGCACCGTTCATGAGGACGGCGCTCTTGTTTTCGCCGCAAAGACGCTCGGAGAAATGCTCCAGCGGCTCCCGGAGGAAACCGCAGAGCTCTGCCGTAGGGAAAACCGCGGACGCATGGTTCTTACGAGCGGCACCGCGGGCTACAGCGTGGATGTGTGGGACCTGGGGGCATTCCCCAAGCCCGATCTGCCCTTCCCCGAGGATACCGTCAAGGTCAGCGGCGTGCCTTCCATGGCGCAGCACACTGTTTTTGCTACCGCGCAGGACAAGAATAAGCCCTTGCTGCGCTGCGTGAACCTGATGTTTACCAGCACGGGTCTGCGTGCGGCAGGGAGCAACGGGAGCTGTATCGTGACCGCCAAGGGCGACGATCAGAGCACGGGAGACATCAGCCTGCTGATCCCCGCGTCCTCATTGGGAAAGCTCGCCAAGATGTGCGGGAATGAGGATGTATTCCGCGTCGGCACTACGGGAAAAAGCATTGTCTTTTTCAAAGAAAACTTTCTATTCAGCTCGCGTCTTATGGACGGCGGCTACATCGACACGGATTCGCTGCTGAAGACCATCACGAACAGCTTCACCGTGCTCACGGATATTAAGGAAATGCGCGATGCGCTATTCTCGGTCATGTCCGTCGCTCCGGATGGGCGGGTGCGGCTGAGCTTTCAGGATCAACGGCTGCTATTTCACTGCTCCGGCGATCTTGGCAGCGCCTCCGCCGGTATCGAGGTGATCGCGCTGACAGGCACACCTACGGGCGAATACTGGTACAGCGCACGACAGCTCACATCCTGCCTGAAAGCGCTTGGCGGTACGATCACCCTTGGCATCGCGCAAGGCGGAATGTTGACCATCAGCACACAGGACGCCTATTACCTGCAAAATGTCATGCGCGCGCCGGCTGCGAAAAAGAAAGTAACCAAGGCGGCTAAGCCGCCCGCAGCGAAAGCGGCATGAGGGGGGACTGCATTTGGAGATCCCGAAGATCTGCCGCTATTGCGGCGGTGTTGTCCGTCTGGCCCCTGCTGCGGAGGTCTACGGAGCGGCAGCGGCAAGGCGTCTCGGCATCGAACGGGAGAAATTCTATCAATGCCAGAACTGCAACGCCCGCGTCGGCTGTCATAAAGGCACCACACGGCCGCTCGGTAATTTGGCCAACGAAACGCTTCGGCTGAAGCGAAAAGAAACGCATCAGATCTTTGACAGTTTCTGGCGCGAGCGAGGTATGACGCGGACGCAGGGCTATCATTGGATGGCAAAAAAGCTGCGGCTTTCCGAGCCGCTTGCCCACATCGGCGGCTTTGAGATGGATCGCTGCCAAAGGCTCATCGATCTGTGCGAAAAGGAACGAAACAAGGAGGCGGCATAGTATGTGTGAAAAGCATTACTGCACCCATTCACCGGAGACTCTTTGCTCCTGCGCCCCGGTGCAGAGCGGAGATGTGGCCCAAATCGTATTTCACATGGCAGAGAACATGGAGGACATCCGCTGGGAGTTGGACTACAAAAGTCTTGCGGACCTGAGCGGCCATCGGCTCTGCGCGGTGGGCAAATGCCGTCAGTGTGGCGGACGCCTGTGCGCCGGCCAATACCCTGTTGACGCACAGACCCCGGAGGATTTCCTTGCGGCAGTGTACCGGCAGCTCGATCAATTCCATAGACGGCTCGATGCCGCTCTTTCCCATCCGGCTTTTTGTGAAAGATTTGCGGCGATGTTCCATGAGGAAGACCGACCGTTTGTAGAGGACTGGCTGATGCAGAGAGAATCGAAAATCGGAGACAAAACAGAGGGACAGAAAGCCTATACCATCGTCCACACGGCAGCCTACGCCGACCGCGGCGTTTTCCCTGCCCCAGATGCTATCGCGACCTTTTTTGACAAGGTACTTGCCGAGAAGCGGCTGCGGGAATTGGTGGAGAAGGGAAAGGGCGAAATGAGCTTTCCTTACGATGAATCGTTTTACTGCGAGGAGTACGACTGCCAATTTTGGGAGGCATACTGCAAGGACTATGCAGCAGGCTGGTTTATCCGCTATGAGATCCTGGAGAGTCCGCTTCACGAGGACGCAAAAGAACCCTGCGCACCGCGGGAGAAGGGGGTATAAATGCATCTGCGAAAAGAAACCTGCTATGAGTGTGAAAAGCACTTTCGCTACATGGAGAGCAGCCCTGCCAAGCAGATGGGCGTCACCATGCACATGGGAGAGCGCTTTTGCACCGGCGGTAAACGGGCGCGCAAATTTAAGCGCAATGATCCAAAGATCTATGTGCCAAGCTGGTGCCCAAAGAGAAAGCTACCGAGCGAGCTGCGGGTCTACTGCTTCAAGAGCACGGAAGACTGGATGCTGCACGAGAGGCTCTGCTATGACCTTGGCAAAGAGGTCTCTCCGGAGGCGCACCGATATGCTGTGCTGTATGAACTACACACGCCCTTCTCACCCATGGAGTTTGCAAGGCGATGCAATGAGGAACCGGACGCAGAAACCGTTGGAGCAGCCGTTCACCGGCATTATGTCGTTGAGATCGACGACGGGATCAGCCCCGCATTCTTCTACAAGACGAAGCGCGGTTACGAGCTGTTGGCCTTGTTTGACGCGGAGACCGCACGAAAAAACAAGACGGAGGACACGAATTGAACAATATCGAAAGACACTGCGATACCTGTAACGATTCCTATTACGAAATCGAAAGAAACCCGAGCGGCGGGAAGAAAACGGTCCGCTTGCAGCATTGCCGCAACGCCGTCTACAACTCCCCCGCCTACACGCATGAGATGTTACTGGAGGATTGGGACAAGGGCTTCTGCCGCCTTTGGACCCCTATCACAGAGAAAGGAAATGAACATGAACAACAACTATACCATCGCTCAGCGCAATGCCCTCGTGGAAAAGCATCTTTGGTGCATCGACACCGTGATCCGAAAGAACCGTCCGCTGATGCGGGCGGCACAGCTGGAATATGACGATGTGTACCAGCAGCTTGCGCTCCGGCTCATCAAGGCTGTGGCGGGCTTTGACCCGCAGAAGGGAACGCTTCAGCAGCACATCTTCGCGCAGCTCAAGTATGAGCTTCTCAACTGCAAGTCTGCCTGCCGCCTGTGCGGTCTGACCGGCGCACCCAAGGAGTATCGAAAAAGAGATATGGTCTCGCTTGATGCACTTTCGGAGAATAGCCCCTTATACGAAGGGACAATGGCCGCGTGAGGAAGGGAGACAGGAATGCTCTTACAGGAAAACGGTGCACGTTTTTGCGTGGATGGGAAGGTATTTACCGTTGGCGGCCGGGTTATGGCAAATGACGCAAGCGAGTATGCAGGGCTTTGCGGCACGATCACGGAGATCCGCAGCGGTGCAGACCGCGAAACGGAAAACGATGTGCCGGATATCTACTGTGATTTTGAGATACCCGCCTCGGAGGAAATGCTCCGCGAGCTGGAGGCACGCTTTTCAGACTTATACGGAGAGACAAAAACCATAGACGACATCAGCCTTGACTGCGTGATCATGTCTCCCGATATGCTTGAGCCGCTGGATATGCCGCCTGGGAAGCAGGAAGGTATACGCAAAGATATGGATGCTGCGGCAGACATCTTTGCCAAGGTGCTCCAAATGCCGGACGAGGATCTGCGCGCCCTGCGTGCCTTCCCGGTATCTCCTACCGGGGATGAAGCTGCATGGGAGGTCGTGACAGAGGTTTGCGGTCTCGGCGGCTGTGATATGCGTGCCTATTCGTTCAAGGAGGAACGGAGCGCACGGGTGTTTGCCGCGCTGATGGAGCATACCGGCTGCCGCCTTCGCTATGATACGGCTTGCCCGAGCTGCTATGCCGAGTACCAAAAAGACAGATTAAAAGAAAGTGAGGACCTGTAAATGAGCCTGCGCGATAAAATGCTTGCCGTGATCGACGATGTGAACGGCAGCGTTGCCGAGCGCGAAGAGCTGGTGGAGATGATCGCCATTGCCCTTCTGACCCGCAAGAACCTGTTTGTATTGGGTGAGCCGGGTCAGGCCAAGAGCTATGCCATCAACCTTTTTCGCCGGCACATCACCGGCGCGCGGCAGTTTGAACGCCTGCTCTCCAAGCAGAGCGATGAGGAACAGCTTTTCGGGCGCGTCGATCTATCCAGCCTGATCCCCGGCAGCATCCCGGACTCCGCGCTGGAGAATGATGATATATACCAAAACCTGCGCTTTGATCTAAATTGCGCGGTAGACGGCTTGGGGCAGAGGAAGAATGCGCCTGAAACCTTCACCATGCTGGGCAAAGCCGCGGACAAGCTGGAGACCTACCGAAAGGCCGTGGCCTTGCTGCATCACAGCGAGCCGGTCGTGCAGACCGCCGGCAAGATCCCGGAGGCGGACATCGTGCTGCTCGACGAGATCTTCAAGTGCAATGACGGTGTGCTCAACTCGCTTTTGACTGCGCTCAATGAGCGAAAATATACCAACGAGGGCCGTACATATCCCATTCCCACGATCTCCTTTTTCGCGGCGTCAAATGAAATTCCCAATTTCAGCGATCCGCAGGAGAAGATTTTGGAGGCGCTGTATGACCGTCTGGAGCTGAAGGTCGTGACGGCCAACATCGAGGACCGTGATACCCGCCTCGCCGTCTTGAAGAACAAGCAGAGCGGCGCCTTCGGGCAGATCGCCGCCACGATCACACTGGAAGAACTCATTGAAATGCAGTGCGAGGTGGCCGCGATCCCCGTGCCGGACGCCGTGAACGAGCTGGCGGACGATATTCTCTGCGAGCTGCGTAAGAGCATGGCGGTATCGGACCGCAAATACCTTGGATACTATCCCATCGCGCAGGCTAAGGCATGGCTCTCCGGCCATGATAAGGTAGAGGCTTCCGACCTTCTGGCGCTAAAGAATTACCTTTGGCGTTTGCCTGCCGACCGGGAAAAGGTGGAAAGCGTTCTGAACCGCCTGTGCGTTAATCCCATGCAGGAAAAGACGGACAATCTCCGTGCTATGGCGCTGGAGTCTCAGTCTGACTTCAAGGAAGCCTGCGGCGACGGACGGGCAGATCTCGCCCGCAAGGCGTTTATCAAGCTGCGCGGGGAGCTGATACGGCTTTACCAGAAGCAGAGCGAGCTTCGCGCTGCCGCGCAGTCGGATGGTGAAATCGCCTTGACGGACAGCCTGCTTGCCGACCTTGAGGGTATCAGCCGACAAGCCCATGAGGAGACCGGCTTTACCTATACGCCGCTTTCTGAGCTCGCGGCGCTGAACTGAAAATCTTAAAACGATAACATTTTATATGGAGGCATGAAGCTATGCTGAATCGAATCATTCTGATGGGACGGCTCACGCGCGACCCGGAGCTGCGGAAAACGCAGTCGGATACGCCAGTCTGCTCCTTTTCTCTTGCCGTTGACCGCGATTATAAGAAAGACGGCGAAAAAAAGGAAACGGACTTTATTGACATTGTCGCGTGGAGAGCGACGGCGGAATTTGTGAGTAAATTCTTCACGAAGGGGCGTATGGCAGTTGTGGAAGGACGCCTCCAGATCCGCGATTGGACGGATAAGGAGGGCAACAAGCGCCGCAGCGCGGAGGTCATCGCCGACAACGTGTATTTTGGCGACTCCAAGCCGAAAGACGGCGGCGATGTACCCGCCTATGAGGGAGAACCCGGTGCAGGGTTCGGCGCGCCGCCCAGCGGCTTTACACCGAACTTTGGCGAAGAGAATGGCGAACTGCCATTCTAAGAAAAATGGAGAGGGAGGGCAGGCTGCCCTCCCTCCCGCACATACACATACGAAGGAGAATAAAATATGCCAAACTGTGCTATCTGTAAGAAATCTGTGACCACGGGCATCGTGCTGTGCGGACACTGCGCCAAGGGCCTCGCGCCGTACACGCTCTCGACGGACCTCGCGTGGTTCATCGACCAGTTATCCGAGGAGATCGTGCTGAACCATGCTATCTACGCTTGCGCCCTGTGCGCGATGCCGACCTGCACCAGCCAGGTCAGCGGCATGACCTGCCGCAATGGCGTCAAGGCGTGGCTTCTGAAGAGGGCGGAGCAATTTTTCCCCGCAAAGGCAGCGTGACGGAGGGACGCAATGAAAGAAAACATCTTATCCAGGCTCTTGATTGAGTGTCCCTTCTCTGAGGTGCTTGAGGACACGGAGACTGTGGAGGGCTGCGCCTTTCCAACCCCTCGGCGTAAGATCGGACACATTCGCGCCGACCATGACAGCTGGCGCTGGTACAATACCGTGTGGCCGTGCCATAAGGCGCTTGCCACACCGGAGGTATGCACGGAGATCGACCGCGTTTACAATGCGCTGACCGCTCCGGATGCCTTAAAGGATCTTGCGGCGCTGCGCAAATTCTGCACCGATCACATGGACGCTTGCATCTCAAAGGAGTATGAGGATGAGTTCAGCTTTTACTATGTGGGCGAACGCTGTAATTTCTGGATCAGGCTCATTACCCGCAAGGGGGACTACAATATGTACTTAAATGCCTATGCCAAAGAGGATGATAATCAGAAATACTTCGATTATCTGGAACGGCTGCGGCAGAGCGGTGAGACAAATATGTACGGCGCGGCGCCCTACCTGCAATCCGAGTTTCCCGAGCTTCGCTATGATCGAAACAGGGCGGGAGATATCCTCCTGGCATGGATCAGGACCTTTAATGGGAAGGAGGACGACACGCCATGCTGAAGCCTTATCAGACCATTGAGGATGTTTTGGCTTCTCCGTGGACGCAGCAGCCGCAGGCAGACCGTGTGGAACAAACTGACCGCGTGCTGCGCTCTACCAAGCTGGAGAACAATATCTATCATGACCTGCGCGCAGAGGATATCGCCATGGACGAAATCGAGCAGAGTGCGGGGGAAAAGCTGAAATCCTTTCCCGCGCTGTCGCAGGACGTATTCCAGTTGTTCTATTCCCTGATGCCCCGGCGCAATAACGAGGAGGCGCTCTCTGCGGCGGCGCGCAAATTCAACGCACCGATCCTGGAGCACATTACACAGAGCGAGGAGTATCCCACGCTCAAAGAGGTGTGCGAGGGACGTGAGCTCCCGGCCTATGAAGCGGCAGCGGAATTTGTGTCTGCGGCGTCCGATGAATTAGACGAACTGATGCGTCAGCTTGGCGGGAAAAAGGATGCGCTGAATACATTGGAAAAGCTGGAGCAGGCGCAGGAAGCTGCGGCACAGCGGCTCACGGAATTGCTGGAGCAGTATGACGCCGCCCAACCGGACGATCCCTCTCTGAACAGGGACGTGATAAAAGCTGCCAATGAAGCAGAAAGCAAGCGCCGGCAGGTGGAGGCGGTCACCAAGCTTATCGACAACAGCGCGATGCAGAGCAAGGAGACTGTAGGTGGTATCGTCCACCATGCCCTGTCTGCCGCTTCCCAAAGGGCCGAGGAGGTGCAAAGCATCATTGGCGCGTGGAGCGATGAACCGGGAGACCTCAAAAGAACACCGGCCAATCTGACCCTTTTGGAGCGTGTCCGGGCAAGCGAGGCCCTGCGGGATGTTTCCCGATACCTCGGCCGCTTCCGGGAGATATTTGCACAGGGAAAACGAAATGGGTACGCCTATGGCCGCGGTGAGAAGTATTCGCTGGAGCTGGGCAATGACCTCTCCCGTGCGCTGACCTCGGAGCTTGCTATGCTGGCCGCGCCGGAGACACTGCCACTGTTCCTGCGGAAGTATCAGCGGAGGCAGATCAAGCAGTATTGCCGCCGTGAGCCCATCTATAAGGGCGCGGGCGATATCATCTGCTGCCTCGACGAATCCGGCTCCACCGCAGGCGAATGTGCTGCGTGGGGCAAGGCCGTTGCGCTGACGCTGCTGGAGATTGCGGAAAGCGAGGGACGCAAATTCGCCCTCGTCCACTTCTCCGGCCCGGGCAGATTTCAGACGGACCGGTTTCTTCCAAAGCAGGCAGCGGTGGAGGATAAGCTGCGCGCAGCTGAGACTTTTCTTGACGGCGGTACGGATTTTTGCACGCCGATGAACGAGGCCCTGCGGCTGATGCAGGAGGAAGGCTTCGACAACGCTGATATTGTGTTCATCACCGATGGTGAGTGCCTTCTGCCGGAGGAGTACATCTCAAATTTGCAGAAGGAACAGTCTGTGCGCCGCTTTACGATCACGGGCATTTTGCTGGATCAAGGAAATGCAGGCATGGACTTCAGCTTGAAGCCATTCTGCCAAAATATTTACCGTACCAGCGTGTTGACGGGCGAGGCCATCGTCCGTGAGCTGGTGAATGGCCAAGCATAAGTCTGGCGTATATCCCTTCAATAAAAAAGTCAGAGGAACATTTACGTTCCTCTGACTCAGTCTGTCGAAAAAGTCCGGCTGGAGCTGGGCTTTTTCTGATAGATATGGTAGAATGGACAAGGGTGATGAAAAGATGTTGGAACGCGGGAAAATGGATCGAGATCTGGTAGAGTTCGTAGTCATAGACCAACTGGTGCCGAAGGAGCATTTGCTGCGAAAGATAGATGCAGCGGTGGACTTCACACGTCTGTATGAAATGGTGGAGCCGCTCTATTGTGAGGATAATGGACGCCCCAGCATCGATCCGGTGGTGTTGTTCAAGATGGTGCTGATCCAGCATCTGTACGGTCTTCCCTCGCTGCGGCGGACAGCGGAAGAAGTCAGCGCAAACAATTGCTATCGCTGGTTTCTCGGTTATCCCTTGCAGGAGGAAACGCCGCATTTTTCCACGGTGAGCTATAACTTCCGGCATCGGTTCACCGAAGAGACCGTGGATCGGGTATTTGCGTGGATTTTGGATGAGGTAGCCAAGGCAGGCTATCTGTCTCCCAAGGCCGTCTTCATTGACGGTACTCACATCAAGGCCAACGCCAACACGAAGAAGCAGGTGAAGGAGCAGGTCCCGGCAGCTGCCAGGCACTATGCAAAAGAATTGATGGAAGAGGTCAACGCGGATAGAGAAGCGCATGGTAAAAAGCCCTT
>CAKTNW010000049.1 GCA_934589145.1 uncultured Oscillospiraceae bacterium | reverse complement strand
GCGCTTCCACCGTCGCCCTTTACTACACCGTCGTGAAGGTGCTCCGGCGGAATCAGGATTCCCTTTTCGCCGCGTTCTTCCGGGAATTCCGAAACAACTTTCTGCAAAGCCTGAACATTAACATGGTTTTTCTGTGCTACTTCGGCATCCTGGCCTATTTCGCCATCCCGAGACTATCGGCGGCGCAGAGCGGTGCGGATATTGGCTTTTATGCTCTGGTCGGGCTTGCCATCCTGGGTGCGCTTCCCCTCTCCTTCGTTTACCCCACGATCTCCCGGTTTTACCATAAGGGCGGGGCGCTTGTACGCTTTCTGCTGATGGTGATCGGGAAGCATCCTCACATCGTCCTCGGCTGCACCCTGCTGTTGGCCGCCGGGATTCTGCTGGTGCTGTCCAATCCCGCCGCGCTGCTGTTCGTTCCCGGGGTGGTCTGCTATGTGCAGTCCCTTCTGCTGGAGCCGGTGTTCAGGAAATACTCCGCGGCAGATTCTGATCCAAACTACGAAATGTGGTATGGCGAAAACTGATGATCCCACAAAAAACCGCGAACCCAATTTCTTGGGTTCGCGGTTCCATTTATATGCTATTCAGAATATCCAGATTCACTCCCCGCAGGCCGACATGCGCCCCTTGACGCGCTTCCGCGCTTTCCGGGTGGGCAAGAAGCCACTTGTTGCGGGCAGTCAGCCACTTGTCCTCCTCCGTCCTTCTGTGGAGCAGCGGGCAGGCGGTATTCGTCCCCCGGGGCAGAACCACGGCGACGCGGAACCCCTTTGTCCCGTCGGTAAAGCACGGCGCATAGTGGAGCGTGGTGGCGTAGACCTCCACCACCGCCCCGGCAGGAGCGTAGAACGCCTCCACCAACGCAGTATCCAGCACGCCGTCCCGAACCTCATCCAGCTTGGCAAGAAGCAGGATGTAGGCGCTGCTGCCAATGTTGATCTCGCTGTCCCGGTGGTATTCCAGGCAGTTTAGGCGCGTGTTATAGCCCCAGCACATGCCCAGCTGAATGGGCATACCGCCGAAGCCCCGGTCGGAAAGCTCCCGGAAAACAGGCAGCCCCTCCAGTGCCGGGATGGACGCCTCGTAGGACACCCCGGCGCCGGGCATGGGGATTTTCTGCATCGCTGCCGTCAGCTCCAGGGTGTCGTAATCCTCCAGCACTTTCCCGTAGGGGCGGAACTCCGGGTCGAAAACAGAGTATATTTTCATCCGTTCTCCCCTATCCCACCGGATCCATGTTCTTGGTGACGACCACATCCGCGCCCAAGCCGCACACGTTTTCAATTGCGATCTGGCCGATTCTGACCGGGGCAGTCAAATGCACCTTGTCGATTTCCTCCATGACCCGGAAAATGTCCTTCTTCGGAATGGCGCGGTTTAAGCGCACACTGCAAAGGGGCAGCGACGCGCCGGCGATGCGGACGGTGGTGGCGATGGTGCGCCGGGGGTCAGTCAGCTCTTGCAGCACGTACTCCTTGCCCCGCTTGCACTTGTTGCCGGTAACCTCGGTTTCCTTCCCGGGTTCACTTTTTGTCTCGATGACGCAGCCGTTGGGGCATACGATACAGGTAAAGGTTCTACACTTCATCGACAAACACCTCCACATTCCGATCAGCGGTCATTTCCTTGCAGGGAACGGTGAACTGGATCATCTCCGCAGGAATGGCCTTGGGCAGCTTGACCGTTGTCAGCACCGTATCTCCCTGCCTGACCTCAATTCTGCACTTGCCCATGGGTCTGCGGACGCGGAAGGAAAGACTGAAATCCTGAGTTCCGCTGACCTTCTGGGGAATCACATGTCCGATGACCGGGCAGGTCTCCACCGTCAGGCCACACTCAGTGAGTGTGCCCTCTTTCAGATAGGCCGCGACGCCGTTTGCCAGCGCTTCCGCCTCCTGGGAGACGAAGTCCACCAGGTCATGCACATGCAGCACATTGCCCGCAGCAAACACGCCGGGGACGCTGGTCTGATAATTCTCGTCCACGTAAGCGCCCTTTGTCCGTCCGTCCAGCAGAACGCCCGCTGCGAGGGATAGTTCATTTTCTGGAATCAGGCCGACGGAAAGCACCAAGGTATCGCAGGAGAAGTCCTCCTCCGTTCCGGGGATGGGGCGCATTTTCTCGTCCACCTGCACCACCGTAACGCCCTCGATGCGTTTCTCGCCCTTGATTTTGACCACGGAATGGCTTAAGTACAGGGGGATGCCGTAGTCGTTCAGGCACTGCTCGATATTCCGGGGCAGGCCGCTGGGATAGGGCAGCACCTCAAATACCGCCTTCACCTTCGCGCCCTCCAGGGTCAGACGCCGCGCCATAATCATGCCGATGTCGCCGGAGCCCATGATGATGACTTCCTTGCCCACCATGGTGTTGTAAAGATTGATATAGCTCTGGGCAACGCCGGCGTTATAAATTCCCGAGGGTCTGGAGCCGGGGATGGCCAGCGCGCCCCGGGTGCGCTCCCGGCACCCCATGGCGAGAACAACGGCTTTCGCCTGCACCTGGAGCAGGCCGTCCCTCGTGGCCGCGGTGACAATCTTGTCCCCGGTCAGGTCAATGACGGTAGCGTTCGTGATGGCTTCAATGCCCAGCTCCTGTGCCATGTCAATAAAGCGCTGGGAATACTCCGGGCCGCTGAGGGTCTCGCCGAAGCGGGTCAGGCCGAAGCCGTCATGGATACACTGGCGCAGAATGCCGCCAAGCTGCTTTTCCCGCTCGATAATGAGAATGTCGTCCACGCCCTGCTTTTTCAGCTGGACGGCAGCCGCAAGTCCGGCGGGGCCGCCGCCGATAATGACTACATCATGCGTTTTCATTATTTCACATCCCCCACAAACATATAGGCGCCCTTCTTGTTCAGAAGAATCTCGGTTTTCTCCTTGCCCAGCTCTTCTTCCAGCAGCGCTGTGACACGGGTCTCGCAATAGCCGCCCTGGCAGCGTCCCATGGTCGCCCGGGTGCGGTATTTTATGCCGCTGACCGTGGACACCCCAAGGATATTGTGGGCAGCCTGCTTGATTTCGGCCTTTGTCACGCATTCGCAGCGGCAGAAAATCTCGCCGTAATCGGGATCGCTGGCAATCAGCGCCGCCTGCTGCTCCTTGCTCTTTTCCGCGAAGCGGACAATGCCCTTGCGGATGGGGCTGAACGCCGGATTGGGTGTCAGCGTCTCCTGCTCCATCACCTTCTGCACAACACGTCTGGCAATGGGCAGGGCGCTGGTCAGGCCGGGAGAGTTGATGCAGACCAGATTGATCGCGTGGGGAACTTCCTTTTTGGTCTGAATCTGGAAATCCAGTTCACCGTCACCGTCCGGGTTCTTCACCGTGGGGAACACACCTACGTAGTTGCGGATATAATAATCCCGCTTGACATAGGAGAACAGCTTATTGCCGTTGCTGCCCAGAACGTTGATCATATCCTGGGTGGCGTCATAGTCCAGCCGACTGCCGATGTTCTCAATGGAGGGGCCAACCAGGACATTACCGTCGATGGTAGGCGTCACGTGGACGTCGAATGCGCCGTACTCGTTGGGCGTGGGATAAACCGGCCGGGACAGGTGCTTTCCCACCCGCTTGTCCAGAATGATGTACTCGCCCTTGACTCTGTCCGGCGTATACGCGCCGAAGCCCAGCCACTGGGACACCTGATAGGCATAGATACCGGCGCAGTTGATCACCCAGCGCGCGGTGAAATCCTCGTGGGTCGTATGCACCGTGAAGGTTCCGTCCGTCTCCCGGCAGATGCCGGTCACGGCGTGATCAAAATAGTATTTTGCCCCGTTCATGGCCGCATTCTCCGCCAGGGCGATGGTATAGGTAAAGGGACACAGAATGCCCGCGGTGGGTACCAGCAGAGCAAAATCCCCCTCCGCGCTGGGTTCTATCTTTTTCAGCTCCTCGTGGTCGATCATCCTGAGTCCCGGGATGCCGTTGTCCAAGCCCCGCTGATAAAATTTTTCCAGGCGCTTGCGTTCCTCATCCCCGAAGCCGACGATCAGCTTTCCGCAGCGCCGGAAGGGTACGTCCAGCTCCGCCGCCACGGTCTCGAATTCCGCGTTGCCCTCCATGGAGCAGATCGCCCGGAGGGTGCCTTTTTCATGGAGGATACCGGAGTGCAGCAGTCCGGTATTCCGCCCGCTGGTGCCGTTGCACACGTCCAGCTCCTTTTCCAGCACGCAGATGGAGAGCTTATATCTGGAAAGCTCCCGGGCTACGGCGCTGCCAATGACGCCGCCGCCGACAATCACCACATCATAATTTGTTTTCATAGCGTTATCCCTGTTTCTCCTTCATATTTCCGATCTGGATGGCGCCCATGGGGTAAATGGCCACCACAGGCTTCCTTCCGCGGTACTTTTCCATAAGCTCCGGCAGAATTTCCTCCCAGCTTGCGTAAATTCTGGGGGTCTGTCCCCGGTAGAACTGGCGGATATCGATTTCCTTCACGCCGTCGGAGCAGATGCAGGTCTGGATGCCGTGAAGCTCCAGCGGCGGGATGTTATCGTCATGGGGAGAAAACAGGCTCATGCCCGGCCCGAACAGAGAGTGGAAGCCCGCACCCTCGCTTGCCGCAGTCATGGCGACGATGGTGCCGTCTCTGCGGATGCACTGCTCCTTGTAGTGACCCAGCACGGCAAAGCAGGTGCCGATCTGAGAATATTCCGTGTCCTTGGGGAAGGCGGAGGAAACCACGATGTCCGCATTTTCCACCAAAACCGTGTGCAGCGCGTCCATTGCCCGCCGGCAAGCGGCGCGGTGGGCTTCGATAAAGTGGCCGGCGAAGGCATCCGCCACCTCCATTTTGTCGTTCAGCACCACGTTGACGATGAAGTCCAGCCCCACCTTGCCCACGATCTGCTCCATGTTCTTGCGCATGGGGTTATCGGGGTCGCAGGTGCTGGTCTTGAAGGACATGCTGGAATCCTTGTCCGCAAACACAAGGGTGTGGTTGGAATGCAGGGTCTCGATGCCGCCGATCCCGGGGATGACCGCCTTTGCGCCGCCGGAGAAGCCCGCCAGCGTATGGGGAACGATGCAGCCCACGGCAATGCGCAGGTCGGCGTCCATAAAATGCTTGTTGATCTTGATGATCTGCCTGTCGTCCGGGACAGTGACCAGGTCTGCGGAGAAGGGCGAATGGTTGAGAACCATCACATGCTCGATGACCCAGGAGCCGACCTTGATGGTCATTTCCTGTCGGGTCATGGGGCGGTGTCCGCCCAGAGCGATCAGGACTTTGATCTGAGAATCGTCCATGCCCGCGTCTACCAGCTTCTTGATAATCATGGGCAGCAGCAGTGCGCCGGGGGTGGGACGGGAAATGTCATCGATGATGATGCAGGCGCTCTTCTTGTTGGCCGCGAGCGTTTCCAGCGTATCGCTTCCGATGGGGTGGTCAAGCTTGTCGAGAATCTGCTCCTTGGTCAGGGTTTCCAGATGCTGCATGGCGCAGTAGCGCACATCCCAATCATCCGGGAACGTCAGGGTTCTTGTGGACTGCTCGTACCACTGTCCCCAAGGTATCTGATACTTCTGCATGATGGATGCCTCCTGTAATTTTCCCGTGCCAAAGCACGGGATCAGAATGATATACCGCAGCCGGCGGATGCCGACCGATATATTCCGTCAACGATTCTGGCAACGGCCAGAGCCTGCTCCGCCGCCGGGTCGACCGTCGCGCCGTCTAAGAGCATGGCAATGACTGCGTCATGCTCCCGCTGAGATGGACTTCTCGGAACCGCGCCGGGGGTCAGGCCACGCAGGGTGTGCTGGATGTCCGTTCTGGAAATGACCATTCTGTCCCCCAGCTCCTGTACGATGGCGACGTCGTCGGTTTGGCGAAGCTCCAGTCCCGCAGCCGTGCCGAACAAATCCACGCTGGCTTCCTTTTCCTCCACCACGTTGAGGGCGTAAGACGCCTCGATAGACAAGGTCATGCCGTTTTTCATCCGGACAAGCCCGACAGCCAGATCTTCCACCTCGTATCCCTCCGGATCCCAGCTGCCCCAGTGATTCGCCGCGCTTCCCCTTCGACCGATACGGTCATAGGCAGTTCCCATGGCATATTCCGGCGCAAAGCAGCCGCTGAGCCACAGCGCCAGATCAATGGCGTGACTGCCAATATCCATCAGCGGCCCGCCCCCCTGGGTTTTGCGTCCTGCCGCTCCCCAGGTGGGAACTGCCCTGCGGCGCAAGGCGTAGGCTTTTGCGTAGTAGATATCCCCCAGGATGCCCTCGTCAATCAGGCGCTTTGTGTACAGTGCCTGGTCGGTATAGCGGTTCTGGTAGGAAATGTGGAGCATTTTCCCGCACCTTTGGGAAGAAGCCCACATTCTCTCTGCGTCAGTCAAACGGGAGGCCATGGGCTTCTCGCAGATCACGTGCTTTCCGCTCTCCATCGCCCGCACCGCGTAGTCCGCGTGGGTGTCGTTGGGCGTACATAGGAAGACCAGGTCAATGTCGTCTCTGGCAAACACGTCCTCCGCATTCCCGTAAACGGCGGCATCCGCGCAGCCAAACTCCGCCTTGCAGACCTCCGCAGGCGCCCGGGAGCGGCTGCAAAGCGCCTTGATATGCACATGCGGGTTAGCGGCGGCCAGGGGGATGTGCTTTTTCCGGGCGATCGCGCCGCAGCCGATCACCGCCGCATTCAGCACAGAGTCCATGGTAATCCTTACCCCTTCACTGCGCCTGTGGTGACGCCCTGAATGATGTACTTCTGGAAGAAGGTGAACAGCGCCACCGGAGGAAGAATCCCGATCAGAGACGCCGCCGCCATGATGTGCCAGCGGATGGTGGTATCGCTGAGCATGGAGTAGATTTTCAGCGTCAGCGGATAGTGGTTGGCGTTGGAAAGCAGGAACAGCGGAATCACAAAATCATTGTAGCTGTTGACAAACACGAAGATCGCGCCCACCGCAATGCCGGGGCCGCTGACGGGGAGAATGATGCGCACCAGCACGTCCAGATAATTGCAGCCGTCAATTGCCGCCGCCTCGTCCAGCCCCGTGGGCAGCGTCGCAAAGTAGCCCTGCAAAATGGTGACCACCAGCGCCAGGTTGAACGCCGCGAACACGACGACCAGAACCGCTCTCGAGTTCAGAAGCCCCAAGCCGTTCAGTATCTTATACAGGGTGGGCAGCACCACGATGCCCGCCATCATCTGCGTCAGCATCAGGGCAAAGGAGACTGCCTTCCGTCCGGCGAAGCGATACCGTGCCAGGCAGTAGGCCGCAGGCACCGCAATCACAGTGGTCAGTACAGTGGCAAAGGCGGCATACAGGAAGCTGTTCAGCACGTTTCTGCCGATGGACAGGAACGCCTCCCAGAAGTTGCCGATGGCAAAATAATGGGGAAACAGCTGTGGCTCCAGCATATTGGCATACGGCGTCAGAGCGACGATCAGAGCGGCATACACGGGCAGCAGTGCGAACACGCAGAAAATGGCGCACAGAACCCCGCGGATAACCTTAAAGGCAGCAGAAGGCTTACTCATGACTTATCCTCCTTATCCATGTTCCAGTAGAGGATGGTGATGATCACCAATACGCCGATGGCAATCAGCGACCAGGCCGAGGCCGTCCCCAGATTCTTCATGCCGAACATCTCCTGATAGATGCGCATGGGAAGGGTCTTCGTCGCGTTGACGGGGCCGCCGCCGGTCATGCCGAAGATAATGTCGAACACCATGAACGTCCACACCGTCAGCACCAGCAGTGTGCTGGAGGTGGTCGTACGCAGGTGGGGCATGGTGATATTCCAGAATGCCTGGGAGGGGGACGCGCCGTCGATGGCGGCGGCCTCATACAGATCCTTGGGGATGGTGGTCAGCGCCGAATAATAGTTCATAAACGCGAAGGGCATCGCCCGCCAGATACGGGCAATGATAACCGACAGCAGCGCCAGATCAAAGCCCAGGAAGCTGATGGGTTTCTCGATCAGGCCAAGCTTGCTGAGCAGAACGTTCAGGACGCCGAAATCCGGATTGTATACAAAACGCCAGCAGGAAGCGACAATAATCAAAGGAATGGCATAGGGGATCAGATTGATGGAAACCGCCGCTTTTTTCCCCTTAAAATTGCGGTTGCAGAAAACGGCCAGGGCAAGCCCCGCCACCATGGCGGGCAGCACGGAGCCAAAGGTCCAGATAAGCGTGATTTTGACCGTGGGCCAGATATCCTTGAAAATCAGCTGGAAGTTCTTCATACCGACGAACTTTCCTGCCGAGGAGCCGGTAAAGCCTGTGAAGGCGCTGAACAGCACCGTGACCAGAGAGTAACCGTATACGAAGCAGAGAAGGATCGCCAGCGGAAGTAAGGAAAGCAGAATCCTTCTTCTCTGTAACTTTTTCAAAATAGATACCTCCAATTTGGGAGATTGGGAAATCCGGGCTGGCTTTTCAACCAGCCCGGACAAACCGGTTTCAAGTCAGGGGAAAGCTGGATATTCTATTGGCTTGCGATCTCAGCTGTTTCTGGCGGTAACGCCCTCCACAGCGGCGACAGCGGCGTCCATCGCGCCCTGGGCGTCCAGCTGACCCAGCAGGAACTGCTGCCAGACTTCCTCAAGCGCCGTGTAGTAGGCGGCGGGAGTGGCGCTGTTCTTACCGATCATGCCGAACAGGGAGTACTCCTGAGTCTCACGGTAGAAGACATCCCAGTAGTCATGCTGGAAAGCGGGATCCTCCAGTTCGGAAGCGTACAGAGGACCGGAGCCGTAGACCAGATGGTGCTGCTTCAGAACCTCGTCGCTCATCAGGTACTCAATGAACTTGGCGGAGGCCTCGGCGGTGGACTCTCTGGTGGCGATCCAGCCGTTGGTGCCAGCCCAGGTGATCTTCTTGCCGTTGGGGCCGACCGGCAGCTCCGCGATGCCTACGGGGCCGTCCTTGGTGAAGTCCTCCCCGTAACCGGCGATCATGGTGCTCACGGCCCAGGGGCCTTCGATCAACATACCGACCTGACCGTCACGCATCAGAGGACGCAGCTCGCCGCGGCCGTATTCGGTGGGAGATTCCTGCACGTAGGGCCACAGCTGCTCCAGGAATTTAAGCGCTTCCAGACCCTCGGGGGTGTTAAACAGAGGCATGCTGTTGCTGTCCAGAATTGGAGCGTCGGTGGCCTGGTTCAGGAAGCAGCCGACAAACTCTTCCAGAACTTCCGCGCCGTTGATGGCGGGAACGCCGATGCCGGGCTTACCGGTCTTTTCCTTGATGGTCTTAGCCGCGTTCAGCAGCTCGTCCCAGTTGGTGGGAGGTGCGTCAGGGTCAAGTCCGGCTTCCTTGAAGACGTCCTTGTTGTAGTACAGAACGAACGTATCCACCGAGCTGGGGATGTAGTACAGTCCGTCCATATCGCCGGGATCGACCAGATTCCACACGCCCTCGGGAATCTTCTTGGTCAGCTCGTCGCTCAGATAGGGCGCCAGATTTACCAGGTGGGAATTGGCAGAGGAATCGTGCAGCTTATTGTCCCACCAGAAGATGACGTCAGGCTGCGTGTCGGCTTCAAAATAAGTCGGGTAGGTCTGGATCCAGCCGGGCCAGGATTCGTACATGATCTCAACGTGGATGTCGGGATTTTCCTTCTCGAAGGCCTCAACGGCAGGCTCCATGAAGGAGGCGACCTTATCCTGATCGCCCGGACGCAGGACGGTAATGGTCGTCTTTTGGGCAGCGGCGTCACCCGCCGGCTTTTCCTCCGCCTTGGTTTCTCCTGCGGCGGATGCAGCAGGCTGCTCTGTCGTCTTGCCGTTTCCGCAGGCTACCAGCAGGGAACACAGCATGACCAACGCCAGAAGCAAACTAATCGCTTTTTTCATTTTTTCGTTCCTCCAGTCTTATTTTATGGTTCCGGTTTTTATTTTCACGGCCCAGGCCGTAATTCCATGCATTGCTGGGGGTCGTGCTCTGCCCCCGGAAAGGGGTGCGGGGGCAGAGCATGGATGAAAGGCACTTGATTGGTTTCCTTAAATGTAGTTGTAATGCTTCAGGGCGGCGGTCAGGCGATCCATGTCCTCCTGAGGCAGACCGTTGATGACGGGCTTGCGGCAGTAGCCGGCGTTCACGCCCCGCATCTTCAGACCGATCTTGATCATCTGCAGCCACAGCACGTCGCCGTTGGAGTCGGGCTCGGTGAACAGAGGCAGGTACGGCCACATCAGCTCTTCCTGTGCCTTCATGGCTTCCTTCAGCTTGCCGGCCTTGGCCAGCTTGTAGATGGTGCTGTTTTCCTTCGGGAACAGGTTGCCGGTACCCACGACCCAACCGTCGGACCAGGTGGACTGGGTTTCCACGGGGCAGACGTCGTAGCCGTAGAAGATGGCGAAGTTGTCATCGGTCAGGCGGCGCAGATTCTGCTGACGGAACACGTCGGCCTGGCGCTCCTTGATGGCGTCGATGCAGCCTTCGTTGTACATCTTGGCGATGAACCGGTCGTCCAGCAGTACGGTGGAGTAGTAGGGGTTGTGGTACATCATCAGGGAGATGTCGATGGAATCGTGGATGGCCTTGTAGTGGTGGTACAGCTCTTCCTTGTTGGGTCCCATGTACCAGGGAGTGACGACCATGACGCCGTCGGCGCCGTCAGCCTCGGCGGCCTTGCTCATCTCGATGACGTCGCCGGTGCGGTAAGCGCCGGTGGAGGCGACGACCTTGATGCCGTACTTGTGACCGGCCTGGATGTAGGCCTTGTTAACCGCCATCTGCTCTTCCTTGGTCATGGCGATCATTTCGCCGGTGGAGCCGGAGGGGATGATGCCGTCAACGCCGTTTTCCGCCAGGAACTTGGCAACCTCGTCGATCGCGGCAAAGTTGATGGACTCGTCCTCATTGAACGGGGTCACTACGGGAATATAAATACCGGTAAGCTTCTGTCTAGCCATTTTTACGTACTCCTTTGTTGTTTTCAGTTTCATTATTTTCTGGAATAGTTATTCCACTCGTATACTAACGCAATCAAACAAAAATTGCAAGCTATTTTTTCATTAATTGAGCTTTTTGTACAACTATACAATGTAGGCAATCCAATTTTGGCTAATTTAACCGCTTCTTGCCTTCAATTTCCCGGAATGAACATTCCCAATTCAATAAATTCTTAAAAAGTACATTCTTTCCCCAACATTTCAAGGTAAAGATTGACAAATGTTCCCGGATTATGTATGATGATTGCAGCGGAAAAGGCGGTGCAATCGCCCCCTCAGTCAGGAAATACCCATTCCTGCCGACGTTGCCGCTCGCCGCAATCCTACGAAAGGACAGAACGACATTGCGAACACAAGCCGAGCAGCCCAGCGAAACCATCAAAATGGTAGACAACGCCCTCAACGTTCTCGATCTGCTGAGAGTGACTAAGGGAAGCCTGGGCGTTAATGAAATTGCCAAACAGTGCCAGCTCACCGCCTCCACCACCTGCCGCATTCTGAAAACGCTGGAAATGGCAGGCTGGGCATTTCAGACCAATGACGACCGCTATAT
>CAKTNW010000048.1 GCA_934589145.1 uncultured Oscillospiraceae bacterium | reverse complement strand
CCATCCGCATCCAATGGAGCGAATATGATGTGACCTACGGGCCGCCCACGGCGTAAGGAAGCCGCCGCCCCGCGCAGTGAACTTCGCAGAGTTCAGGTGAAGGATCTGAGCCCTATCGGTGACCATTTCTCGGCGCGGAAAAAAGGGGCGTTGCAAAATAGCGTGCCGAACAAAAAGATGAGCAGGTTCCTCCGAAGGGGGAGCCGCTCATCTTTTTGCTTTTACCAGTTCCCCCGTAATGTAAAGCAAAAAAGCGAGTAGGCACCCCTTTCGGAAAAGCCTGCCCGTCGTTTGACCTGACGCTATTGAGAGGCACACTATATCAAATCTCAATAGCTGTCTTCATAAAATTAGATTTACTTATTTTTATGTCACGCTTTTCAGGTTTTCCCATTAGTCAATTTGCTTATTGCATGATTTTTTTGCAAAAAAATCATCATTTTGCGAATTATGTACTGTATTGACAAAATAATTTTTTCTAATATACTCTTAGTAAGAGGGCGCACACCACATCGTGTGCGGAACAAACAATGGCAATTTGAAGCAAAATATTGAGAAAGAAGGGATGCGCAAAATGCCAGACGCAAAAGCGCCTATTGGTGTCATTGACGCCGGACTGGGCGGATACACCGTTGTAAAAGAGCTCCAAAAGATTTTGCCGAAGGAGGACATCATATTTTTCGGTGACGGCAAAAACCAACCCTACGGAAACCGGACCGAGGAAGATATCCTGCACCTGACGCATCAGTGTCTGGACTTTCTGAAAGAAAGAAAGGTCAAGGCCGTTGCGATCGCCTGCAACACGATCTCGACATTGATCGACAAGTACCAGCCGGATTACGATTTCCGGATCTTCAGCATTGTACAGGCCGGCAGCAATGATGTTGTCGCCCTCGGTCTGAAGGAGGTCGGCGTGCTGTCCACTGTATTTACTGCGAAGACGGGCTGCTACGCACGCCTGATCCATGAAAAGGCGCCGAATATCGCTGTATATGCGCAGGGCTGCCCGAAGCTCGCCCGCATCATCGAAGACGGCGGGTTCGACCAGCAGCGCATCAATACAGAGCTCACGGAAACTCTCGGTCAGCTCGCCGCGGCGCATCCTACGCTGGATTCCTTGATCCTCGGCTGCACACACTACCCGATGGTAAGCGAAAACATCCAGGCTCTTTATCCGCAGTTCACCCGTCTGATCAATCCCGCGGCAACGCAGGCACAGGCGATCGCGGACTACCTCAAGGCAGAAAACGCCCTTAACGTCGACGGCGAAGGGATCTTCCGCGTTTACACGACCAGCGACTGCGAGTTCTATCGCAGCATGACGAAACACGTCGGACTCAAAACGCCCATCTGCGTCGAGCTCGTCCCCGCGCCCACACCGCTTTAAGGCAGAAGCCAAAAAAACACAGCGCCGCTTCGCGGTGCGAACATTAAAAAATAACAGGAGGCACACCCCCATGAAAAGAAGCATTGCATTGATCCTCTCGATCGTTCTCGCACTCTCCCTTTTTACCGCGTGCGGCAGCAAGGATCAAACACCGTCCAACGACAATAATGACAGCCAGACCACCGAGGCAACCTGGCCCTCCACCAAGACCGTTGAGATCTACGTTCCCTTCTCTGCCGGCGGCAACTCTGACCTGACCGCCCGTATTTTTGCCGACGCGCTGAACAAGAAGACCGGCGCAAACTTCGTTGTCGTCAACCAGACCGAAGGCAACGGTGCCGTCTGCTACAACACGATTGCCAACGCGCCCGCGGACGGCAGCATCATCGGCTGGGTAACTCCGAGCTGGTTTACGAGCTACTTTGCTGGCAGCCACGATCTCAAGCCTACGGAAAAGTTCAGCACCATTGCTGTCACCACTGCTTCCACCTCTCAGTATTTGATCGTTCCGAAGGACTCTCCCTTCAACACGCTTCAGGATCTTGTTGACTACTGTACCGCGCATCCCGGTGAGCTGCTCTTCGGTATGCAGCTCGGCTCCGCCTCCCACTACTATGCAGAAAACGCCCGTCAGAACCTCGGCGTGGACTGGAACTATGTTGAGACCGGCTCCGGCGATACCAACCGCGTAACCGCCATCATGGGCAACATCATTCAGGCAACTTCTGTGTCCGTCGTTTCCGCCCAGCAGTATTATGAGGCAGGTGAAATCAAGGTCCTTGCCGCTCTGTACAAGCCCGAGATCGCTCCCGAGTCCCTGAAGGATATCCCCACCCTCGAAGAGGCCGGCTTCTCCGACATCACCGTGAAGAACTGCAACTTCCTGTACGCCACCAAGCTGGACGACGCTACCTGCGAGGCGATGAACAAAGTCTTCACCGAAGTGTTCAACGATCCCGACGTTCAGCAGCAGCTCGCCGATCTCTCTCAGGACCAGGTCATCTGCAAAGATTACGCCGAAGCGACCTCCATGGTCAACGAGCTCTATGCCAGCTACCGCGATGTTGCCGATTCCCTCGGTATCCTTGCTCCCGGCATGTAAGCCTTTCCTATCCCGCGTCTCTGCTTTTTAGGAGGAAAATTTAACGCATGAAACCAAACAAAAATGTCGTATTCAGCATCGCGTTGATCGTCTTCGCCGGTTTCGTGGTTCTGTCTGCCACAAGCCTGCAATCGCTCTTTCTGGCTCAGTCCGGTGATATCGGTCCGAAGGCCTTCCCCATCGGTGCAGCAGTTGCCTTGATCGTTTGCGCAATCGGTAAGATGCTGACAGAAGGACGCCAGGAAGCGAAGCCCCTCTTCACCCGCGAGGGCTGGAAGCGCGTTGCGGTCATGTTCGCCGTGCTCATCGCTTACTTGATCGCCATGAGATTCCTTGGTTATATCATCTCGACGCTGATCTTCACGCCCCTGCTTGTCGTTGTAATGCGTGAGGACCGTAAGCTTCGTCCTCTTACCCTTGCAATTTTTTCCGTCGTGACGACCGCCGTGCTGTATGTCGTGTTCCAGTATGTCATTCTGGTCCGCCTCCCAGTCGGCGTGCTGTTCCAGTAAAGGAGGTCAACAGATATGGAAATGTTTCTTACGGTCTTTTCCGCGCTCTTTGATCCTTCTAATGTACTGATCATCATTGGCGGCACGCTGCTCGGCATCGTCTTCGGCGCAGTCCCCGGTCTGTCCGCTACAACGGGCATCGCCCTGATGCTGCCGGTCTCCTTCTCGATGTCTTCGGTGACCGGCATCCTCTTCCTCGGCGCGATTTATGTCGGCGGCATTTCCGGCGGTCTTATCAGCGCCATCTTGATCGGCGTACCGGGCACGCCCGCCTCGGTCGCCACCTGCTTTGATGGCTACCCAATGGCAAAGAATGGTCGTGCCTCCCGCGCGCTCGGCATCGGCATTGTTTCCTCTTTTATCGGCACATTCCTGAGTGTTCTGGTGTCTATGATCTTCTGCCCGATCCTTGCGCACTACGCGGTAAAAATGGGTCCGTGGGAATTCTTCTCCCTGTGCTTCTGCGCCATCATTCTGGTGGTCACGATGTCCAAGGGCAACATGTTCAACGGTTTGATCGCCGGTCTGCTCGGCATCATCGTTTCCTGCATAGGCATCGCCCCCATCGATGGCGCCAAGCGCTTCACCTTCGGTGTTGTCAATCTGTTCAGCGGCGTCAATCAAATCGGTTTGATGCTCGGTGTCTTTGCCGTTGGCACGCTTATCAAGAACTTTGCCAAGTTCGACACCAAGACGCCCGAGATCGACACCAAGGGCATTACAGGCTTCGGCATCTCCATCAAGGAGTATTTCTCCCACTGGCTGCTGATCATCAAGTCTTTCTTCATCGGTCTTTGGATCGGCTTCCTGCCCGGTCTTGGCGCCGGTCTTGCCAACCTTGTCGCTTACGCGCAGGCAAAGGCATCCTCCAAGGCGCCCGAAAAGTTCGGCACCGGTTGTGACGAGGGCATCATCGCCTCCGAAACCTCCAATAACGCAGCCATTGGCGGCGCGATCATCCCCATGGTCGCCCTCGGCATCCCCGGCGACACCGCGACGGCTATGCTTATCGGCGGTCTGATGATCCACGGCATTGATGCCGGTCCTCTGCTGATGACAAATCACCCTGAGCTGGTCTACTGCTTCTTCGGCGTTCTGCTCTTTGGCGCCATACTGGTCCTTATCTTCCAGTTCTTCGGTATGCGCACATTCCCCTATATTCTGCGCACACCCACCTGCTACCTCTACGCAGCGATCCTTGTGATCTGCGTGGTCGGCGCGTATGCGGATTCCCGCACGATGTTCAACTGCGGTCTGATGATCGTTATGGGCGTCGTTGCAATCCTGATGGCGCTCGGCAACCTGCCGACCTCTCCGTTCATTCTCGGTTATATCCTCGGGCCCATGCTTGAGGAAAACCTGCGCAAGGGTCTGACCTACGGCAACAAAGGTTTCCTTCCGTTCCTGACTCGTCCCGTCAGCCTGATCCTTCTGTTGGTTGCCGTCGGCAGCCTTGCATGGCCCTTCATCCGTGACCGCAGAGATGCCAAGCGTAAGGCAGCCGGTCAGGAGAGCGAGGTCGATAAAATGTCCAACGTCTTCGACGTAGAAGAGGACTAAGCGACCGCCTGCCTCCTGTTTACCGGCAGGGGGCAGGCGCTCTTTGTTATTTCATACACGCTCCAGGGAGCGGAAAAATTCCGTCAGTTCGCTGACAAACAGCTCGATTTGATCCGTGCGGTAATTTCGATGGCTTCGCTGCGTGACGATCGAGCAAATACGCGGCTCCGGTCCGTTGCGCAGCTCATAATCCTTCAATGGGTACAAGCTGGCAAAAGAGCGCGCCGTCGAAAGCGGAAGTATCGTCCAGTAGGGCGTGTTCACCAGCATCGTCGGCAGCATCTGGGCAAAGCTCATTTGCAAGAACGGCATTCTGTCCTCCCACATGGTCTTTCGCCACTGGGCAAAGGACGGAGTGATCTCAAAAAAGAGTTCCCGCGCAACGTCAAGCCCCTCGACCCGGACCGGTCCATTCTCATATTCCCGCGCGTTTTGCTGCGACGTCAGCAGCCGGTAGGGTTCGCGATAGATCGGCATGACCTTCAGCTCATTGTGGTAAAGGCTGCTTTCGCGGTTCGTAATGCCGACATCGATTGCTCCCTCCTCCAGCATATTAAAGATCTCCCAAGAATGGCTGGTATGGATCGACAGCATAACATCCCGATGTTTCTGCGCGTAATCCAAAAAGAACCGCGGCAGGATATAGGAGCCTATGCTGTCGGTGCAGGCGACTTTCAGCGGAGTTTTTACGCCCTCATTTTTGATGGAATTCGCAGATTCATAAAGGTCCACCCACTGCTCAATGATCGGGACCATGCGCCTGCCGTAGTGCGTCAGCTCTACATATTTCTGTCCCCGCTCGCGGATCACGAGCTTCATGCCAAATTCTCTCTCCAGCTTCTGCAGCCGCTGTGTGACCGCCGACTGTGTCATGCCGATGGCATGGGCAGCCTTGGTCAGGCTGCTGGAATTGTAAAGTGCCAGATATAGTTTTGCGTCCTTATAATCCACAGATATCCCCCCTCTAAAATATTTGACTTGCGTAATTCTGTACTTATATTATAAGTGATTTTAATAAATATCGCAATGACTTTTGATATTTAATTCAATTCTAATATTAAGGAGAACACCCGTGAACGACAAAACACTCATCCGTAATGTAAAAATTTACGATGGTACGGGAAGCCGGCCGTTTTTCGGCGACGTACTGATCGGCAGCGGACTGATCCTGAAGGTCGGTCGTTACCTGAAAGCCGAGGACTGCACCATTGTCGACGGAACAGGCAAGATCCTGACTCCCGGCTTCATCAACTGCCACAGCCATTCGGAGCTCCAGCCCTTCTATAACCCCAAAATGTATCAGGTCATCGGTCAGGGCATCACCACCGAGATCGTCGGTCAGGACGGTCTCTCTGTCGCGCCCATCGACGATGAGCACGCAGCTGAGCTGAGCGAGAATATGATCTGCCTGTGCGGCAAGTCCGATAAGCCTTTCTGGTGGCGCAGTCACAAGGAGTACATGGAGCTCGTTGAAAAGCAGAATCCCTCCTGCCGCTTTATTGGTCTGCTCGGCTCCGGCACGATCCGTATGAATGTCATGGGCAGCGAAAACCGTCCCGCGACGGACAAGGAGATCAGCGCCATGTGCGATCTGATCGAGCAGGGCATGGAAGAAGGTGCACGCGGCATATCCTTCGGTCTGATCTATCCGCCCAGCAGCTACGCTTCCACCGAGGAAATGATCGGCGTCTGCAAGGCAGTTGCCAAGCATGACGGCATCATTATGGTCCACACCAGAAATGAGATGGACCTCATTCTGGAGTCGTTCGAGGAAATGGTGCGCGTTATGAAGGAAAGCGGCGCACGCCTTGAGATCTCCCACCTCAAATCCCTCGGTCCCGCCAACTGGGGCAAGGTCGTAAAGATCCTCGACCGTATGGAGGAGCTGCAGAAGGAAGGCTACGACATCGGCTTCGACCAGTATCCGTGGGATGCCGGCAGCACCGGTCTGAAGGCGACCGTTCCCGGATGGGCATATTCCGGCGGCGTCGATGCCTTTGAGGCCCGTCTCGCCGATCCCGCGGCCTACGAGAAGATCTACAAGGAAACCGCCCAGATCCTGCACAACCGCGGCGACGGCTGCCGTGTTATCGTGGCATCCGTCCCCGAAAGCACGGAGGATTTCTCTTGGATGCCCGGTCTTTCCATTGACAAAATCGCCGAACGCCTCGGTATGGACGAGGTCACTGCCGTGCTGCACATTCTCTCCAAGACAAGATCCTCTGTCATCTGCGTCTATCGCTCCATCAGCGAAGAGGATATTCAGGCGGTCATGCGCAGTCCCTACCATGTCGTCTGCACAGATGGTATCGTCGGCACAGTCCCCCATCCGAGAGCCTACTCCACTTATCCCCGCTTCCTCGGTCACTATGTCCGCGACCTCGGCGTCATGCCGCTTGAGACTGCGGTCAACCACATCACCGGCGAGCCCGCGCGCAGACTGCGCCTTTGGGACCGCGGCCTGATCCGCGAGGGGCTCTCCGCCGATCTGGTCCTCATCGATTACGACCGTGTGATCGACACCAACAGCTACACAGATCCCATCAAGCTTCCTGTGGGCATCTGCAAGGTCTGGGTGAAGGGCGTCCTGCGCTACGAGGAAGGCGCTCAGCTTTGAGTTCCTCTGCTTTCTCTCTTCTTGATATACAAGTCTCCTTTATAACCTTTGTCCCAGGCAGCACAAGAGACGACGGCGCACAGCGCCGCCGTCTCTTGTGCTGTTTTTCCGGCTTTCGCCCCGCCGACGCAAAAGCGTCCTTGTCAAAAGCCGGTTTTCGTGATATCATGAAAAAAGAGTCAAAAGAGCCCTTGGGCACCGGGAGGTGGCGGACGCGTATGTATCCGATCGAATCCAGAAATATCTCCTACATTCTCGCGGTCGATGCGGAGCGCAGCTTTTCCCGCGCGGCGGAGAAATACTACATTTCCCAGCCCGCGCTGAGCAAAGCGGTAAGCAAGGTCGAGCAGCAGCTCGGCATCATGATCTTCGACCGCAGCTCTTTTCCGCTCCGTCTTACCGTCGAGGGACAGCACGTGATCGAATACCTTCGGCGGATACAAAATGCACAAACAGAGCTGGCTGACTACTGTGAAGCGTATCACCGGAAAAACACATGTGAGCTGCGGATCGGGGCACCATCCTTTTTCTGTGCCTATATCCTTCCGCCCCTGATCGCCTCGTTTCGCAACGAACATCCAGACATTTCTATTCGGCTCATCGAGACGAACGACCGGGATCTCAAAGAATTTCTCCGCACCAATGTACTGGACGTCGGGCTCTCCGTTGAGGCGGATGGACTCGCAGATCTTGATTCCTTTATCCTGCGTTACGAGCAGGTCATTCTCGCTGTCCCACGCACGACGCCTGTCAACCGGACACTATGCCAGTATGCGCTGACGCCCAAAGACCTGCGAGACGAGACGTTTCTCTCTCAGGATGCTCCCAGCACGCCGCTGAGTGCTTTTTCCGGTGAAAAATTTCTGTTTTTACGCAAAGGCAACGACCTCTATCAGCGCGGATATCGAGCCTGCCGCGATGCCGGCTTTGAGCCGCAGATCGCTATCGAGCTGGACCAGCTGATGACCGCATACTATCTGGCAGAAGCCGGGCAGGGCATTGCATTTATCCGCTCCAGTCTGCCTTGCTATGCCGGGAAATCCGATAATCTAATATTTTATAAGATCGATCATCCCGACATGCGCCGCCCTGTTATGGTCCTGTACGGAAAGAGCGTCTGCGATAACAGCGTGCGTGATACCTTCCTGTCATATCTCAGAGAGCATCCTCCGCTGATATAAGCTGTTCCTAACCGGTTATAACCATATTCCCAACGGATATTGGCTTTTTCCCGCTTCTCTCGTTATAATTGCATTAGATGTTTAAAGGGCTCTGAGAAAAACTATAACGAAAGGAAGTTCGACGCATTATGAATATTGCTGAAAAATTCGCCCGTCTGGGCACAGACAACGCCCCCGGCCAGGAAGGGCTTCAGAAGCAGGAAGACCTCCCTATCATTGGTGAAAAGCTGGACGGTCCCGCAGTAGACTTTTCCCACGGCGATGTCAACGCACACACCCCGATCCCCGGCAGCCTTGAGACCTTCGTGAAGGAGTACGCCACGGAGGGCACCTATCAGGCCTACACCGAATACCGCGGCAAAGGCACCATCCGCAAGTATCTGGCGGAAAAGCTGGCGGAATACAGCGGCGCTCCGGTCGATCCCAACTCTGAGATCATCCTTACCCCGGGCACGCAGGGCGCGCTGTTCCTCGCAATGGGCTCCCTCATCAGCCGCGGCGATAAAGTCGCCATCGTCGAGCCGGATTACTTTGACAACCGCAAGCTCGTCGAGTTCTTTGAGGGCGAGATCGTTCCCGTCCAGATGCATTGGAAGGCCGCACCGCGCCACAGCTCCGGCATTGACCTCAAGCAGCTTGAGGAAGCCTTCAAGGGCGGCGTAAAGCTCTTCCTGTACTCCAACCCCAACAACCCCACCGGCGCTGTGTACTCCTATGAGGAGGTCGCCGAGATCGGCCGCCTTGCCAAGAAGTATAACGTCGCCATCCTCGCCGACGAGCTTTACAGCCGTCAGATCTTCGATAAGGATCAGAAGTACGTCCACCTGCGTGCGCTGGAGGAAAAGCCCGACACGCTCATCACCATCATCGGCCCCTCCAAGACCGAGTCTCTCAGCGGCTTCCGTCTGGGCGTCGGCTACGGCACGCCGGAGATCATCACCCGCATGGAAAAGCTCCAGGCAGTTGTTTCTCTGCGCTGCGCGGGCTATTGCCAGGCAGCCTTCCTGAATTGGTTCTCTGAGCCTGATGGCTGGATGGAAAAGCGCATCGCCGAGCATCAGCGCATCCGCGACGACCTGCTGGCGGTCATCAATAAGTGCCCCGGCTGCTGGGCGCGCCCGACGGAGGGCGGCAGCTATCTCTTCCTCGAACTGCCTCCGCTCAAGGTCGATATTTTCCAGTTCACGAAGCTCTGCCGCCTGCAGGCAAACGTCACTGTTACACCCGGTACGGAATTCGGCAAGCAATACAGCAATTTCGTCCGTATGAATTTCTCGCAGGATCACGACAAGGCTGTTTCGGCCGTGGAACGTATCTGCGAAATGGTTGAGAGGTATCGTGCATGAGTAAAAATCCTATCCCACAGGGCAAGTATGTCCCCGCCACCCGTCACGGCGACCTGATCTTCACCGCGGGCATGACGCCGCGCAAGGACGGTGTACTTCAGTTCACCGGCAAGGTCAAAGCGGAAGAGCCTTTGGAGAGCTACAAGGAAGCCGTTCGCATTGCCGCCGGCAATGCGCTCACCGCCGCGCGCAACACGCTCACCGATGGTGAGAAGATCGTTCGCGTGCTCTCGTTCTGGGTCTACATCAATGCGGAGGAGGGCTTTGTTTCTCACGCAAAGCTCGCCGACTTCGGTTCGGATTATCTGACCGAAGAGCTTGGCGAAGCCGGTTCTGCCGCCCGTGCCGCCATCGGCCTCGGCACGCTGCCCGGCAACGCGCCCGTTGAAGTCCAGCTCATCTGCGCTGCCGGTTGAGTTAAGGACCAGTCCACAAAAAGCACTCTCTGAATAAAGAGAGTGCTTTTTTAGTAAGAATGCAAGGAGATAGCGCATGAAAAACATTGTTTTGGATGGCTATTTGGTCGGCGCCGGCGGATGCAGCTGGGAGCCCCTGTCAAAGCAGGGGGAATTTGTTTACTACGATGAGACCACTACCAGCGATGACATCGCCGCCCGGATCGGCGATGCAGACGCGGCATTTACCAATCGTTGTCCGGTCAGCGCAGAAACGATTGCCCGCTGCCCAAATCTCAAGCTGATCCACAGCTTTGGCACAGGCTATAACCAGATCGACCTTGACGCTGCGCGGGAGCGCGGCATCGTGGTCTGCAACACCCCCGGCTATGGCCGCGGTGCGGTGGCACAGATGGCCGCCGCATTGCTCTTTGCTGCAGCGCGCAACGTGAATGTGTTCGACCATTATATCAAGGCCAATGGCTGGAGCGATCCCTCAGATTCGAACCTCTGCGCCGTCCGGCAGATGGAGCTTACCGGGAAAACGCTCGGCATCATCGGGCTGGGCGACATCGGCTATGCCTTCGCCCGCATTGCTATGGCGATGGACATGAATGTTCTTGCATACCGCCGTGCCCCAGACCTCACGCTGGAGAGCGAGCAGCTCCACTATACTGACCTGGACACGCTCCTCCGTCAAAGTGACATCATCAGTGTGCATTGCCCGCTCAATGAGCATACGCGCAGGTTGATCAACGCGGAGGCCATCGGCAAGATGAAGGATAGTGCGATCCTTATCAATACCAGCCGCGGCGCCGTTCTGGATGAACCAGCCGTGCTTGCCGCATTGGATTCAGGCAAGCTTTACGCAGCGGCCGTGGACGTTTTTGCGCAGGAGCCGTGCGGAAAGAACTATCCGCTCGCCTGTCACCCTCGCTGCATTGCAACGCCGCACGTCGCGTGGATGCCATTGGAAACGCGGCAGCATATTATCGACATGGCGGGCGAGGCGCTCCGCGCTTTTCTTGCAGGCTCGCCCGTTTACCGCGTCGTCTGAGGACGGGCGGCATCCGCATCGAAATTTGCATCGCAATAAATCCTTGTACTGCCAGTCTGTCCTGGACAGGCTATCGGTCCCGTCAAGATTTATGCGCAAAATTGTTTGCAGGCTCCGGCTGAGTGAAGTCAGCCGGCAATAGAGGCATCGTCCAGAGCCGCCTCCAAGTGCTTCATATTCATGTATTTCTTGCAGCCCCACTGGGTGCCCGCCACGTGGCGTAGCCTCGCGCAGACCAGCATCAGGGCGGAGTTGCCATCCGGGAACGTCCCCACCACGCGGGTCCTGCGGCGGATTTCCCGGTTCAGCCGCTCGATCACATTGTTGGTGCGGATGCGCGTCCAATGTTCACTGGGAAAGTCGCAGTAGGTCAGTGTCTCCTCAATGCCGTCCTCGACCTTCTTGGCGGCCTCCTTCAGCTTCATGGCGCGCAGCTC
>CAKTNW010000047.1 GCA_934589145.1 uncultured Oscillospiraceae bacterium | reverse complement strand
TGTGCGGATGCAGGCGGTGGGCAGCGCCAGCGCCGCCTTCCGCAACCAGTTCACCGCCGCGGGCATCAACCAGACCCGGCACCAGATCTTTCTGGACGTGGATGTGTACATGAGCATCCTGCTGCCAGGGATGAAAACCTCCACCAAGGTCTCCAACGAGATCGCCGTGGCGGAGACGGTAATCGTGGGCGGCGTGCCGGACACCTATACCTATTTCAGCACCACGCCAGATGAGACGGCACAGTATGCCGAGGATTATATCATGAACAACGGATAAATGAGGATGGATATGGACTATCGTGAAGAAATGAAGCAGCTCCGGGAGACGCTGAACGCCAACGGCTACCTCTACTATGTGCTGGACGCGCCCACCATGTCGGACTATGAGTATGACCACCTGCTGCGGCGTCTGGAGGATCTGGAGAAGGAGCATCCGGAGGAGATCACCCCCGATTCCCCCACCCAGCGGGTGGGCGGCAAGCTCCTCAGCCAGTTCGAGGAGGTGCGGCACGAGGTGCCGCTGGAGAGCCTGCAGGACGTGTTCAACGGCGACGAGGTGCGGGACTTTCTGGAGAAGGTGGCCGCCGACCTGCCGGACGCCCTGTACAGCGTGGAGCCCAAGGTGGACGGCCTGTCCGTGGCCCTGGAGTACCGGGACGGCGTGTTCGTCCGGGGCGCCACCCGAGGCGACGGCCGTGTGGGCGAGGACGTGACGGAGAACCTGCGCACCATCCGCTCCATCCCCATGACGCTGCCGGAGAAGCTGCCCCATCTCATCGTCCGGGGCGAGGTCTATATGGCCCGCAGCGTGTTCGAGGAGATCAACGCCCGGCGGGAGATCGAGGGCAAGCCCCTGATGGCCAATCCCCGCAACGCCGCCGCGGGCTCTCTGCGGCAGCTGGATCCCAAGATCGCCGCCCAGCGGCGGCTGGATATCGCCGTTTTCAATTTGCAGCTGGCCGAGGGCCGGGAATTCACCACCCATACCGAGACGCTGGACTATCTGGCTTCTCAGCGCTTCAAGGTCATCCCCCACACCCCCCTGGGCAAAGCGGAGGACATCCTCACCGAGATCGCCCGGCTGGGGGATGAGCGCATGGCCTTCCCCTTCGACATCGACGGCGCGGTGGTAAAGCTGGACAGCCTGCCGGAGCGTGAGGTGCTGGGCAGCACCGCCAAGTGTCCCCGCTGGGCGGTGGCCTACAAGTACCCGCCGGAGCAGAAGCCGTCGGTATTGAAGGATATCGTGGTGCAGGTGGGCCGCACCGGCGTGCTGACCCCCAAGGCGGTGCTGGAGCCGGTGCGTCTGGCGGGCACCACCGTCACCTACGCCACGCTGCACAATCAGGATTTCATCACCACCAAGGATATCCGCATCGGTGACACCGTCATCGTCCAGAAGGCGGGCGAGATCATCCCGGAGATCGTGGAGGTGGTAAAGGACAAGCGTCCCGCCGGGGCGGTGCCCTACTATCTGCCGGAGGTGTGTCCCGTGTGCGGCGCGCCGGTGAGCCGGGACGAGGACGGCGTGGCCATCCGCTGCACCGGCGCCGAATGTCCCGCGCAGCTTCTGCGGAACCTGACCCATTTCACCAGCCGCGCCGCCATGGACATCGACGGCGTAGGCCCGGCGGTGATCCAGTCGCTGGTGGACGGCGGCCTGGTAAAGACCGCCGCCGACCTGTACCGTTTGCGGGCGCAGGACATCGCCCAGCTGGATCGCATGGGCGAGAAGTCCGCCGCCAACGCCGTGGCCGCCATCGAAAAGAGCAAGGAAAACGACCTGTGGCGGCTTATCAGCGCTCTGGGCATCCGCCAGGTGGGCGACAAGGCCGCCAAGGTGCTGGCCGCCCACTTCGGCAGCTTCGACGCTCTGGCCGCCGCGTCGGAGGAGGAGCTGACCGCCATCGACGACGTGGGCCCCATCACCGCCCGGTATATCCGCCAGTGGCTGGAAAGTCCCCAGTCCCAGGATCTGCTCTCCCGGCTCCGTGAGGCTGGCGTCAACATGACCAGCCATCAGGAGAAGGTGGACGACCGCTTCGCCGGACAGACCTTCGTGCTGACCGGCACGCTGGAGAAATTCACCCGGGACGAGGCCGCCGCCATGATCGAGCAGCGCTGCGGCAAGGCCAGCGGCTCGGTATCCAGGAAAACCACCTATGTGGTGGCCGGCGAGAACGCCGGAAGCAAGCTGCGCAAGGCGCAGGAGCTGAACATCCCCGTACTGACGGAGGACGAGTTCCTCTCGATGCTGCAATAATATTCACAAAGGAGGGCCTTTCTATGGCAAGCAACACCGATCTCTCCCTGCGGCACCAGGTCATTTACAGCGTTTTCGTCCGCGGACACACGAAGGAGGGCACCTTCCGTGCCCTGGAGGGCGATCTCGACCGCCTGAAGGGGCTGGGTGCGGACATCCTGTGGCTGATGCCCATCCACCCCATCGGCGAGGAGGGCCGCAAGGGCACCATGGGCAGCCCCTACGCCATCCGGGACTACCGGGCGGTGAACCCGGACATGGGCACCGTGGACGACCTGCGCCACCTGGTGGACGCCATTCACGACCGGGGCATGAAGTGCATCATCGACGTGGTGTATAACCACACCTCGCCGGATTCCGTGCTGGCCGCCGAGCACCCGGAGTTCTTCCTGCGGGATGAGCAGGGCAAGCCCACCCGCAAGGTGGCCGACTGGTGGGACATCGTGGATCTGGACTACACCAACCGCGACCTGTGGCGCTATCAGATCGACACATTGAAGCAGTGGGCCGCCATTGTGGACGGCTTCCGCTGCGACGTGGCCAGCGCCGTGCCGGTGGAATTCTGGCAGCAGGCCCATGACGAGGTGGAGACCGTCCGCCCCGGCTGCCTCTGGCTGGCGGAGAGCGTCCACGGCGCTCATGTGCTGGCCATGCGGAAGATGGGCGCTTACTGCGCCACGGACACCGAGCTGCACCAGGTCTTCGACATGAGCTACGACTACGACGTGTGGCCCTGGTACGAGGGCGTGCTGACCGGCAAGGTGACCCTGCGGGAGTACGCCAATATCCTGAACTATCAGGAGCTGACCTACCCCAGCAGCTATGTAAAGGCCCGGTATCTGGAAAACCACGACACGCCCCGGGGCGCAAGCTGGATGCACAGCGACACGCAGCTGGACAACTGGCTGGCCTTCCTCTACTTCCAGCGGGGCGTCACCATGCTCTACAGCGGCATGGAGTACGCGCCTTGTGAGCGGGTGGACTTCTTCGAGGATCAGAGCAACTACGGCGACATGCGCCGGGATGTGCAGCTCCAGATGAAGAAGCTGAAGGAGATCAAGGAGACGCTGCCCCTCACCGGCGGCTACTGGCTGGAGGAGGCGGACGGCCTGCTGCTGGGCCATTACCAGGGCCCGGAGGGCAAGGTGCTGGGCGTGTTCGACCTGCTGGAGCGCGGCAAGGGCTGCGTCAACGTCGACCTGCCCGACGGCGAGTATCCCAACCGCCTGGGCGGTCATATCACGGTGCGTGGCGGACAGTTCGCCTTCGACGGCAGACCCGTGATCCTGTGATTTGACTTTTTTCACAAAAAAGCTCCCCCATCCTCGGGGAAAACGCAGAAATCCTTGTTAAGAAATTGACTTTCCCCTGAAACGTGTTACCATATCATATTGTATATCTGTGCATTTTCGCCGTTTTCCGGCGGTGAAATGTGCCCGGAATAAAGAGGAGGAAAAGAGTATATGAGTAAGCTCATGAAGATCTGCGACGGTAACGAAGCGGCGGCATATGTGGCATATGCCTTCTCGGAAGTTGCTGCCATCTACCCCATCACCCCGTCCAGCCCCATGGCGGAGCACGCCGACGAGTGGTCGGCCAAGGGTAAGAAGAACATCTTCGGCCAGACCGTCCGTCTGGTGGAGATGCAGTCCGAGGCCGGTGCCTGCGGCGCCTGCCACGGCGCGCTGGAGGCCGGCGCCCTGGCCACCAGCTTCACCGCTTCCCAGGGTCTGATGCTGATGATCCCCACCATGCACCGTATCTCCGGCGAGCGTCTGCCCGGCGTGCTGCATGTGGCGTCCCGTACCGTGGGTACCCACGCGTTCTCCATCTTCGGCGATCACTCCGACGTGATGAACTGCCGCCAGACGGGCTTTGCCCTGCTTTCCAGCGGCAGCGTCCAGCAGGCCGCCGACCTGGCCGCCGTGGCCCACCTGAGCGCCATCAAGGCCCGCATCCCCTTCCTGCACTTCTTTGACGGCTTCCGCACCAGCCACGAGATCCAGAAGATCGACGTGCTGGACTACGACGAGTACGCCAAGCTGGTGGACTATGAGGCCCTGGCCAAGTTCCGCGCCAACGCCCTGAATCCCGAGGATCCCCGCATGCGCTCCCTGGTGGACAACCCCGACATCTACTTCCAGCTCCGCGAGTCCAACAACACCGACTATGCCCAGCTGCCCGACGTGGTGGAGGACTACATGGCCCAGATCAGCAAGCTGACCGGCCGTGAGTATCACCTGTTCAACTACTACGGCGCGCCTGACGCCGAGCGCGTCATCGTGGCCATGGGCTCCGTCTCCGGCTGCGCCCAGGAGGTCGTCAACTACCTGAACGCCAAGGGCGAGAAGGTGGGCTTCCTGCAGGTGCATCTGTTCCGCCCCTTCTCCGCCAAGCACCTGCTGGCGGCCATGCCCAAGACGGTGAAGAAGATCGCCGTTCTGGATCGTGTGAAGGAAGCCGGCTCCATCGGCGAGCCTCTGTACGAGGATATCTGCGCCGCCTACATCAACGACGCCAACCGTCCCCTGATCTACGCCGGCCGCTACGGCCTGTCCTCCAAGGACACCACCCCCGCCCAGATCAAGGCCGTGTTCGACAACCTGACGCTGTCCGAGCCCAAGAATCACTTCACCATCGGCATCGAGGACGATGTGACCCATCTGTCCCTGCCCATCGGCGCTCCCCTGCTGACCGAGCCGGAGGGCACCATCGCCTGCAAGTTCTGGGGTCTGGGCTCCGACGGTACCGTGGGCGCCAACAAGAACTCCATCAAGATCATCGGCGAGACCACCGACATGTACTGCCAGGCGTACTTCGAGTATGATACCAAGAAGTCCTTCGGTATCACCAAGAGCCACCTGCGCTTCGGCAAGCACCCCATCAGCTCTACCTATTACGTCTCCAACGCAGACTTCATCGCCTGCCACAACCAGACGTATCTGACCAAGTACGACATCATCTCCGAGCTGAAGCCTCACGGCAGCTTCCTGCTGAACTGCGAGTGGACGGAGAACGAGCTGGAGCAGCACATCCCCGGCGATATCCTGAAGTACATTGCCGAGAATGACATCAAGTTCTACATCATCGACGCCAACAAGGAGTCTCAGGCCCTGGGTCTGGGCAATCGCTCCAACATGGTGCTGCAGGCCGCCTTCTTCAAGCTGGCCAACGTCATCCCCGTTGAGGACGCCGTGGAGCACATGAAGGCCGCCGTCAAAAAGACCTACGGCCTGAAGGGCGAGAAGATCGTCAACATGAACATCGCCGCCGTGGACGCCGGTATCAACGCCCTGGTGGAGGTGAAGGTGAAGCCCGAGTGGAAGAACCTGTCCGGCGCTGCCATCAAGCCCGCCGCCGACGACCTGCCCTACGTCATCAAGAACATCCTGGTGCCCATCAACGCCCAGAAGGGCGACAATCTGCCTGTCTCCGCCTTCAAGGGCATGGAGGACGGCACCATGCCGCTGGGCACCTCCCGCTATGAGAAGCGCGGCATCGCCACCCATCTGCCCGTGTGGGACGCCACCGAGTGCCTGCAGTGCAACATGTGCTCCTTCGTCTGCCCCCATGCCGTCATCCGTCCCTTCCTGCTGGACGAGGGCGAAGCCGCCAACGCCCCCGAGGGTCTGGTGATGGTGGACGCCAAGGGCCCGCAGCTGGCCGGTATGAAGTACGCTATGGGCGTGTCCACCCTGGACTGCACCAGCTGCGGCAGCTGCGTCTCCTCCTGCCCCAAGGGCGGCAAGGCCCTGAAGATGGTGCCCACCCACGAGGTGTCTCTGGATCAGACCAACTGGGAGTACCTGTTCAACCTGCCCATCAAGGGTGACAAGGTGGATAAGTTCAGCCTGAAGGGCAGCCAGTTCAAGCAGCCTCTGGTGGAGTTCAACGGCGCCTGCGCCGGCTGCGGCGAGACCCCCTATATCAAGCTGCTGACCCAGCTGTTCGGCGACAAGATGTATCTGGCCAACGCCACCGGCTGCACCCAGGCCTGGGGCGCGGCAATGCCCTGCGTTCCCTACTGCAAGAACCAGGAGGGCAAGGGCGTTGCTTGGAGCAACTCCCTGTTCGAGAACAATGCCGAGTTCTCCTATGGTATGTGCCTGGCTGTCAAGCAGCTGCGTGACTGCGTCACCGGCTATGTGAAGGAGCTGGACGCCCTCACCAAGGACGAGGCTGTCAAGGCCGCCATCGCCAAGTATCTGGAGACCTATGACGATCTGGATGCCTCCACGCCTGCCACCGCCGCTCTGGTGGCCGTGCTGGAGAAGGGCACCTTCTCCGCCGACGAGCAGAAGATCGTGGACGAGATCCTGAAGCGCAAGAAGGATCTGTCCAAGAAGACCATGTGGATGTACGGCGGCGACGGCTGGGCCTACGACATCGGCTACGGCGGTCTGGATCACGTTTTCGCCATGGGCGAGGATGTGAACGTGCTGCTGGTGGATACCGAGGTGTACTCCAACACCGGCGGACAGTCCTCCAAGGCCACCCCCGTCGGCGCTGTGGCACAGTTCCAGGCCAGCGGCAAGAAGACCAAGAAGAAGGATCTGGGCATGCTGATGATGACCTATGACAACGTCTATGTGGCCCAGTGCTCCATGGGCGCCAACCCCAACCAGCTGATCAAGGCCATCAAGGAAGCCGAAGCCCACAAGGGCCCGTCCCTGGTGATCTGCTACGCGCCCTGCATCAACCACGGCATCAAGAAGGGCATGAACAATGTCCAGCAGGAGATGAAGGACGCCGTCGCTTCCGGTTACTGGAATCTGTATCGCTACGATCCCAGCACCAAGAAGTTCACCCTGGATTCCAAGGAGCCCACCATGCCTCTGTACGACTTCATGAAGGGCGAGGTGCGCTATGCTTCTCTGGAGCTGAGCTTCCCCGAGAACGCCAAGACCCTGTTTGCCGAGGCGGAAGAGGATGCCAAGACCAAGTACGAATCCTACAAGCGCCGCAGCGAGAACTAAACAAAGCACAAAAAATCTCCGGTCGAAAGACCGGAGATTTTTTATGCAGTGAAAAGAGAAAAGATAAGCGTGAAAAGCTGTGGTATGCCGCCGCAGGCGGCATGGTCAAAAAACGGTTTAATTCCGTTACGCGGCCTTTTTCTTCATCAACAGGCCCACCAGCAGCCCCGCGCCGAGACCCAGGATGACCGCCAGCAGCACCATCTCCACCGCCATGCCGAAGAAGGCGAAGCCCAGAGCGCTGCGCTCCAGGGCGAGGATGGCGATGTCCGCCACAAGCTCGCACAGCGCCAGCAGCCCGCCCACCACGGCGATGGGCACCCACGGGCGCTTCTGGCTACGGAAGATCACCGCCTGCAGCGCAAATGCCATCACCAGCGCGGCGGGGATCATAAGCGTCATGCCGAACTCCCAGAAGGAGAACAGGGCGCGGATAGAATGAAACAATAACATATGGAACCTCCTTATTGCGTTTCGTTGTCATGTACGGATCCCCTATGGGGAAGCACAGCTGTTTGCTGCCCGGCGTTTCCGGACAGGCAGAACCAGCCGATTAACGGCTTCCACTTTCTCATTATACCTTTTACTAAAGGATCTGTCAAGAAACGCACATTGTTGTGGCTTTTTGTCAACTTCGACGAATCCGCCGCTTGCAGTACAGCAGGGCGTAGCCCAGCATCACCACGTTCACCGCCGCGAAGGCCCAGAACACCGGCGAATGGAAGTCCAACCGGCTGCCCAGGATGGTGAAGCAGATGGTGCCCGGATAGATGGCCAGCCACGAGCTGGCCAGATACGTCCCGTACCCGGTGCGCAGCATGCCGAACAGCACCCCCAGCACCTCCATGCTGAGACCCAGCGAGTGGATGACGAAGCAGGCGGCAAAGCCCATCTCCTGCGACGGATCAACAAACCGCTTGATCCGGGGATGACGGTCCAGCAGGCCGTTCAGGTCGGAGGGGTCTGTGTGGCGGCCAATCAGATACGAGGCCGACAGGCTGATGACCAGCCCCACCGCGTTGATGACCAGCGCCGCGGGCAGGGGAAACACCAGCGCCACCGACACCACCAGCACATGGTACACCACCGCCACGGAGATGCCCTTCAAGGCGTAAAGCCCCAGCGCCACCAGTACGGCCAGCGCCGGTTTGTCCGCCACAAGCTGCGGCAGCGTGCCCAGGTCGATCACGCCGCACAGGGTCAGCACGCCCAGCACGACGGCCAGCAAGGCCATGGCCAGTACCGGCGCATAGCCCTTCCATTTTGATTTCTTCATGAACAGGGAAACTCCTTGAGATGAAATAAGGTGCTGCGCGAATTATTGGGGCTTGTGCATCCGCTTCTTCACGGCCCGGCCCGTAGGCGTGGCGGCCAGACCGCCCAGCGCCGTCTCACGGAACTCCACCGGCATGCGGCGGCCCACCTCGCCCATGGCGTCGATGACCTCGTCCACGGGGATGCGGCTCTCGATCCCGGCCAGGGCCATGTCCGCCACGCTGACGGCGTTCACCGCGCCGATGACGTTGCGCTTGACGCAGGGGATCTCCACCAGACCCGCCACCGGGTCGCACACCAGACCCAGCAGATTCTTCAATGCCATGGCCACCGCGTGGCCGATCTGCGCGCCGGTGCCGCCCCGCAGGGCCACCAGAGCGCCCGCCGCCATGGCGGAGGCGGTGCCGATCTCCGCCTGACAGCCGCCGGAGGCGCCGGCGATGCAGGCCCGGTAGGCGATCACCGCGCCGATGCCGCTGGCCACATACAGCGCCTCCAGGATCTGGTGCTGGCTCAGCTCCTCATACTTGCACAGGGGCAGCAGCACCGCCGGAAGCACGCCGCAGGCACCCGCGGTGGGCGCCGCCACGATACGCCGCATGCAGGCGTTGGATTCCGCCATGCTCAGCGCCTCGGTGATGACCTCGCTGACGTAGCCGCCGGACATGGCCTCGCCCCGGATGCAGTACTGCCGCATCTTCATGCCGTCGCCGCCCACCAGGCCGCTGACGGAGCGCTTCTGCCCCGTGTAGCTGTCCGCCGCGTCCACCATGGCCTGCCATGTGGTCAGCATTTTCGCCATGGACTGGTTGCGGGTCACCTGCCGGGTCTCCATATCATCCTCCAGCACGACCTCCCAGAAGGGCTTCCCCTTCTCAGCCATCAGGTCAAAGATTTCCCTCATCGAATCCAGAGACATCGTCATCCTCCCCCCTGTCGTAATAGATAATGGACAGCACACCCGGAAGCTGGCCGATGAAATTCACCTGCTCCGGCTTGATGTGCTGGTCGATCTCGATGATCATCAGGGACTCGCCGCCCCGTTTGTGCCGCCACATGCTCATGTTGGCGATGTTGATGCGGAACTGGCTGAGAATGGTGGTCACCGCCGCCTCGGAGGAATAGTAGTCCAGGTTGCGGATCACCAGCGTGTTGTACTCGCCGGTGAAGCTGACCTTGATGCCGTCCAGCTTATCCACCATGATGCGGCCGCCGCCCAGGCTGCTGGCCTGCATCTCCAGATGCTTGCCGCCCTCGCCCCAGGCCTCGATGACCGCCGTGTTGGGGTGGGCGTCCCGCAGGTCGATGGTGTCGATGGTGAAGTCCAGCCCTGCCTTCTTCGCCTCCTCAAAGGCGGAGGGGATGCGGAGGTCATCCGGCTTCATGCCCAGCAATCCCGCCACCAGCGCCCGGTCGGTGCCGTGGCCCAGTCCCGTGTCGGCGAAGGAGCCGTACAGGTGGATGGCGGCTTTGGTGGGCTTGCTGCCCAGCAGGGTACGGGCCATGCTGCCGATACGGGCCGCGCCCGCGGTGTGGGAGCTGGAGGGGCCGACCATCACCGGCCCGAGAATATCAAAAATATCCATAATGCACGCCTCCCGTGATTTTTCTCTCCCCCGATTGTACCATAGTTATGCGCAAAAGGGAAGTAAAGAAATCACAGGAGGCGTCACAGCATTGCTTTTCTCAGGTCAGCAGCCTGAACAGCATCACCACCGCGCCCAGCACCACCAGCACCACGCCGGTGGCCCGGTTCAGCGTCTTTGGCGTGGCCTTGTTGGCGAACACGGCGGCGATCCGGGCCCACACCAGCGTGAACACCACGCACAGCCAGAACACCGTCCAGTCCGGCGCGCCGCCGATGGCAAAGTGGGAGATAGCGCCGGTCAGGGCCGTGAAGGTCATGATGAACACGCTGGTGCCCACGGCGGTCTTCAGCTCATAGCCCAGCACGCTGGTCAGGATCAGCAGCATCATCATGCCGCCGCCCGCACCCACAAAGCCGCAGATGAAGCCGATGACCATGCCGCACACCACCGACTGGATGGCCCGCTTTTTAGCGGACACCGCCATCATGGTCTCCTTGGTGGTCATGACGGGCCGCAGGATGAACTTGATGCCCAGCAGGAACGTCATGAACACGGAAAAGCCGCCCATGGTGGCAGAGGGCACCAGACTGGCAATATAGCTGCCCACCACCGTAAAGGCCAGCACGCTGGCCATCATGATCAGGCCGTTGCGCACGTCCAGATTCTTGTTTTTGCCGTAGGTATAGGCGGAGACGGCGCTGGCCAGCACGTCGGAGGACAGGGCGATGCCCACCGCCATATAGGGATCCATGTCCAGAAACGTGATCAGCATGGGGCTGATGACAGCGGCGGCGCTCATCCCGGCAAAGCCGGTGCCAAGCCCCGCGCCCATCCCGGCGAAAAAGGTCACAAGTATCGTAAATAAGATCTGCATAGCATCATTCTCCTTTTAACAGCTCGTCCAGATTGTCGTTCATCATGGTCAGCGTTTTCAGAAAGGCCGCCTTTGTCCCGGCATCGATGCCGCGGAACAGCCGCTCCAGAAACGCCTCCTGCAATTGCCGCCCCTGCCGGATGATGGGCTGGGCCTTCTCCGTACAGCAGAGCCGGGTCTTGCGCCGGTCGCCTGCCACCGCCTGGCGGGTCAGATAGCCGTCCCGCACCAGCTTGTCCACGTTCACCGACACCAGATTGGCCTTGATCTTCCGGATCTCCACAATGTCCGCCGCCGTGCTGTACGCCGGATTGTTGGCCAGAAACAGCAGGATATCAAAGGCGGTCTGGGGCAGGTTCAGCTCCCGGCACAGGGGCTTGCAGGCCCCGCCATAGGCCAGCGCCACCTTCCGGGAAAACTCCATGCTGAGGTTCATAGAATATTCCTCCAAAATGATAATGTTCAAATTTGAAGTAAAATATAGCAGAAAGCATACACGTTGTCAAGCCCCGTTTCCGGCGAAAATACAGTTGACATCCGGCGCGGGATATAGTATACTGTCTGCAATATTGAACAGCGATGATGGGAAGCAGTAGGCGGTCAGCAGAGGCAAAGAGAGAGCGCGGTCGGTGTAAGCGCCCGTGAAGCCCCGCCCAAGTCGTCCCTGAGCTTTCGGCTGAACGCGAAGTAGGCCGCAACGGCTGCCCTCCGTTAGCGGGGCGCGGTGTGACTGCACCGCATGAGTGCGGGAAATATCCCGAATACAGGTGGTACCACGGACAATTCGTTCGCCCTGTTTTGCTATGGCAAAACGGAGCGATTTTTTTATTGCCCCTTTTGCCGAAATACCGGAAAGGAGAACCCCCTATGCATAAGGAATTACCGAAAGTGTACGACCCCTGCGAGGTGGAATCCAGCATCTATAAGATGTGGATGGACAACGACTGCTTCCACGCCGATCCCAACCCCGACAAGAAGCCCTTCTCCATCGTCATGCCGCCCCCCAACGTCACCGGCCAGCTCCACATGGGCCATGCCATGGACTGCACGCTGCAGGACATCCTGATCCGCTACAAGCGTATGCAGGGCTACGAAGCCCTGTGGCTGCCCGGCAGCGACCACGCCGGCATCGCCACCCAGATCAAGGTGGAGGAGGAGCTGCGGAAGAACGAGGGCCTGACCCGCCACGACCTGGGCCGCGAGAAGTTCCTGGAGCGCGTCTGGGACTGGAAGGAAAAGTACGGCAGCCGCATCGTGGAGCAGCAGAAGAAGATGGGCGCCTCCTGCGACTGGAGCCGCGACCGCTTCACCATGGACGAGGGCTGCTCCCGCGCCGTCCGCGA
>CAKTNW010000046.1 GCA_934589145.1 uncultured Oscillospiraceae bacterium | reverse complement strand
CCCACCAACATTTCAGAAAGAGCAGGAAACGCATATGCGAATGAGAAGAAGAAACAATCTGGCCCCGCGGATGGAGGCCTGCGAAGCCGTCTGGATCCACGACCCGGAGGCGCTGCGCGGCAACTGGCGCAGTCTGATGCCAGGCTGCCGGGAGCTTCGCGTCGAGGTCGGCTGCGGCAAGGGCAAATTCACCGTCGAAACCGCCGAGGCCGAGCCGGACGTGCTGCTCATCGCCATCGAGCGCGTGCAGGACGCGCTTGTTCTCGCCATGGAGGCCGCGCTCCGCAAGGGACTCAAAAACGTCTTTTTCGTCTCACTCGACGCGGCGAATATCGACCAGTTCTTTGCCGACGACGAGATCGACCTGCTCTATATCAACTTCTGCGACCCCTGGCCGCGCAAGAAGAACGCCAAGCGCCGCCTGACGTACCACACCTTTTTGGAAAAATACAAGAAGGTGCTGAAGCTCGGCGGGCAGATCCACTTCAAGACCGACAACGCGAATCTGTTCGCCTGGTCGCTGCCCGAGATGGAAAGCTGCTTCCTCGAGCTGCGGAACGTCACCGATGATCTGCACGCGAACGGCCCTGTCGGCATCATGACCGGCTACGAGGAAAAATTCTACGCCCTCGGTACGCCCATCCATCGCGTCGAGGCCGTCGTCACCACCAAGCAGCCTCGCCCGGCAGAGGAGAAGCCGGAGCCGGAGAAAGCGGAGGATTGACCCTGCGCGCCGGGGTTGTTACCGCTTTGCATCCCCTTTGTGACCTATTTGAAAACAGCAAGGCCGCAGGCGAAAGAACTGGTTGACATAAAATGATTAAGAATTCTTAAAAATTCGGTTTTTCCCGGATAAAGCAGACATTTCCCGAAAACCACCTATTGCGTTCTGGAAAACAGTGTGCTACGATATCTATGTAAAAGAGGCGGAGGCCAGGTAAAATCCGGCCGCTGCAAAACGGCGCGTGCGCGGCTTGTCCGTGTATGCGCAGATAGTCCCGGCGGGGAAAGCCGCCGGAAGAAACTGCAAGGAGGAAGCATTATGAAAAAACGTTTATTGGCGCTGGCCCTGTGCCTGGTCATGCTGATCGGCCTGATCCCGGCAGCGCTGGCAGATGAACCGACACCGACACCGACGCCGTCGGGAAAGGAAAATACCTATATTATCCATTTTAATGCCAACGGCGGCACACTGACCGGCGATGCCACAGCTGAGGTTGCGGTAGGCTCTACGATTCCGTCGAGAGCTGTTTCCAGAAACGGCTACAAACTTCTCGGCTGGAACTGGGGCTACACAGAAAATGCAGAACAGTCGGGACATTGGAACTTTGAGACCACGCTGAATCAGATTCCGGTACATGTCTATCTGAAAGCTGACTGGCAGCTGTGCACCATCACGTATCAGACCGCCGCAGGCAAGACGGAGAATCAGGGCGTCGACCCGTACACCGATGGCTATACGATCAGGAAATTCAGCACTCTCGGTTGGACAGCGCCGGATGGCGAAGAATTTGATTATTGGACAGATGGCGCGACCGTCTATCAGGCAAGAACGCCGCTGACCGAGCTGCATGACGATCTCGTACTGTATCCGGTCTATAAGAATTCTGAGCCTGCGACGAAGTACACCGTTACCTATCAGGACGTCAATGGAAACGATGTCTCTTTCGAGGCTGGTAAAGATTCTGTCATTCTGGTCGATCCGAACGGCGGCAAATACAACAACCTGACGGTTGAACAGCCGGTTTGGATCAATGAGAGCAAGACGATCGCGGACGCTGTGCCTGTCAATGCCGGTATGCGTTTTATCGGCTGGGAAAAGAGCGAAGCCGGCGGCGTGGTCAAGCTGACCGCGAAGTGGAACACCGAAACGGTGGAGCACACTGTCAGCTATACCAGCTGGAACTACGGCAAGACCACGATCAAGCTGAAATACAATACCGTGGTCGTCATCGACCCGAACGGCGGCTCGTTTACCTACAACGGCACGACTGCCTCGGACGTCAAGACCTTTACGCTCACAGCGGATTACACGCTTTCCGATGCATCCTACAGGGGCTACATTTTCTATGGCTGGCGTGTGACACAGACGGATAGAGATGTTGTGACCTTCACCGCTGTATGGTCGAAGGACAGCTCCACCTACGACGTCTACTACTACGACTACACCGACAGCAAGTATGAGTACTACCGCTTCACTGCCGGTACGTATCTCGTATTCGACCCGAACGGCGGCACGGCGAAGCTGAACAATACCTCCTTCTCCAGCCAGAAGGGCTTCTACATCTATAACGATTATACCCTGTCCGATGCAGTCCGTACCGGCTACACCTTCTACGGCTGGTATCTGACGAAGTCCGGCAGCACCTACACCTTCACCGCCATGTGGTCGAAGTCCGCAAGCACTGTCCCGTACATGCTCAACGGCGAAGATCATTACGCCTACATCAAGGGCTATCCCAACGGCAGCTTCAAGCCCAACGCGACCATCACCCGTGCCGAGGCGGCCTCTATCTTCTACCGCCTCCTGACCGACACGACCCGCAAGACCTACACCACCACCTATAACACCTTCAAGGACGTCCCGGCCAAGGCGTGGTACAACACCGCCGTGTCCACCATGGCGAAGCTCGGCATCGTCGACGGTGATGCAAACGGCTATTTCCGTCCATCTGATCCCATCACTCGTGCGGAGATCGCGGCCATGATCGCCCGCTGCGACGGCAGCTACTACGGCAGCAGCTACACCAACTTCTCCGATGTCAAGGGCCACTGGGCTTCGAGCTACATCGCAAGAGCCTATGAGCTCGGCTGGATCAACGGCTACGGCACGACCTACGCGCCCGACAAGTACATCTCCCGCGCTGAGACCGTCGCCATCCTCAACCGCGTTCTGAACCGCGCGCCGCAGTATACCTCGGATCTGCTCAGCGGCCGGAACACCTTCAGCGATGTCAGCACCGCATCCTGGTACTATCTCGATGTCGAGGAGGCTGCCAACAGCCACACCTACACCAGAAAGACCAGCGGCTACGAGTACTGGAACAAACTCATCGCCGACCCGAGCTGGCTGTAATCCCTAACCCATCAGAGGGGCGGCGCAAGCCGCCCCTCTTTCTCTTTTCGCACCGCCGTCTGCCCCTACATATATACGCTAAAACACCGTTACGATCTTCGCATGCTCCCGGCTCCCGTACCGCCACACATCTAATCGGCCCGTCGTTTTCGTAAAGACCAGCGGCTGCGGCGGCAGCGCGTCCAGCCGGTGCAGGACCGTCAGCTTGATTTTAAGCGTTTCCGGGTGAATAGCCTTGATGTACACGCAGACCGGCTGTCCGGGCTCCAGCGTATCGTCCCGTTCCGCCAGCCCGCAAAGATTCGGCGTCAGCGCGATGAACACGCCGTATTCCGTCTTTGCCCGGACGATCCCCGGCACGGTCTGCCCCGCGCGAAAGCGCGCCGCGTTTTCTTCCCATGTCCCAAGCAGCTCCCGGAGTGTCAGCACCACGCGCCGCTGCACCGGCTCGAGCGACCGGAGCGCAACAGGCAGCCGCTGCCCGACCCGCAGCAGCTCGCCAGGATGCCGCAGCCGGGACACGCAAAGATCCCGCAGCCCCAGCAGCCCGACCGCGCCGCAGCCGATATCGCAGAACGCGCCGAACGGCGCAAGCCCCGTGACCGCGACGGGAAGAATATCCCCGGGCCGGTTTTCGCGGAAAATATGTTCCAGAGCCGCCTCCTGCGCGCTGCGCCGGGACAAAAGCGCCGTCCCGTCCGGCGCAAAGCCCGTGACGGTAAAGCATACGGGCCGCCCTACGCGCGATAAGATTGCAATGTCCCGCGTTTCGCCGCCGAGAATGCCCCGCGCCGCCTCCTCGCGCGGGATGACGCCCCGGCAGCAGCCGAGCGCGACGTGCAGCGCATGCCGCTCGTCACACTTGACGGCGGTGGCCTGCAAAATTTTCTCCTGCTGCATTGCCAGCAGCAATTCCTCTCTCGTATACCCCTTCGGCTGCGGATGCAGCCCCTCCGGAAGAAACTGATGCATAAGATCCCCCCCAATTCCTGCTCCAATATATGCAGGCAGGGGAAGGAAGGAGATAAACACATGGACGTACAGGTCGGCGATATCCTCGTCATGAAAAAAGAGCATCCCTGCGGCGCGAAGCAGTGGCTCGTCCTGCGCAGCGGCATGGATTTCCGCCTGCGCTGCACCGGCTGCGGGCATGAGCTCATGCTGCCGCGCAGCAAGGCGGAGAAGAGCATCCGCCAGATTCTGCGCAACGGGAATCAGATCTGACATTACAAGGAAAACATGACGAACGATAGGCCGCAATTCCGCTTGGAATTGCGACCTCTTTTTTTGCCCGCAGGGTGTACGCTTTGAAGGCACGGACAAACAGGGGAGGGGGAATGCGGATGACGGTCTATGCGGACGAGGCATTTTTGCTCAACGGTGCGGTCGACTATCTGCTGCTCATCTGTGCGGCGAAGCTTGGCGGCGGCAGAATTGCGCGTCTGCGCCTGCTGGCTGCCGCCGTGTTCGGCGGGCTGTACGCCGCAGCGGCGCTGTTTGCGCCGCTGGGCGTTTTGCAGGCGCTGCCCATGAAGCTGGTGAGTCTTGCCGTAATGCTGCTGATCGCTTTCGGGATAAGCCGGGAGACGCTCCGCACGGGGCTGCTGTTTCTCGCGGCGGTCTGCGCATTCGCGGGCGCGGCAGTCCTGGCCGCGCAGCTATTCGGGACAGGCGTGCTGGTGCTGCCGGGCGGCACGTTCTACGCGGTGAGCGTCCTGGGCCTTCTGCTGCTGGCAGGGCTTTTGTATCTGCTCTGCTACACCGTCTTTTCCTGCGCGGCTCAGCACGGCGGCGAGATCCGCCCTATGACGCTCCTGTACGGAGCAAATCAGGTTCCGATCCGCGCGCTGCACGACACCGGCTGTACGCTCCGCGACCCCATGACCGGCGAACGTGTGCTTGTTGCAGAGACGGGTGCGCTGCAGGCCCTCTTGCCGGACGTGCCCATCACGCCAGCCGCGCTTGCAGACCCGGCAGAACTGCTGCTGCGGCTGAAAACGCGCGATCCCGCGCTTCCGGCGCGGCTGCTGAGCTACAAATGCGTCGGCACGCAGACAGGACTGCTTTTGTGCCTGCGCTGTGAGATACAGGTCAAACCGGGCGTCCGGAAGCGCTGCCTCGCAGCCTTTTCTCCGACGCCCGTTTCAGATGGAGGAAATTATGACGCGCTGATAGGAGGAACGATCGGATGAAACTGGAAGCCATTTTGCAGAAGCTTGGCCTGTTGCAGCCGGGGAAGATCATGTACATCGGCGGCAGCGACGTGCTGCCCGCGCCGCTGAAGCCGGAGCAGGAGCGGCAGGCGATTGCCGCGCTGGAGCAGGGGGACGAGGCGGCCAAGCAGACGCTCATCGAACACAATCTGCGCCTCGTCGTATATATTGCGCGCCGGTTTGAAAACACCGGCGTCAATCTTGAGGATTTGATTTCTATCGGGACCATCGGCCTCATCAAGGCGGTCAATACCTTCCGGCCAGACCGGAACATCAAGCTCGCGACGTATTCGTCCCGCTGTATCGAAAACGAGATTTTGATGCACATCCGCAAAATCGCCAACCAGAAGACGGAGGTCTCGCTCGACGAGCCGATCAATACCGACTGGGACGGCAACGAGCTGCTGCTGTCCGACGTGCTCGGCACGGACAGCGACATCGTCATGCGGCCGCTGGAGGACGACGTCGACCACCAGCTCCTGCGGCAGGCGCTCGGCCGCCTCCCGGAACGGGAGAAGCAGATCGTCTCCATGCGCTTCGGCCTCGGCGGACGGCAGGAGAAGACGCAGAAGGAGGTCGCGGACATCATGGGCATCTCGCAGTCGTATATCTCCCGGCTCGAAAAGCGCATCATGGTGCGCCTGCGCCGCGAGATCTCACGGCAGATCTGCAGCTGAGAGGGGGCTTGCAAAATGCACGCAGATGTGGTATAAATTTATCGATAGATTTTATCGATATCAAGCAAAGGAGGCGGTTCCATGGACAAAGAAATTTCCCGCGCGACGCTCAAGCGCCTGCCGACCTATCTTGCCTATCTCAAGGGCATGCCCGAAAGCAGCGGCGTCAATATCTCTGCTACGGCGCTTGCGGCAGGGCTGCATATGGGCGAGGTGCAGGTGCGCAAGGATCTCGCGCTCGTCTCGTCCGGCGGCCGTCCGAAGATCGGCTATAACCGCGCGGCGCTGATTGCCGATATCGAGCAGTTTTTGGGCTACGGCAATACGAACGATGCTGTTTTGATCGGTGCGGGCAAGCTCGGCCGCGCGCTTCTGGGCTATTCCGGCTTCGCAGAATACGGCCTCAATATCGTCGCGGCATTCGATGAAAACGACGCCATCATCGGTACATCCAAGAGCGGCAAGCCCATCATGCACCTGTCGCGCCTCGGCGAGGTCTGCCGCCGCGACCAGATCAAGATCGGCATCATCACTGTCCCGGCCGAGCAGGCCCAGAGCGTCTGCGACCTGCTCATCAGCAACGGCATCCTTGCCATCTGGAACTTTGCACCCAAGCACCTGAACGTGCCGGACCACATTCTGGTTCAGAACGAAAACATGGCCGCCTCCCTCGCGCTTCTCTGCAAACACCTCAACGAGCAGATGAAATCCGAGGAATGACGCATTTTCGGAAGTTTTTTCTTGAATTTCCGCGCGTCATGCTGTATAATAACACAGCAATGCCGGTGTGATGGAATTGGTAGACGTAGTGGACTCAAAATCCACCGCCAGCGATGGCGTGCCGGTTCGAGTCCGGCCACCGGCACCAGCTCGTCGCGAACTGCGCAAGTTCGCGACGACTTTTTATGCTCTGCATAAAAAGTCATCTCTCACTTGCTCCGCTGCTCCTCACTTCAAACCTGTGACCGCTTCCGCTGGGTCACAGGTTTGTGCCGCCAACGTGGGAATTGATCCATAGTGTTCGCATGACACACTCAGAAATGACCTTTGTATGTCAGGCAGCCGCGCAGGCGCGCCCGCCTAGACAGCAAAGGTCTTCCTTCGTTCAAACCCGCAATCGCTTCGCTGGATTGCAGGTCTGTGCTCCGGATTTGGCGGCTGGTTCACGGTCGGGTGAAGCACTTTTTTCGGGCAGGAAAAGAAACAGAGCGAAAGAACAGCAGTATTGCCGTTTTTTCGCTCTGTTTGTTTACTGGTTGTAGGTGCGCCGTATATTCCACAAAAGCGCTATACCGTGCCTCTCCGAATGTAGTGCGTAAGAATCCGCAAAAATTGTGCAGAGGACGGAGCTGCCGTCAGCGGCCGGTAAGTAAGACGGCGCAGAAAGGCTGCGTTTTCACGCCAGGAAGCGCAGGCGAACCCGTCAATGCTTCGGACGACCTGAAACAGGTTTGAGTCATACTGATTTGCCACTTCCGGGTATAGCCGCTGCGACGGTTTCGCCAGCCAATGCGGGTTGAGCGAGGCAAGATAGACCGCGTAAGAGAGATGGAAGAATTCGGTCCCGGTTGCGGTGAAACCAAGATGGTACAACAGATCATATACTTCGACAATATCTGTTATGGAGCTCATGCCGCATCCGTCCCTTCCAGCGCCTGAACACGTTTCATAAACTGCTGAACCAGCGCGTCCAGCGCCTCGGCATCCAGCATGGAAAAGAGGAACATCAAGGTCGGTGCGGAGGCAGCGTACCGCCCCCGCTCCAAATCGCTGTATGCACGGCTGGAAATACGAAGCCGTTCTGCCATGGCTTCCTGCGTCAATGCCATCTGCTGCCGCAGGGAAGACAATTCTGTGGAAAGAAGCTCCGAGAGCAGCGCCGGGTATGGTTTCATCCTGAAGACCTCCATAGTTTATAATCAATTAACTATGAAGATTTTATGTCGAAAGGAAGCCTACTTCCATGAAGTTTACTTCGTGCTCTTCGTTCAAGACTTGTAAAAAAACGATTTGAAGCACGTAAGACAAACGAGGTGCTGTTTTTATATTGTCTGCGTGTAGTCCTGCAGCGCCTGTTGGAGCGCAGCGAGGGCTTTTTTCTCGATCCGCGACACATACGACCGGCTGATGCCGCATTTTGCGGCGATCTCCCGCTGCGTCAGCGGCGTCCGGTCGCCCAGCCCGTAGCGCAGCGTGATGACCATCCGTTCGCGCTCCGACAAAACCTCGTCCATGACCTCGTAGAGTTTTTTATACGTCTGCCGCGCGCTCAAGTCCTCGAACAGATCCTCGTCCGAGCACAGAACATCCATCAGCGACAGCGCGTTCCCGTCCTTCCCGGTCTCAATACACTCCGAAAGCGAAACATCCCCCGCCGTCTTCTTCATCGACCGGAAATACATCAGGATCTCATTCTCTACACACCTGGCTGCATAGGTTGCGAGACGGGCACCCTTGCCGGCGTCGAAGGTCGAGATCCCTTTGATAAGCCCGATGGTGCCGATCGAGATCAGATCCTCCTGATCGGCGGACTGCGAATAGTATTTTTTATTCGGATGAAGCAAAAGGATACGATTTTTCTGTAGGAAACGGGGAAATGACGTTTCAACGCAATCACACAACATCCAGGATCATTTGGACGATAAAGCTGCGTATCCCGGAAATCTCTTAGAGAAAATCATAATTCTGAGCGAAATTATCCGAGTACAAAGAAAAAGCGAGAAACTGAATATATTGAAGAAGTTGATAACGGACTAAAGTGCGAAAAGGTTTATAGCAGGAGGAAACCGTTCAGCAAAAAATCGAGGAAGACGTTACACCTTATGCTGGAACTACTGAGGGCATCGAAAGCTTGTCCGTACACTGGAAGTATATGCGCATTCCAGCTTATCTCGAAAAAGAAGGCATATAACCCTGAAAATACAGATTAGAATGTTTGAAGGCTGCATCAGGAGGTGCAAGCGCGAAGGGTATATTTGTGCGCATCTCGGAAAGAATACCATAAGAAGCAATTTGCAATATTGTTTTGCGAAAAATTTGCAAAATAGCATAGATAATTGTTGACTAAAAATAGTATAGGAGTATAATATACAGTACACCTTTGCAAAATGTTATGAAGGAGAATGTTCGATGCTTCTGGAGTTTAGAACAAAAAACTATCGGTCGTTTAAGGATACGACGACATTCTCAATGCAGCCGGCCCCAAAGCAGACGGGCTTGGACTATAGCGTACAAACAGAACAAATTGTTCAAAAAGAGGGAAAACTTAAGGAAATGAAAGGACTTTGTTCTGCAGTTATATATGGTCCCAATGCAGCAGGGAAAACAAATCTGATCGGGGCAATGGATACGATGAGGGCAATTGTCTTACGAGGGAATATTCAAAATGCGAGCGAACACAGTTCTCCAAATGAGGCAGCCTATTCACTGGAACTGATACCGAATAATTTGGGTGAGAAAGCCTGTACGGAATTTGCAATCCGCTTTACAGAATCGAATCTGCTTATTGAGTATACGCTGAAACTCGATCTCGGGAATTTCTTGGAAGTGGATTATCCCAGAAGAATTGTAGAAGAATGCCTGTCTGTAAATGACAAATTGATCTTCTCGCGAGGAAAAACCTTAGAGGTCTTCTTGCTGGCACCTATAAAGCAATATGTAAATAAGAGCATTAAAAGAAAAACAGCAAAAACCATGGACATCGCAAGAAGCAGTTTGAGTGATACAGAACTGTTTTTGAACAACGGGTTTAAAACAATTTTTGCGAAGGATCTTGTCGCATTGATCTTAAAATGGTTTGACGAGAAATTCATGGTAATTTATCGTGCAGATGCGATAAAGGTAATGCGGAAGTTCGCAAATCCAAAGGAGAACACCGTTTATATTGAAAGAACGCTGACTGATGCCGCAAAGGCATTTGGTGTACGCTCCAATGCTCTGGGATATAGGCAGGCAGCAGATAGTGACGATGTTTCGCTGTGTTCGATTTTTGAGAACAAGAAAATTGCAATTCAGGCTGATGCATACGAATCGTATGGAACGATTCGCTTTATCAACGAGTTCCCACTTGTGATTAATGCAATCCTGAATGGTGGTACATTGGTTATGGATGAATTCGATGCATCGATTCATCCAATGGCTTTGATGAATATTATTAATATTTTTCATAACGATGAGATCAATATCCACCATGCCCAGCTTATTTTTAATACACACAACCCGATTTTCCTCGATGCTTCACTTTTCAGAAGAGATGAAATTAAATTTGTGGAACGGGATGAGAAAACAAACCAGAGTGTTCAGTATTCCTTATCGGATTTTAGAACAGCCGATGGTATCCGTAAGGGCGAGGATTATATGAGCAACTATTTCGTAAATCGCTATGGGGCAATTACAGATGTTGACTTTGCACCTATGCTTGAAGAAATTGTTTCAGCGAACAGTGAGGTGAATAGCCATGACTGATATGCTAGAAACAAAGAAATATACATTTACGGTAGAGGGTGAAACAGAACGTTGGTATTTGTTGTGGCTCCGCGATAGAATCAACGAACAGGAAGGTAAAGAGTATAAAGTTGCCATTGAACCAAAGGTTCAGCAGCATCCTATGAAGTTTGCCAAAGGCGTCAATGCAATATCGACGCCGGAGGTAATACATATTTGTGATGTGGAAAGCAAAACGGCAATTCATGTAGAAAAGTTTAGAAGTATTCTTAATGAGTTAAAGGCGGCAAAAACGGAAAAGCATATTTCGTATGGTCTTGGTTACAGCAATTACACGTTCGAGCTTTGGATTGTACTGCACAAGAAAAAATGTAATGGTTCGCTTACAGACAGAACACAATATCTAAGCCATATCAATCAAATTTTCGGTGAGAAATTTGAGAATCTTGATCAGTATAAGCATGAAAATAATTTCAAGCGGTGCCTTTCAAAGCTGGGCTTGGATGATGTGCGTGCAGCGATTCAACGAGCAAAAGAAATTATGAAAATGAATAAAGACAACGGAAAAAGTCTGATACGCCATGGCGGCTACGAATACTATGAAGACAATCCGGCTCTGACGATGCATGAAGCAGTAGAAAAGATTTTGGTCGAGTGCGGGCTGTACTAATTCGCAGACAGACACATATGGAAGGCTGGTTGTTGCAGTAGTCATGCAATAGCCAGCCTTCTGCATGGCTCATAGCTATTCGACATTATTCGGATGAAGCAAAAGGATACGATTTTTCCATAGGAAACGGGGGAATAGCTGCGCAGCACAATCATATGACGTCCAGAATCATTTGGACTGTAAAGCTGCGTATCCCGGAAGTCTCTTAGAGAAAATCACAATTTCGAGCGAAATCATCAAAAAACAAAGATTGAGTCTAAATAAGAAGGAAGACAGAAATAGAGCGAAAGAGCGGTAGTATATACCGCTTCTTCGCTCTATTTGTTTACTGGTTGCAGGTGAGCCGTATTTCCGTAAAAGCATGCGCTATACCATTCCGCTCCGTATGCAGTGCGTCAGAATTCGCAAAAACTGCGCAGAGGTTGGGGCGGCTGTCAGCGGACGGCAAGTAAGGCTACATAGGAGGCCGGCGTTTTCACGCCAAGAAGCGCAGGCGAAGCCATCAATGCTTCGGACAACCTGAAGCAGATTCGAATTATACTGGTATGCAACTTCGGGATATAACCGCTGCGATGGTTTTACCAGCCAGTGCGGATTAAGCGAGGCAAGATAGACCGCATAGGAGAGATGAAAGAATGGGGTACCGGTCGCGGAGAAACCAAGGCGGTACAGCAGATCATAGACTTCGACAATATCTGTTACAGAATTCATGCCGCATCCGTCCCCTCCAGCGCTTGAACACGTTGCATAAACTGCCGGATCAACGCACCCTGCGCCTCCGTATCCAGCATGGAAAAGAGAAACATCAGGGTCGGTGCGGAAGCCGCGTATCTCCCTCGCTCCAAATCACTGTACGCACGGCTGGAGATACGAAGCTGCTCCGCCATCGCTTCCTGCGTCAGCGCCATCTTCTGCCGCAGGGAAGACAATTCCGCGGAAAGAAGCTCAGAGAGCAGCGCTGGGTATGGTTTCATCCTGAAGACCTCCATAGTTTATAAGTTCTATGGAGATTTTATGTCGAAATGAAGTCTACTTCCACGAAGTACACTTCATGCCCGCCGTTCAAATCTTGTGAAAAAGCCGAGTTGAAGCACACAAAACAGTATTTATTCGGTGAAACAACAGAATATCCAATGCGCGCCAGCGCGGAAAGAGAGAAAAGATTACAGCAACGCACCGATTCCTGTGTACGCTCCAGCAGAGTTTGTGAAACTGCTGAGCGAAAAGAGTGAAGAAATCTAAAAAGCGTAAGAACATCCTTTGCAATTTAATAAGTCGATTTGGATGACAGGGGGGCAGGCTGAAGCGAGAAAGTGCATAAGCCTGCTTTTTGTAATGAGGAGGGTTTGAATGAACACTGAAATCGTATCGCAGAAGGAAAGATTTCTGCAAGAGGTAGAACAGAAGCTCCTGCGCAAGGAGCTGGATGCAAGGCTACTGGAGG
>CAKTNW010000045.1 GCA_934589145.1 uncultured Oscillospiraceae bacterium | reverse complement strand
AACATGGGCTCCGACAGGGTCTCCAATGACCGTTTCGGCATGGTGCTCCGCTCCTTTCCTTGAATATCGTTTTACGATATCACTATAACATCGTATTACGATATTGTCAACAGGTGAAAAAATATTTCTAAATTGTGAAGAAAATGCTTGCAATCGGGAAAAAGCTGTGCTATACTCCCTTCATCAATTAAACAGCACCCGATGAGCCTTTCAGAATTCCGGCGGAAGACTGAAAGGGGAGGGGACTCTGGAGAATCCCATTGAATTGGGTGCCGAAGGTGTAAGGCGCGGATCGCGCTGAATCTCTCAGGCAAAAGGACAGAGAAGACATTTGAGTGTCTACCTTGTTTCTCCGGAGTCGCTGCGCAGCAGCGGCTCTATTTTTCTGCGAAAAAGGAGAGAATCAACATGCAAGCCATCGAATCCGTACTGTATCCCGTTGTATGTAAGATCAACGAGTACCTCAGCAACTACATCCTGGTGTTCCTGCTGATCGGCGTAGGTCTGTGGTACTCCATCAAGACCCGCTTCGTGCAGGTGCGCTGCTTCGGCGAGGGTATGCGCAAGGTGTTCGGCAACCTGAAGCTGAAGGGCGGCAAGCAGGACTCCGGTATGAGCTCCTTCCAGGCGCTGGCCACCGCCATCGCCGCCCAGGTGGGTACCGGCAACATCGTGGGTGCCTCCGGCGCCATCCTGACCGGCGGCCCCGGCGCCATCTTCTGGATGTGGGTCATCGCCTTCTTCGGCATGGCCACCATCTACGCCGAAGCCACCCTGGCCCAGAAGACCCGTATCGTTGACCCCGACGGCACCGTTCGCGGCGGCCCCGTGTACTACATCACCACTGCCTTCAAGGGCGGCTTCGGCAAGTTCCTGGCGGGCTTCTTCGCCGTGGCCATCGTGCTGGCCCTGGGCTTCATGGGCTGCATGGTGCAGTCCAACTCCATCGGCTCCACCATGAATACCGCCTTCGGCATTCCCACCTGGGTGTCCGGTGTGATCCTGGTCATCATCTGTGCCGTTATCTTCCTGGGCGGCGTGCAGCGTCTGGCCTCCGTCACCGAGAAGATCGTCCCCATCATGGCCTGCATCTTCCTGCTGGGCGGCCTGGCCGTTCTGGTGGCCCGCATCACCTACATCCCCGCCACCATCGCCATGATCTTCAAGTATGCCTTCCAGCCCCAGGCCATCATCGGCGGCGGCTTCGGCTACGCCATCAAGACCGCCATCAGCCAGGGCGCAAAGCGCGGCCTGTTCTCCAATGAGGCCGGCATGGGCTCCACCCCCCACGCACACGCCCAGGCCAATGTGGCCCATCCCCACGATCAGGGCGTGGTGGCCATGATCGGTGTGTTCATCGATACCTTCGTGGTGCTGACCCTCAACGCGCTGGTCATCATCTCCACCCTGTATACCGCCGACGGCCCTCTGGCCGACTGCGGCGCGGCCGCTGCCAGCACCACGCTGACCAAGGCCAACCTGGCCCAGACCGCTTTCGGCACCGTGTTCGGCGAGAAGTTCGGCGCCATGTTCGTGGCGGTGTGCCTGTTCTTCTTCGCGTTCTCCACCGTGCTGAGCTGGAACCTGTTCGGTAAGATCAACGCCAACTACCTGTTCGGCAAGAAGAATCCCCGCCGCTGCACTGTGGTATACAGCATCATCGCGCTGGTGTTCGTGTTCATCGGCACGCTGGCCAGCAACGATCTGGTGTGGGAGCTGACGGATATGTTCAACAACCTGATGGTCATTCCCAACGCCATCGCCCTGTTCGCCCTGACCGGCATGGTGGTCGCCATGTGCAAGGAGGGCAAGCTGGCCAAGAAGTAAGCAAATCCTTTGCTTTCTGACATATTCTCCCCAATGAAAACACCCGGTCCGGTTCGGATCGGGCGTTTTCGTTTATTAAATTCGTATATGATATGATGATAAATAGCGAAAAACCGCTTGCAATGGGGTGAAGCGTTGTATATAATAAACATAAGCGCCGCGGCGCAAAAGGGATATCCCTTTTGTTGGTTCCATGGAACCAACAGGGGGCTTTCCGGAACAAGAGAGGAGAGACGCAATGAAGAAGCGAATGACAAGCCTGCTGCTGGTTCTGCTGATGGTGCTGACCCTGCTGCCCGCCACAGCGTGGGCAGACGACGCGGTCACCATCGTGGACAGCGGCACCTGCGGCAAGAACGGCGATAACCTGACCTGGACCTTTGACAGCAACTATGTGCTGACCATCTCCGGCCAGGGCGAGATGGCGGACTATGAGGGTTGGGGAACTTCGGAAGCCCCGTGGAAGAAATACGAAGATGTGTGGGTCAAGACCAGCGAGGGAATAAAGAACCACAGCGCAAAGGAGCTGTATATCGGAGATGGTGTAACCTATGTCGGCAATAATGCCTTTGATGGAATGTCATACATAGAAAAGGTAAGACTGCCTGAGACTTTGACCGGTGTAGGCGAATGGGCATTTTACCATGTTGGCGTTACGGAGCTGCCAAGCGGTCTTGTCAACATAGGCATGCATGCCTTTCATGGTTGTGACTTTGTGGAACTGGTGATCCCCCAGGGAATCACGGATATCCCTGTTGCATTTGATAATTGCGATAAGCTAAAAAGGATCGTATTCCACGACAATGTGAAGAGCATTGCCGGTGATGCGTTTTCTGGCTGCGACGCCCTGGAGACAATGGTGATCCCGGAGGGCGTGGAGACCATCGGCTCAAGAGCGTTTTATGCCTGCAAGGGATTGCGGGAGGTCACCATTGCCGACAGTGTGACAGACGTGGGCACGGAGGCGTTTCATTGCTGTTCTGCACTGAATACAATGCGTATCGGTAAGAATGCACAGTTTCAGGTTCGTGATGATAATGGCCGCTATGCAATCTTTGGCGGCGGTGCTCTGACGACGATTGAAGTAGATCCGGAGAACCCGTACTATACAGCGTATGAAAATGCGCTGTTCAGTAAGGATATGACAACGCTGCTGCAGTTTCCGGATGGCCGAAGTGGCGCCTATACGATCCCCAACACAGTAAAGACGGTGGGACAAAGAGCCTTTTGGTGTGCGCCTTTGATAACCAGTGTTGTGATTCCCGAGGGTGTAGAGGAGCTGGAAGAGTGCGCATTTGCTGATTGCCTGAAGCTGGAAACGGTCTACTGGCCCCGCAGCCTGAAAACGATTGACGTTAGCTTTGCCGGCTGCGATGCGTTGTCCGACATTTACTACGCCGGTTCCGAGGAGGAATGGGACGCGCTCGGCCTCGGTGGATTTGAGCTGGTAACGATCCACTTCGGCGTTGAGCTTCCCCTAGAGCCCGGCAACGTGAATGGCCAGGGCGGCATTGACGCGACGGATGTCCAGTGCCTGATGGACTACCTGCTGGGCATGCGTGAGCTGACGGAAAACCAGCTGAAAGCTGCCGACTTCAACCAGGACGGCGTGGTGGATGTGTACGACCTCCAGGCGCTGTACGAATATGTAGCGTATCACAGCAACTGATCCCGGCATCACGCCCGAAGCGGCGGGGTGACGTTCCACAGCCGGACGTGCTTTCCACGCCCCGCCGCCCGGGCTTTTGCGCAATAGAGAATACCCCTGCTGTCCGCAGACGGCAGGGGTATTCTATTGACAAAATCTGCCTCCTGCGCTATAAATAAAGTACGAGAATACGCGAAAAGAGGTGCAGTCATGTACGAATTGAATCATATCACAGGAAACAGCTACTATATCCAAAGCCCCTCCAAAATGGGCCTTGTGAAGCTGAACGATACGGACGTCTGTCTTATCGACAGCGGCAACGACAAGGACGCGGGCCGCAAGGTGCGGCAGCTGCTGGACGCCAACGGCTGGCATCTGACCGCCATCTACAATACCCACTCCAACGCCGACCACATCGGCGGCAACCGCTATCTGCAGGGCCAGACCAAGTGCAAAATCTACGCCCAGGGCATCGAGTGCGACATCACCCGTCATCCGGTGCTGGAGCCGGCATTTCTGTACGGCGGCTTTCCGCCCAAGGATCTGCGCCACAAGTTCCTGATGGCACAGGAGAGCGACGCGCAGGAGCTGACGCCTGATGTGCTGCCGGAGGGCTTTTCGCTGCTGCAATTACCGGGCCATTTCTTCCACATGGTGGGCTTCCGCAGTCCGGACGATGTGGTGTATCTGGCAGACTGCCTGTCCAGCCGCGAGACGCTGGATAAGTACCAGATCGGCTTTGTCTACGACGTGGCCGCCTATCTGGACACGCTGGAGAAGGTCAAGACCATGCAGGCCGCCGCTTTCGTTCCCGCCCATGCCGAGGTAACGGAGGATATCGCTCCGCTGGCCCAGTACAACATCGACAAGGTGCACGAGATCGCTGACCATATCGCGGAATGCTGCGCAGAACCCATCATCTTCGAGGAGCTGCTGAAGAAGCTGTTTGACGACTATGGCCTGACGCTGACCTTCGAGCAGTATGTGCTGGTGGGCAGCACCGTGAAGTCGTATCTGGCGTGGCTGAAGGACACCGGCCGGCTGACGGTGATTTTTGAGGATAACCGTTTGCTGTGGAGACGCGTATGAAAATTGAGACAATCAAGAAAAACGGCGTGACCGTCGCCGTTGTGACAGAGGGCGCGGCCATCACCGACGCCGCCTCCGCCATGGAGCTTGCCATGACGGTACGGTATGAGACGGGCTGTTCCCGCATTGCCATCGATAAGAAACTGGTGTGCGGTGACTTTTTTATTCTCAGCACCCGGCTGGCAGGGGAGATTTTGCAGAAGTTCATCAACTACCGCGTCAAAATGGCCATCTACGGCGATTATTCCCGTTATACCAGCAAGCCGCTGCGGGATTTCATCTACGAATCCAATCAGGGCAATGACTTTTTCTTCGTGGCGACAAAAGAGGACGCGTTGGAAAAGCTGTCCGCCGCACGGTGACGATCCTTACAACAGCTTCTGCTGCTTCATCCACACGTCCATGACCACGCTGTGGGGCAGGAGCTTCGTCAGCGCCGCCTGACCGCGGGCCACAAAGCCGTAGGTACACACATCCCGGCCCCGTTTGGCGTCCCGCCATGTGCGGCGCACGATGTCGTCGGGATCGTACATGGCGGCGTACTTCTTTACCACGCCCTCGCCGCCGGAGGAGGTGGCCCGGTCAAAGAAGGCGGTCTTTGTCCAGAAGGGGCAGACCGCCATGACGCCCACGCCCTGACGGCGCAGCTCACGGTTCAGCGCCCGGCTGAAACTGAGGACGAAGGCCTTCGTCGCGCCGTAAACGTCGATATAGGGGATGGGCTGGAAGGCCGCCACCGACGCGATGTTGATGATCTGGCTGCCCCGGGGCATATAGGGGGCCGTGATCTGGCACATGGCCACCACCGCCTGACAGTTCAGGTCGGTCATGTTGAGGTTGACCTCCAGCGGCGTGTCCAGCACTGCGCCGAACTTGCCGTAGCCGCTGCAATTCATCAGCAGGCCCACCTGCACCGGCTCCTCCGCCAGCGCGGCACGGTAGGTGTCGAAGCTGGCCCGGTCGGTCAGATCCATGGCCAGCACCCGGACAGGGAAGGGCACCGTGGCGCACAGCGCCTCCAGCTTGTCCTGCTGGCGGGCGATGACCCATACCTCGTCAAAGGTGCCGTACCGATCCACGGTCTCGGCAAAGCGCTTTCCCATACCGCTGGAAGCGCCGGTGATCACGGCAATTTTCTTCATAGGGGACATCCTCCTTTTCTTTGCCTCCATTATGCCATGAAAGGGGCGGCTTTGCAAGGGACAAACCCCTTGACAGGCGGCGCGGCTTTGCCTATAATACGAAAAAAGCAGTCAGGAGGGCTTTCCCATGATCCGAAAAGGCACCCAGCAGGACATCCCGCATATTGCGGCCATCTATGAGCACATCCATGACAACGAGGAGAGCGGCAAGTCCACCGTAGGCTGGATCCGGGGCGTATACCCCACGGCGGACACGGCCCGCGCGGCGCTGGAGGCCGATGACCTGTTCGTGATGGAGGAAAACGGCGCGGTGGTGGCGGCGGCCCGCATCAACAAGATCCAGGTGCCGGTGTATGCCGATGTGCCCTGGCGCTATCCGGACGTGCCGGATGAGCAGGTGATGGTGCTGCACACGCTGGTGGTGGAGCCCGCCTGCTCCGGAAAGGGATACGGCACGGCGTTCGTGAAGTTCTATGAGGACTACGCCCGGGAAAACGGCTGCCCCTATCTGCGGATGGACACCAACGCCCGCAACAAGACGGCCCGGAAAATGTACGCCGGTCTCGGCTACTGGGAGGCGGGCATCATGCCCTGCGTCTTTAACGGCATTCCTGGTGTCCAGCTCGTCTGCCTGGAAAAGAAGCTATAACGACTACCCCGCCGGGGCCATTTTTATGGCCCCGGCTTTTTCATGCGCAAAATGTCAGATCCTGCCGTATCCTTAACGTTCCATTAACGGCATACGGGCGTATAATATGCCATCAAAAAAGAATATGCCAAATGCAGAAGGGCGGTATGATCATGGATATTTGGAAAGAGCTTCAGGACGAGGGTATCGACAAGGCGCTGCTGGACGAGATACGGCAGTTCCGCGCGGCGCATCCCGCCACGCCGGAGGCGGCGGCACGGATCCCGGTACCGCGATTCTTATATTACGGCAAGGAGATCTGGGAGAGCGCCGCGGCGGCGCTGCTGTGCGGTGAGCATCTGCTGCTGGCAGGCCCCAAGGCCACCGGCAAGAACGTGCTGGCGGAGAATCTGGCCGCCGTGTTCGGCCGTCCCAACTGGGATGTGTCCATGTATGTGAACGTGGACGCCGCGTCCCTCATCGGCGCGGATACGCTGAAGGACGGCAAGGTGGTGTTCCGGGAGGGCCCCATCTGCCAGTGCGCCCGCATGGGCGGCTTCGGCGTGCTGGACGAGGTGAACATGGCAAAGAACGAGGCGCTGGCGGTGCTGCATGCCACGCTGGACTTCCGCCGGGTCATTGACGTCCCCGGCTATGAGCGCATCGAGCTGGATCCCGCCACTCGCTTCATCGGCACCATGAACTACGGCTATGCCGGTACCCGTGAGCTGAACGAGGCGCTGGTGTCCCGCTTCGTGGTGCTGGACATGCCGGTCATTTCCGAGGAAAACCTGCAGAAGCTGCTGCGCCGCGGCTTCCCCAGCCTGAGTGACAAGTGGATCCAGCAGTTCTCCGCCCTGTTCCGCGACCTGCGGCAGAAGTGCGACAACGGCGAGATCTCCACCAAGGCGCTGGATCTGCGTGGCCTTCTCTCGTCGCTGCACCTGATCGAAAAGGGCATCACCTCCGGTGAGGCGCTGAAGCTGGGTATCATCAACAAGGCCTTCGATCCCTTCGAGCGGCAGCTGGTGGCGGACGCGGTGTGGAGCCGCATCCCCAAGGACGCCGACCGGTCGAAGCTGTTTGGCAACTGATATGGACAGAGAAGATATCCAGAGCCGCCGCGCGGCAAATCAGGTGTGGAACGGCGCGGAAAATTACGACGTGCGCCCGGAGTTTCAGGCCTACGATGCCGACGGCGAGGCCCAGCTCTACATGAACACCATCATCGGCCTTGTGTACCGGTGCTATCAATTCGATAAATTCAAGCCCCTGTTCCACGCCTTTCAGCATCAGCCCAAGGGTGAGCTGTACAGCGATCTGTTCTGGCTGGGACTGGAGGGCGTGGCCTACGAGAAGGCGTTGAAGGAGCGTCCCGTGCTGGAGGAGCTGCGGCAGGAGTATGCCCGCCGGATGCTGGCCCAGTCCCACGCCGCCGATCCCCGCAGCCCGGAGGGATTGCGGACGGCATGGTTCCGCCGCGTGCTGCATGAGCCCCAGGAGGATGCCTGGCAGAAGGAAGTGCTGGACGCCCTGACCTTTGATCCCGCGTGGGACGAGCAGCAGATCATGGACAAGATGGAAGCGCTGCTGTTCCGCTATTTCCAGCGTGCCCGCCGCAGCGTCACCGACCGGCAGTGGAGCATGTGGGTGGGACGCTCTATCGGCGGCCGTGGCAGAAAGACCAGCCGCTTCGTGCGGCCCAACGCCCTGCGCCGTCTGGAGCAGTCCGGCTGTGGCCCCAACGAGGAGGAGACCGGGAAGAAGCGGCCCCATCCACTGGCCTTTTTGCAGGGAAAGACCCCGGAGCCCATCCTGCGGCGCTATGTGGAGGACTGCTTCGGCGTGTCCATGCTGACGCCGTCGGAGCTGGCCCAGGTGGAGCGTGAGCTGTGCACCGGCGTACACAAGAACTGCCATCTCCACTTTACCAAGGGTGTGCCCGTCAAGCACGAGCTGAGCCGGGAGACCGCCTGGGACGTGGGCACCTTCCGCCAGCAGCGGGAGAAAAACCGCGCCTACTACCAGGCCCATCTGGTGGAGAACAAGCTCATCATTGCCCAGCTGACCCAGAAGCTGCAGAATACCATCCTGCTGCAAAGCGACGTATCCACCAACCTGGCCCGTGCGGGACAGCTCTACGCCCCTGTGGTGTGGCGCAGCGCCGTACTGGACGAGGAAAAGGTGTTCGTCCAGCGGCAGCAGAGCGAGATGGGCGACCTGACGGTGGACATCCTGCTGGATGGCTCCGCCTCACAGAACCAGCAGCAGGAGAAGCTGTCCACCCAGGCGTACCTCATCGCGGAGAGTCTGGAGCGCTGCCGCATCCCCGTGCGGGTGACGGCCTTCTGCTCCGTCAGCGGCTGTACGGTGCTGCGCATCCTGCGGGACTATGACCAGACGGGGAAGAACGACGCCATCTTCGACTATGTGGCCGCCGGGTGGAACCGGGACGGCCTTGCCCTGCGGGCCATGGGATGGCTGATGCGGCGGGGCAGGGCCGACCACCGGCTGCTGATCATCCTGTCCGACGCCAGCCCCAACGACGACCAGCGTATCCCCATCGGGGCGCTGCCCCTGGGCGGCTATGTATACAGCGGCAAGCGGGGCATCGAGGATACCGCCGCCGAGGCGGGCATCCTGCGGCATCAGGGCATCACGCCGGTGTGCGTTTTTACCGGCAGCGACCTGGAGCTTGAAGGCGGCCGCAAGATCTATGGCAAGGCCCTGACCCGCATCCCGACCATCGGCTGGTTCGCCGATGCGGTCAGCAAGCTGATCCAGGGCCAGATCAGGCAGTTATAGGAAACAAAGAGGGAAAACGCTTGCGTTTTCCCTCTTTGCCTATTATAATCTTGACTTAAATATTAGATGGGAGGAGACGCTATGTACAAAAACAAGAAACGCTACGCCCTGACCAACTGCGTGCTGCTGGACGGCACGGAGCATATGACGCCCCAGACGGGGAAAACCGTCTACATCAGCGGTGATACCATCGTGGATATCGGCGACGGCGGCCAGATCGCCGCGGGCTATGAGCCGGTGGATCTGAAGGGCAAATACCTGATGCCGGGCCTCATCAACCTGCATGTGCACCTCCCGGCCTCCGGCAAGCCCCGGAAAAAGCCCTCCGATCCCAAGAAGCTGGTGAAGCTCATCACCACAAACAGCGTTACCCGCGGCTTCGGCGTGAAGCTGTGCGAGAGCTACGCCAGAACGGAGCTGCTCAGCGGCGTGACCACCATCCGCACCGTGGGCGGTGTGGCGGATTTCGATACCATCATCCGGGATCAGGCGGCAGAGGGGAAGATCCTGTCGCCCCGTGTGGTGGCCTCCAACATGGCGGTGTCCGTCCCCGGCGGCCATATGGCCGGTTCCCTGGCCTATGAGGCCAAGACGCCGGAGGAGGCCGCCGCCTATGTGACCACCATCGCGGCGGAAAAGCCTGACCTCATCAAGCTGATGATCACCGGCGGCGTCATGGACGCCGAGGTGGTGGGTGAGCCGGGCGTGCTGCGGATGCAGCCGGAGCTGGTAAAGGCCGCCTGTGACCGGGCCCACGCCCTGGGCATGAAGGTGGCCGCCCATGTGGAAAGCCCCGAGGGCGTCCGTGTGGCGCTGGAAAACGGCGTGGACTCCATCGAGCACGGCGCGAAGCCCGACGGGGAGATCATGCAGCTTTTCAGGGAGCGGGGCGCGTTCCAGGTGTCCACCATCTCACCCGCGGTGCCTTACGCCCTCTTTGACCGCAGCATCTCCCACGCCACCTACGAGCAGCAGGAGAACGGCAAGGTGGTGTTCGACGGCATCGTGGCCCTGGCGAAGGCGTGCCTTGCCGCCGGCATCCCCGTGGGCCTGGGCACCGACACCGGCTGCCCCTTCATCACCCACTACGACATGTGGCGGGAGCTGTGCTACTTTGTGAAGTTCTGCGATGTGACCCCGGCCTTTGCGCTGTACAGCGCCACGCTGCTGAACGCCCGGCTGGCGGGCATCGACCACCTGACCGGCTCTGTCGAGAAGGGGAAGGCCGCCGACCTGATCGTCTGCGAGAAGAACCCCCTGGAGGATCTGACAGCACTGCGGAAGCTGGACATGGTCATCAAGTCCGGCTGGCGTATCGACCATCCGGCGGTGAAGAAGCTGCCCCAGGTGGAGCGGGAGCTGGACAAATTCCTTTGAGATCATTTTCTGCAATTTCAGTGTTGAAAAATGCGGACTTTTGGGGTATACTATCCTCAAATACTCTTGGAGGTCAAAATCATGATCGAAATTACCAAAGATACCATTATCGGCGACATCCTGGACATCGCGCCCCAGACCGCGCCTATCTTCTTCTCCATCGGCATGCACTGCCTGGGCTGCCCCTCCTCCCGCGGCGAGACCGTCGAGGAAGCCTGCGCCGTCCACGGTGTTGACGTTGATAAGCTGCTGGCCGTGGTCAACGAGGCTGCCAACGGCAAGGCCGAGTAACTGACTTGAGCTGATAAACGCATACGGCGTGCCGTATGCGTTTTATCCTGTTTATATGAAGATGAGAGAATTGGCTTTACAGCCCCGTTTACAGCTTCTGGCGGATATGGTACCGGCGGGAAGCCGTCTGGCCGACGTGGGAACGGATCACGGCTACCTGCCGGTGTATCTGCTGCAGCAGGGGCGCATCTCCCGCGCCATCGCCTCCGACATTGTGGACGGGCCCCTGCAGCACGCCCGGCAGACGGCGGCGGAGTATGAGGTGGACGGCATCGACTTCCGGCTCTGTCCGGGGCTTGATGCCATCGCACCACACGAGGCGGATACCGTCGTCATCGCCGGTATGGGGGGAGAGACCATCCAGGCGATCCTGACCGCCGCGCCCTGGACGGCGGACGGCAGCCATTTGCTGCTGCTCCAGCCGATGACGAAGGTGGAGTACCTCCGAAAATGGCTGATTGACAACGGATATGCCTTTACAGAAGAACGACTGGTCTGGGACAAGGATCATCTCTATCCCGTGTTTGCCGTCCGCGGCGGACAGCAGCCGTCCCTGACACCGGCGCAGCAATACAGCGGCGTTCTGCTGGACGGCGACCCCCTGTACGGCGCCTATCTGGACGAGCGGATCGGCAAGCTGCAAAAGGCTGCCGAGGGATTGCAGAAATCGTCTGCTGTCGAAATCGCTGTAAAGGTGAAAGAATTGACAGAACTCTGCCGTATTTTGAAGGAAAAGAGGGATGCGCTGTGACCCATGTCTGCGATATCGAGAGCTTCCTGTACGACTGGGCGCCCCGTGACTTGGCCATGAGCTGGGACAACGTGGGCTTGCTGGTGGGCGACGGCGATGCCGAAGTGCACAAGGTGCTGGTGGCGCTGGACGTGACGGAGGCGGTGGCGGCGGAGGCCGTGGCCGTGGGTGCCGACTTGATCGTGGCCCACCATCCGCTGATGAACTGCGCCTGGCACAAGGTGCAGCATGTGACCACCGGCGACGCCCAGGGCCGCACCATTACCACGCTGCTGAAAAACGGCGTGTCCGCCATCTGCATGCACACCAATCTGGATGCGGCGGAGGGCGGTGTCAACGACGTTCTGGCGGAAAAACTGGGCCTTCATGACACAAAACCCCTGACGGACGAAAAAATTGGCCGGTTTGGGACGCTAAATTGTGAAAAACCCCTTGTGGAGTTCCTGCAAGATGTGATAAAATATTTAGGCTGTAACGGCCTGCGATATGTGGACGGCGGCAAAGCGGTGCACCGCGTGGCGGTGGGCGGCGGCGCCTGCGGCGACTATATCGGCCAGGCCATCGCGCTGGGCTGCGACACCTTTGTGACCTCGGATCTCAGCTATCACGAGTTTCTGGATACGAAGGGGCTGAACCTGATCGATGCGGGGCACTTTCCCACAGAGAATGTGGTCTGTCCCGTGCTGGCAGAGCGTCTGCAGGCGGCCTTTCCGCACATAACGGTGGCCCTGTTGGCCGCCCATGACCGAGAGATCATACAATACTGCATAAAGAAGGAGAAGTAAACTATGTCCGGACATTCCAAGTGGCACAATATCCAAAAGACCAAGGGCGCGGCTGACGCCAAGCGCAGCGCCGCGTTTACCAAGATCGCCAAGGAGATCATCGTGGCCGTCAAGCAGGGCGGCAGCGGCGACCCCAACAATAACTCCCGTCTTGCCACCGTGGTGGCCAAGGCCAAGGCGGCCAACATGCCCAACGACAACATCAAGCGCACCATCGACAAGGCGCTGGG
>CAKTNW010000044.1 GCA_934589145.1 uncultured Oscillospiraceae bacterium | reverse complement strand
CTGCCCGCCGACCCGGAGAGCAAAGCGGTCAAGTGCGCGGAGACAGTATTTGACATCTGGCGGCGCACGGCGGAAAAACGCTCCACGCAGATGATTTTCTGTGACCTGTCCACACCCAAGGGCGACGGTGTTTTCAGCGTTTATGATGACATCCGCAGTAAGCTGCTGGCGATGGGCGTGCCGGAAAACGAGATCGCCTATATCCACGACGCCAAGACGGAGGCGCAGAAAAAAGACCTGTTCGCCAAGGTGCGCGCCGGTCAGGTGCGGGTGCTGCTGGGTAGCACACAGCGCATGGGAGCCGGAACCAACTGCCAGCAGAAGCTGGTGGCCTTGCACCATCTGGATTGTCCGTGGCGGCCCTCCGACCTTCAGCAGCGGGAGGGCCGCATCATCCGGCAGGGAAACGAAAATGCCGAGGTGGACATTTACAGCTACGTCACCGAGGGCACGTTTGACGCCTATCTCTATCAGTTGGTGGAGCGAAAGCAGAAATTCATCGCGCAGATCATGACCAGCAAGTCCCCTGTACGCTCTGCCGAGGATGTGGACGAGCAGGCGCTCTCCTACGCGGAGATCAAGGCACTGGCCAGCGGCAATCCGCTTATCAAGGAGAAGATGGACTTAGACATAGAGGTGACGAAGCTGAAACTGCTGAAAAGCAGCCACCTGAGCCAGCGGTACGCGCTGGAGGATGCCATCAGTAAGACGTTTCCCAAGTCTCTCGCGGAGACACAGGAGCGCCTTGCCGGGTATAGCGCGGACATTGCCGCAGTCAAGGAGCACACCGCGCCTAATGAGGACGGTTTCTCCCCCATGACGCTGGCGGGCAAGGGCTATACCGAAAAGAAAGCGGCTGGCGCGGAGCTGCTGGCCATGTGTCAGAATATGCTGACGCCGGAGCCGACGCAGGTGGGCTCTTACCGTGGTCTGACGCTGGAACTGTCCTTTGATAGCTTTTCGCAGGAGTACCGGCTGACCATGATCGGGCAGCTGCGCCATGTGGTGACGTTGGGCACGGACGTGTTCGGCAACATCCAACGCATGGATAACCTGCTGGAGACACTGCCGGTCAAGGAGCAGGCTTGCCGTGAGAAGCTGAGCGAACTGCATACCCAGTTGGAAACGGCGAAGGCAGAGGTGCAGAAGCCGTTCCCCCGCGAGGAGGAGCTGAAAACGAAGTTGGCGCGGTTGGAGGAGCTGAACGCGCTGCTGAATATGGACAAGCGTGAGCCGGAAGTCATCGCAGATACAGGAGCGCCGGAGGCTGGCGAACAGCCACCGGCGAGAAAAAAGCCACAATTGGAAAGGTAGGTCGATATGGGATACCAAGAGAGTTGGTTCTACATAGAACCGCAGCGAAAATTCGAGAAGATGATCCAAGCCTATGAACGGGCAGAGAATTCCGGCTACTATAAGGTAGCGGGCGCGGAACCGTGGTCAGTGGTGGTACTCAAGCAGCCCTTTGGAGACATTCCGGCAGGCAAGCGGCTGCTGTGGGTGTGCGGCGACAGGGGCTTTCACTGTGTGGCCGGTGTGTTCGGCGGCGAACTGAAATGCCGGGCGAAGCTCCGCGTCATTCCAATAGAGGAGGTGCTTGATCCGGACGACCGGCGTCTGGAGGGGCTGAATCTTGACTCCGCCGCTCCCTCCGAAAACGACTATATGCGCCGGTATAGTGTCCAGAACTATGCCTACCGCATGAGAACAGGACGGGAGCGGTGAAATAGTTTGACAGCAAATGCAGGCTTTGTTATAGTGCTCATGGTGATCGTGCTGCATATGCTTGTGGGGCGTGCAGCCGAAAAAGGGAACTTCCGCATAGAAGTTCCCTTTTTCACGAAAGAAAAATAGGGAACAAAACAGTCACTTATTGATGCAAAAAGTTCCCTAATTGGAAAGAGTGGAATCTCCTAAAAAAGCACATGATACAAGGAGCGTGTGCAGGTAAGACATGGACTTGTGCACATTGAGAATGCAGAGGCTACTTGTTTTTTGACCTCAACTGTGGTAAACTACTTATGAAATGAGGAATGGTGATGTTGAATCTATTTGTTTTGGAGTATGCGACCAATGCAAAAATTCCGGCAGTCGTAAAGGATGCGACGGAACAGGATTTGATGGCAACAAAGAATTGGCAAACTGCGTGGACAACTCCTTATGCGAAACAATTACCCAACAAGGTCGCCTTGCACCGCATGGACAATGATGAATTGTTGGGCCTGATGTCATATGAGTTGGATGAGGATGGCTTAGCCGTTGAAATCCTTTATCTTGAAAATGCACGTCATAGCAATGCAAATCTTCTTCATTTAGAAGGTGGATCAAAAAAGTACTTCGGCATTGCAAAAGCACTGTTTGCTTATGCAATACAGATTTCACTGGACGAGGGATTTGATGGCATTTTGATATTCAAAGCGAAAACCAGTGAGCTACTGGACTACTACATGAACAACTTTGGTGCGCGGCAGGTTGCATCATATGATCCGTTTCGCTTGGTAATATGGGAGGATGCCGCAGCAACTATTCTATCAGATTTTATTACGGAGGTGCGTGACAATGGATCAGAAAGAGCTTGAATATCTTCGGCGCATAGAAGATCACGCCGCCCAAACAGGGTGGGTCGCGCCGCTTACACAGGAAGATAAGGCGTATTTTGCCTATCTGCGACAGGTCAGCAAGCGTTACAATATCAATATGTCCAAGGCGAACAGACTGGAGTATGATTTTGTGATTCGTGTTGCAGAGAGTGAATTTTATCTCCAGAAAGCCAATGCGTAACAAGCAAAAATAATTCTATGAAAAAGCGTAGGCAAGTGCCTGCGCTTTTTTGCGTACACAGGGCTTTCCGCCAACTGTCGGATCAGATTTCCGCCAATCGTCGGAAAAATATTTCGCCAATCATCGGGAAAGGAGGTGATGTTCTATGCCGTTTATTCCACCAGAGCAGTTAGCCCGTGCCCGCGAGATGGATCTGCTGACCTATCTGCGGTGCTGTGAGCCGGAGGAACTGGTCAGCGCAGGCGGCAACACCTACGCTACCAGAAGCCATGACAGCCTAAAAATTTCCAACGGGAAATGGTACTGGTGGTCGCGTGGCGTCGGCGGAAGTAATGCGCTGGACTACCTGACCACTGTGCGGGAGCTGCCGCTGCCGGACGCTGTGCAGCGCATCCTAAATGCTGCCGGTGCGCCGCTGGCAGAAGTACCTCGCAGCAAAGCACACACAACGAAAATATTCTCTTTACCGCCCAAACACGCCGACAACCGGCGTGTTTTTTCATACCTCCATGGCCGCGGCATTGATCCGGAGATCATCAACCACTGCATCAAGCATGGCCTACTCTATGAATCGGCGCAGCATCACAACTGCGTATTCGTGGGCTTTACTGGTGACAGACCGGCCTACGCCATGCAGCGGGGAACGCTGCAAGAAAAGCGGTTTGTAGGCGAGGTGACCGGCAGCGACAAGCGATACTCTTTTGCTGTGCCGGTGACGCCGGGCGACAGTGCAACGCTGTGTCTTTTCGAGAGCGCCATTGACGCCCTCTCCTACCTGACGCTGCTGAAGCAGCGGGGACGGGACTGGCGCAAGGCCAATACACTGTCGCTGGGCGGCATCTCCGGCGAGGGTGTGAAACGATTGCCACCGGCACTCTCACGGTACTTGAAAGCAGCACCCCACATATCCCGTCTCGTGCTGTGCCTGGACAATGACGCGCCGGGGCGGGTAGCGGCAGCGTCCTTGCGGGAGCTGCTGGAGGGCTATGAGGTCATCGACAAGCCACCGGCGCAGGGCAAGGACTACAATGACCTGCTGCGGTATCGGCACTGCGCCCAGCGCGGCGAAGCCCGCTGATCTCTTTTTTCGGCGCGGCCTGAACTGCAACACAGCCGGAGGCTGCGTTGCAGTTGCAAGCATAGCATTTTGACAGCAAAACGCGCTTGTTAAGGGGCGAAAGCCCCCTAAGACCCCCATTCAATAAAAGGAAGTGACGATGATGAGAGAAACCGCCAAGCGGCTTTCGCTGCGGCTGAACGGCAGCGAGTACGCACACCTGAAAGTGCTGGCAGAGGGCTGCGGCATGAAGCTGGAGCCTACGCTGCGGCAGCTTATTTTAGGTGCGGAGTTGCGGTCAAGGCCGCCTGATGAAATAGCTGCGCTATTGCGGCAGCTATCCGCCATAGGCAACAATATCAACCAGATCGCAAAGGTGGCCAATGCCAGCGGCTTTGTCCGCATGGAGGATGTGGAGCATATCAAGTCCATGCAGAAAATGCTTTTACAGGCCGTGAAAAGGCTGTGACATGGCTTACACAAAGGTGTTTGCCATTCGCAGGCGGCTGGATGACCGTATCGATTATGTTGTCAATGGTGAAAAGACCGCACTGGACGCTGGTATTACTTACGCCACAAATCCAGAGAAAACGGAACAGCATTTCTTTACGTCTGCCATTAACTGCGGAAGCTGTGAAACCGCCTATGCCGAGATGCAGGAGACAAAGCAGCGGTTCGGCAGGCTGGGCGGCGTGGTGGGGTATCACTTCATCCAGTCCTTTGTGCCCGGCGAGGTGACACCGGAGCAGGCCCACGCCATCGGCGTGGCCTTTGCCCAGCGTCTGTTTGGCGACCGCTATGAGGTGGTCGTCGGCACCCACTTGGATAAAGCCCATCTCCACAATCATGTGGTGGTGAATTCCGTGTCTTTCGTGGATGGCAAAAAATATCATTCCAGCCCCGGCAGCTACTATTTTGACGTGCGAAGCACATCGGACGCCCTGTGCCGTGAAAACGACCTGTCCGTGATCGCACCACAGGGCAAGGGTAAGCACTACGCCGAATGGAAGGCGGAGAACGCAGGCAAGCCCACCATCCGCAGCGTCGTTCGCGCTGACATTGACAGTATCATTGCGGAAGCGTATACATACGATACCTTTCTGATGCTTCTGCGGCGGCGTGGATATGTGGTGCAGAACAACCCCAACCGCAAGTATGTGACCGTGCTGCCACCGGGCGGCAAGCGGGCGATCCGGCTGGATAGCCTGGGCGATGGTTACACGGAGCAGGACATTCGCAGGCGGCTGGCAACCCAGCGGGAAGGCGGCGCACAGACTGTGCCTGACCTCCCGCATAAGACCAAGCGCTACCGCATCAAAGGGAAACGACCTGCCGGGCCGAAAAGAAAAATCACTGGCTTTTACGCGCTCTATCTCAGGTATCTCTATCTGCTGCGAGGGACACACCGGAAGAAGCACTTCCGGCGCGTTCCTTTTTCCATGCGGCAGGAGATCGTGCGGCTGGAACGGTATGAGCGGCAGTTTCGCTATCTGTGGTCGAATCATATCACCACGGCGGAGGAACTTACCGCCCGTACCGGCGAACTGGAGTGCGAGATCGAAGCAGGCGTCATACAGCGAAAACCACTTTATCAGGAAAGGAGGCGAGCCACGGATGAGGAAAGCAAAGCACGGTGCAGCGCCGAGATTGACCGGCAGACTGCCTCCCTGCGGGAGAAGCGCAGGGAATTGGCCCTGTGCCGCAGGATATTGGCGGATGTGCCGCAGATATCCGAACAGCTACAGCAGGCGGAAGCCGAACAACAGGAACAAGTGAGAAAGGAGGAACGCAAACGTGAGTACCAGCGGTGAGACTGCCGATCTGGTGGTGAAAGAGAGTATCCAGATCACAGAAAGCGCCGTAAAGCTGGCGGGGCTGGGTGCCAAGAATCTGGCGGCGCTGCTGATCGCCATTGCCAAGGATAACCCGAAGCTGGCCGGAAAGACAGGTTTGAAGCGGCTGATCCAGGACGGCGAGGAGCTGACCATTTTCTCCATTAAGCAGGACGATTTGAAAGGCTTTCAGATGGAAAGCAAGCGCTATGGGGTGCTGTTCTATCCCATCGTCAATAAGGTGGAGAAAACCGGCACAGTGGAGATCATGGCCAAGGCCAAGGATGCCAAGCAGATCAACCGTATCTTTGAGCGGATGGGCTACCCAGCGCCCGTGCAGAGTGACGCAAGAAAACAACGGCCCCGCGCTCCGTCCGAGAACAGCTTCAGGGAGCGCGGGAGTGGTGCCAGAACCTCTACCGAGATGGATAAGCCCTCTGTGCGGGAAAAAGTCAAGGCGCTGAAAGCCGAGCTGGAAGCCGCCAGACGGAGAGAGCCCGTCATCCCGGTCAAGGAAAACGATCTGGCAAAATGAAGCTGCGCTGGCGGCAGGCAAAATTTTGACAGCAAATGGCTGCGGCTTCATAATGATGTCATCTGAAAGGAAAGGATGATACCATGATGAAAAAGAAAACGATCTGCTGTGCAGGACTGGTGCTGAGTATGATATGTCTCATAGGTTGTGCAGCCAAAGGCACTCAGAACACCCCGATTCCCGCATCGGCAGCCATTTCCCCACAGGCGGAAGCACCTGTTGCCAGCAAACCCGACACTGCTCCTGAACAGACAGTTCAGGACACGACCCCTGTGGTGGAACAGACCAAGGAAGCGGATACCTCGGTAAACGCAGATGCCGAAGTGCCGCAGACTGCGCCTGTACCCACCACGCAGCACAATGTCGCAGAGGACATTCCCTCCGAAACTGTCCACGCCAAGACGGGCTACGTGGAGCCGGAGCCTACACCAGAGCCGGAACCTACGCCCGAACCCACGGCTCCGGCAGATCGGCAGTCGGCCATCGACGCGGCCAACGCCTATGCGGTGACGCAGTACGGTGTCATTACGGACAGCGGCCTGACGCTGGACAACAGCGCTTACCGCTTCCCCGCCGCGGTGCCGGTGGATGCCTCGCAGGAGACGCTGGAGGCCAAGGCGCGGGACATGGTGGACTTCACGTTCCGTCAGCTCATGATGCAGGCGGGCAAGGACAGTGTGGCAGACGCCGGTTTCCACTGCAACGTTTGCATTGTGGAAGATGGCGGGAGCTTGCTGATCTACGTCCTCTATGACTAAAACACAACAATTCCATACGCAAAGCCTCTCTGGTAACAGAGGGGCTTTACCCTTTGAAAAGGAGGAAGCTATTGAAAACTGTTAAACGATTTACAGCTTTGGTACTTGCACTGGTTATGGCGGCGATGCTGGCGGTATCCGCCTACGCTGCCACCGTCGTGGTCAAGTATAAGGTGTATGTCTACACCTCACAGTTGACCTTCAAGCAGTATGACTACAGCAATTCGACGACGCCCAACACACGGAACCTGACCATTCTTGCTGACAGCAGTCTTGGCAGTGGCAGTGCCTTATTTCACCTCAAATATGTCAATGGCACAGTGGCCTACTGCATCCAGCCCGGTGTTCGCTCGGATGACAGCAGCAATTATGTGCAGGGCTCCAGCGGCTGCTGGTACAACCTACCCGCCGCCGTCCAAAGCGGTATCGCGCTGGCCTTGGCCTGCGGCTACCCCAGCGCCGAGTACGGTACAGCCTATGGTGACAGCAACAACAGCGATATTATCGGTGCAGAGAAATGGGCCGCTACGCAGGCAGTCATTTGGGACTTAATTTGCGAGTATCGCAGTCCTTACGACTACCGTTCCTGGGGCAGCAGCCCGTTTTACGGCTGTGTCGACACGTCCCGTTATCCCACGTTTGCTTTGTGGTATGAAAAAATCACGGACGCCATGCAAAGCGCAACTGATATTCCCAGCTTTGCGGCTGCTTCGTCTCGCTGGTGCGATACCATTGAGCTGACCAAGGATGCCAGCGGCAATTACTCCGCCAGCGTCACTGACACCAACGGTGTGCTGTCCGATTTCAATTTCAGCTCGAACAGCGGCAACGGCATCACATTCAGCCAGAAGGGCAATACCCTGACCATCACGGCCACGGCCGAAGCCGCCAAGGGCCTCTCGACCGAGAAAACCTACTCCGCCACTGGCAGCGCATACGGTATCGACCCTGACGAAGCCGTTCTGTGCTGGTATGATTCCACCGGCAAATACCAGTCGCTGGCGAGTTACACCGGTGTGGGGCGTGACCCGGTAAAGGCATATATCAAGATCAAGGCTACCGTGACGGAGGATAAGGGCAGCCTGACCATTAACAAGACCGACGCCGATACCGGCAAGGCGCTGGCGGGTGTCACATACCGACTCTTTGACAGCGCTGGCAACAAAATCGCTGACGCGACCACCGGCGCAAATGGCAAGGCGGTCTTTTCGGATTTGCCTCTCGGCAGTTATACCTATCAGGAGATCAGCGCACCGGAGGGGTATGTGGTAGATGATACCAAGTATCAGATCACCATTGCCACCGAGGCATTGAATATCACCGAGACCCGGACGAACACCATGGCAAAGGGCAGTCTCACCGTCCGCAAGGTGGACGTGACGGGTTCGCCTCTTGCTGGTGCGGAGTTGCTGCTGGAGACTTCCACAGACGGTCAGACCTGGACGGAGGTCGGTAAAATTACCACCGACAAGACAGGGATTGCCAAGTGGGGCGATCTCAAGATCGGTGCGCAGTACCGTATTATCGAGGCGAAAGCGCCTGCTGGCTATACCCTTATGACGGAGCCGGTGTTCACCGGTGTACTGGAGGCCAATAGCCCTGACGTTACCATTACCGCCTGCAACAGTGCAGGCTTCGTCCTGCCCTTCACGGGCGGCGTGGGTTTCGCCCCCTATATTCTATTTGCAGCACTCATGCTTTGCATGGGTGTTTATTTTTGCAAAAAATCTATCATCAAAAAGGAGACAAACTGAACATGAAAAAGATCCATCGCGTATTCGCCATGCTCATGGCCGCCATTATGGCCTTGAGCCTCGTTACTACGGCATTTGCCGCAGAACCTACCATTGACGCCAGCAAAAAGGCGTCGCTCTCCATTTACAAGTACGATATCACCAAAGCCAGCGAAGATGGCGTGTGGGATGCGGAATCCTACGTCTCCACCGGCCTGCATGACGACGCTGTTATCGACAAGCTGAGCAAATATGCTATTCAGGGCGTGGAGTTCACCTACCTTCGCATCGCTGACATTGCCATGAACAATGAAGTCATGGATGGTCAGCGCACGGTCGGTGTACTGTATGGCTTCGACACCTCTGACCGCTCCAACGCCGTGCTGTCCGCCATCGGCCTGACCGCCGCGGACGCTCACAAGACCGAGAACGGCATCAACTACTTCACCAGCGATGCTCTGAACAACAAGCTGGCCGCAACTCTCGCAACCAACGCTACGAATGTGAAGAACGCTCTGGAAGCTGCCGTGAAGAACGGCGGCGTGGCTATGACCGAGACGGATACCACTGGCCACACTTCCGCTTCTGATATGGATCAGGGCTTGTATCTTGTCGTGGAGACTCGCGTTCCTGAAAACGTGACTTCTACCTGCAATCCCTTCCTGATTTCCCTGCCCATGACGACCGTCGATGGCAGCGAGTGGATTTACGATCTGACCGTGTACCCCAAGAACCAGACTGGCAACCCCAACCTCGAAAAGACCGTCCGCGAGAGCAAGAACAGCACCGGCAAGCACAACGGCAGCCTGACCGACATCACCGATGGTTACGCTCATACCGCTACCGCTTCCGTGGGCGATGTTGTGGACTACCAGATTCTGAGTACCCTGCCCACCATTACCTCCAAGGCTTCCAGCCTGAGCGAGTACACCTATGTGGACACCATGTCCGAAGGTATTCGCTACCACAAGAACGACGTGGTTATCGAGTTCTTCAAGGACGCTGGCTGTACCGATAAGATTGCCACTTGGACGGAGGATTCCGGAAAGTTCACTGTGACCTACGATGACGTGCAGAACACCATGACCATCAAGATGACCGAGACTGGCCTGAGCGAGATCAACGAGGCGACCACTGTTTACACCGACAGTGTCAAGCGTGGTTACTCCGACTGTACAATGCGCATTACTTACGCCGCCACCCTGACCGCCGACGCGCAGATGGGCGACAAGGATAACCCCAATAATGTTACCCTAACTTGGAAGCGTACCAACACTACCTACTACGACACCTTGGAAGATTGCTGCCACGTCTATACCTATGGCGTAGACATCCTCAAGCAGTTCTCTGATGGTAAGGGTAGCATTCAGAACGTCAAATTCAACCTGCACAACGATACTGACAATTGCTATATCATCGCAGAGCAGAAGGACGGTGTGTACTACACCAAGGGCTTTACCTCCAAGAAGTCCGATGCTACCAACTTTATCCCCAATGCACAGGGCCACATCATTGTGAAGGGCCTGGAGGATGATAGCTACAGCCTGACTGAAACCGCCACGGATAAGGGGTATGTACTGCTCAAGGAAGCGGTCAAGATTATTATTAAGACCTCCGAGAATGGTCAGTGTGAGGAGTGTGGTGCGAAGCTCCTGACTGCTTCCGCCACCGTAAACGGCAAGGATGTTACCATGACGGATGGCAACGCCATTGTGCCCATGACTGTCGTCAATAATCCTGGTTTTGATCTGCCCAAGACTGGTGGCCGGGGTGTTTGGATGTATACGGTGGGCGGTGTCCTGCTGCTGGGCGCAGCGGCTTTCATCGTAATCCGCAGCCGTAAGCAGCACAAGAGTGAGCAGTGAAACGCTGGCTATTGGCGGCGGCTTGCGGCGTTGTGGCGCTGGGCCTTTTGCTTTACCCACTGGTGGGAGAACTTCTGAGTGAAAAGTATCATTCAGACGTGGAAACCACCTACACCGCAGCCATCGAGGACACCGATGATGCCGAGCTGACCGCCCAGCGTGAAGCCGCAGAGCAGTACAATGCTATGCTGGCCAATGCGACGATCTCTGAGGGAGGGGCATCCGCCCCTCCCTTGGCCTACGCCGATCAGCTCACCGTGGGCGGTGTCATGTGCTATGTTGACATTCCAAAAATCAATGTGTACCTGCCGGTACAGCACGGTACGGGTGCTGAGACACTTGAAAAATCCGTGGGCCATGTGGTAGGAACGTCTCTGCCGGTGGGCGGCAGCAGCACCCATGTGGTACTTTCGGCCCACAGCGGGATGGCAAGTTCCAAGCTGTTTTCGGACATCGACCAGCTTACAGAGGGTGACATCTTTTATATCCATGTCTTGGGTGAAGTTTTGGCTTATGAGGTAGATGCCATCAACACAGTGGTGCCTACAGATACGAGCCTGCTGCAAATCGAAAAAGGCAAGGATTTGGTCACGTTGGTGACGTGTACCCCGTTCGGGGTCAATACCCATCGCCTATTGGTACGGGGCCACCGGGTGCCATACACACCAGAGCAGGAATCAGCGACTGCCGAAGCGCAGAAGGCCACTTCCTCGTGGACGCAGCATTACCTCACAGGTCTTGGCATCGGCCTTGGCGTGGTGGCCGTGGTCGGTGGTGCTTACTTTTGGGTGAGGAGGGTGTGCCATGCGTAAGAAATCCCTTGTACTGGCAGTACTGCTGGCCGTGGCGGGCGTCTGCGTGATGCTGTGGCCGGTGTTCACGGGACATAGGCTCCAGAACAACGCCGCAACTGCCGTGCAGGAGTTCTTGGCCGACCGCGACGAACCGGAGCAGCAGTATCCCGAACTGCTGGCAGCTTTACAGAAATATAACCGCCAGCTTTACGCAGAAAAGCAGTGTAACCTCACCGACCTCGAAGCTTGCGAGACACCGGCTGCTGACCTGACCGCCTACGGCATTGAGGATGAGATTATAGGCGTCTTAGAGATACCCGCCATGGAACTGACCATGCCGGTCTATCTTGGCGCATCCGACACTCACCTCGCGGCAGGAGCGGCGGTGCTGGGTAACACGTCAGCGCCCATCGGCGGCGACAACACCAACTGCGTCATTGCCGGTCATAGAGGATGGAAAGGCGCGGACTACTTCCGGCACATAGATAAGCTTACCGTGGGCGATGAAGTTGTCATTACCACCCTGTGGGAAACGCTGACCTACACGGTAGCAGACATTCAGATCATCCAGCCGCACGAAATCGAAAGAATCAAAATCCAGCAAGGCCGCGACCTGCTGACGCTGCTGACCTGCCACCCCTACGCCAGCGGTGGCAAGCAGCGGTATGTAGTGTACTGCGAAAGGGTGACGGAATGAAGCCTGTAAAGCCTGTGGTATGGGTACTGCTGGGCATTTTCTCCGTTTACCTTGCCATTGCAGCGGCCAGCGCCTATGAGGAAGGCAGCAACATATTCGTATGGATGGGGCGTTTCAGTGAACTGCTGAAACGCCCTTCTTTACTGCGTTGGACGCCGCATACGGTGAAGTGCATCATCGTGACACTGCTGCTCTGCGCTTTTGCGGTGCTGCTGTACCGCTCAGACCGTGAGAAGCGCCGCCCCGGCGGTGAATACGGCACGGCCAAGTGGGAAGCGGCGGAGACAATGAACCAGAAGTACGCCGACAAGGACGGGCCAAACGTGATCCTGACCCAGCACGTGTCCATCGGCATGGACGGCTATAAGCACCAGCGCAACCTGAACGTCCTCGTGGTAGGCGGCAGCGGCTCCGGTAAGACGCGGTACTTCTGCAAGCCCGGTCTGATGGATGCCAACTGCTCCTATCTGGTAGTCGATCCTAAGGGGGAAATGCTGCGCTCCACCGGCTATTTTCTGAAAAGCCAAGGCTACGATATTAAGGTATTTGACCTGATCCATCCCCGTCAGTCGGATGGCTATAACCCGTTCCGCTATATCCGTGAGGAACCGGATGTGCTGAAGCTGATGGACAATCTGGTAAAAAACACCACGCCGCCCAAGGGCGCGTCCAACGACCCCTTTTGGGAGAGTGCGACTCGTTCGCTGACGGTAAAAAGTCAGCGGACAAACAACAAAATACCGTTGT
>CAKTNW010000043.1 GCA_934589145.1 uncultured Oscillospiraceae bacterium | reverse complement strand
ATGTTCTTCTCCTCCACGAAGTCCTTCATCTCCTGCTGGGAGAAGGCGTCGATGGGCTTGGGCAGCTCGAAGCCGTTCTGCTGGCACCACTTCTCGATCAGCTTGTCGGCGCGGAAGCGCTCCTTGCACTCCTTGCAGTCCATCAGGGGATCGGAGAAGCCTGCCAAATGGCCGCTGGCCACCCAGGTCTGGGGGTTCATGAGGATGGCGGCGTCCTGGCCCACGTTATAGGGGTTCTCCTGGACAAACTTCTTCCACCATGCCTTCTTGATGTTGTTCTTCAGCTCCACGCCAAGGGGGCCGTAGTCCCAGGTGTTGGCCAGGCCGCCATAGATCTCGGAGCCGGCGAAGATGATGCCGCGGTTTTTGCACAGCGCCACGATTTTATCCATGGTCTTTTCGGTGTTTTTCATGTCGATATCTCCTTTATGTGAATATTTTTTGCAAATAAAAAACGCCCTGAGTCCCTTTTAAGGACTCAGGGCGAACTAAACAAATAGTCCGTGGTTCCACCTGAATTTGGATGCATCCACACTCTTGCTGCCGGTAACGGGGCGTCCGGCGGGCATTTCCTCCCGCGGCTCCGGGCAGCCACGCCCTTCATCGCCTGTAACTTTGCCTAGAATAGCACGTTTTCGGCCAGGTGTCAAGAAAATTTGCCGCCGAGATGAAAAGCATATCGACAAAAATTGACAAAAACTCAAACGACTGCTACAATACATAGCAGGAGAAGTCCTGTTCTTTGAACAACGGCAGGCGGTTTGGCTTACACCACCCGAAAGGGGGGTGATTTGATGCCTATGACACTGACATTCCATATCTTTGGATTTGTTGTGACCATTCGTGTCAAACGCGAAAACCGCCACTCTGGCAAGTGACGGTTTTCTTAAGATAAACTTTCACATAAACCGGAGCTAAACCGCTTGTCAGCGGGACTTCTCCTGTTTTTTATTATACACGGGCGTCCGCTTTTGTCAAGCGGGCGCTTTTATTTTTCTGCGCTTTCGGTGTCCAGGGCCGCGGTGCCGTCGGGCTTGACCACCACGCTGACGGAGGACTGGCCCATGGCGCCCTTGGTAAAGGTTACCGTCCAGCTTCCGTTGTGCACATCGTAGCGGGCATAGGTCATGTCGTATTCGCCGTCATACTGGGCCTTGGCGATGTCGGTGGCCTCCTGCTCCGTCATGGCCTCCCGGCCAAATTGGGCGGTAGCCAGGATGGCCAGCACCTCGTCCCGGCAGGCATCCCAGGTCTCCTGGGTCATGTCGCCGTCCGGCTCCAGCACATAGTCGCCGGGTACGCCGGAAAAATAGAGATCGAGCCAGAAGGACTCCTGCGCATAGGTATGCTGCCAGACGGTTTGCCCGTTGGACAGCGTCAACTCCTCCGAGATAAGATCCGTGCCGCACAGGCCGTAGCCGTTGCGCCAGCAGAGAAGCCGAAAGGCCACCGCCTTGTCATCGGTTTTCCAGAAACGAATGCCCTCGGTGCCCATAGACTTGTCCTGCACCGATTCCCACTGCCATCCCTCAGGAAGGGTCAGGGCCATATCCACATAGCCGCTGGTATAGACGGCAGCCTCACCTGTGACAGCGGGTGGGGGAGTGGGAATATCAGTGCTGCCGGTGGGGTCGTTGGCGGGCGCATCAGCCGCGCAGCCGCTCAGTGAGGTGACCGCCGCCAGCGCCAGGGCACAAACCGCCGCCAGCAGGATCAGATACAGGGAACGTTTCATGAAGGGCACCATCCTTTCTGTCTATAAGACGCAGAAAGCGGGCAAAATGTTCCCGGATAGGCGGAGAAAATTTTGAAAATGCGCAAACAAAAACAGACGCCCGATGGACGTCTGTCGAATGTGGTTTGTTAACCGATCTTATTCAGCTTCAGGGTCAGAGCGGACTTCTTGTGAGCCGCGTTGTTCTTGTGCATCAAACCCTTGGCAGCAGCCTTGTCGATGGCCTTGACCGCCACCTTGTAAGTGCCCTCGGCCTCGGTGCGATCGCCGTCAACGGCAGCAGCCTCGAACTTCTTGATAGCAGTCTTCAGTGCGGACTTTTCGGCTTTGTTGCGGGCATTGCGCGCCTCTGCCACCAGAACACGCTTCTTAGCAGACTTGATATTCGGCAAACCAAACACCTCCTCGGTTATGACATTAACGGAGACATAAAGTCCCACGCAGGATGATATTTTAGCATCTTTGCCCAGAAATTGCAAGAGTTTTTTTCAGATTTGTCTACTTTTTTCGCAAAAATCTTTTTGGGAAGACAAAATTGACAACTATCCACAACATTTTGTGCTTTTGAAAGGAGCGTGACCACAAACATGAGGATCACTCGTACCGATCTGGCGCTGGAATCCTGGGAGGCGCTGCGGCAGGGAGGCGATATTTCCCGGCTGGACGGCGTCTGTGCGGCGGGATATACCCGGCAGGGCTACGGCGTGACGGAGGTGCGCGTCACCACGCCGGGCGCGGCGGAGGCGGTGGGCAAGCCGGTGGGACGGTATGTGACCATCGACCTGCGGCCCTACTTCCGGCGGGAGGACGGCTTCTTCCGCCGGGCGGCGGCATGTCTGGCCGGAGAGCTGCGGACGCTGCTGCCCGGCAGGGGAGAGGCGTATCCGGTGCTGGCGGCGGGCCTGGGCAACCGGGGGATGACCGCCGACGCGGTGGGGCCGCTGGCGCTGGAGAGCCTGCTGGTGACGCGGCACATGGTGCGGGCGCTGCCGGGGCAATTTGCCGGGTTTACGCCGGTGGCGGCGCTGGCGCCCGGCGTGCTGGCGGCCACCGGCATGGAGACGCTGGAACTTTTGCGGGGCGCGGTACAGGCCACCGGCAGCGCCGCGGTGATCGCCATCGACGCCCTGGCAGCCCGCAGCCGGGACAGACTGTGCGCCACCGTCCAACTGGGGGACACGGGACTGATCCCCGGCAGCGGCGTAGGCAACCACCGGAAGGCCATCAACGCCCAGACCCTGGGGGTGCCGGTGATCGCGGTGGGGGTGCCCACGGTGATCGCCGCCAGCCTGCTGGGGGAAGGCATGGAGGATGACGATCCCCTGTTCCTGACGCCCCGGGACATTGACGAGAAGGTGCGGGAGCTGGGCCGGCTGATCGGCTACGGCATCACCATGGCCTTGCAGAAGGGCCTGACCGTGGAGGACATCACGGGATTGTTGGGGTGAGCCAGTGGCAGAGAAAAGTGAAAAGAGAAGAGTGAAGAGTTGCGGTATGCCGCCGTTGGCGGCATGAATTAAAATGTGCCGCACAGCGGCACACAACAGTTTTTCACTTTTCACTCTTATCTCTTCTCTGGTAATGAAAAAGCTGCCTTTTGGCAGCTTTTTCATTACTTTTTGTTGGGGTTGTAGTAATCCGTGGGCTCCTCCAGCACGATGGGAAGGCCGTTCTGATACACCGGCAGAGTCTGGAACTTGAAGCGGCTGACGGCGTGCTTGCGGTCGATGTCCGCCTTGATCTTCTCGTCCACCACGCCCCGGCGGATGTACTCGTTGACGGCGTGATAGGTGAAGCCCAGATTGTCCTCATCGGTGAGGCCCGTCAGGCCGTCGGACGGCGGCTTGATGAGGAACCTCTCCGGCAGGCCCAGCGCACGGCCCAGAGCGATGACCTCCTCGGTGGTGTACATGCCCAGGGGGGAGAAGGCGCCGGCGCTGTCGCCGTAAATGGTGCAGTAGCCCACCCAGTCCTCGCTGAGGTTGCTGGTGTTGATGACGATGCCCTGCTCCACCGTCTGGGCCACGGCGTACAGGGTGGCCATACGGACGCGGCTGGGCAGGTTCACCAGCGTCTGACGGCTGGGGGTCAGACCCACCCGCTCCATCTCCTTTACCACGCCCTGGACGGCGTCGTGGATGTTGATGGTCACATGGGGGATGCCCAGTACGTCCACCAGACCGTTGGAGTAGTCGATATCCGGCTGCACGCCGTCGGGCATCAGCACACCCATGACGTTCTCCTTGCCGTAGGCGGCCACGGCCAGCGCGGCTACGGTGGAGCTGTCCTTGCCGCCGGAGATGCCGATGACGGCGGTCTTGCCGTGGCAGACGGCCATCTGCTGGTGCATCCATTCCAGCAGGCCCGCCAACTGAAGCTGTACATTGAATTCCATGGAGAGAGCCTCCTTTTTCAAATTTGGTCTATTGTAGCACAGGGTGAAAGCAAGCGCAAGAGCGGAAAGCAACAAAAAGAAGGCCGTCACTCCGGAAAGTGACGGCCTTTTGCCGAATTGCGTTACTTCTGCACCTGGGCCAGATACTCCTCCAGGCACAGGTCGTTGTCCATGATGTACCGGGCGGCCTCGACACCCACATAGCGATAGTGCCAGGGCTCGTAGATGACGCCGGTGATGTCCTCCTTCCCCTGGGGGAAGCGGAGGATGAAGCCATAGTCGGCGCAGTGCTCCATCAGCCAGGTGTAGGCCGGGGTATTGCCGAAGGACTGCTCCAGCGTGTAGTCGCCGCTGCCGCCTACGTCCATGGCCAGGCCGCAGTTATGCTCGCTGAAGCCGGGGCGCTTGACGATGGTGCCGCCCACCTTCTGGGCCTCCAGATCAGAGTAGCCCTGGTCGGTGTACTGCTTCACCTTCCGCCAATAGAGCACCTCCTGCTCCTCCTGGGGCCGGTAGGCGCTGACCACCGCCAGGTCATAGGAGGCGGCGTCGTTGAGCATGCGGTTCACCGCGTCGATGATGCGGCTGTCCACCTGTTTGCCGCCGCTGACGGTGGAGAAGGTGACATCGCTGTCATAGCCGGAGGGCAGGGGGTTCCAGTCGTTGACCAGCAGCAGCTCCCACGGGGCCTCGCCGCCGCCCTGATAGCTGTCCGCCTGGACGTAGTGGCCCTTGGTGGAGTATTGCAGCAGGCCGTTGGCGTCGATGTAGGGCTCCTCGCTGACGGCCTGGCCGGGATCGTCGGTGCTGCCGGTGTTATCGTCCGGCGTCTGGGTGTCGTCGGGCTTCTGGGTATTGTCGGGGGTGTTGGGCTCCACAGTCTGGTTGGGATCGTTATCGACAGGGGCTTTGTCCCGCTTGGTCAGGCCCACGATCACCAGCACCACGGCGGCGATCAGCACCACAAGGGCGATGAGCCACACGATGGGGGAGGGGCCGCGGCGGCCGTGATAGGTTCTTCTTCCTTGTGCCATCAGTTCAGTCCTCCAAAAAAGCTGCGGATGTCCGCTTCGGTGCAGGCGGCGCTGCCCTGGGCAAAGCCGTCCCGTCCGCCGCCGCGTCCGTTCAGGGCGGTGTTCATGGTTTTGATCAGCTCACGGATGTCGGCGCCGGGATGGATGACGGCGTACTTATACGCGCCGTCTTCTCCGGCGAATACCGCGCAGCGTCCGCCGCACCGGGCCGCCACCATGTCGCACAGGCGGCGCACGGCATCAGACCCCATGGCGGGCTGCATCAGCAGCACGCTGCCCGCGCCGTCGTATTGGGCGGCCAGGGTCTCGAACTGCGCCGTCTCCAGGGCATCGCAGCGCTGCTTGACGGCGGTGAGCTCCTCCTTCAGCCGCAGCACAGCGGCGTGGGTGGCGTCGGGCTTTACCGACAGCTCACGGCCGATGGCGGCATTCTGCTGCCAGTTCAGAGCCAGATAGTCCAGCGCCCGCTGGCCGCACAGCAGCTCCAGCCGCACGCCGTCACGGAACTTCTGCCAGCCGATGAACTTCACCAGCCCCACCTGGCCGCTGGTGGTCACATGGGTGCCGCAGCAGGCGCACATGTCGGCGCCGGGGAATTCGGTGATGCGCACCGGGCCCTCCAGGGCCTTCTTGCTGCGATAGGGCAGGGTGGCCAGCTCCTCGGGAGAGGGATAGCGGATGACGATGGGGTGATTTTCCCAGATGTACCGGTTGGCGCGGCGCTCAATGTCCAGTACGCCCTCCCAGGGGATGTCGGCGTTGTAGTCGATGGTGACCACGTCGGCGCCCATGTGGAAGCCGGTGTTGTCGCAGTGATAGGTGCCGCACAGCATGCCGGAGACGATGTGCTCGCCGGAGTGCTGCTGCATGTGGTCGAATCGCCGGGCCCAGTCGATGCGGCCGGTGACAGTCTCTCCTACGGGAAGGGGCTTGTCACAGGTGTGGTAGATGACGCCGTCCTTTTCGTGGACATCCAGCACCTTTGCCTCACCCAGGGTGCCGTGATCGGCGCCCTGTCCGCCGCCCTCGGGATAGAAGGCGGTACGGTCAAGGATCAGCTTCCACTGCTTCTTGTCGGCGGCGCAGTCCAGCACCGTGGCCTCAAACTGGCAGAGAAAGGGATCCTGATAGTATAATTTGATGGTTTCCATGTATGTCTCCCTTGCGGAAAATGTTCTATTCTTTAGTATGCAACAAATCCCGGAAAAAGGCAACTGGTAATTTAGCGAGGGGAGGGATAGAAAAGTTTGCAGCGCAGGGGGCGGCGTCCCTGCCGCCCCGCATGAAAAGGATATCGTCTGCATTATGCGGCGGGGCGATGTGGGCATCGCCCCCTACGAACAGGTGCGATAGAATTGCGTAGGGGCGGACGACTCTGTCCGCCCTGACGATGAACACCTGAGCCGCCGATAGGGCCGACAGAGTCGTCCGCCCCTACAAACAGGTATCCCTCAGTTACCTTTGGCGGCAGCATATACGGACAAAAAAAGGAAGCCCCGGAGGGCTTCCTTTTTTCGGTAATCAGTTTCAGTCGTCCTTTTCGACCTCGCCGACGATGGCGATGTGCAGCTCGTCAAGCTGTTTCTGCTCGACGGTGGAAGGTGCGCCCATCATGATATCCTGGGCGTTCTTGTTCATGGGGAACGGGATGATCTCGCGGATGGAGCTCTCACCCGCCAGCAGCATCACCATGCGGTCCACGCCCGGCGCGATACCGGCGTGGGGAGGCGCACCGTAGCAGAAGGCGTTGTACATGGCGGGGAACTTCTTCTTCACGTCCTCCTCGCCCAGACGCACCAGCTCGAAGGCCTTGATCATGATCTCGGGATCGTGGTTACGGACAGCGCCGGAGCTGAGCTCCACGCCGTTGCACACCAGGTCGTACTGGTCGGCGGTGATGGTCAAGGGGTCGATCTCGCCCCGCTCGGCCTTCAGCAGCACGTCCATGCCGCCGGCGGGCATGGAGAACGGGTTGTGGCAGAACTCCAGCTCACCGCTCTCGTCACCGATCTCGTACATGGGGAAGTCCACGATCCAGCAGAACTCATAGCGCTCCTTGTCCATGTGGCCCTCGCAGGCGGCGCCGAAGGTCTTGATCAGCACGCCCACGGACTTGGTGGCGTACTGGCCCGCGGCCACCACCACCAGCGTGTTGGGCTTCAGGTTCAGCACCTTGGCCAGTTCCTCCTTGATGGGAGCGACGAACTTGGCGATACCGCCGGCCAGCTCGCCGTTCTCGTCCACCTTGAACCAGTAAGCCTTGGAGCCGGACTGCACCTCACAGTCGGTCAGCAGCTTTTCGATCTGCTTGCGGGTCAGGGTGCAGTCGGAGATGTCCACCATCTTCACGGTCTGGCCCTTCAGCGCCTCGAAGTCGCTGTCAGCGAACAGGGAGGTGACGTTCTTGCAGGTCAGGTCGATGCGCAGGTCGGGCTTATCGGAGCCGTAGGTCTCCATGGAGGTGGTGTAGGGGATGCGGCGGAAGGGTGCGCTGGAGGCCACGTTGTAGGTGCCGAATTTGGCGAAGATGGGGGGCAGCACATCCTCCAGCACGGCAAACACGTCGTCCTGCGTGGCGAAGGCCATCTCCATATCCAGCTGATAGAACTCGCCGGGGGAGCGGTCGCCGCGGGCATCCTCGTCACGGAAGCAGGGCGCGATCTGGAAATAGCGGTCAAAGCCGGAGGTCATCAGCAGCTGCTTGAACTGCTGGGGCGCCTGGGGCAGGGCGTAGAACTTGCCGGGGTGCTTGCGGGCGGGCACCAGATAGTCACGGGCGCCCTCGGGGGAGCTGGCGGTCAGGATGGGGGTGGTGATCTCCAGGAAGCCATGCTCGGTCATGGCGGCGCGGAGGGCGGCCACCACCTGGCAGCGCAGGATGATATTCTGCTTCACGGCGGGGTTGCGCAGATCCAGGAAGCGGTACTTGAGACGGGCGGTCTCGTCGGCCTCGCGGCTGCGGTTGATCTCGAAGGGCAGGGAGTTGTAGCGGCAGCGGCCCAGCACCTCGATCTTGCTGGGGACCACCTCCACGTCGCCGGTGTCCTGCTTGGGATTCTTGCTGGCGCGCTCACGCACCACGCCCTCCACGGAGATGGTGGACTCCTTGTTGAGGCCGTTGATGATGTTCATCATCTCCTCGGACTCCACCACCACCTGGGTGGTGCCGTAGAAGTCACGCAGCACCACAAAGGCAAAATTCTGACCCACCGTGCGGACGTTTTCCATCCAGCCCACGATCTTCACCTGCTGGCCCACATGCTCCATGCGCAGCTCGTTGCAGGTATGTGTACGCATCTGCATCATACTGTTTTTTCTCCTTTTATGATAATGTTTTGTATAAATCGAATGGAATATTACGGGGTGTTGTTGGAAGGGAAGCTCCTTGTTATGCTTTTGTAGGGGCCGATGCCTACATCGGCCCGCCGCCTAACGGACATTTTCTCTATATCATGCGGGGCGATGTGGGCATCGCCCCCTACGAAAAGGCATGAAAGCGTGAGTTATTCTAGGCGCGAAACACCCCTTCACTCCACGATGACCTTACCCTTATTCCGCTCGGCCAGATCCTCGCGGATCATGAGGATGGCGTCGGCCACGGGGAGCTTGGTCTGCGCGCCGGTGGTCATATTCTTGCAGGACACCATACCGGCGGCGATCTCATCCTCGCCCAGGAACAGGACGTAGGGGACGCCCAGCTTGTCGGCGTAGTTCATCTTGGCCTTGAACTTCTTGGGCTCGGTATACAGCTGGGTGCGGATACCGGCGCGGCGCAGGGCCGTGGCGGCGTCGATGGCGGGGGACAGCTCCTCCGTCATGGGCAGCACCAGCACGTCGCAGGGCGCGGTGGGCAGATCGCCGTTCAACATCTTCTGCTCGCCCAGCACATAGAACAGGCGGGTCAGGCCGATGGAAATGCCCACGCCGGGCAGCTGCTTGTCGGTATAGTACTCCGCCAGATTGTCGTAGCGGCCGCCGGAGCAGACGGAGCCGATCTCCGGGTGATCCAGCAGGGTGGTCTCGTACACGGTGCCGGTGTAGTAGTCCAGGCCCCGGGCGATGGTCAGGTCAACGGCGAAGTTCTCCTCCGGCACGCCGAAGGAGGAGAGGTACTTCACCACGGTCTTGAGCTGCTCCAGGCCCTCGTCAAAGACCTCGTTCCGTCCGGCGTAGCCCTCCAGCGCGGTGATGACCTGTGCGTTGTCGCCGGTGATGGCGATGAACTTCAGGATCTCCGCCGCCTGCTCGTCGGTCAGGCCCACGTCCTCCATCAGGAGGGTGCGCACCTTCTCCGCGCCGATCTTGTCCAGCTTGTCCACGGTGCGCATGATGTCGCCGGATTTCTCGGTGAGGCCCTGCATGGCGTAGAAGCCGTTGAGGATGCGGCGGTTGTTGACCCGGATCTGGAACCGCTTCAGGCCCAGCTCGGTAAAGGTCTGATAGATGATGGCGGGGATCTCCGCCTCGTTGGTGATGTCCAGCTTGCCGTCACCGATCACATCGATGTCGGCCTGATAAAACTCCCGGAAGCGGCCACGCTGGGCGCGCTCGCCGCGGTAGACCTTGCCGATCTGATAGCGGCGGAAGGGGAAGCTCAGCTCATTGTAGTGCAGCGCCACATACTTGGCCAGCGGCACCGTCAGGTCGAACCGCAGGGACAGGTCGGCGTCACCCTTGGTGAAGCGGTAGATCTGCTTCTCGGTCTCGCCGCCGCCCTTGGCCAGCAGCACCTCGCTGGCCTCGATCAGCGGGGTATCCAGCGGGGTAAAGCCGTACAGGCTGTACGTTCTGCGGAGAATGTCCATCATCCGCTCCATCTGCTGCTGGGGCGCGGGCAGCAGCTCCATAAACCCGGATAGCGTCCGGGGCTTCATTTTCTCCATGGGGTATCTTCCTCTCTTTATTCTTCGCTTTCCGGGGCGGCTGCCGCTTCGGCAGGCTCCTCCGGGGCGGGGGTTTCTTCCTTATCGAACACATCCAGCGTGTCGATGAGACCGTGGATGTTGCTCTCCACACTGATGGCGTTGACCTTGTGGGCGTCCTCGCTCTGGGCCAGCTCATTGACCACCTCCTGCCAGATGCGGTCGGCCTCGGCGCCCTTGCGCTTGCCGATCTGATAGCCCAGCACGGTCAGGCCCGCCGCCACCACGGCAAACAGCAGTCCCAGCTTGGGGAACAGGCAGATCAGCACGCTGCCGATGAACAGGCCCGTGAACGCGCCGATGTCCCGGTACTGAACGCTGACCTTGCGGAATACGAACTTTTTGTCCCGCAGGCGCTTCATGTGACCCAGCTCCAGAAAAGCGACGATCACACGCAGCACGCACAGGCCGCAGACGGGGATCATGTAGTTATAGAGGTTGTCATACAACCAGTTCAGTGCAGTCTGTATCAATGTTTTCTCTCTCCTTGTTATTTGTTCCGGGGTAGGGGGTGCGTTTTTGTAGGGCGGGGTGACCTCACCCCGCCGCTATTTGGCGGGAAACAGCATAACCTGCGCGGCGCGATGTGGTCATCGCGCCCTACGGCTTTTGCTTGTGCGCCTCGCCCTTACGCTGTGAAGGGCTTGGTTTTGGGATTGACGATATCGCGCCAGTCCAGATCGCCCCGGGCCAGACCCAGCACCAGCATTTCGGCGGTGGCCACGTTGCTGGCGAAGGGGATGTTGTTCTTGTCGCACAGCTTGGCGATATATAGAATGTCCTCGTGGGTGGTGCGCTTGTTGGGATCGTCGAAGCACAGCACCATGTCGATCTCGTTATAGGCGATGCGGGCCGCGATCTGCTGGCCGCCGCCGTTCTCGAAGGTCAGGAAGCGGTGTACGGGCAGACCGGTGGCGTCCTGCACCTGCTTGCCGGTATTGGCGGTGGCGCACAGGGTATGCTGGGCCAGGATGCCGCAGTAGGCGGTGCAGAACTGTACCATCAACTCTTTACGGTTGTCGTGTGCGATCAAGGCGATGTTCATATATGTGTTCAACTCCTTTATAGTATCAGTTACCACCGGGCGCGCATCAGGGGAACCCGTGCGCCGGTGATGCGGTTGGCAATGTTTTCATAGGCCCGCTGGGCATAGTAGTTCATGTCCCGTAACGGGATGCCCCGGTTCAGGGCCAGGGGGATGTCGCCATCCTCCGGGATGACGCCCAGCAGGGGAAGGCCCGCCGTGTCCATGGCGTCGTCGATGGTGGAATGAAGGGCCTTCAGCATTTTTTTGCGTACCCGGTTCACCACCAGGTGCACCTGTCCCGGCGGGAAGCCCCGCAGCTCCATAACGGTGCGCTGGGCGTCCCGCAGCGCGGCGGGATCGGTGGTGGTGACCACCACCACGCTGTCGGCCATGGCTGTGGCCAGCGTGAAGCCCTGGCCCAATCCGGCGGGGGCGTCCACCAGACAGTAGTCGTACCGCTGGCGGATATCACGGGCCAGCGCCTGCATGGCGGGAACGGAGAAGCGTTCGTCCCGGGGCGCTAGGGGTGCGGCCAGCAGGGACAGCTTTTGGTATTTGCGGTGGGGCACCGTGGCCTCCGCCAGGGTGCAGCGGCCGTCCAGTACGTCGGAGAAGTCCATGGCCGCGCTGTCGGACAGGCCCAGGGCCAGGTCAAGGTTCCGCAGGGTGATGTCGCAGTCCAGCGCCAGGGTCTCGTAGCCCATAGCGGCCAGTGACAGCGCCACGCAGGCGGTAAAGGATGTTTTGCCCGTGCCGCCCTTGCCGGACACCACGGCGATGATCTTGCCCATGAGGGTTCTCCTTTCGTGAGATTGGCAAAAGCTTTAACTTTTGCCAAAAGGGTATTTCGCGCTTGCAAGCGCGAGGACGGTCTCCGACGGACTACTTTTCCCAGCAGCTGGAAAAGTAGCCAAAAGAGCCGGAAGAAACCAATGGTTTCTTCACTTCCTTGCGCGCTATGCTTTGTGCAGAATTGCAGATGCGTACCGCACGTTCGCGCGGGATTCTCTTTTTCGTTTTGTTATCGAATCGTCTCAGCAACAGCGTCGCTGCCGCTGATGCCTACGCTGAACAACGCTGTTGGTTCTACCGTTGAGAATGTCAGCGGCAGCGGCGCAAGAGGAAGATCAATGCGTCACACGCAGCGAAGTCAGCCGTGTTCTGTGAACGCGCGGTAAAAATTATCAAGCAAGAACATGGTATAGCGTGCGCGGATTCTTAAACCGCAGGTTTAAGCGGCCTTTTTGGACACTTTTGGGGCCGAGGCCAAAAGTGTCTCGTGGCCGAAGCCACGAAATTCTTTACTTCAACGGTGCTTTCTTCATCCTCGCCCAGCTTCTCGGAAACTGCGCCGGGGTATCCTTCACCTTGCGGATGATCACCACGCGGTGGGTCACCTCCGTGCCGGGGATGGTGTAATCCCGGATGGCCTCGATCTTTCCGCCCAACTGGCCGATGGCACCCCGGGCGCTGTCGAGCTCGGCGTCACTGTCCACGGACTTCATGGCCAGGAAGCAGCCGTCCACCTTCACCAGCGGCAGCGCCAGCTCACACAGCAGCGGCAGCGCCGCCACGGCGCGGGAGGTGGCCATATCGTAGCTCTGCCGGTGCTGTGCGGCGAACTCCTCGGCCCGGGCGTGGACGCAGTCCACACGGGCAAGGCCCATCTCGTCGCAGGTCTGCCGCAGCCAGTCGATGCGCTTGCCCAGACTGTCCAGCAGCGTCAGGTCGAGGTCCGGCTCCAGTATCCGCAGCACCATGCCGGGGAAGCCCGCGCCGGTGCCTACGTCCACCACCGACTTACCCCGGAAGTCCGCCAGCGTCAGCAGCGCGGCGCAGTCCAGCAGGTGCAGCGTGGCCACGTCCCTGGGCTCGGTGATGGCGGTCAGGTTCATGACCTGATTCTTCTCCAGCAGTCGCCGGGAAAAGTCCAGCAGTTGGGGCACGGCAGAGCAGGGGAGGCCCAGCGCCGCCAGACCCTCGCGCAGCGTCTGTTCCATTACTGCTTATCCTTCAGCAGGTCGCGGATCTCCGTCAGCAGCTCCTCGCTGGTGGGCGCGGGCGCTGCCTCTTCAACGGGCTCCTCCGGCTTTTTGCCGATGCTGCGCAGCTTGTTGATGGCCTTGACCACCATGAACAGCACCAGCGCGATGATGAGGAAGTCCAGCACGACGGCGATGAAATTGCCGTAGTTGACGGCGATCTCCGGGATCTCGGTGCCGTCGGCGGCGGTCTCGGCGGCCTTCAGCACCCATTTCCACGCGCTGAAATCCACGCCGCCGGTAATGCGGGAGATGAGGGGCATGATCACGTCATTCACCAGTGAGGTGGTGATCTTGCCGAACGCGCCGCCGATGACAACGCCGATGGCCATGTCCACCACGTTGCCCTTCATGGCAAATTCCTTGAATTCCGCGATAAACTTTTTCATAGGTAATACTCCTTATGTACAAAGAGTTATATACATGCGATTACAATTTGTTAATGCTTGGGGACCAGCACGGCCTTGCCGCCCATGTAGGGACGCAGCACCTCGGGGATCACTACGTTGCCGTCGGCTTGCAGGTTGTTCTCCAGGAAGGCGATCAGCATCCGGGGAGGCGCCACCACGGTGTTGTTCAGGGTGTGGCACAGCTGCATCTTGCCGCTTTCGTCCTTGTAGCGGATCTTCAGGCGGCGGGCCTGGGCGTCGCCCAGATTGGAGCAGGAGCACACCTCAAAGTACTTCTGTTGGCGGGGAGACCACGCCTCGATGTCGCAGGACTTGCATTTCAGGTCGGCCAGATCGCCGGAGCAGCACTCCAGCTGCCGCACGGGGATGTCCAGAGAGCGGAACAGCTCCACGCTATAGCGCCACATCTTCTCATACCATGCCTTGGAGTCCTCGGGCTTGCAGACCACGATCATCTCCTGCTTTTCAAACTGGTGGATGCGGTACACGCCACGCTCCTCGATGCCGTGAGCGCCCTTCTCCTTGCGGAAGCAGGGGGAGTAGGA
>CAKTNW010000042.1 GCA_934589145.1 uncultured Oscillospiraceae bacterium | reverse complement strand
GGTATAGCTCAGTTGGTAGAGCAGCGGTCTCCAAAACCGCGTGTCGAGAGTTCGAGCCTTTCTGCCCCTGCCAAAAAAACACCACCCAATGGGTGGTGTTTTTTTGGCAGGAAGGAGAATATAGGTTCGAAACGAGCTCCGGTCTCACACACCTTGAAGGTGTTGAGACCGGGCGCAACATGTCGGTGGCATGTTGCGTTAGCGAGAAGAGAGCCGGGGGAGACGTCACCAGCCATCAGTGTGCAGCAAATAACGGAAGAATAGTGCCTGCCGAAGCATTTGGAACGGGCGGGCGGGGAGGCTGCCCCGACAACCAATCATATCCACAGCTTTGCTGCGGCGGGGTGAGGTCACCCCGCCCTACATTTGATTATTGACGGTGTACCGCTGGAGGAGATTTGCCATGGGCTGTGGGATATGGTATACTGGCGTCGAAGCATCCGACGAATTGCGGAGTGAGGAAATGCGGCGCAAAATTCCGACAGATCGGGCGGGGAATCTTGACAAACAGCCGGTTTGCCGGTACAATAAAATTTCGAGAATAACGCGCATGCGGCGCGGGAATTGAGGTTATACGTTATGGCAAAAGACCAGAGAAATGTGGAAGCCATCACCCCGATGGAGGTGGACTTCGCCAAGTGGTACACCGACATCTGCCTGAAGGCGGAGCTGGTGGACTACGCGTCCGTGAAGGGCTTCATGATCCTGCGCCCTTATGGCTATGCCATCTGGGAGAATATCCAGCGCATTATGGACGGTATGTTCAAAAAGACCGGCCACGTCAACGTGGCTATGCCCGTTCTGATCCCGGAGAGCCTGCTGAAGAAGGAGGGCGAGCTGGTGCAGGGCTTCGCCCCCGAGGTGGCCTGGGTCACCCATGGCGGCAGTGAGCCCCTGGAGGAGCGCTTGGCCTTCCGCCCCACCTCCGAGACCATGTTCTGCGACCACTGGCACAACGTGCTGCAGAGCTACCGTGAGCTGCCCATGCTGTATAACCAGTGGTGCTCCGTCATCCGCTGGGAAAAGACCACCCGTCCATTCCTGCGCAGCCGAGAGTTCTGGTGGCAGGAGGGCCACACCATCCACGAGACCGCCGAGGAGGCCATTGCCGAGACGGAGCAGCAGCTCAACTGCTATGCCGACTTCTGCCGCGACGCGCTGGCCATGCCGGTGGTGAAGGGCCGCAAGACCGACAAGGAGAAGTTTGCCGGCGCCGAGGCCACCTATACCATCGAGGCTATGATGAAGGATCGCAAGGCACTCCAGTCCGGCACCAGCCACTATTTCGGCGACAAGTTCTCCCGCGCCTACGACGTGACCTTCACCGGCCGGGATAATAAGCTGCAGTATCCCTTCCAGACCAGTTGGGGCAGCACCACCCGCCTGATCGGCGCGTGCATCATGACCCACTCCGACAACAACGGCCTGGTGCTGCCGCCCGCCGTGGCGCCCATCCAGGTAGTCGTCGTCCCCATCGCCCAGCATAAGCCCGGCGTGCTGGATGCCGCCGCCGCCCTGAAGGATCGCCTGACGGCCATCGACCTGCGGGTGAAGATGGACGACAGTGAGCAGTCCCCCGGCTGGAAGTTCGCCCAGTACGAGATGAAGGGCGTGCCCCTGCGCGTGGAGATCGGCCCCAAGGATATGGAGAAGGAGCAGTGCTGCATCGCCCGCCGCGATACCGGCGAAAAGACCTTCGTGCCCCTGGCGGATCTGGAGTCCGCTGTGCAGAGCCTGCTGAAGGATATCCACGACAACCTGTATGCCATGGCGGAGAAGAACCTGGAGGACAACACCTTCGATCTGACCACTTGGGAAGAGGTGCGGGATATGGCCCAGGGCCGCGGCGGTTTCGCCCGTACCAAGTGGTGCGGCAGCCTGGAGTGCGAGCTGGCTATGAAGGAGAAGGCCGGTGTGTCCAGCCGCTGCATGCCGCTGAAGCAGTCCGGCACCACCGGCAAGTGCCCGGTGTGCGGCAAGGAGTGCACCACCGACATCTACTGGGGCGTGGCGTACTAAGCGACATAGAAAGAGGCCGCTGCGTGAGCAGCGGCCTTTTCAGTGAAAAGATAAGAGATAAGAGTGAAAAACTGCGGTATGCCGCCTGCGGCGGCATGATCAGAGAAAAAGGGAGGGCAAAGCCCTCCCTTTTCTTATTCGATGGAGATGATATAGAAGTAGACGCTCTGGCCGCCGGGGATAGCCGCCACCTCGGCATCGGGGCAGCACTGGGCGAACAGGGTCTCGGTCTTGGCGCCCTCCTCTTCGGACACGCCCTCGCCGGTGTAGATGTTGATGTATTCCGCACCGGCCTGGGCGGCGTGCTGGCTCAGCTTGTCCAGCAGCTCGTCCATGCTGCGGCTGGTGCCGAACAGCTTGCCGTCCAGCAGCGCCAGATAGTCGCCCTCGTTGATGGCGAAGCCGTCGAAATCAGAGTTGCGGGCGGCGTAGGTGATCTGGGCGGTAGACACCGTCTGGGCGGCGGCCACCATGGCCTGGGCGATGGTCTGGGGATCGTTCTCGTCGGGGTCGAAGCTCATCATAGCAGTGATGCCCTGGGGCACGGTGGCGGTGGGGATGACGATGATCTGCTTCTCCGTCAGACCCTCGCACTGCTGGGCGGCCATGATGATATTCTTGTTGTTGGGCAGGATGAACACCACCTCGCTGGGAGTGCGGTTGACCTCCTTCAGGATAGCCTCGGTGGAGGGGTTCATGGTCTGGCCGCCGGACACGATGGTGTCCACGCCTAGGGCGCGGAAGGTGTCAGCCAGGCCGTCGCCCGCGCATACGGCCACAAAGCCGAAGCGCTTTTCGGCGGGGGCCACGGCGTTCTCCTGGGCCTCCAGCTCGGCTTCTACGGCGTCCAGATCGTCGGTGCTGTGGGCCTGGCGGCCAGCCGCCAGATCGTCCCGCTGGGTGCGCATATTCTCGATCTTGGCCAGCTCCAGGGTGCCGTACTTCTGGGCCTCGGTCAGGGCGTGGCCGGGGATATCGGTGTGGACGTGTACCTTGAAGCACTCGTCATCCTCACCGATCACTAGACTGTCGCCGATGCTGTCCAGATAGGCACGCAGGGGCTCCAGAGACTTCTCGCCCATGGTCTTGCGGACGATGAACACGGTGTCGAATGTGAAGGTGATTTCATCCTCCAGAGCGGCGAAGTCGGCCTTTTCCTTGACCTCGGGCTCGTCCTTGACCTCGGGGATGGCCTCGCCCCGCAGGCAGCGCAGCATGCCGTCCAGAATGATCAGATAGCCCTTGCCGCCGGCGTCTACCACACCGGCTTTTTTCAGCACGGGGTTCATTTCCACCGTCTCGGCCAGGGTCACCTCACCGGCACGGATGGCCTCCTCCAGCACGAACTCCACGGCGTTGTTCTCCTGGGCAGCCTCGGCGGCACGCTGGGCGGCCAGACGGGAGACGGTCAGCACCGTGCCCTCGGCCGGCTTCATCACCGCGCCGTAGGCGGTGGCCACGCCCTCCTGCATGGCGGCGGCCAGCGCCGCGCCGTCGGCCTCGGTCAGGCCCTTCAGGGACTTGGACATGCCCCGGAACAGCAGGGACAGGATGACGCCGGAGTTGCCCCGGGCGCCCCGCAGCAGACCCCGGGCGGTGATCTTGGCGGCGTCGTCGATGGTGGCGGGCTCGGCCTTGTTCAGCTCGGCGCAGGCGGTCTGGATGGTCAGGTACATGTTGGTGCCGGTGTCGCCGTCAGGCACGGGGAAAACGTTCAGGTCGTTGATGGCCTGCTTCTGTCCGGCAATGCAGGCCGCGCCGAACAGCACCATATCCTTGAAGGCGGCGCCGTTGATTTTTTCTATCATCTTGCTGTGATCCTCCCTTAGCCTTTACTGACGGAGTCCACGCAGACGTTTACGTCCCGTACCTCCACACCGGTGTTGCAGGTGACCACATACTTGACCTCGCTCATAATGGCGCGGCAGACGGTGGCAATGTTCACCCCGGCGTCCACCATGATGTGCAGCTCGATGGACACGGTGTTGTCGTCGTTATAGGTGACCTTCACGCCCTTGCTCATGGCCTCGGGGCGCAGCAGGTGGACAAGGCCGTCCGTCATGGAGCGGTAGGCCATGCCCTTGACGCCGAAGCAGTTGGTGGCGGCGGCGCCGGTAATGGTGGTGAACACGGCGTTGGAGATGGTGATATCCCCGTGCTCACTGTTGATCTTTATCATAGCAGCCTTCCTTTCTATTGGAGGTGATTACGCTTTGCGGGCATAATAATGACATAATATCACTTATTATATACCAAGCAGGCGCAAATAACAAGGGATTTTTTGAGGGGCGGAAGAAAAGGAAGGAGCGGCGTCCGTATGACGGACGCCGCTCCTTCAAAAGAGATAGGAAATCATGTTCAGCGGGCAGTTCTGCGTTTCCGGGTTACCAGCATCACGCCGCCGCCCAGGGCGGTCAGTGCCGTGGCGGCATACAGTATGATGCCCGTGTCGCCGGTCTTGGGAGAGTCGGGCTTCTTGGGATCGTCAGGCTTGGGATCCGGCGTGTTGTTATTGCTGGATTTTTTGGAATAGGTATTGGTGAACTCGAGGGATTTGTCACCCTGGCCGTAAGAGGTATCGCTGCCGCTTTTGCGGATATCAGTGATCTGGAGCTGGCCGTCTACCAGTGCCACCGTCAGAGTGTAGACAGAGGCGTCAGACGCCCAGGCGGATGAGGTGGCCTTCTCTTCGCTGACCGTCAGCTTGACAGGGCCGTTTTCCAGCTGCTTGTCCGTCAGCGTTACCGCCAGCTTTCCGGCGTAGCTGTTGACGCCGTTGGTTTTGATGACGGCAGAACCTACCACCTGATTGTCCAGATAGGCCTTGAAGGTGAATTCAGCGGCGTGAGGCGCGTTGCTGCCCTTGGCCTTTACCACATTCTTGGTGATGTTGATGTTCAGGTGATGCTCATCCGCCCGGAAATCAAAGGTGTTGGTGAATTCCAGAGCCTTGGCGGCGTCATAGGTCTTGCCGTCCTTGCGGATGCTCTTCACGGTGAGTTGGCCGTCCTTCAGGGCGACGGTCAGGGTGTAGGCGGCTTCGTCGTATGTCCAGCCCTCGGCGGGATCGCTGGCCTCCTTGACAGTCAGCTTAACGGTCTTTTTGCCGATCTGGCTGTCGGTCAGCGTAATGGGCAGTTTGCCCTCATAGCGGGAGACGCCGGTGGATTGAACGGTCAGGGTGCCGACCTCCTGTTTATCCAGATAAGCCTTAAAGGTGAAGGCTGCGTCGCCGGGGGCGTCGCTGGTGTCGGTTTTGACCACGTTCTTGATGACAGCCACATCCAGACCGTACTGCCTGGAATAGGTGTTGGTGAAGCTGACGGCGGCGGAGGGCTTTTCCTTGGTCAGCGCGGCGGTCTGCGGCTCGCTGGCAGCCAGCGCGTAGCCGTCGAGATGGGCGGTGTCGGTGTCCTCGGTAATGGTATACGCGCCGAAGGGCAGGCCGCTGACCACTGTTTCCCCGGTTTTCTTCGTGTGATCCACAGTGACGGTAACGGTTTTTGCTTCGATGGATTCATCTGTGCTTTTGATGGTAAAGGTGAAATCCGTGTCCTTTTCCAACGTGATGCTGCCGTCCACGGTCTTTTGAATGGTCAGGGTGCCGGTTTCCGTGGTGTCTCCGGCGTTCGGTTCAGGTGTCTCGTCGTCGGCAAAAGCCGTGGTGGGGAACAGAGAGAGCACCATCATCAGGCACAGCAATGCGCCGATCAGTCTCTTTTTCATGGAAAAACTCCTTTTATTCGTAATAGATGTTATGCGCACGCTGTCATGGGAAGAGCGATTATCGTGTGCGCAATCGACGGACAGAAGGAGCGTGAGGCCTCATTTCTCGTTCTGCTCTGTCTCTTAGACGGCGGCAGCTGGAAAAAGGTTCCCGGTTTTTGAAAAAAGTAAAGGGCAGAGGAGAAGCTCCTCTGCCCTTTGCCAATACATTGTGTGTGAAGTGTGTGAAAGGTATGATCAACGGCCGCTCTGACCGAAATAGTAGTTGTAGAAGTCACGGAACATGTCGGAGTAGTTCTGGCCGCCCTGCTGTTGGTTATCCTGCTGATTGTCGGTGGAGGTATCCTCGCCGGTGGTCTGGGGCTGCTCATCGAAGGTCAGATCCAGCGTGATATACTCGCCGTTGCGGTAGACGGTCAGCGTCACGGTGTCGCCCGCCTTGAAGCCCTTCTTGGCGGCGGAAAGGTCGGTCATGGAGGTGATGGCGGTGTCGTTCACCTTGGTGATCACGTCACCCAGCTGCAGACCGGCACGCTCACCGGCGCCGCCGCTCTCGGTGGAGTAGACGAACACGCCCTCGGTGATGCCGATGTTGTACTGGGCGGCCATCTGCTCGGTCATGGTACCGGCCTTGATGGCCAGATACGCCTTGCCGGTCACCTGACCGTTCTCGATGATGTCGGTGATGATGGCCTGCACGTCATTGATGGGGATAGCGAAGCCCAGACCCTCCACGGTGGTATCGGAATAGCTGGAGTACTTGGCGGAGACGATGCCCACCACTTCACCGTACAGGTTCACCAGCGGGCCGCCGGAGTTGCCGGGGTTGATGGAGGCGTCCACCTGGATCATGTTGAAGGGGGTGCCGTCCACGTTGATGGCCCGGTCGCAGCAGGAGACGATGCCCTGGCTCATGGAGAAGGTCAGCTCACCCAGGGGGTTGCCGATGGCCAGCACGGTGTCGCCCACGTTCACGTCCTGGCTGTTGCCCAGGGTCACAGGGGACAGGCCGGTGGCGTCGATCTTGATGACGGCCACATCATAGTCGCTGTCGCCGCCGATGACGGTGGCATCGTAGGTCTCGCCGCTATACAGGGTGACCTTTACGGAGGTCGCGCCCTTCACAACGTGATAGTTGGTAACAATATAGCCGTCCTGACTGATGATGAAGCCGCTGCCGGCGCTGGCGGTCTCCACCGCCTGACCGAAGATGTTGGTGCCGCTGGTGGAGGTGGTGTTGATGGACACCACGGAGTTCACTGTGGAGGCGTACACCTCGGCAGGCTCCATCTTGGTCTGGCCGTCCACATGATTCACCTTCACAGAGACAGGCTCACGGCTGGACTGCTGGACGGTGACGGTCTGGCGGACGGTGCTGCGGTACAGTGCCGCGCCGCCGAAGCCGCAGCCGGTGCCGATGATGGCGCAGGCCAGCACGATGGCCACCACCTTGGCCGCCGTGCTGCGGAAGAAGCCGGGCTTTCTGGCGGGCTTGGATTCCTCCGGGGCGGGGGTGTGGCCCGCGGGCTGATAGTCATCGGCGGGCAGGTTGCTGTTGCGGCCGTAGTGATATTGGTTGGTATTATTGAAGCGGTCAAATTCGTCGTTATACATATGGATTCCTCCTTTATTTTCGGAACGAACTGTGTTATCATTCATCTTGATTATTATCATATACGGTTTTCTTAATTCAACCTTTAAGTTTTGCCGGAAAACTTTGAACTTTTTGTGACCGATGAGAGGAGGCGCGCCATGCTGCGGCTGGAGGGCCTGAAACTTCCCCTGGAAGCGGGGCGGGAACAACTGAAAACGAAGGCCGCCGCCGTGCTGCGCTGCCGTGAGGGCGACATCACCGGCGTGCAGGTGCTGCGCCGGGCCATCGATGCCCGGGACGGCCTGCGGTTCGTGTACACCGTGGCCGTCACCGTGAAGGACGAGGCGCGGCTCCTGAAACGCTGCCGGGACAGGCATGTGTCCCGCTATGTGCCGGAGACCTACGCCCTGCCGCCGGTCATCCCGGCGCCGGACGTGCCGCCGGTGGTGGTGGGCATGGGGCCCGCGGGCCTGTTCGCGGCGCTGGTGCTGGCCCGGTGCGGCGCAAGGCCCATTCTGCTGGAGCGGGGCCAGTGCGTGGAGCGCCGCCAGCAGGACGTGGAGCGCTTCTGGCAGAGCGGCGTGCTGGACACGGAGTCCAACGTTCAGTTCGGCGAGGGCGGTGCAGGCGCCTTTTCCGACGGCAAGCTGAACACCGGCACCAAGGACGTGCGGCACCGCTGCATCATGGAGCAACTGGTGGTGTGCGGCGCGCCGGAGGACATCCTGTGGGACGCCAAGCCCCATGTTGGGACGGATATGCTGCATATCGCATTGCAGAACATGCGGCGGGAGCTGCTGTCCCTGGGGGCGGATATCCGGTTCGGTCATAAGCTGACAGGCGTCACCGTGGAGGGCGGCGCTCTCGCGGCGCTGACGGTGGAGGGCCCGGAGGGCGCGTATACGCTGCCCTGCCGCCATGCACTGCTGGCCCTGGGCCACAGTGCCCGTGACACGGTGGAGATGCTGCACGGCGCGGGGGTGGCTATGACCGCCAAGCCCTTTGCTGTAGGCGTGCGGATCGAGCACCGGCAGGCGGATATGGACGCGGCCCAGTATAAACAGTATGCGGGCCGCCCCTGTCTGCCGCCGTCTACCTATAAATTATCCTGCCATCTGGACAACGGACGCAGCGCTTTTTCCTTCTGCGTCTGCCCCGGCGGGCAGGTGGTGGCTGCCGCCTCGGAGACGGGCCGGGTGGTCACCAACGGCATGAGCGAGTATGCCCGTGACAAAGAGAACATCAACGGCGCGCTGCTGATCAACGTGACGCCGGAGGACTACGGCGGGGAAGCCGATCCCCTGGCGGGCATCCGGTTCCAGCGGCAGATCGAGGAGGCGGCCTATGCCCTGGGCGGCGGGGACTACCGGGCGCCCTGCCAGCGGGTGGAGGATTTCCTGCTGGGCCGTCCCACCACGGCGGCGGGGCGGGTGACGCCCAGCTATCGCCCCGGCGTGACGTATACCGACCTGCACCGTTGCCTGCCGCCCTTTGTGGCGGACAGCATCGCGCAGGCGCTGCCGCTGCTGGAGCGGAAGATCCGGGGCTACGCCGCCCCCGACGCGCTGCTGACGGCGGTGGAGAGCCGCTCCTCCTCTCCTGTGCGCATCGGGCGGGACGAAACGTATCAGTGTAATATCCGCGGGCTTTACCCCTGCGGCGAGGGAGCCGGGTATGCCGGAGGCATCCTGTCCGCCGCCGCTGACGGCATGCGCTGCGCGGAACAAATGATAAAGGAGTTGTGACCATGAAAAAGATCGCGGTAGTGGAAAAATTCTTCGAGGCCCACCATCAGCAGCAGATCGAGGCGGTGGCCGGCAAGTACGGCTATACGGTGGACTACTATCTGGACGGCGTGCTGCCCCAGGCGCGGGCCGGGGAATATGAGATTGTATATGGTATGCCGGATCGGACGGCGTTGAAGGATATGAAGCAGCTGAAATGGTTCTGCGCCAGCTTTGCCGGTGTGGACCGCTATGTGGACGAGGCGCTGTACCCCCACGAGGGCGTGCTGCTGAGCAACTCCGCCGGTGCCTACGGCGTCACCATCGCCGAGCACATCATCATGGTGACGCTGATGCTGCTGCGGCAGATGATGCCCACCATGAAGGCCGTGGGGGAGAAGGTGTGGCTGCCGCCGCTGCCGGTGCGCTCCATCTGCGGTGCGAATATCACCGTGCTGGGCACCGGCGACATCGGCACCAGCTTTGCCTGCCGGGCCAAGGCCATGGGCGCCAAGTCCATCTGCGGCGTCCGCCGCACCATCAAGCCCGCCGACCCGGCCTTCGACCGGATCGTGACGCTGGCCGATCTGGACAGCGTGCTGCCGGATACCGACATTCTGGTGATGGCCCTGCCCTCCACTGGTGAGACCGTGGGCGTGCTGAGCCGTGAACGCATCGCGCTGCTGCCGCCCCAGGCGGTGGTGGTCAACGTGGGCCGGGGCACCGCCATTGATCAGGAGGCGCTGGCCGAGGCGCTGGACGCGGAGCGCATCGCCGGTGCGGCGCTGGACGTGTTCGTCCCCGAGCCGCTGCCCCAGGATCACTACCTGTGGACGACGAAGCACCTGCTGATCACCCCCCATGTGGCGGGCAACATGTCCCTGGGCTATACCCGGGACAAGGATGTGGACATGTTCTGCGAGGATCTGGAGAACTTCGCCGCGGGCCGCCCACTGGCCCACCTGGTGAACCGGAAGCTGGGGTATTGAGAATTATCTGTTGTTTGAATAACGGATCCCGTCGAAAACAGCCGTGGAAACACGGCTGTTTTTCTTGTTTTTCCAAAAACAGGAAGAAAAAAATGATGAATGTAGCAACGAAAAACTGCGTTTTGCTATAAGTTGAATAGATAACGGGGCATCGGCTTTTGGAACTACCACATTGTTTGGTAAATGTGTTATATTTTGAGACAGAAGAGAAGTTAAAAACAGGTAGAATCAACAAATATTTCATTGTAGGAGGAGCAAATTATGATGAACCCCAATGTTGGTCTGGGCACCAAGGCCATTCACGCCGGTAACGTGAAGGACGCGCAGTACGGCGCGCTGACCACCCCCATCTACCAGACCTCTACCTTCGTGTTCGACAGCTGCGAGCAGGGCGGCCGCCGCTTTGCCGGACAGGAGGGCGGCTACATCTACACCCGTCTGGGCAACCCCACCGTCTCCGTGCTGGAGAATAAGGTGGCGGCGCTGGAGTGCGGCGAGGCCTGCGTGGCCGCAGCCTCCGGCATGGGCGCCATTTCCTCTGCCCTGTGGACCATCGCCGGCGCCGGCAAGCACATCGTGGCCGACGGCACCCTGTATGGCTGCACCTTCGCCCTGCTGAACCACGGCATGAGCCGCTACGGCGTGGAAGTCAGCTTCGTGGATACCTCCGACCTGGCCGCCGTGAAGGCCGCCCTGAAGGAGAACACCTGCGCCGTGTATCTGGAGACCCCCGCCAACCCCAACCTGAAGATCGCCGACATCGCCGCCGTGGCGGAGATCGCCCACGCCTATAACCCCGCCATCAAGGTGGTGTGCGACAATACCTTCGCCTCCCCCGCCCTGCAGAATCCCCTGACCCTGGGCGCCGACGTGGTGGTGCACTCCGCCACCAAGTACCTGAACGGCCACGGCGACGTGATCGCGGGCTTCGTGGTGGGCAAGGCCGACTTCATCGGTGAGGTCCGCATGTTCGGCCTGAAGGACATGACCGGCGCGGTCATGGATCCCTTCGCCGCTTATCTGATCCTCCGCGGTCTCAAGACCCTGGAGATCCGCATGGAGCGCCACTGCGCCAACGCCAAGGCCATCGCCGAGTTCCTGGATCAGCACCCCGCCGTGGAGAAGGTGTACTATCCCGGCCTGAAGAACCATGTGGGCCACGACATCGCCGCGCGCCAGATGAAGGACTTCGGCGGCATGCTGAGCTTCGAGGTCAAGGGCGGCCGCGCTGCCGGTACCAAGCTGGTCAACGCCCTGCATCTGATCACCGTGGCCGTCTCCCTGGGCGACGCCGAGACGCTGATCGAGCATCCCGCCTCCATGACCCACTCCACTTATACCGAGGAGGAGCTGGCCGCCTCCGGCATCCCCGGCGGTCTGATTCGTCTGTCCGCCGGTCTGGAGAATGCCGAGGACATCATCGCCGACCTGGAGCAGGCCCTGGCCCAGCTGTAAGGACGGTTTCCGCACAAGCAAAAAAGGGGGCCGCTGGCCCCCTTTTTCTTCCCACGATTATTTTTTTGATAGTATTCACAAAAACGCAGACGGAAATTTTACACGAAATTCGCAAAAAATGTTTTCATTTTGCGCCGTAAGCAGGTAAAATAAAAAGGAAAGCGGTGCGTGCCGTCTGCGGGCACGAACCATGCCGCACAAAAACGAAGGAGGACGAGAGAATGCGCAGAGTATTAGCGATCCTGCTGGCCCTGACGATGATGCTGTCTCTGACGGTATCCGCCACCTGGGCCGACGACCCCGATCCCACGCCCGGTACGACGGCGGGAACTGAAGAACCCGCGGCTCCCACCCCCGGTGACTCCGATCCCGCAAATCCGGCAAATCCCGATCCCGCTCCCGCGAACCCCGACGGCGGCGATGAGACCCCGGCTACGCCCGGCGATGAGACCCCGGCTGCCCCCGCGGGAAAGACCATCAAGATCATCTACACCAACGATGTACATACCTACATCGACAATGACACGGCCAAGGATAAAGACGGCAACCTGAAAACCAAGGCTTTGACCTATGCCCACGTTGCGGCCCTGAAGAAGGATCTGAAGGATGCCGGCAACGATGTGCTGCTGGTGGATGCCGGTGACCATATCCAGGGCACCGCTTACGGCGGAATGGATCAGGGCGCCGCTATTATGAAGCTGATGTCCGAAGCTGGCTATGACGTGGCCACGCTGGGCAACCATGAGTTCGACTACGGTATGGAGCGTGCGCTGGCTGTGACCGATATGGATACCAACGGGGGCATTCCGTATGTCTCCTGCAACTTCTATCACGAGAGCAACGGCGTTCGCGGTGATAACGTACTGCTGGCTTTCTTGACTTGCTATCTGGACGGCGGCAAGAGGGTTGCCTTCGTGGGCATCACCACGCCGGAATCCTTCACTAAGTCTACCCCCAAGTACTTCCAGGATGACAACGGCAACTACATCTACGGGATCTCCGGCGGCGCGGATGGCAAGGCCCTGTATGCCGATGTGCAGGCCGCCATTGATAATGCCAAGGCTGCCGGCGCCGATTACGTCATCGCCCTGGGCCACCTGGGTGTCGATCCCTCCTCCAGCCCCTGGACTTCTAAAGAAGTGATCGCCAACACCACCGGTCTGGATGCCTTCATCGACGGCCATTCCCACACCACCATGGAAAAGAGTGTTGTGAAGGATAAGGACGGCAACGACGTCATCCTGACCCAGACGGGCTCCTACCTCAAGAATGTTGGCGTGCTGACCATTGACGCTGACGGTAACATTGACACTGAACTGCTCAGTGAATACGACAATGTCAACACTACTGTCAAGGCGATCCAGGATAACTGGATGAACCAGGTGGATGGCAAGCTGGGCGAAGTGATCGCCGAAAGCGAGATCAACTTTACAGACAAGGACGCCAACGGTGACCGGGCTGTCCGCAAGCAGGAGACCAACCTGGGCGACCTGAACGCCGACGCCTACTACTGGTATATCAACAGCAGCGGCATCGACTGCGATGTGGCCATCATGAACGGCGGCGGTATCCGCGCCAGCGCGGCTGCCGGTGAGTGGAGCTATAAGACCTGCAAGACCATCAATACCTTTGGCAATGTGCTGTGCGCTATGAAGGTGACCGGCCAGCAGATCCTGGATGCGCTGGAATGGGGCGCCCGTGTTACTCCGGATGCGGAGAATGGCGGTTTCCTGCATGTGGCCGGTCTGACCTATAAGATCAACACCGCCATCAAGAGCACCGTGCAGATGAATGATAAGAATGTATGGACCGGCGGCCCCACCGGAAAGTACCGCGTCCATGATGTAAAGGTATACAATAAAACCACCGGCGCGTATGAGCCGCTGGTGCTGACCAAGACCTATACGCTGGGCGGCAGCAATTATACCCTGCGTAATATGGGCGACGGCTTTAACATGTTTGCGGGCGCCACGCTGGTGCTGGACGGCATCTGCGAGGATTATCTGGCCATGGCGGCCTATGTGAACAGCTTCAAGGATACCAACGGCAATCAGGTGCCTGATATCGCCACGGCCAACAGCCCCCTCAAGGCGCTGAAGGGCTATCTCCTGAACTATGAGAACGCTGCCGGTTCTGGCCGCATCGTACTGACGACCAAGAGCGGCGGCGGGAATCATGGCGGCAGCGGCACGGGCGCTTCTGCCGGTGAGCATGTGTCCTCTCCCAAGACTGCTGACGCCGGTGTGGTCATCTATGCCGGCATGATGCTGGTGTCTATGGCCGGTACCGGTGTGGTGCTGGGCAAGAAGAAGGAGTTCTAAGCACCATCAAAAATGATCCCATCAAAAAAGAGAGCCGCAAGGCTCTCTGCTGGTAAGACAGTAAAATTCAAATTTCTTGGAACAGGCATGATCTCGGTCATGCCTGTTCCGCTTTTAGCAGCTCATCCACGGGAATGTAGCCCACAAGGTCGTACTCGATATGTACCTTCTGTCTGCGCTTGCCGCTGGACTTGTCAGGTGCATCTACATAGACCGCCTTGACAAGCTCTCTGAGGGCATAGGGGGTCAGTTCCGTGAGGGTGCTGTTCCTCTTTACCCGCTGAACAAACTGCTCTATATTCTCTGCCTGTTGTTCCTGTTCATGGATTTGCTGTTGCAGACCATTGACCTCGGCTTTGAGGTCTTTTTGCTCCTCGGTGTAGTTCTTGCTCATCATCGCAAAGCGTTCATCATCCAGCCGACCGGCGACATTGTCCTCGTAAATGCGGATGAAAAGACGGTCAAGCTCTCCGATTCGCTTCTCAGCCTGCGCCAGCCGCTTCTGATGCAGCCGCAGCGATTCTTCGCTCTGCACACGGAGCTTTTGCTCCATTTCAGAACGGAAATACGCCTCATAGCGAGTGACTACCGATATGACCTCCTGAATGTGCTTCCAGACGATTTGTTCCAGTACAACAGCACGGATATAATGTCCGCTGCACTTGTCCTTGTTGGTACGATGGGTGGAGCAGATGAAGAAGTCCTGCCGCTTTTCAAAATAGCTGGTGGTAGAGTAGTAGAGCTTCTGCTTGCAGTCGTTGCAGAACACCAAGCCGGAGAACATATTGCTCTTTCCCGTTGCCGTTCTGCGGTGCCGCTGCTGCCTGATCTCCTGCACCTTATCAAAGACTTCCAGAGAGATAATTGCTGGGTGGGTGTTATAGAAAATCTTGCGATTCTCCATCGGATTCTCCCGCTGCTTCTTGTCCCAGATGGAGTTGGTATAGGTCTTGAAATTGACCGTGCAGCCTGTGTACTCCATGTATTCGAGGATGTAAGCAACGGTGCTTTCGTGCCAGCGATACTCGTTCTCCGGAGTCTGATGCGGTGTTTTTCTCCCCTCCCGCTGTTTATAGGCGGTGGGGTTCAGCACCTTTTCCTTTTCCAGCAAGGCGGCGATCTGGCTCGGTCCTTTTCCCTCCATGCAGAGCGCAAAGATCCGCTTCACGACCTGTGCCGCTTCCTCGTCAATCACCCATTTCTTGGGATCGTCAGAGTCACGCTTGTAGCCGTAGGGAATGTTGGTGGTCAAGCGCTCTCCACGCTCACCCTTTGCCTTGTTGACGGCGCGGATTTTGCGGCTGGTATCCTTGGCATACCACTCGTTGAACCAGTTCTTGATACCTGCCATGTCGCTGTCGGTGCT
>CAKTNW010000041.1 GCA_934589145.1 uncultured Oscillospiraceae bacterium | reverse complement strand
TTATACTCGATCTCCGCCTCGGCCAGGGCCGTCTCGTCGTGGGGGCACCAGTACACGGGCTTCAGGCCCTTGTAGATATGGCCGTTCTGATACATCTTGCCGAAGACGCGGACCTCCTGCGCCTCGAAGCCGGGGTCCATGGTCTTGTAGGGATGCTCCCAGTCGCCCACGACGCCCATGCGCTTGAAGCCCTCGCGCTGCACGTCGATATAGTGGTCGGCAAACTCGTGGCAGGCGGTGCGGAAGTCCGCCACGCTCATGGCCTTGTGGTTCAGCTTGTTCTGCTTGATGATGGCGGACTCGATGGGCATACCGTGGTTATCCCAGCCAGGGATATAGGGGGTGTAGTAGCCGCGCATGGCATACATACGGGTGATGAAGTCCTTCAGGGACTTATTCAGGGCATGGCCCATGTGCAGCGCGCCGTTGGAGAACGGAGGGCCGTCATGGAGGGAGAACAGGGGCTTGCCCTCGTTCTTCTTCAGCAGCTCGTTATAGAGGTCGATCTCCTCCCAGTGCTTCAGCATGTCCGGCTCACGCTTGGGCAGGCCGGCGCGCATGGGAAAGCCGCTCTTGGGCATGTTCAACGTCTTTTTGTATTCCATGTTGCTTCTCCTTCATGATAATAAATTACTTGTTTGTGTTCTTCTTTTCAATCATTTTACAAGGGAAAACGACCAGTCCGCATTTTCGGCAAATTTCCGCGTTAGGAAATTCCGGGAACGGGTCTCGTGTAAACATCGTTGTATCGTCATCGCCAAAAGGCCCAAAGTAAATCATGTCGGTCGGCGATTTGAAAACCCGCAGTTTCTGCTGTGTCCAATAAGGGTACTTCTGCGTATGCATCGAGCCGCACAGCATTTCTTTTCCGCATTTGGGGCAATTCATTGGCACACCTCCAACAAAAATAAAAAGCGCCTTTGTCTCGTCAAGAGACAAAGGCGCTTGGAAAAACGTCCTCTGCGGTACCACTCTCGTTGCCGCCAAGGCGGCCACTCAGTCCCACCATCCGTGGGCGCGGGGTGATAACGGCCCGCTTCCGTCCGTGCCTACTCCTTGCTTTCAGCCGGATGCTCCGGGGTGATATCCGCGCCATATCCGCGTCCGCCTTGCACCAAAACGGCGGCTCTCTTCGCGTCGAACAGCAGCGCTGCGTGTCCCCTTCATCGCGTTTGTACGGTGTTTACCATGAGATATCTGTTAATATAACCACTTTTTCTCCGTTTGTCAATGGCATTTTCACCAAAAACATAGGGAATTTCGGCGTTTTTCAGATGATTCCCGCCACCGTCAGCAGACCGATGATGCCCATGCCGGTATAGACGATGCCCATAACGGTCAGCAGCACGGTGACCAGGGTATAGAAGGCGCTGTCCTTTTTGGTATGCTTGAAGCGGCGGGTGTAGAACAGCACCAGGCAGGTGACGCCCAGCAGCAGGGAGGAGATGTAGTTCATCAACTGGCTGTCCTTATACACCGTGAAGCGCAGCACCAGCGTCACGGCGATGGCGGCGAACAGAGCAATGAGGGTGATGTTCAGCCACATGGGCAGCTTGACCCGCTCCTGCTGGCGGCCCTTTTCCGCCAGCTTCTGGGCCATGTAGGCGCCTGCGCCGTTGCTGTTGTAGCCGCCGTAGTTGCTGTTTTTCTTCTTGGCATGGTTATTCTTGTTGGGATTGCCCTTCGCCTTGCGAATCTCTTCCTCGCGGTTGGCGTACTGGTTGATCTGGGAATAAGCCTTGTTCTTTGCCATGGTGTCAGTCTCCTTTATTTACCTGGCAAAAAAACTGAAGCTTTTGTCAGGCGTATTCTTGTGTTGTCTCCTATTGGATATAGGCCAGCAGCATGCGGAACATCTCGTCCGCGGCGGCGGCGCGGATGGTGCCGCGGTCGCCGGAGAGGTGCAGAAGCTGCACAGTGGTTTCGTTTTTGGCAGACAGGGCGATATACACGGTGCCCACGTCGTGGCCCCGGTCGTCCCTGTCGGGGCCTGCCACGCCGGTGACGGACAGGCCGAAGTCCGCGCAGGTCAAACGACGGACGCCCTCCGCCATGGCGCGGGCCGTCGGCTCGGACACCGCGCCGCAGGTCTCCAGCGTGTCGTGGGGGACGCCCAGCGCCCGCTCCTTGACGCCGTTGGTATAGCTGACCACGCCGCCCAGAAACACCGCCGACGCGCCGGGGACGTCCGTCAGCCGCTTGGCGGTCAGGCCGCCGGTGCAGCTCTCCGCCGTGGAAAGGGTCAGGCCCCGCGATTTCAGCGCCGCGATGACCTGCTGCTCCAATGTCTCGTTCATGGTGCGCACCTCAGTGCCTGGGGTACAGGCGGATCATCTCGCGGCCCGCCAGGGCTTTGTCGCACAGGGCGTCGATGTCCAGCGCGGCCTCGTACTCCCGCACCTCCTCCAGGTTGGGCTTGGTCTTGGGATGGCGGGGGGTGAACACGGTGCAGCAGTCCTCATAGGGCAGGATGGAGGTATCGAAGGTGCCCACATGGCGGGCAATGCGGACGATCTCCTCCTTGTCCATGCCGATCAGGGGCCGCAGCACCGGCAGGGTGGCCACATCGTCGCTGACCACCAGGGCCTGGATGGTCTGGCTGGCCACCTGGCCCAGGCTCTCGCCGGTGACGATGGCCTTGCAGGCCAGCTCGTGGGCCAGCCGGTCGCCCAGCCGCATCATGAAGCGGCGCATGATCAGGGTGAAATGATCCTCCGGGCACTTGCGGCGGATCTCCTCCTGAATCTCGGTAAAGGGCACCACATGCACCGTCAGGCGGCCGCACCAGACCGTCAACTCCTGGGCCAGCTGCAGCACCTTTTCACGGGCCTGCTCGCTGGTATAGGGAGGGGAGGCGAAGTGCAGCAGCTCCAACTGGACGCCCCGCTTGGCGATCATATAGCTGGACACAGGGCTGTCGATGCCGCCGGACAGCAGGCTGACCGCGTGGCCGCCCATGCCGATGGGCAGGCCGCCTGCGGCGGCTTCCGCCGGGCCGTGGACATAGGCGGCGTCCTCCCGCACCTCCAGGTGCACCGTCAGCTCCGGGTTGTGGACATCCACGATCAGGTGGGGAAAGGCATCGTGCAGCGCGCCGCCCACCCACTGGCTCAACTGGATGCTGCCCATGGGGAAGGACTTGTCGGAGCGCTTGCTCTCCACCTTGAAGGACTTGGCCGCCAGCAGCGCCGGGGCAAGGTACTCCCTGGCTGTGTTGAAGATGGCCTCCTTCTCCTTGGCGCAGGGGACGGCCCGGGCGATGGCGATGATGCCGAACACCTTCTTGCAGGCGTCGTAGGCGGCGTCCAGGTCGCAGGTCTCCTCCACCGGCTCCACATAGATGGTGGACTGGCGGGAGTAGATCTTGAATTTGCCGTACCGCTGGGTGCGGCGGCGGATGTTGCTCATCAGCTTCATCTCAAAGCTGTGGCGGTTCAATCCCTTCAGGACGATCTCGCCCAGCTTGCAAAGAATGATCTCGTGCATGGGGGTTCTCCTTAGTTTATATATGAATGAATTTACTTCAACAGATTGCTGCTGCGGTACTGGATGGCCTCCGCCAGGTGCTGGACGCCAATGCTCTCCGCGCCGTCCAGGTCGGCGATGGTGCGGGCCATGCGCAATATGCGGTCGTGGCTGCGTCCGGTCAGGCCAAGGCGGTCGAAGGCACCCTGCATGACCTTTTCGCCCGCCGCGTCCAGCTGGCAGTACTGGCCGATCATGGCGGGGGTCATATAGGCGTTGCAGGTGACGGCGGTACCCGCAAAACGGCGCTTCTGCACCTCGCGGGCGGCGTTGACCCGTTTGCGCACCTGGGCCGAGGACTCCGGCTGTTCCTTGCGGCGCATGGCCTCGTACTCCACCGACGGTACCTCGATATGCATGTCGATGCGATCCAAAAGCGGGCCGGAGACACGGCGCATGTACTGCTCCACCTGTTGGGCCGAGCAGCGGCAGCGACCGGAGGGATGGCCGTACCAGCCGCAGCGGCAGGGGTTCATGGCGCACACCAGCATGAAACGGCTGGGCAGCGTCAGGGAGCCGGTGGCACGGGTGATGGTCACCTGTCCATCCTCCAGCGGCTGGCGCAGTGTCTCCAGGGCGGATTTATCGAACTCCGGCAGCTCGTCCAGGAACAGGATGCCGTTGTGGGCAAGGGATATCTCGCCGGGACGGGGGACGCTTCCGCCGCCGGACAGGGACACCGGCGAGGCGGTGTGGTGGGGGCTGCGGAAGGGCCGGGCGTCCACCAGCGGATGCCGGGGATCGGTCATGCCCGCCACGGAGTAGATCTCCGTGGTCTGCAAGGCCTCCGGCCGGGTCATATCCGGCAAAATGGAGGGCAGCCGCCGGGCCAGCATGGACTTGCCGGAGCCGGGGGAGCCGATCAGCAGCACGTTGTGGCCGCCTGCGGCGGCGATCTCCAGGGCGCGCTTGACGTTCTCCTGGCCCATGACATCGGAGAAGTCCGGCAGAGGCCGGTCGGTGGCGGCGGGCTCCCACCGGGGCGCGGGCACGATGGCGTCGGCTCCCTTCAGATGGGCCACCAGTTGGCCCACATTCTCCACGCCGTAGACGGTCAGGCCGTCGGCCAGCGTGGCCTCGGCGGCGTTGGCGGCGGGGACGAAGAGCTGCTTCACCCCCTGGCGGGCGGCGAACATGGCCATGGGCAGCACGCCGGTGACGGGGCGCACCTGGCCGGTGAGGCTCAGCTCACCCAGGAAGGCGGCGTCCTCCGGCAGAGCGCGGAGCTCGCCCGCGGCGGCCATGATGCCCAGCAGGATGGGTAGGTCGTACACCGTGCCCTCCTTCCGGACGCGGGCCGGGGCCAGATTGACGGTGATGCGGCTGACGGGAAACTGGGCCCCACAGTTTTTCACCGCGGCACGCACCCGCTCACGGGCCTCCTTCACCGCCGTGTCCGGCAGGCCCACCACGTCAAAGGCGGGCAAGCCGCCGGAGAGCATGCACTCCACCGTTACCTCATAGCCGCTGATGCCGGTCAGGCCCAGCGAACGTACCGTGGTCACCATAGGCTCCGCTCCTTTCCCCGCTAAGCTCCTGTTATCACGAAACTTCTGTATCCGTATTATTTTATCACACATTTACATAAAAGGACAATAGTTTTATCAAAATAAGTTCCGCTGTCAGGGGGTGTTAGAATTCTTAACAGCAAAAACGCATTTTTAGTTTCTTGTTACGAAAATTTCATAAAAATGCCGTTTACAGTGGGATTTTTTTGTGATATTATCCTGATACGCTGAGTATTTCGCCCCAATCGGGGCGAAGAGTGTATGAAGGAGGTTCATAAATGGTAAGAAAAATGAAATCCATGGATGGCAACAACGCTGCCGCGCATGTGAGCTATGCGTTTTCCGAGGTAGCCGCCATCTACCCCATCACCCCGTCCTCTCCCATGGCTGACTTTGTCGACCAGTGGAGCGCCAACGGCCAGAAGAATATCTTCGGCACCCAGGTGAAGGTGGTTGAAATGCAGTCCGAAGCCGGCGCGGCCGGTGCCGTACACGGTTCTCTGGGCGCCGGTGCCCTGACCACCACGTACACCGCCTCTCAGGGCCTGCTGCTGATGATCCCCAACATGTACAAGATCGCGGCCGAGCAGCTGCCCTGTGTGTTCCACGTCTCCGCCCGTACCGTTTCCACCCACGCGCTGAACATCTTCGGCGACCACTCCGACGTGATGGCCTGCCGCCAGACCGGCTTTGCCATGCTGTGCGAGGGCAACGTGCAGGAGGTCATGGATCTGAGCCCCGTGGCCCATCTGGCCGCTCTGGAGGGCAAGGTTCCCTTCATCAACTTCTTTGACGGCTTCCGTACCTCCCACGAGATCCAGAAGATCGCCGTGTGGGATTATGACGATCTGAAGGATATGTGCGACATGGACGCCGTGGCCGAGTTCCGCAAGCACGCGCTGAACCCCGAGCATCCCCATATGCGCGGCTCTCACGAGAACGGCGATATCTTCTTCCAGCACCGCGAGGCCTGCAACAAGTACTATGACGCGCTGCCCGCCGTGGTGGAGAAGTGCATGGCAAAGGTCAACGCCAAGCTGGGCACCGACTATCAGCTGTTCAACTACTATGGCGCCCCCGACGCTGACCGCGTGATCGTGGCCATGGGTTCCATCTGCGACGTGGCCGAGGAGGTCATCGACTATCTGAACGCCCACGGCGAGAAGGTTGGCCTGGTGAAGGTTCGCCTGTTCCGCCCCTTCGCTCCCGAGAAGCTGATCGAGGCCATCCCCGCCTCCTGCAAGAAGATCGCTGTTCTGGATCGCACCAAGGAGCCCGGCTCCCAGGGTGAGCCTCTGTATCAGGACGTGGTCACCGCTCTGGCCAATGCCGGCAAGAACGACATCACCGTCATCGGCGGCCGTTACGGTCTGGGCAGCAAGGATACGCCTCCCGCCTCCGTGTTCGCCGTCTACACCGAGCTGGCCAAGGCCGAGATGAAGCGCCAGTTCACCATCGGTATCGTGGACGATGTGACCAACATGTCCCTGCCCGAGGATCCCAACTGCCCCAACACCGCGGCAGAGGGCACCATCGAGTGCAAGTTCTGGGGTCTGGGCGGCGACGGTACCGTTGGCGCCAACAAGAACTCCATCAAGATCATCGGCGACCATACCGACAAGTATGTTCAGGCGTACTTCCAGTATGACTCCAAGAAGACCGGCGGCGTGACCATCAGCCACCTGCGCTTCGGCGACAAGCCCATCCGTTCCCCCTACTATATCAACAAGGCTGACTTCGTGGCCTGCCACAACCCCAGCTATGTGACCAAGGGCTTCAAGATGGTGCAGGACGTCAAGCCCGGCGGTGTCTACATGATCAACTGCCAGTGGGACTTCGATGAGCTGAACCACCACATGGATGCCGCTTCCAAGCGCTATATCGCCCAGAACAACATCCAGCTCTATACCATCGACGCCATCGACCTGGCCATCGAGATCGGTATGGGCAAGCGCAACAACACCATTCTGCAGTCCGCGTTCTTCTCTCTGGCCAAGGTCATGCCCGAGGAAGAGGCCATCACCTACATGAAGGAGAAGGCCAAGGCCTCCTACCTGAAGAAGGGCCAGGACATCGTGGACATGAACTACAAGGCCATCGATCTGGGCGCCACCGCCTATAAGAAGATCGACGTGCCCGCCGACTGGGCCAACGCCGTGGATACCAAGCCCGCCAAGGAGCTCAAGGGCAAGCCCGAGCTGGTGAAGATGGTCAAGGATATTCTGGAGCCCGTGGGCAAGATGGACGGCGACAGCCTGCCCGTTTCCGCCTTCGTGGATCATGTGGACGGCCAGTTCGAGCTGGGCGCCGCCGCCTATGAGAAGCGCGGCGTGGCCGTGTCCGTTCCCACCTGGGACAGCACCAAGTGCATCCAGTGCAACCAGTGCGCCTATGTCTGCCCCCACGCCACCATCCGTCCCTTCGCGCTGACCGCCGACGAGGCCGCCAAGGCTCCCGAGGCCGCCAAGATCGTGGACGTGAAGGCCGGCAAGGGCAAGGGCACCTATCAGTTCACCATGGCCATCAGCCCGCTGGACTGCATGGGCTGCGGCGTCTGCATCGGCGCCTGCCCGGTGAACGCCCTGACCATGGTCGCCCAGGAGGGCGAGCTGCCCCAGCAGGACGTGTTCGACTACTGCGTGGCCGAGGTGTCCGAGAAGAAGGATATGCAGGACAACACCGTCAAGGGCAGCCAGTTCAAGCAGCCCATGCTGGAGTTCTCCGGCTCCTGCGCCGGCTGCGCCGAGACCAGCTATGCCCGTCTCGTCACCCAGCTGTTCGGCGACCATATGTATGTCTCCAACGCCACCGGCTGCTCCTCCATCTGGGGCGGTCCCGCGGCTACCTCTCCCTACTGCACCAATAAGGAGGGCCACGGCCCCGCATGGTGCAACTCCCTGTTCGAGGATAACGCAGAGCACGGCCTGGGCATGTACACCGGCCAGAACAAGATCCGCGAGGATCTGGCGGCCAAGACCCGTGAGCTGATCACTATTGAATGGGCACAGCCCGCCCTGAAGGAAGCCGCTCAGAAGTGGCTGGACACCATGGACGACGGTACCGCCAACGCCGAGCCCACCAAGGCCTATGTCAAGGCCCTGGAAGAGAGCATCTGCACCGTGGATGAGCTGGCCGCCGTGCCTCAGTTCGCTGAGCACGCTGCCGAGCTGAAGGCCAAGGGCGCGCTGTTCTGCGACTGCGCCGCCTGCACGCTGGTGGCCGACATCCTCAGCAAGAAGGAATATCTGGCCAAGAAGTCCATGTGGATCTTCGGCGGCGATGGCTGGGCCTACGATATCGGCTACGGCGGACTGGATCACGTCATCGCCTCCAAGCAGGATGTGAACATCTTCGTGTTCGATACCGAGGTGTACTCCAACACCGGCGGCCAGGCCTCCAAGGCTTCCAACATCGGCCAGGTGGCACAGTTCGCCGCTGCCGGTAAGGAAGTGAAGAAGAAGAGCCTTGCCGAGATCGCCATGCAGTACGGCTACGTCTATGTGGCTCAGGTGGCCATGGGCGCCAACCCCGCGCAGACCATCAAGGCCATCACCGAGGCCGAGGCCTATCACGGCCCGTCCCTGATCATCGGCTACAGCCCCTGCGAGATGCACTCCATCAAGGGCGGCATGATGAACTGCCAGAAGGAAATGAAGAAGGCAGTGGACTGCGGCTACTGGAACCTGTTCCGCTACAACCCCGAGGGCGAGAAGAAGTTCACCCTGGACTCCAAGGCGCCCGCCGGCGGCTATCAGGACTTCCTGATGAACGAGGCTCGCTACAGCCGCCTGACCCGCGAGTTCCCCGAGCGCGCAGAAGTCCTCTTCAAGCGCAACGAGGACGAGGCCAAGGCCCGCTACGAGCACCTGCTGAAGCTCATCGAGATGTACGACAAATAAGCGGAAAGCTTAACAGCATAGGAAAAGCACCCAAAAGGCCGGCTCCGCATAAGAAAACATACGGTTTTGTCTGCGCCTATTTGGCTAAAATGCGACCGAAAAAATACCCCCATACGTCAGTATGGGGGTATTTTTGCAGCCGATTTTATCGCAAATATTCATTGGCAAAACTGCTTCGCACCGGAAAAGAATAAATTTTGTGTGGGGTCACGGCGCGATGGTGAAGGCATGCTGACGCATGGCAAACCAGCGCAACAATGACATCCGCGCAAAAGTTGCCTTTTCCGGCGTGTGTTTTCTCATGTGGAGTCGGCCAAAGGGGTGCTTTTCTTTATGCCGTGTAAGCAGACAGATAAGCGTGAAAAACTGCGGCGTATCGCCCGATGCTATGGTACGAAACATCGCAGGATGGAGTTTCCCTGTCCTGCCGGCCTCTGCACCGAAACAGCGGGTGTAGTTTGCCCTCGGGTGCGTTCTAAGCGTTGCCGTTAACGATCCTGGCGTAAATCTCCTCCGGGATCATGGGAGAGGTGATCTCGGCAAGGAGCGTTGCGTCGATTGTGCCTGTTTCCGCATACTGCCGTCCGGCTTGTTTTATTAGTGACAGCCGGGGAACCGTCACCACCGACGCTTCCGGTGCATTAAACATGGGGCTTTCCGGCACAGTCAGAATGGTATGACTGCTCGGGAATAAAAGCTCAAACTGTCGGATGGCTGGTTCAAAGTTGCGGCGGCTATTGGGAAATCCGCAGCCGCAGATCATCAGATACCGCAGGTGTGAATAGTCCCGCTGCCCTACATGGACATAGCGTCCATTTATCTGCGCCATGGCCATAGAGCTGAGGGGCAGCATCCGATCGACCAGGTTTTTCATGGCTGCGGGCATTCCGTAACTATGAAGCGGAAAGCTGAATAGCAGCAGGTCGCTGGCCAGCATCTGCTCTAAAATTTCGCGCATATCGTCGTCGATTATGCAGTATCCGCCATTCTGCTTGCAGGAAAAACAACCCCGGCAAAATTCGATATGCCGGTCGATGACGTCGATGATCTGCACCTTCTGGGCCGCAATTTCGTTCATCCCCTCAAGAAACGCGCGGGTAATGCATAGTGTGTCGCTGATCTCTTTTTTTGGACTTCCGTTAAACACAAGGATCTTCATTGGGATAACCTTCTTTTTGTCATTAATAAAGAATGTGCAATATATATCGCACAATATATTATAGCCGGAGAAACTTCTTTGTCAATAACGCATTGCAAAAAGTCTCTCAAAAGAGAGGCTTCAAGCAAGAAAAAAGGTTAGAGGCGCACATGTGCCTCTAACCTAAATAGAAGTCCATGGCCAGCATGAAGCAGAAGCCTGTCAGCAGCGCGCAGAGGCTTTTGCCGCCTTGGCAGGCGGGGATCATGTCGTCGCAGATGAGATACAGCATGGCGCCGCCGGCGAAGGCCAGCAGAAACGGCAGCACCGCCGCGCTGAGGGACACGGTGGCGTAGCCCAGCAGCGTGCCCAGGATCTCCACCACGCCGGTGGACACGGCCAACGCCAGCGTGCGGCGGGGCGGGATGCCCGCGTGCAGCATGGGCGCGATGAGCACCATGCCCTCCGGCAGGTTTTGCAGGGCGATGCCGCCGGCGATGGCCAGGGCGCGGGGGATGTCCTCGGTGCCGAAGCCCACCCCGGCGGCCAGACCCTCCGGCAGATTATGGATGGCCATGGCGGCCACGAACAGCAGCACCCGCTGTGTCTGGGGCGAGGCGTCGCCGCCCAGGCCGGAAAGCCGCTGCATTCGGGCGGCCAGACGCTCCAGCAGCAGCAAAAACGCCGCGCCGGACAGCACCCCGGCGGCGGTGATGGGAAAGGCCCAGGGATCGCCGCCTGCCAGAGACGGCAGGATAAGGCCCGCCACGGCGGCGCTGAGCATCATTCCGGCGGCGAAGGCCATGACGGTCTGGCCTCCGGCCCGGTCTGCGGCGCTGCGGAAGCAATAGCCGCCCACCGCGCCCAGCATGGTGGCGCCGCCCACGGCAAGGGCGGTAAGAAAAACCAAGAAAAGCATGAAGAAAGCACCCCTCCTGTGGCGTGAAATGGTGTGCTATTTTCATGATATGCAGCATAAAAAGGAGCTGTGCGGCTTTCGCCGCACAGCTCCTTTTTTATGGTTTACTTCAAAATCGCGTCCACCGCGGGGTTCAGCCAGTCGCCGTGGAAGTCCTCAATGTTTCCCTCGTCCACCAGCTTGGCCAGGGCGGGGTCAATGGGCATCTTGGCCAGCAGGGGCACGCCGTAGCGGGCGGCGGCCTCCTCGGTCTTGCCCTCGCCGAAGAGATAGAGCTTCTTGCCGCAGTCGGGACACTGGAGGTAGCTCATGTTCTCCACCAGGCCCACGATGGGGATGTTCATCATCTGGGCCATCTTCACGGCCTTCTCCACCACCATGGTCACCAGCTCCTGGGGGCTGGCCACGATGATGACGCCGTCCACCGGCAGGGACTGGAACACGTTCAGCGCCACGTCGCCGGTTCCGGGAGGCATATCCACGAACATATAGTCCACGTCGTCCCAGATCACGTCGCCCCAGAACTGCTGCACCACACCGCCGATGACGGGGCCGCGCCAGATGACGGGGTCGGTCTCGTGCTCCAGCAGCAGGTTCACGCTCATCAACTGGATGCCGGTGCGGCTCTCCACGGGGATGATGGCGTCGCCCACGGCGCCGGCCCGGTGATGGATGCCGAAGGCGCGGGGGATGGAGGGGCCGGTGATGTCCGCGTCCAGAATGGCCACGTTATAGCCCTCCCGCCGCGTGGCCACCGCCAGCTGGCTGGTGACCATGGACTTGCCTACGCCGCCCTTGCCGGACACGATGCCGTAGACCTTGCCCACGCGGCAGCCGGGCCGCAGGGGCTTCTTCTCGAATACGTTGGCTTCCTTGCGCTCGCCGCAGCTTTCGCCGCAGGTGCTGCAATCATGGGTGCAATCGCTCATTGTTACGTCTCCTTTTTCTTCTCAAATCACAATCAATATTCATCCTGCGGGCTATAGGTATAGCCGCACAGGGGGCACTTGGGATAATCAAAATCGTGGTGGGTACCGCACACGGGACAGGTGCGCTGGGGCAGATCGCTGTTGCCTATGTCCACGGTGGGCGCCACATCGCCGCCGGAGAAAAACTCCAGCTTTCCGCAATGGGGACACGCCATGATGGATACTTTCAGTGATCCTGCGACCAGATTGGGCCAGTCACCCAGCAACCAACTGGTCTGTCCCAGCTGTAATTTCTCCTGCCCCACAAAGCGCATGGCCGTGCCGCAGCGCAGACAATCAAATTCGGGCATAAGCGGGCTCCTTTCACTTGCTGCGATAAGACTACGGTGTGATGGTTCATTTGTAAATCGCGGAGGGATTATTCCCATGAGGAAAGTATACCACAAACCGCTCTGAAAGCCAACCTTTTTTAGACCCGGTACGAATCACAGGACTGCAAGGCGATAGAAAAGGTCAAGGCGTTCATGTTATCGCTATCAGGCTGCTTACATTGATAAATATAGCTCCCGCTCTCATCTATACGGTGCATGGCGTATCGGAGATCACCGCTGCTGGAAGACTTTCTGACGATAACAGGAGAGCCTTCCAACTTATAATCGTACTCATAGGCTATGCTGAGCAGCCCGAGCGCCGAACGGATCAGGAGGGTAGTTTCCCGATGATGGGCATCGACCTCGGCACCCAACAGCTTTACCTTTTCATGAAAGAACGTCTTTCCGTCGAGGTCTTTTATAGCGCCGGAGGCTTGGATAAAGCCGTCTCCCAATGGAATTCCCACAAGGGGAAGCCCGCGTGTTTCGCTTGGGCAGGACAACAATTTTATGTGCAAAGTGTAGTCTGTTCGGGGCTTTATTTGAAGGATGTCCACATTCAAATAAGGATAACCGAACGCGTCGTTGTAGATCGGGTTGGAGGTCAGCCAAGCGCGCTCGTCTTTTGTCAATTTTTGACCGGCGACTGCACGGTTTATCAATGTCTTACGATATGCAGTGGCTTCTTGTATTTCCATTAAACTGTCTCCCATAGCGGTTTGGCGCGGTGCTGAAAACCTGCGTTACAGGTGCGTGATGGTCACGTTTTCCTGTCCAGCAAGATACGCGCGCTCCCGCTTCTGGCAGGTGAACAGAAGGATCTGGCGGCTTTCGCTCTCCTCCAGCAGGTAGTCCAGTGCGGCGTGAAGGCGGTCGTCATCAAAGCTCAGAAGCGCGTCGTCCAGAATCAGGGGGACGTGTTTCTCCTCCGGCAGCACCAGGTCGCAGATGGCCAAGCGTACTGCCAGATAGAGCTGGTCGGCGGCGCCCTGGCTGAGGAGCTGTACGCTGCGCTGGGCACCCTCGCTGTCGGTCTCCAGGGCAAAGTCCCGGCTCAGGAGCACCTTCTGATAGCGGCCCTTGGTGATCTTGGCGAAGATCTCCGCCGCCTGGGCGCCCAGCGCGGGGGAGAAGCGGTTCTGCAGTGTGGCGTTGGCCTCGTCCAGCACCTCCATAGCCAGGGCGACGGCGTCGTACTCCTCCTGGAGCTGCTGGAGCTGCTGGCGATGCTGCAGGAGCTGGGCGTCCAGGTCGTCGGCGCTGTCCAGCGACCGCAGCTGGCCCGTCAGGGTATCCAGCCGGGAGCGGGCGGACTGCTGCTGCGCGGCTATCTGGGGCAGCAGGGTATCCAACTGTTCGCGGGAGATGGCGGGCTGAGGGAGGGGGGCATCGCTGTCGGGTAGCGGGCCCTCCGGCAGGTGCTGCTTCAGCAGATCCCGGCGCATGGCGGCCTCCCGGGCGGTCTGCCTTGCGGCGGACAGGGATGTCCGCTGCTGCCGCAGATGCAGCAGCGCCATCTGCGCGCCGCCCAGGTCGGCGGCGGTGGGGGCGTAGGGTTGCAGCGCGCCCAGCAACGTCAAAAGCTGCTGCTGTTGGGCGGCGGCCAATCCGGCGGCAGTGACGGCGGCCTCCTGGCTGCGCTGGGCGGTCTCCCGCTGCCGCTGCAGCAGGGGGAGGTAGTCGGCGATCTGGGCTTCCATCGCGGCGCGGTCAGCGGCGGCCTTTGCCTGGGCGGCGATGGTGCGCTTGCGTTGCAGCAGTCCGGTGACGGTAAGGCCAATGCCGATCACGGCGAAGGCGAGAAAGGCGAGGTGGAGAAGGGCGGCGCACACGCCGCCGCCCAGGATCAGCAGGATGCCGACGATCATCAGCAGCGGCGAGGGCACGGCGGGCGCGGCGATGGCGTCCAGCCTGGCCTGACAGGCGGTCTCATCGCCGGGGGACAGCGGGTGCGCGGCGCAGCGGGCCGCGGCATCGTCCGCTTCGACCTTTCGGGCATGGGCCTCCGCCTGGGCCTGACCCAGAGTGGCCTGGGAGGTCTGCAGGGCGGCGCACTGGCCCTCCATCCGGGTCAGCAGGGCGTCCTCCGGCAGGGCTGCGGCGGATTCCGCCAGCAGCCACGCGGCCTTGCGCTGGGCCTCCTCGGCGGCGGTCTGCGCCTGACGGTATTGGCGGATGGCGTCCAACTGCTGGCGCTGCCGCCAGAGGGCTTGCTGGGTCTGCAGCTCTTCGGCCTGCTGCCGGAGACTGTCCAGTTGCTGCTGGGCGGCGGCCGCCTGCCGGGTCAGGTCGTCCCGATGGGCGCGCTGGGACTCCAGGTCGGCGATCTCCCGCTCCAGCACCGGGATCTGGCCGGTGGTGCGGTTGCTGCGGCGGCGGTTAAGCTGCTTTTTCAGGCGATCCCGTACCTCGGTGTAGGAGGCGCCCTCCTCGCCGGTGGTGATCAGGGCGGCGATGCGGCGCTCCAGCTCCGCGTCGCTGTCCACGGCCAGGGCGCTCTGCCGGATGAAGGCGCTGCGCTCGAAAACCTCGCGGGGAACGCCCAGCAGCGTCTCGCCGGCGTTCTGGCCGTCGATGCCGGGAACGGCGTCGGCGGTGCCGGTATAGGTGCAGGCGAAGTGGCCCATGGGAGCGTTGGCCCGGCGGGTGTCGCGGGACAGGGTCAGGCGCGTGCCGTCGCTGTCTGTGACGTCCATCTGTCCCCGCATGGCGGTGCCGCTCCACGGCGCAAAGCGGTTCTTGTCCGCCAGCGCGCCCCGGTCGCGGGTGCTGAGACCGTACAGCATGATCCGCAGGAAGTGGCTCCAGGTAGATTTGCCCGATTCGTTGGGGGCGTAAATGCAGTTCAGGCCCGGCTGCAGCTCCAGAGTCTGATCCTGCAATTTCCCGAATGTAGCGCGCATTTTCTGAATCTCCACGGTGCTTTCCTCCTGCTGTGAAACAATTAGATATAGTATAGCACAGGCGGCGGGGAATGTCATCCCAAACTGCTTTTAAGGGCATCAGAAAAAAGTTTTGAAAATTTGAAAAAAGATGTTGACATTTCAGGAAGCTCGTGGTAAGATATCAACTGTTCCGCGGTTGTGGAGCGTGTACCTTGTAAATTAAACAACGAACGAAACGAAAAGCACCAGACGGGAGCATATCGAGAGATGTGCAACTGAAAACTTGGCGGATCCGGGTTAAGTCAATTACCGGAGAAGCTAAGTATAAAAAGTTTTGATAGCTATGACAAATAGCTCTGTAAAGGTTTGAACGGTGGAAACATCGTTTAGATACAATTTATAGAGAGTTTGATCCTGGCTCAGGACGAACGCTGGCGGCGTGCTTAACACA
>CAKTNW010000040.1 GCA_934589145.1 uncultured Oscillospiraceae bacterium | reverse complement strand
AACATCGACACCGGTATGGGTCTGGAGCGTCTGGCCTGCGTGTGCCAGAACGTGGACAGCCTGTTCGACGTGGACACCGTCATGAACATCACCAACAAGGTCAGCGAGCTGACCGGCGCCCACTATGGCGAGAGCCACAAGCGCGATGTCTCTCTGCGCGTGATCACCGACCACATCCGCAGCGCCACCTTCATGATCTGCGACGGCATCCTGCCCAGCAACGAGGGCCGGGGCTATGTGCTGCGCCGCCTGCTGCGCCGCGCCGCCCGCCACGGTAAGCTGCTGGGCGTCAACGAGCCGTTCCTGTATCAGGTGGTGGACACCGTCATTCACGAGAACGAGTGCCAGTATCCCGACCTGCGGGAGAAGCAGACCTATATCACCAAGGTCATCCGCACCGAGGAGGAGAACTTCGCCCGCACCATCGACGGCGGCATGAAGATCTACGGCGACATGCTGTCCGCCCACAAGGCCAAGGGCGAGACCGTGTTCTCCGGCGAGGATGCCTTCAAGCTGTACGACACCTTCGGCTTCCCCATCGACCTGACCGCCGAAATGGCCGCCGAGGAGGGCATGACCATCGACGAGGATGCCTTCAAGGCCCTGATGACCGAGCAGAAGGAGCGTGCCCGCGAGGCCCGCAAGGCCCTGGGCGACCTGGGCTGGGCCGGTGTGGAGTTCGGCAAGGACATGCCCGCCACCGAGTTCGTGGGCTATGACTACGATGCCATCGACGACGCCCATGTGCTGGCCATCGTGGCCGAGGGTGAGCTGGTGGACGAGATCGTCTCCGGCATGGAGGCCATCGTGGTGCTGGATCAGACCCCCTTCTACGCTGAGATGGGTGGCCAGATCGCCGACCATGGCCGCATCACAGACAGCGACAGCATCGAGAATCCCGACGAGAACTGCGCCCTCCTCTTCCACGTCAACAACGTCCAGAAAAACAAGGGCGGCAAGTTCATGCACTACGGCAAGCTGCTGAAGGGCTCTCTGAAGGTGGGCGACACCGTGGCCGCCTCCATCGACACCGTCCGCCGCGCCGCCATCCGCCGCGCCCACAGCGCCACCCATCTGCTGGATGCCGCGCTGGTGAAGGTGCTGGGCGACCACGTTCATCAGGCCGGTTCTCTGGTGGAGCCCGATCGCCTGCGCTTCGACTTCACCCACTTCGAGGGCATCACCCCCCAGCAACTCAACGAGGTGGAGGATCTGGTGAACGACGCCATTCTGGACGGCCTGACCATCACCACCGAGGAGCTGCCCCTGGACGAGGCCAAGGCCCGGGGCGCCGTGGCCACCTTCGGCGAGAAGTACGGCCAGACGGTCCGCGTAGTCACCATGGGCGACTTCTCCATGGAGCTGTGCGGCGGCACCCATCTGGACAACACCGCCAAGGTGGGCATGTTCCGCATCAAGAGCGAGAGCAGCGTCGCCTCCGGCGTCCGCCGTATCGAGGCCACCACCGGCCGTGTGTCCATTGACGAGACCCGCCACGGCCGCAACACCCTGCTGAAGGCGGCCCAGTTCTTCAAGACCGCGCCCGGCACCATTCTGGAGCGCATGGAGCAGCAGGCCAACGAGATGAAGGAGCTGCGCCAGACCCTGGAGAAGTTCAAGACCGAGGCATCCCTGGGCGAGGCCCGTCAGGTGATGGCCTCCGCCAAGACCGTGGGCGGCCTGCACATCATCACCGGCACCCGCCAGAACATGGACGCCAACGCCCTGCGTGCCATGGGCGACTTCATGCGGGACAAGGATCCCAGCGTGGTAGCCGTGCTGGCCAGCATCAACGGTGAGAAGGTCAGCTTCCTGGCCGTCTGCGGCAAGGAGGCCGTGGCCAAGGGCATCAAGGCCGGTGATCTGGTGAAGTCCGTGTCCGCCGTGTGCGGCGGCAAGGGCGGCGGCAAGCCCGACAGCGCCATGGGCGGCGGCACCGACCTGCTGAAGGTGGACGACGCGCTGGCCACCGTGGACGACTTCGTGGCCGCCAAGCTGGGCTGAAAAGCAAAAACAGTGCCCGCCCCACTGGGGCGGGCACACAGAATACACCATACAACGAAAGGAGACGAACCCATGAAGAACGATTGCCTGTTCTGCGCCATCATCGACGGCGAGATCCCCAGCAACAAGGTCTATGAGGACGAGCTGTGCTATGCCTTCTACGACATCGAGCCGCAGGCCCCCACCCACTTCCTGGTGGTACCCAAGGCCCACATCTGCTGCGCCAACGACATTGACGAGAGCAACGAGGCCGTGGTGGCCCACTGCTTCACCGTCATCGCCAGGCTCTGCAAAGAGCTGGGCTGCGACAGCTACCGCATCGTCAACAACTGCGGCGATCAGGCCGGTCAGACCGTGAAGCACCTGCACTTCCATGTGCTCAGCGGCCGCGACATGACCTGGCCTCCGGGCTAAACTATTCGGACGCAAAATCTTGCGATTCCCGCCGGAATACCGTCTGATATTTTGTAGGGGGCGATGCCCACATCGCCCCGTCGTTTACCGGAACGCTATCGGACAGCGAACGGGCCGATGTAGGCATCGGCCCCTACGGAGATATCCCTTAACCACAAACCCCGCCGCGGGCACAGCCCGCGGCGGGGTTTGTATTTTGCTGCTATTTTTTCAATAATTCCTTCAACAATTCCCAAATGACAAACGCACTTCCGGCGACGAACAGGATCACGCAGACCACCATCGGCAGCATCAAACGTGTTCCCAGCAGGCTGCCCTTGATACCCCTTATCCCGTTGTATGTCCAATTATGCTGCGCCGCCTCGCAAATACACATGATGGCACCTAAAAGCCCCATCGCCTGCCAGACCAGTCCCGTAATCAGCTTTTTCATACCATGCTCCTTTCCCGCATTCCGTTCTCATATGATCATATCATACCCTTTGCCGCCGTGCAAGCGTATCCGCGGCGGGTTCCTTATGCCTGAATATTCTCCCGGAACAGCCATCTGTCCCGTTGGGGCGCGAACCACTTGGTGAGAAAGCCCAGCACCGTGCCCACCAGCACGGCGGCGATCACCGTTCCCACGCCCACGCTGCCGAAGCTGCCGATGCACAGCAGGCACGCCGCCAGGGATATGGCCACCAGCGACGAATCAAACAGCACCTTCACCTTGGCAAAGGCCATGCCGCTGACGTCGGAGATGGCCTTGATGGTGCCCTCGCCCGCCAGGGCCATGATGTCCGGCGGCATGTACAGAAAGATGCCCAGGGCGATGCACACCACGCTCAGCAGCAGCAATATGACCCGCAGCACCATGCTGTCCGTATCCGGCAGGAAGGACACGCACCAGTTGCAGAAGGTGGTGAAGTACCCGAACACGATGCCCACCACTACCTGCAGCAGGTTCACCGGCTTGAAACGCTTCCGCAGCAGCAGGATCTGCAGCAGCACCAGCGCGCAGTGCAGAATGATGGTGGCCTTGCCCATCTCGATGCCCCAGATGCAGGTCATGGCATAGGGGATGGAGCTGATGGGCGACACCCCCAGCCGCGACTTTACCGACAGCGCAATGCCCACCGTCATAGCGAATAATCCGGCGGTGTACATGATGAGCCGCCGGGTCAGATTGTTTTTCACTGCTCCCGCCTCCCGGTCTCATGCTCCGTCCACGCGTCGTTCAGCAGCACCATGTGTACATGATTCTCCCACTTTCCGTTGATCCGCAGATACGCCCGCGACACGCCCTCGCTGACGAAGCCGCACTTCTCCGCCACCCGCAGCGACCGCTTGTTCCACGGCATGATGTTGGCCTCGATCCGGTGCAGGCGCAGTTCCTCAAAGGCGATGCGCGCCACACGCGCCACCGCCTCGGTCATATACCCCTGATCCACCCAGCGCTCGTCCATCTGATAGCCCATGAAGCAGGACTGGAACGCCCGCCGGACGATGTTGGACAGCGCCACATAGCCGCACAGTACATCCGGCTCCGCCTTGCGGTACAGGTAAAACCGGCAGCTCCGCCCATCGGCCTCCTCCGCCAGCTCGTCCCGCAGCTCCTGCTGCCAGAACGCCTCCGTATAGTAGGCATCCTCCCGCGCCGGGGCATAGACCTTCATGAATTCCCGGTTGCGCCGGTGGAAATCCGCGATCTCCCGGGCCGTCACCGCCGCGCTCTCCCGGATCACCAGCCGCTCCGTCTCCCATACTTTCGCCATATTCTCTCCTTCCATCACTCCTGCAGCGTGTTCCGCAGGTCAGCCAGGCACAGATAGCCGTTTTCATCCCGCACGTCCGCCGCCAGCAGCGCCACGGCGTCCAGCACCTCCGCCATATGGGCCTTTCCCTGCTCCGGACTCAGCAGCAGCGCGCCGTAGACCTCGCTGCAGAACGTCCGGTTGGCCGCCTGACTTGGGCCCGCCTCCATGCAGGCATACGCCTCCTGAAACGTGTGGAACGCCGCCACGCCGCCCCAGTAGTCGCCGTCGTCCCCGTGCGCCTGATAGTCAGAGAACCGGGTGTACGCCTCACCGGCTGCCGCCTGGGCCAGCGCCGCCATGTCCGAATCGTCCCGCAGCGCCCGCTGCCACAGCACCCCCATGGCCACTGCCGCCAGCGCCAGCACGATCATGACGATCCCCACTACACGCTTTTTCATATCCCTATCCTCCCCTCATATTCTGCCTTCATTATACCATCCCCCGCCCCACGACGCAACAACAGAGCGCGGCAAACGCCGCGCTCTGCTGTATCCGTTATTTCTTCCAGTGGGCCAGACCCGGCACCACGGCCTCCATGTGGGCCCTGACCTGCTCCGCCGGCCACTGCTCACTTGCCATGTGGGTCACGCAGAAGTCGATCAGCTGCTCCATGCTGCTGTACTTGAACGTACCGCCGTCATAGCACCACTTGCAGTATTCCTCGTTGAAATCGCCGTCCGGTTCCTTGCTGATGGTGGAATCATCCAGCGGCATCCCGCAGCACTGGCAGATCAACTGCCGCGGGGAGCCCAGCAGCGTGTTGATGGACACATCAAACACCCGTGACAGCCGCTTCAGCGTCTCCGGATTCGGCGTGGTCTCGCCGTTTTCCCAGCGGGACACCGCCTGCCGCGTCACAAACAGCTTTTCCGCCAGCTCGTCCTGGGACATCCCGCGCTCCTCTCTCAGATGATGTAAAATCTCCTTCGTTTCCATAAAGAACACCTCCTTGCCGTCAGTATACCACAGAGATCCCCGCCCGGCAAGCAACCGTCTGTTGCTACAACGCGTGTTTCACTGTTTTTTGTCCCATAAAGAAGCAGAGCGCGGCAAACGCCGCGCCCTGCTATATCTGTTATTTCTCCAATATCGCCCGGATCTGCGCAAGATCCTCCGCAAAGTAGATCCCCTCCTGCCGCTCCGGCGAGGAAAGGCCCTTTTCGATCATATGCCCCAGCAGCGCCTTCAGGTCATCATAGTAGCCGTTCAGGTTATAGAGGATGCACGGCGCATCCAGCTGCTTCAGCGACACCTTAGACATGACCTCCGCGATCTCCTCCAGCGTACCGGTGCCGCCGGGAAAAGCGATAAAAGCATTACCCAGCTGGATCATCTTCGTCTTGCGCTCTGCCATATCCTTTGTGACGATCAGCTCCGTCAGGCCGTCATATTGGAAACCTTCATCCATAAAGAACTGCGGCTCCACGCCGGTCACCGTGCCACCAGCATCCAGAACGCTCTTTGCGATCTCGCCCATCAGCCCGGTCTTTGATCCACCGTAGATCAGCGTATGGCCATTCCCGCCGATCCATTGCCCCAGTTCGCGGACTGCCCGGCCCAGCGCCGGGTCGTTGCCCTCGTTGGCGCCTAAATAGACTGTAATATTCATTGGTTCTCCTCCTTACGCCGCGGTCTTGCCGCGCTTCTTCTCCTCATAGATGCTGTTGAGGGTGTACAAAATCACGCCCGCCCAGATGAAGCAGAAGCTCACCAGCTTCTCCTTCGTCAGGCTCTCGCCCATGATCATGCCGCAGAAGATGGCCAACGTGGGGCTGAGATACTGACAGATGCCGGTGGTCATCAGCGGCAGGTGGCGCACGCCGATGGCGTAGAACAGCATGGGAACCGCCGTCACCACGCCGGAGCCCACCAGCAGAAGCTGCCGCACCACCGTCAGGCTGCCCATGCCGTTGTCGCCCATGCGGCAGCACAGCACGAATATAACGGCCACCGGCACCATCATGATGATCTCCATGGTGGTGCTGACGATGGAGTCGATGGTCAGGCTCTTCTTGATGGCGGCGTAGATGGCGAACATGGTGGCCAGGGCGATGGTCACATAGGGCACGCCGCCGAAGCCGCTGGTGCTCAGCACGATGCCCACCACCACGATGGCGATGATGACGAAGTGCCGCCACGAGATCTTCTCCTTGAAGATCACCGCGCCGAAGGCGAACACCACCAGCGGCTGGATGTAGTAGCCCAGGGAGCACTCCAGCACGCGGCCATTCTGCACCGCCCACAGGTACACGATCCAGTCGCCGAACAGGAACACCGCCGCCGGGATCTCCCGCTTCAGCACCTGCTTATCCTTGAAGGCCGCCGCCAGTTGGGGCAGCTTGCCCTGGATCCACAGGATCAGCACGCAGCACACCGCCGCCCACACGATGCGGCTGGCCATCAGGAAGAAGGTGTCCATGCCGCCGCACAGATACCAGTATAACGGCTGGAACCCCCAGATGAAGAAGCACCCCAGCATGGCGGTCAGGCCCTTTTTATAGTTGTACACAGGCATCGCGGCAACACTTCCTTTTTCTTGTATTTTCACGGTAAAAATGTTAGAATAACAAGAGAACTATACCACCGGAGGGCGAAAATGGCAATACTTTGTCGGAATTTTTATACGGGAAATACAGTGGATATCGCCCGCGGTCTCATCGGCTGCTATCTGGTGCGGCGGTATGAGGACGAGCTGCTGGTGTGCCGCATCACGGAGACGGAGGCCTATGTGGGCGCCATCGACAAGGCCGCCCACTCCTACGGCTACCATAAGACCGCCCGCAACGCCACCATGTTCGGCCCGCCGGGCCACGCCTACATCTACCTCATCTACGGCATGCACTGCTGCCTGAACTTCGTCACCGAGCCGGAGGGCGAGCCCTCCGCCGTGCTGCTGCGGGGCCTTGCCCCGGTACACGGACTGGACGCCATCTGCCGCCTGCGGTACGGGAAGGCGCCCGATGAGCTGACGGCCTATCAGCGGAAGAACCTGCTGAACGGCCCCGGCAAATGCTGCCGTGCCCTGGGGCTTGACCGCCGCCAGAACGGCCTCGACCTGACCACGGGCGACGAGCTGTTCCTCTGCACCGCCCTGTCCGACGTGGGCCTGCCCGACCAGCCGCCCCGCCCCTTCACCGTTCAAACCGGGAAGCGCATCGGCATCGACTACGCCCAGGAGGCCGTGGACTTCCCCTGGCGCTTCTATACCACCGATCTATAAGGAGAAAACCCTATGCTGATTTTTGACATGGACGGCACCCTCATCGACTCCAACGGCATCTGGCGGGACGTGGACACCGCGTTTCTGGCCAAGCGGGGCCTGCCCTATACCCACGAGTATTACGAGGGCGTGGCCCACACCGTGTTCCCCAAGGCCGCCATTTTCACCAAGGCGTACTGCCATCTCACGGAATCCACCGACGAGATCATGGCCGAGTGGATGGAGATGGCCGGCGATCTCTACACCACCAGCGTGCCGGTAAAGCCCGGCGTAGTGGATTATCTGGAGAAGTGCAGGGCCGCCGGAGAGCGGATGGCCGTCCTGACCTCCAGCGTCCCGGCCCACTGTCATGCGGCGCTGGAGCATCTGGGTCTGAAGCCCTATTTCGAGCAGATCTACTTTGCCCAGGAGCTGGGCATGGACAAGAAGGAGCCCGCCATCTACCGCAAAACAGCGGAGCTGCTGGGCGTGGACGCGGCGGACTGCACCATCTTTGACGACTCCATCGCCGCCTGCCGCAGCGCCCGCGCCGCCGGAATGACCGTCGTAGGCGTATACGACGAATTCTTCCACGTCTCCTGGGACGAGATGCAGACGGTGTGCCACCGCTGCATCCGCAGCTTTGCGGAGCTGGTGTAAAAGCGATCCTCACCAGCCTCTCCGTAGGGGCGGGGTTCTACCCCGCCCGCCACTCCTTATACCTGCACGGCGGGGCACGCGGGCCCCGCCCTACATTGATACGCAGTAGTCTTGTAGGGCGGGCCCCATGTGTCCCGCCGTCGTCACACAGATATCCCCATCCCCCACGCGAAAAGCGGCTGTGCCCTGCACAGCCGCTTTTCGCTTTGGAAGAGTTTGAGAGAGAAAAATGGTAAGCTTTCGGAATATCGTATATTATGCCTTATAGGCGCCTGCCATCAGGCCGCAGATGACTGCCAGATCGGCGAACATCAGATAGCCCAGCAGAAGGCCCGTGACCTTCACCACCGGATTGAACCAGCCCGTCAGAATGGCCACAAGCGTGCCCAGCACCACCAATGTCAGGAGCAGGGCCAGTACCACAGCAGTTGTCTTTTTCATAGCAAAAACTCCTTTCATCATTCTGTATTTTTTTTGTTTTGCGTTTTGCTCTTTACAGGTATGATGATACACCCATTTTTGCCATTTGTAAAATACGCGAAAACTAAGTTTGTTATAGTCTTATCCTATGGCATTCAGATGATCCTTGCACTGGTTCGCGTAGTCCTCCATCTTTTTGATGTACGCCTGGGCCATGGGGCTCAGCAGCATGTGATCCCGGACGATATAGCCGATGCTGACCTTTTTCCGGGGCGTCAGGATCAGCGCCACGGCCCGGTACATCCGGAAGGAATCGTCATCGTTGATGCCGGTGCCCATCAGATAGGCGTGCAGATCGCGGGTCAGGTCGCTGGCGGTGGCTCGATCCCGCACCATGATCTGCCGGGGCGTCACCGCCGGCTTCGACACCTCCTCCGAAAAGAACAGCGCGTTGTGTCCGCCCTGCTCCATGATGACGCAGGGATAGGGCTCCAGATCCTTCTCCGTCACCTCGCCCCGCCCCGCCAGGGGATGGTTATCGCTGACGTACACCGACACGTCCTTTTCGATCAGCTCCGTATAGCGCAGGTCGTTGTCCCGGAACATCCGCCGCAGCACCTCGCTGTTCTGCTCCGTCATCAGCAGCACGCCCACCTCGCTGCGCATCAGACCCACGTCCTCGATCACCTCATAGGTGGTGGTCTCCCGGAAGGTCATGCTGTATTTCTCGCCGCCCAGCTCCCGCACCGTCTCGGCAAAGGCCCGCACGGCGAAGTTGTGGTGCTGGGACGACACGGCGAACTGCTGCCGGTGGCTGGACTGGACGCTGTACCGGTCCTCCAGCAGCTCCGCCTGCATCAGCACCTGCCGGGCATAGCCCAGGAACTCGTCCCCCTCCCGGCTCAGCACCACGCCCCGATTGGTGCGCAGAAAGATGGTGATGCCCATCTCCTTCTCCAGCTCCTGTATGGCGGCGGTCAGACTGGGCTGGGAGATAAACAGCGCCTTGGCCGCGCCGCTGATGGTGCCGCTCTCCGCCACGGCGGTGACGTACCGCAACTGCTGCAAGGTCATGGCCGTTCCCCCTTAAAAGCTGCCGATGGGGATAGACCCGTCGTCGCTGCCCTTGGTGATGGACTGGATGGTCAGATAGTACCCCCGGCCGTTCTCCATCTCCACATAGACCCGCTCCCCCGCCTTGTGGCCCATAACAGCCCGGCCCACGGGGGACTCCTTGCTGATCCAGCCCTTCAGGGCGTCCTGCCGCAGCGTGGTCACAAGCTGGATGGTACGGCTGCGGCCGGTGTTCTCCATCAGGATCTCCACCGTGTCGTAAAGCCCCGCCGTGTCCGCTGTGGACTTGTCGCCAATGACCTTGGCGGTCTTGATCATCCGCTGCAGATAGCGGATGCGGCTCTCGTTGCGGTTCTTCTCCTGCTTGGCGCACTTATACTCAAAATTTTCGCTGAGATCGCCGAAGGCCCGCGCCGTCTGCACGTCCTCGATCAGCTTGGGCCGCAGCTCCTGCATCCGATAGTCGATCTCCTCCTGCATCTTCTGAATGTCCTGCTTCGTCAGTTCGTCGTACATACTATCACTCCTTGATGATCTCCGCCAGACGCGCCAGCGCCTGGGGCAGTTTTTCCAATTCGATACCAGAATAGTTCACCACCAGTACATGGTGGGGCGCCTCCCCGCCATGGCGGTAGTAATCCGACAGCAGCGCCAGCCGCAAGCCCCGCTCCGCCGCCCGCTGCCGCAGCGTCTCGTCCGGCAGCGTGGTGTCCAGCCGCACCAGAAAGTGCAGTCCCGCGTCCTGCTCCATGATCTCCGCCCGGCCCGCCAGCGGCCCGGACAAAATGCAGTCGATGACCGCGTCCCGCTTCTGGTGATAGCGCTTGCGCATCCGGTTCAGATGCTGCTCATAGTGGCCCCGGGACAGAAACTCCGCCAGGGTGTACTGCTCGAAGCTGGACACCGTGCAGGAGTAGAACCCCAGCTTCTCCCGATAGTCCTCCAGCAGCCGCGGCGGCAGCAGCATATAGCTGATGCGGATAGACGGCGCGATGGTCTTGGAGAAGGTGTTCAGATAGATGACGTGCTGGTGCTCGTCGTCAGAGAACAGGGTGGGGATGGGCCGCCCCACGAACCGGAACTCGCTGTCGTAGTCGTCCTCCAGAATGTACCGCCCCTCTCCCTCGTCGGCCCAGCGCAGCAGCTCATGGCGGCGGGCGATGGGCATAACGATTCCGGTGGGATAGTGGTGGCTGGGGGAGATATGCACCACGTCGGCGTCGGTTCGCCGCAGCGCCTCATAGGACAGCCCGCTCTCATCCAGGGCCACATGCCGCAGCTTCACCTGGTTGCTGCGGTAGATACTGCCGATCTTGCTGTACCCCGGATCCTCCACGGCGTAGCACTTCTCCCGGCCCAGTAACTGGATCAGCAGCGTGTACAGCGTCTCCGTCCCGGCCCCCACAATGATCTGCCGGGGCGACACCGTCATGCCCCGGAACTGGTGCAGATAGTCCGCGATGGCCTGCCGCAGCTCCAGCGCGCCGGTGGAGGGCGTGGGCCGCAGCAGCCGGGTGTCCTGCTCCAGGATGGTCTGCCGCAGCAGCTTCGTCCAGGTGGCAAAGGGGAAGTACTCGGCGGCGGTGGAGTTGGTGACGAAATCCATGAACCACTGGCGCTCCGGCGGCTCGTCGATGGTCTCCGCCATGTGCGGCGGCGCGGCGGTCAGCGGCTGGTCGATGCGCATGACGTAGTAGCCCCGCTTCTCCACGCCGCAGATGTACCCCTCGGCGATGAGCTGCTCATAGGCGTTCTTCACCGTGATGACGCTGACCTCCAGATGGGCCGCCAGCGCCCGCTTGCTGGGCAGCTTCTCCCCCGCCGCCAGCACGCCGGACAGGATGTCGCTCTTGATGTGACGGTAGAGCTGCTCGTATAAGCTCACGCCGCCGCGTTTTTCAAAGGTGTAGGTCAGCATGGCCTCGCCCTCCATCTGGTATGCACATTTTGTCTCATTTTGGATATTTTAATAATACCAAAGAATACTATAATACACTCCAGCAAGAAATGCAAGGAGGCAATGACAATGTCTGATAAAAAAATTCGTAAACTGGTGGTCAGCGCTCTGATGGCCGCTTTGACCTATGTGGCCACCATGGTGATCCAGATCCCCTCCCCCATGAACGGCTATGTGAACCTGGGCGACTGCTTCGTGCTGCTGTCCGGCTGGCTGCTGGGCCCGTGGTACGGCGGTGCCGCCGCCGGTATCGGCTCCATGCTGACCGACCTGCTGTCCGGCTATGGCTACTACGCCCCCGGCACCTTCATCATCAAGGGCCTTGACGCCCTGGTGGCCGCCCTCATCTTCAACGCCATGGGCCGCACCAACGTGGCCGCCATCGTCAGCGGCGTGGTGGGCGAGATCATCATGGTGGTGGGCTACTTCGGCTATGCCGGTCTGCTGCTGGGCAAGGGCATCGGCGCCGCCGCCAGCATCCCCGGCAACCTGGTGCAGGCCGCCATGGGTCTGGTCATCGGCTTCGTGCTGCTGAAGATCACCCAGAAGACCCGTATTGCGGAAAAAGTGTAACTGTGGTATAATCATAACACAACAAAACGGACGCGCTGCCGAATCCGGCAGTGCGTCCGCAAAGCGCTTTCCAATCCGTTGAAATGAGGTGTTTTTTATGGCAGGAACCGTTCATGACGTAGAAAATAAGGATCTGTTGGCCCAGGTGAAGGCGGAATCCGCCGACGCCGCCCGTCAGTTGGCCGATGCCGCGAAGCTGCACAAGGGCCAGATCGTGGTGGTGGGCTGCTCCACCAGCGAGGTGGTGGGCCACAATGTAGGCAGTTGGTCCACGCCCGAGGTGGCCAACGCCATCTTCGAGGGGCTCAACAGTGTGTTCGCCCCCATGGGTGTCTACATCGCCGCCCAGTGCTGCGAGCATCTGAACCGCGCCCTGATCGTGGAGCACGAAGCCGTCCCCTATGGTGAGATCGTCAACGTGATGCCCCAGCCCAAGGCCGGCAGCTCCTTTGCCACCGCCGCCTATCATAGCTTCCGCCATCCCGTGGCCCTGGAGGAGATCCGTGCCGACGCGGGCCTTGACATCGGCGGCACGCTGATCGGCATGCATTTGAAGAAGGTGGCCGTTCCCGTCCGTCTCCAGCAGAACCACATCGGCCAGGCCATCGTGCTGGCCGCCCGTGTCCGCCCCAAGTTCATCGGCGGCGAGAGAGCCATCTATGACGAAAGCCTGAAAGACGGCTACCCCGTGTTTGACGATTGATTGTCTCCTGAATATGATAAAAAATGAGACTGCTCCCGCAGTCTCATTTTTTATTGCCGTAGGGGCGGGGTTCTACCCCGCACGCCGTGGAACATACCGGGCTCCTGCGTTTACTGTGCGGCGGGGTGTGGTCACCCCGCCCTACGGTGTTCTATCGGTGATCGGTGCGTAGGGCGGCATGACCTCATGCCGCCGCCCGATAACCGCAAACGCTGTCTCAGTGCAGATCCATGCGCCACTTGATCTGAAGCTTGTCCAGCGAACGAAGCTTCTCCGGGCCGTCCTCATATGTCCAGGCGATCTTGTCGTAAACCGCCTGCAGATCCTCCTTGGTGCCTCTCCAGTCAGAGACCACCTGCTTCAAAACCTCATACTCCCGATCCGGCATTTTCATGTTGTGTTTCCTCCTTATAAATTAAAAATGTATCGTCAATTCGTAGCGACCGTTCTCGTAGTCATGGGTATAGTAGGCCAAATATCCTTCTGCCACGGCCCATTTGGTAATTGCTTCTGCTATAAAGAACGGATTACAAACGTTCTCATCGACGTATGTCTTCTTAAATGAAAGGACCATATATTTATAGCAAGTCACATTCCCGTTACTGTCTGTTACCGCCACAAAACTACTTGGCCCCTCATCCTTCAGAAAGTCAGGATTCTTAGCGATATATCCATTCTTTTCATTGGGGTAATAGGCTCGAAATTCCTCGGAAATCTTTTCTTTATTCAGACCCTCTTCGCCCATCAGGCACCTGTGCAGCAGCGCCTTATACTTTTCTATAAACTCAATGTGCTTTTTGTCCGCTGTCGTATAGAGGTACATGTCTGAATAAACCTGTTCACTTTGAAGCGTTATCTCAGCATGATCAAATTGAAGCCTGTCTGCGCCGCTGGTCTCGTTTATAAATTTGACATCTTCAAATAGTGTTTTCAGAAAAGCGACCGTAGAGGATTCCTCTATCGTTCTCTCTATTTCCCGGCGTTTCCATTCCTCATTGTCCTTTGCTTTGGCCTTTTCGGATATACGAAAAATGAGCCACGGCAAATTCGTATAAATGATCGCTACCGGCAGCGCTACAAACAATGCTCCCGGAGGCCCCATGGCGGACACAAGGATCGCCACGGCCCAGACAACAGCCTTGACCCAGCCCGGCGGAGAAAAGAAGCTATTTTTCATTGATTGACCTTTCCTTTCATTTTCTCTCCATTTGCTTATGTGTACAATTCAAAACGCCATTTTTCTACATTGAACCGCTTATTTTATCCTTGAAAAATCAGCAAATTCCTGTATACTTGTAACATGAAAGGTGTACCTTTGCGATTTGCAAAAGTACACCTTTCCAAATTATCTGCTTTTTCCTTTAATCCCCTTTTTCAAATTTCACCGCCTTGCCATAGAAGGTGCCCACCGGCATGCCGCAGGCTTCCGCCGCCTGCTTCAATGTCAGCTCCCTTGCCCGCCATGCCCGGTGGATCTCATAGAAATTCTCCGGCAGGGGCAGCGGCGGACGGCCAAACTTCACGCCCCGTGCCTTGGCCGCCGCGATGCCCTCCGCCTGGCGGCGGCGGATGTTCTCCCGCTCCGACTGGGCCACAAAGGACAATATCTGCAAAACCAGGTCGGCGATAAACGTCCCCATCAGATCCTTTCCCTGCCGGGTATCCAGCAGCGGCATGTCCAGCACGCAGATGTCCACTCCCTTCTCCTTGGTCAGCAGCCGCCACTGCTGCTGAATTTCCCCATAGTTGCGCCCCAGCCGGTCGATGCTCAGCACATAGAGCAGGTCGCCCGGCTTCAATTTTTTCACCAGCCGCTTATACTGGGGCCGGTCAAAATCCTTCCCCGACTGCTTATCCAGATAGATCTGCCGATCCGCCACGCCCTTGCCGTGCAGCGCCACCAACTGCCGCTCCTCGTTCTGATCCGCGCTGGATACGCGGATATAGCCGTATACGCCCATATGCCCTCCTTTTTGCCGTGGGAGAGGCAGTATTGCCGCCCCTCGTCATGTGCTCTGATTCTACACCTATGGAAATGGGCAAAAAAATAGTTGTCTCTTCCAAGACAACTAACATGAAAAAGCCGCCTGTCGGCGGCTTTTTGCGAAATAAGGGAACTTCCCTGTTTTTTACAGCGTAATGGGGAACATCAGGTGCAGGCCGCCGAATACCACCAGCGAAGCGACGGTGGCGATCAGGAAGCCGCGGCAGACCTTGCGGCTCTTCTGGGCTTTGGCCTCGTTTTCGTGCTCATTCTTCCAGCGGACGAAGAACCATCCGGTGCACAGCAGGCAGACCACCGGCGCAAACAGCAGGCCGATCATGGCAAAGTATTCCATCGAGTATCCTCCTTCTTTGTTGCCTCCATTATACCGGAAAACGGACACAACGTCAAGAAAATGCTTGATGCCGGCGTCAAAGCCGGCCATTGCCGCTCCGTTTATCCATTCTCAGCAAAGCGCATGGGGGTAAAGCGCAGCCCATCCACCGTCTGCTCCGCATCGGTGGCCACAAAGCCCAGACGGCGATAGACCTCCACCGCATAGGGCGAGGCATTCACGGTGAACGCCTGCCGGTCATAGTCCTGCCGCATGGCCTGAAACAAAGCGCGGCCGATCCCCCGGCGGTGATACGCCGCCCGGACGAAAAAGCCACCGATGTGCTGGGGCTGGCGCATGCACAGCGTGCCCACCAGCTCATCTCCGTCAAATGCGCCATAAAACCGCATCGCCCGGATGCGCTGGGTATCATGCAGGCTGGCCCGGAAAAAGTCGATGCCCTCCTGCGTATACTCCGGGGCCTCAAACTGCTGAAAAACCTCCCATGTCAGCGCCAGAGCGGCGGGGATCTCCTGGCTGCGCAGGCGGCGGACGGCGTATTCCGCTCCGCTTTTCCCGGCATGCTTTTCTTCTGAAAATGAATATGTCATGCTATCCCTCTTTTCTATTTATGGTACTATCATACAGAAGATCTTCCCGAAAAGATAGGATGGTTCTCTAGCGCTATGTGTTGATTTTATAGGCAGCAAGCTGCCTTTTGTTGCCTTTTATCGGTACATTAAGCGCCGTTATGGGTACAATAACCCGGCTTATCAGGTGCATAAAGTGGGGGTAAAAGGTACATAAAAAAGGCTATCCGAAGTCGGACAGCCTTTTTTGATGCTTGTTGAGCGAAACCTTACTTGGCAGCCTTGGCGGCCTTGATGGACTCGATCAGCTCGGGAACGACCTTGAACAGGTCGCCGGTGATGCCGTAATCGGC
>CAKTNW010000039.1 GCA_934589145.1 uncultured Oscillospiraceae bacterium | reverse complement strand
CAACGTGAAGAACACCGACATGGCCATCGCCATCGACGACGAGGACAGCCAGCGCCTGCTGCGCCTGTTCAACACCCACGAGGGCCAGGAGTACATGAAGAAGGAACTGGGCATGTCCGACGAGCAGGTGGAGAAGATGACCTGGCTGGGCATCTCCGGTATCGCCAACGTGCTGTGCTGCATCAAGATGGCCAAGTACTATGAGCTGACCGAGAACGATGTGGTCGCCACCGTCCTGACCGACTCCGCTGTGATGTACGGCAGCCGTATCGAGGAGCTCAACGAGATGCACGGCGCTTACAACGCTCACGAGGCTTCTCTGGATCACAACCTGCATATGCTGGGCCTGAAGACCGACAATATGCTGGAGCTGACCTATGCTGAGCGCAAGCGCGTCCACAACCTGAAGTACTACACCTGGGTCGAGCAGCAGCAGATGAACGTCGAGGATCTGAACGCCCAGTGGTACGACACCAAGGGCACCTGGGATGCCGTTCACGCTCAGGCCAAGGATCTGGACGAGCTGATCAACGAGTTCAACGAGGCCACCGGCCTGCTGAAGGCGCTCTAAGAGCTGACGCTTAAAGGGGGAGCGGGCTCCCCCTTTAGATCCCCCACCACCAGTTTGCGAACTGGTGAACGCGCCCAAGGCGCTTGGGTCAACGTATTTTCCTGACGCGCATGTCGTCAGAAAAATGATATGATACGCCTCAGGGCGGGGCCTTCGCCCCGCCCTGATTTTTTCGGAGATGGACATGAGAACCCGGAAAATACTCCGCCTGCCGACATATGACTATTCCCAGAACGGTGTATATTTTGTAACGATCTGTACGGAAAAGAAACGGAAGTGCCTCGTTGATGTGCGTAGGGGCGGGGTTCTACCCCGCCCGGCGGGAATGGTGGTGGAGAAAGAAATTCTTGCGCTGCCAGACAGGTATGATATTCATATCGATAAATATGTGATCATGCCTAATCATGTGCATATTTTGATGACGCTGCAGCGGGCGGGGCAGAGCCCCGCCCCTACACCCGATTTAAGCGCCATTGTCGGTGCGTTCAAATCCTTGTCAACAAAAGCAATCAACAAACTGGACAATGCGCCGGGGCGAAAATTCTGGCAGCGCTCCTATTACGACCATGTGATCCGCAATGAGGCGGACTATCTCCGCGCCTGGCAATACATCGACGATAACCCCGCTCATTGGGCGGAGGACGAATACTACTCTGAATAAGGAGAGAACCACCATGAAAAACGTGAAATACGGCAAGTGCGTCCGCTGCGGCAAGACCTATGACGCCGTGCCTGATCTGACCAACTGCGAATGCGGCGGTATCCTGGATATCGTCTACGACTATGACTATATCAAGACCGTGCTGACCAAGGAGAAGCTGGCCAAGCGGGACAACCGCTCCATGTGGCGCTATCGTGAGCTGCTGCCCGTGGAGGAGACCACCCCCGACACGCCTCTGCGCGTGGGCTGGAGCCCTCTGTACGAGGAGCCCAAGCTGGCGGAGCTGCTGGGCATCAAGAAGCTGTGGGTGAAGGACGACGGTCAGAACCCCACCGCCTCCCTGAAGGACCGCGCCAGCGCCATGGCTGTGGCCAAGGCCATGGAGGCCGGCGCCAAGACCATCGCCTGCTCCTCCACCGGCAACGCCGCCAGCTCTCTGGCCGGCAACGCCGCCGCCGCGGGCATCAAGACCTTCATCTTCGTGCCGGAGCGCGCGCCTCAGGGCAAGGTGGCCCAGCTCATGATCTTCGGCGCCAATGTCATCTCCGTCAAGGGCAACTATGAGGACACCTTCAAGATGTCCGCCGCCGCCATCGAGAAGTACGGCTGGTACAACCGCAACGCCGCCATCAACCCCTACCTCAGCGAGGGCAAGAAGACCGTGGCGCTGGAGATCGCCGAGCAGCTGAACTGGGAGATGCCCGACTATCTGGCCATCTCCGTGGGCGACGGCTGCACCATCGCCGGTGTGTGGAAGGGCTTCAAGGATCTGTACGCCATCGGCTTCATCGACAAGCTGCCCCGCCTGATCTCCGCCCAGTCCCTGGGCTGCTATCCCATCAACCGCGCCATCCAGGAGAACAAGCCCTGGGAGCCCATGGAGGAGAACACCATCGCCGACTCCATCAGCGTGGGCGTGCCCCGCAACGCCGACAAGGCCCTGGCCGCCATCCGCGAGTCCAACGGCATCGCCGTCAACGTGTCCGATGAGGAGATCCTGGCGGCACAGCGTCTGCTGGGCCGTACCTGCGGCGTGTTCGGTGAGCCTGCGGGCGTCACCGGCGCGGCGGCTCTGAAGAAGGCCTGCGAGGAGGGCCTGATCCCCCACGACGCCACCGTGGTGTCCGTGGTCACCGGCAACGGCCTGAAGGATGTGGCCAACGCCATCAAGTCCGCCGGTTCCCCTGTCCACATCGAGCCCGATCTGGATCTGATGGTGGAGGAGTTCAAGAAGCGCGGCGTGGTGGTTGAGTAAAAATCTGCGGACGCAAGCACTGCGAAAAGGCGATTTGTTTCATTTGAAACCGGACAAATAAGATGAAATAATTTATCCCCCTGATGTAGGGCAACAGCACTACATCAGGGGGTGTCGCTATATCAGAGGGAAATATTGCGGTTGTCGGTGCCTTCTCTCTTGCGGATGGCGCGGCGCACCTCGTCGTAGATCACGGCACATACCGGCACGCCCAGCAGCATACCGGCGATGCCGCCCAGGCCGCTGCCCACGATGACGGCGAAGAACACCCAGATACCCGGCAGGCCCACGGACTTGCCCACCACATGGGGGTAGATGAGGTTGCCCTCAATCTGCTGCAGGATGATCAGGAACACCACGAACCAGATGGCCTGCATGAAGGACACCGGCAAAATCAGCAGCGCCCCCACGATAGCGCCGATCCAGGAGCCCAGGATGGGGATCAGGGCGGTGACGCCCACCAGTACGGCGATGACCGGCGCGTAGGGCAGCCGGAGGATCAGCATCCCCAGAAACACCAGCGTGCCCAGAATGACGGCCTCGATGGTCTGTCCGGTGACGAACTGGGAGAAGGTGCGGCTGACGCGGCCCAGGAACGCCAGGAACGGCGTGACACGCTTTTCCGGAAAGACGGCGTACAACACCCGCTTGATCTGACGGCCCAGGGTCTCCTTCTGGGCCAGGATGTACACGGAGAACACCACCCCCATCAGCAGATTCACCACCGCCGACAGCACCGACGTGGTGACGCCGATGGTGGTATTCAGCAGGGCCGAGCCGCCCTTGGCCACCAAATCGGTGATCTTGGTCAGCAGGTCGTTCTTGCCCAGGTCGATCTCCGGCAGGGTGATGGCGTACTTCTCCAGCGCGGCGCGCAGGTCATCATACCGCACATCCAGCGTTTTGACATAGGCGGTGACGGTGTTCACCATTTCCGCCACGGTGCTGCCCAGGCGGGGGATCACCACGAAGCACACGGCGAAGATGACGCCCAGCACGATGAGAAAGCTCAGCAGCAGGCAGATGGGACGGCGCAGCTTCTTCACGATGGGCTTGCTGCTCTCCTTCAGAAACAGCCTGTTCCACAGCCGCTCCAGAGGCGCCAGCAGCAGGTTCAGCACGAAGGCCAGGATCAGGCCGATGAGAACGGGGGAGAGGATGCCCAGCACGGTGTCCACCAGCGTCAGCAGCAGGTCGAAGTGGTTCACCAGCCACCACACCAGCGTGACGCCGCAGGCGATCAGCAGCACATTGCGGATGGTTTTTCGGTTCAGTTCCAGAAGTCGTCACTCATTTCGTCGTAGAATGTAGCTTCCAGTATACCATAATTTCCGTTCATATTGCGTGAAGGTTTTGTAAACGATGGCTTATTTTTCCTGCTCCGCCGCGGCCAGCGCGTTGGTCAGGGCGGCGAAGTCCTGCAGCGTCAGCCGCTCGCCCCGGACGGTAGAGGGCAGGCCGCAGGCGGTGACGATGGCCGCCAGCTGCTCCTTGGGCAGCTGATAGCCGGTCTGCAGGGAGTTTACCAGCGTCTTGCGCCGCAGGGCAAAGGCGGCCTTCACCGTCCGCCACAGGGCGGCCTCGGACACCACCTCCACCGGCGGCGTCTTCCGCACGGGACAGTGGATCACGGCGGAGGTGACCTTGGGGGCCGGCAGGAAGCAGGTGGGCGGCACGGTGAAGAGAAGCTCCGGCGCGGTATAGTACTGCATCAGTACCGTGAAGGCGCCGTACTCCGCCGTGCCCGCCTGGGCGCAGATGCGCTCCGCCACCTCCTTCTGGATCAGGACGGTGAGACTGTCGAAGCAGCGGCTCTCCACGCACTTGGTCAGTACGGGGGTGGTGATGTTATAGGGCAGGTTGGCGCACAGGATGGGCCGCAGCCCGGCAAAATGCTCCCGGATCACCTGGGGGAAGTCCAGCTTCATGGCGTCGCCCTCGATGAGGGTAAAGTTCCCGGCGTCCGCCATGGTCTCCCGCAGCACGGGATAGAGCCGCTCGTCCAGCTCCACCGACACCACCTTGCCCGCCCGGCGTACCAGTTGGGCCGTCAGCGGGCCGATGCCGGGGCCGATCTCCAGCACGCCGGTTTGCTCGTCCGCGCCGCAGGCGTCGGCGATGTCCCGGGGCACCCAGCCCTCGATGAGAAAATTCTGGCCCATGGCCTTGGAAAAACGGAAGCCGTGGCGCTCCAGAAGCGCCTGTATCTCCCGGCGGTCGCAAAGATCCATCGTTGTTGCTCCTTTATGTTGGTGGGTCTACTATACCAGAAATCCCGCGCCTTGGCAAGGGCGGCGCCCCACTTGCGCCTGCCTGTAAATTCTGATACAATAGAGCCAACAAAGGAAAGGAGCGATCTCCATGAAGCTATATTTCAAGCAGCGGATGTTCTCGTGGTTTGACAGCTACGATATCTACTATATGAACGGCCCGGAGGAGACCGGCGACGTGGCCTTCACCGTGGAGGGCAAGCTGGCCTGGGGCCACTGCCTTCACATTCTCGACCCCCAGGGCCGCCATATCGCCACCGTGCAGCAGCAGGTGTTCACCCTGCTGCCAAAGTTCGACATGTATGTGGGCGATGAGTGCGTGGGCACCATCCGGAAGGAGTTCACCTTCCTGCGGCCAACCTTCACCCTGGACTACAACGGCTGGCGGGTGGAGGGCAGCTTCATGGAGTGGGACTACACCATCGTGGATGGCGCGGGCCGCCAGGTGGCTGCCGTGTCCAAGGAGCTGTTCCACTGGACGGACACCTATGTGATTGACGTGGCGGATCAGCGGGATGCCCTGTACGCCCTGATGGTGGTGCTGGCCATCGACGCGGAGAAGTGCTCCCGGAATTGAATATTTACGGCAAGGCCCCTTTCACAAAGGGGCCTTGCTTTTTTCCTTGACAGCGGCGGGCCATCGTGCTACAATGTGCAAGAAGTAAGAAAAGTTATACTTTTGAAACGGAGTGATACCATGAAAAGCACAAGACGGGACGACCGGCACTATATGAGCTCGGTGCGGGTGGGGCCCAAGGGCCAGATCGTGATCCCCAAGGAGGCCCGTGAGATGTTCGGCATCGAGCCGGGGGATATGCTGGTGCTGCTGGCGGACAAGAAGCGGGGCATCGCCCTGCAGACGCCGGAAAAGCTGCACCCCATGCTGAAGCAGGTCTTTGACGGCATACCGGAGGACGGGGAGGACGAGGAATGAACGCATTGGAGGTAAGGGGCCTTTCCAAGACCTACCCCGCCTTTACGCTGAAGGATGTGTCCTTCGATGTGCCCCAGGGCGCAGTGGTGGGCTTCATCGGCCGCAACGGCGCGGGCAAATCCACCACGCTGAAATCCATCCTGGGGCTGGTGCATCCTGACGGCGGCGACGTCCGCTTCTGCGGTCAGGACGTGCGGCAGCATGAGCGGGGATTCAAGGAGCAGATCGGCGTGGTGCTGGGCGGCATCGACTTCTATCCCAAGAAGAAGGTCAAGACCATCACCGACGTGACCCGGCGGTTTTACCGCAACTGGGACGAGACGAAGTACCGGCACTATCTGGAGCTGTTCCGCATTGACGAGAGCAAGCGGGTGGATCAGCTGTCCAGCGGTATGAAGGTGAAGTATCTGCTGGCGCTGGCGCTGAGCCACAACGCCAGGCTGCTGATCCTGGACGAACCCACCAGCGGCCTGGACCCGGTGTCCCGTGACGAGCTGGTGGAGCTGTTCCGGGCCATCGTGGCGGACGGACAGCGGAGCATCCTGTTCTCCACCCACATTACATCGGATCTGGAGAAGTGCGCCAGCCATATCACCTTTATCAAGGACGGCGGGATCTTCCACAGCTCCACCGTGGCGGAGTTCATGGCGGCCTACGCCGACCGGGGCGCCAACCTGGAGGACATCATCGTTTCCGTGGAGAGGAGGGAGCTGGATGACAGCGCTATTATATAAGCAGCTTCGGCTGGTGTGCCATCCCATGACGCCGGTGTTCTGCCTGTTCGGCATCATGGTGCTGATCCCCAACTATCCCTATACCATCATCTTTTTCTATGTGATGCTGGGGCTGTTCTTCACGTTCCTGAACATCCGGGAGCAGAAGGACATCTACTATTCCGCCATCCTGCCGGTGCCCAAGCGGGACACGGTGAAGGCGGGCTGCGTGCTGGTGACGCTGGTGGAGCTGCTGTCGCTGGCGGTGCTGGTGCCCTGCGCGCTGCTGGCGGTGCGCCTGCAGCCGGGGAAGGACAATCTGGTGGGCATGGATCCCAATCTGGCGCTGTTCGCGGCGGGCTTTCTCATGTACGCGGTGTTCAACGCCGTGTTCCTGACCGCCTTCTACCGCAGCGGCTATAAGGTGGGCGTGGCCTTCGTCAAGGCGCTGATCCCCGTGACGCTGCTGATGATCGTGTGCGAGGCGCTGCCCCATTTCCCGACGCTGGGCTGGCTGGACGATCTGGACGGTGCCACCCAGCTGCGGCTGCTGCCGGTGCTGGTGGTCAGCGTCATAGTGTACGCGGTGGGCATGCTGCTGACCTTCCGGAAAGCGGCGGCGCTGTATGAAAAGGTTGACCTATAAGAAAAAGACGGCTCACGCCGTCTTTTTTCACGCCCATATCCGCCGGAAAAAGAATGATATTTCGCTTGCGCATAGGGGAAATGGCGTGTATAATAGAGAAAATTGTGCTGTGAAGTGAGGGAATATCATGAAAAAACGATGGATAAGTCTGATTTTGGCGGTTCTGATGCTGCTGCCGTTGCTGCCTGTGACAGCCTGGGCGGGGGATTACGATGACTTAGCCCTGTATGATGTGTCAATCTGGGAAACCGATGATCCGACGCCGATCAATTGTACCGCGAGTAGCTCTGGCAATGGTTGGGTCTATGACAAGACGGCGAAACGACTGACCTTAGATGGGTTTGACGGCAAATTCATGATCATCGGCGCCAATATAACGATTGAGCTGGCAGCCGGAAGCATCAATAAGATCGCCTACGGCATGTATATCGATGCCCACGGAAAGGATGTTACCATCGATGGTTCCGGCCGGCTTGAACTCGGCAACCGGCTGGCATTTTACTACGATGGTGACCTTATCATCAAGGGCGGCACGATTTGTATTGAGAAGCGCGATTTGCCGGAATTTAAGCCGAATATTGAATCCAATAGCAGCGGGAAAAAGGAGATCTATTCGCCTGATCTCTCTGCTGAATACTATAACCAGGGATTGTTCTTCACGTTTGGTACGCTGAAGATGCAGGGCGGACAGCTTAACGTTTCCGGGACAAAATACGGAATTGCGAGAAGTCTTGTGCGTCTGGCAAAAGGAAACGAGATGACCTTCGGCAATATCTCTATCGAAAACACAACTGTTTCGGCAGTTTGCGTGTTGGTCGGCGATGATTTTGACAGTGATCCTTCCAGCGCATGCGGCGGCGCGCAGGCAACGGGCAGCGATAACAGCCAACTGACTTGGAAGATCGAAGGCACGAATTGGTCGAAGTTCGACCAGCTCTATACCGCAGAGGGCGATGTGGCTAAGAGTGCCTATTTCAAAGTTGTTGAGCCTACGCCCGGTGATATCAATGGCGACGGCGAGACGACGGTCGTTGAGGTCGCGGCGCTGTATGGGCACCTTATCGGAACGCAAACGCTGACGGAAAGCCAACAGAAAGCACTGGATATGAACGATGACGGCGTGCTGGATGTATACGACCTGCAATACCTCTATGAGTTGGCGGCTGGACTGCGCTGAGACGATGAAAAAAGACTGCCTTAAGGCAACCTTTTTTTTGCGTATAGTCAGCACGCCTTACCATAGGGATCCAGAAAGCGGGCCGGGGCCTTCTTATAGGTAGCCAGGCTGACGATCACCAGCGCGGCGGCGCAGGCGATGGCGCCGGGTACCGTGGGGCCAAGGCCGAAGGGCGTGCCGATGAGCTTCCAGCCCACGCACACCACGAAGCCCGCCGCCATGCCGGAGATGATCCCGGCCTTGGTGGCCTTCTTCCAGTACAGCGCTGCAAAGGCCGGCAGGCCCGCCGCGGCGGCGTAGAAGCTCCAGGCGAACATGAGGATGTTGTAGGCGTTCTTGATGTACAGGGCGATGACCAGCGCGCCCAGCGGCAGGATAAACGCAAACACGCGGGTCAGCCGCAGCTCCTTCTTTTCGGAGATATTGGGCTTGAACACCTTATAGATATCGTGGACGCAGGTCTGGACGGAGACGATGAGGTAGCTGTCCGCCGTGGACATGATGACCGACAGGATGCCCGCCAGGGCCAGACCTGTCAGACCCACCGGCAGCACCTCGATGGCCAGGGCGGGCACCACCGCGTCGGTGGAGCCAAACTGGGCCAGCTTTTCCGGGCTGACCAACTGGTGGGTGACCACGCCCATGAACCACACCAGCGGGATGGTCAGGCCGTAGACGAAGGTGCCCAGGAACAGGCCCTCGCGGGCGGCCTTCTGGCTCTTGGCGGCAAAGGCACGCTGCCACATCTCGGCGCCCGCCAGCGTAAACACGAAGTAGGTGATGATATCGCCGATGATATTGCCGTCCACATAGGGCTTGGCCAGCTCCGGGGCCAGATTTTCCAGGAAAACGGAGAATCCGCCCAGCTTGGACAGAGACGCCGTGGGGATCAGGATATACACAAACAGGATCAGCATGACGAACTGGAACACATCCGTATAGATCACGCCGAACAATCCGGAGGTGGCGGTATAGATCATAAAGACCAGGCAGGCGATCAGCGCGCCCATCTCATAGGAGATGCCGATCTCGTTGCCCAGCATATTGATGATGGTGGCGGTGGCCGTCACCTGAGAGGCCACGGTGCCCATCATGGTAAAGGCGATCAGGCAGCCCAGGATCACCTTCGCTGTCTTGCCGAAGCGCTGCTCGAACAGGTCGGGGATGGAGGTGACGTTGAAGGTGGTGCCCACGGCGGAGATGCGTCCGGCAAAGCCGGAGAAGATGAACATACCCAGCAGGTACGGCAGGGCCGTCATAATGGCCTTGAAGCCGCTGGAGTACGCCACACCGGCGCGGCCCATCAGGCCGCTGCCGCCGATAATGGTGGCGCACACGGTGGCCATCAGCACCAGCGGGCCGAAGGATCGTCCGCCCAGATAGTAGTCGTCCGTGTTCTGTACCTTTTTCACCATCACCACGCCGATGGTGACCATGGCGATGAGATAGGCGGCAATAATGCCCAGGTCGATTGCATGCAGTTCGTTGTGTACCAATAGAAAAACTCCTTTCGTGATCCGGCCGGAGCCGGGAAAATTACGCATTCGAGAAAAAGTGGGACACCGCCTCGCGGGCCTTGGCGTCCCCCACGAAGATCACACAGTCCCCGGCGTACAGCTCGGCATAAGGGCCGGGGGAGATGATATAGGACAGGTTTCGGCGAATCGCCACGATGGTGGCGCCGGTGGCCTGCCAGAATCGCAGCGCCCCCACAGTGGTGCCGCTGCGGTGCCAGTCGTCGGGGACGCGGCAGCTGTAATTGGGCAAGCTGTCGGGCGTCTGGCTGGTCTCATCCAGAATATCACGGCACAGTTCCGCCATCTGGCGGTTCAGCAGCTCCTGCTGGGCCAGAAGCTGTTCCAGCCGCTGCTGCTTCCCCCGCAGACCGGCCTTGTCCGCAAAATTGCTGAGATACCGTCGGGCGTTGTCGGCGGACAGAACGTACACGCCGCTCTGCTCCTTCACCTCCACCACCTTCATATCCGCCAGCAGCCGCAGTGCCCGGCGGATGGTCTCCGGCGAGACGCTGTATTCCGGCGAGAGCTTGGAGCGGCCGGAAAGCTTGTCCCCTTCCTTCATTTGTCCTGAGGCGATCCGTTCCGCCAGCGAAATGGCGATCCGCGTATATTGTGTGAGTCCGTCGTTCTCCATGATATGGCCCTCCCTTTTATATCCAGAGCATAGTATACCATCTGACAACTTGATTTGCAAGTAAAGTTTTCAGAACGCACGATATAAAAGCATCCCCCACCATGCGGGATCCGCATGGTGGGGGATGCTTTATGGAAGGGCAGGAGACAGATGCGTACCCGCGCCCGGTCACAGGGCAAGCTCAAACTTCTCCTCCATGACGGTCTCGCCGTCAAGGTTCCAGGTGGTGTTGGGCTGCTGCTCCGTCTTATGGAAGCCGTACTTCTGATACAGCCGGATGGCGTCCACCAGCGGCGAGGCCGTCCAAAGGATCAGCCGCTGATAGCCGCAGGCACGGGCCTTTTCCAGCAGGGCATCCACCAGTGCCGTACCCACGCCCGCGCCGCGCTGCGCCCTTTCCACCAGAAAGAGGCGCAGCTGTCCCGCGGCGGGCTCCTCCGTCTGGCACAGCATAATGCAGCCCACGGGGCGGTCATCCGCCACGGCGGCAAAAAACTCGTCCCGCTCACTTCTGACGAAGGTCTCCGCAATATGGGCGGCATAATCACAGAAGGCGGGGCCCCAGCGATACTCTTCACGATATACCCGCCGGTGGGCATCGGCAAAGTACGCGATCTCCTGCTTGTTTGCTGGTCTTACTGTCATATCCGCTCACGCTCCTTTTTATGATACCTTATCACAAAACCTCCGGCACGGCAACACGATATTTGCGCCGCCGCGCAAAGGTTGCAAGCGGCGGATCGGTTTGCTATAATAAAACAGAAAAACGCAGGGGCAGCGCCCCACCATTATCGGATACAAGACAAGGAGAATCTATGGATATCATTCAGACCCTGGCACAGGAGCTTGACAAGAACCCCCAGCATGTGGAAAACGTAGTCCGCCTGCTGGACGAGGGCAACACCATCCCCTTCATCGCCCGCTACCGCAAGGAGCTCCACGGCGCCATGGACGACACCGCCCTGCGCACCCTGGAGGAACGGCTCCAGTACCTGCGGAATCTGGCCGACCGCCGTGAGGCGGTGAAAAAGGCCATCGAGGAGCAGGGCAAGCTGACGGCGGAGCTGTCCGCCGCCATCGACAGCGCCGGAACGCTGGCGGAGGTGGAGGATCTCTACCGTCCCTATAAGCAGAAGCGCCGCACCCGCGCCACGGCGGCACGGGAGAAGGGCCTGGAGCCGCTGGCCCAGCTCCTGCTGGCCCAGGAAAAGGACTGCCCTGCGCCGGAGGACGCGGCACAGGACTACATCGACCCGGAAAAGGGCGTGGAGACCGTGACCGACGCCCTGCAGGGCGCCAACGACATCGTGGCCGAGATGCTGTCCGACGACGCGGACATCCGCAGGGCCCTGCGGGGCCTGCTGACGCGGCAGGGCCACCTCCGCAGCCTGGCCGCCACGGAGGAGGACACCGTCTATCGGTTGTACTACGACTTCGACCAGCCGCTTTCCAAGCTGGCGGGGCACCAGATCCTGGCCATCAACCGGGGCGAAAAGGAGGGCGTTCTCTCCGTCGCCGTGCTGCTGGATCGGGACGCGGCGCTGCCGCTGCTGCGCCGCGCCGTGGTGAAGCCCGGCTCACCCGCCATGGAGTTTATCAAGGCCGCCTGCGAGGACGCCTACGACCGGCTCATCTACCCCTCGCTGGAGCGTGAGGCCCGCAATACCCTGACGGACGCCGCCAACGAGGGCGCCATCGGCCAGTTCGCCCTGAACCTGAAGCCCCTGCTGATGCAGCCGCCGGTGAAGGGAAAGGTCACCATGGGCCTTGACCCCGGCTACCGCATGGGCTGCAAGGTGGCGGTGGTGGACGGCACCGGCAAGGTGCTGGATACCGCCGTGGTGTATCCCACCTACGGCCAGCGGCAGAAGGAGGAGGCCATCACGACCCTGGCCAGGCTGATCCGGAAGCACGGCGTGGGGCACATCGCCATCGGCAACGGCACCGCCAGCCGCGAGACGGAGCAGATGGCGGTGGAGCTGATCCGCCGGGTGAGCGAGACCGGCGCCCACGTCAGCTATATGATCGTGTCCGAGGCGGGCGCGTCCGTCTACTCCGCCAGCAAGCTGGCCGCCGAGGAATTCCCCCAGTACGACGTGAACCTCCGCAGCGCCGTGTCCATCGCCCGGCGCTTGCAGGATCCCCTGGCGGAGCTGGTGAAGATCGACCCCAAGGCCATCGGCGTGGGCCAGTATCAGCACGATATGCCCGCCAAGCAGCTGGATGAGGCCCTCAGCGGCGTGGTGGAGGACTGCGTCAACGCCGTGGGCGTGGATATCAACACGGCGTCGCCGTCCCTTCTGCAGCGGGTGGCGGGCCTGAACGGCACCACGGCGAAAAACGTGGTGGCCTATCGGGAGGAGAATGGCGCGTTCACCTCCCGCGCCCAGATCAAGAAGGTGCCCAAGTTGGGGCCCAAGGCCTTCCAGCAGTGCGCCGGCTTCCTCCGCGTGCCGGAGAGCAAGAGTGTGCTGGACAACACGGCCGTCCACCCGGAGAGCTACGACGCCGCCAAGGCGCTGCTGGAGCTGGCGGGCTATACCCTGGCGGACGTGAAGGCCGAGCGCATCGCCGACCTGCCGCAGCGCATCAAGGCCTACGGCGAGGAGAAGGCCGCCCAGACCATCGGCGTGGGCGTGCCCACCCTGCGGGACATCACCGCCGAGCTGCTGAAGCCGGGCCGGGATGTCCGCGATGAGCTGCCCAAGCCCATCCTCCGCACCGATGTGCTGGAGATGAAGGATCTCAAGCCTGGCATGGAACTGACCGGCACCGTGCGCAACGTCATCGACTTCGGTGTGTTCGTGGACATCGGCGTCCACCAGGACGGCCTGGTGCACATCTCCCAAGTGGCGGACAAGTTCATCCGCCACCCCTCCGAGGTGGTGTCCGTAGGCGACATCGTCAAGGTGGTGGTGCTGGACGTGGACGAAAAGAAAAAGCGCATCAGTCTCAGCATGCGGCAGGCGAAATAAGTACACCCCGATGGCCCGGCGGATATCCGCCGGGCCATCGGGGCGCTGCTCTATGGGGTGAAATAGGGGAAAATAACGTGCAAAACTGTCTTGAAAAGCGGCTTTATCGGTGCTAAAATATGCATATGCATAAGGCTGCCCAGGGGCGGCTTTTCAAAAAAGTGGCGGTTAGCACAACCTAACTGCAAGTGAAGCATGGAGAGCGGGAAAGGGGATTGTATGGAGCAAGTTCCGAGACAATATCGACGCAGCTGCTGGTTGGGGGCGTTGGGCGCGGCGCTGATGCTGGTGGGCGACCTGTGCCTGAGCGTGATCCCGGCGGGGCAGCAGGACAGCGGGCTCTTCCTGCGGGAGGCGTACCTGAGCGGCGCCTATCCCCTGTGGCGGCTTCCGCTGCTGACGTTCACGGGACTGCTGGGCATGGCGCTGTGCTTTTTCGCCGTGCGGGTCTGCGCGGCGCAGATCCTGCCACGGTACCGCAGAACCCGGCTGGCGATCCGTATCGGCGGCATCATCTACCTCACCTCCGCCGGGGTGCTGCATTTTATGATCGGCAGCTTGGCCGACTGGACAAGCACTCTCGCGCCGCTGCTGGGCCGCGAGGAAGCGGCGGCGCTGATCCAGGGGCAGTATGAGCGGGTGATGCCCGCTATGCTGATCGCCTACGCCGGGATGCTGACGCTGATCCTGGTCAGCGCGTGGGCTGTCCTGACCGGGAAAACCATCCTGCCGCGGCGGATGTTCCTGTTCCATCTGCTGCTCTGGCAGCTGATACTGGCGCTGATCCCCGATATCCGGCAGGCGCTGGGCGCGGAGGTGTCCACATGGGACTTTGTGTTGAGCCAGGGCTCCGGCAACGGGGCGCTGCTGATCTGGATGGCCGCCAACGCCGTTTGGGCGGGGCGGCAGCCCATCAAAACGGAGGCGAATGAGAATGAATGAAAAGATTACCCTCTCCGGCGTGCCGGAGACCATGCTGCAGACCGTCTATGCCCGGGCCAGAGAGAGCCGGGGCCGGGGCGTGATCCGGGACACAAAGGCGGAGGAGCTCGTGGAGAAGCTGGACTACGACTTCTCCCTGGCAGAGAAGGACACCGCCATGCGCAGCGGCGTCATCGCCCGCACCATCGTGCTGGACAAACTGACGGCGGCGTACCTGGCGGCCCATCCCGGCGCTGTGGTGGTGAACATCGCCTGCGGGCTGGACACCCGGTGCTGCCGGATGACGGGGTACCGCCATTGGTATAACCTTGACCTGCCGGAGACTATGGCCGTGCGGGAGAAGCTGCTGCCGGAGAGCGGCGCCGTTACCCAGATCGCCATGTCCGCCATGGACGACTGGGGCAGCCGGATCGAAGAGACCGACGCGCCGGTGCTGATTATCATCGAGGGGCTGACCATGTACCTGACGGAGGCGGACGTACAGCGGATCTTTGCCGTCATCGCCGGGCGGTTCGACGCGGCCACCGTGCTGGTGGAGACCATGAACCCCATGGTGGTGAAGCGGTTCAAGGAGAAGTCTATTGAGGGCAGCAACGCGAAATTCACCTGGGGCGTCAAGGACGGCCGGGCGCTGGCGGCGCTGCTGCCGGACTTCCGCTTTGTGGAGGAGCACGGCCTGACCGAGGGCATGGCGGTGTTCGCGCCGGTCTATAAGCTGCTGGATAAGCTGCCGGCGGTGCGGAATATTTCCAACCGGATCGTGGTACTGGAGCGAAAGGCATGAAGCATTTTGAATTTGGTACGGAGAATCCACAGTTAATGGTGATCCTCTGCGGCGGCCTGGCGGGCGAACATCCCCGGCGGTTTTTGGAGGCGGTCGTGAAGGCGCATCAGGGATCTTGGGAGAGGTGAGACAGAATGTTTTGGGATCATGCAGCGGGGGTATATGACATCTTTGCCAATGTCATCAACCGGCGTGCCAATAAGGCGCTGTGCGCCGAGGTGGCACAGTTGATCCGTCCGACGGATGAGGTGCTGGAATGTGCCTGCGGCACAGGGTTGCTTACCGGGGTGATCGCCCCGCGGTGCAAGAGCCTGACGGCCACGGATTTTTCTGAAAAGATGCTGCGGCGGGCGGAAAAGAAATGCCAGAAATACGGCAATGTGCAGTTTCAGCAGGGGAATATCCTGCGTCTGGCGTATTCCGACACAAGCTTTGACGTGGTGGTGGCCGCCAATGTGATCCACCTGCTGGACGAACCGCACAAGGCGCTGGACGAGCTTGACCGTGTCTGCCGGAAGGGCGGCAGGATCATTATTCCCACCTATATGAACCGGACGGAACGGGGAACGACCAACCGCATATCCGGCGCCATCGGCAAGGCGGGTGCGGATTTCAAGCGGGAGTTCACGCTGGATACTTACCGGCAGTTCTTCCGGGATGCCGGATACAGGGACGCCAGCTATACACTGTGTCAGGGGAGGATCCCCTGCGCGGTGGCGATCCTCAGAAAGTAGAGCCGGGTGAGGCGGGACGCGTCATATGCTGACGGGAAGCGCCATTTACGATGATGGGGCTGTTCCGTATGGTTAAGCATCCGTTGACGAAAGCCAGCGGATGCTTGCTTTTACACGGCATCTCACGAAAGTGCTGCCGGGTAACTGAACGGAGACATAAGAAATTACTGGGCATAAATGTGACAAAATTTTTATGGGAAAAAATGTAAAGAAACAGAAAAAATTTTTCTTTTCAACTGAATAAATGTATGGTATACTTTTCCCGATATTATCAGAGGTAGTATTCATTATTAAAAAGGCAGGGGAGTGAGAGCGTTTGAGTGAGCTGCTGAGAATGGAACATATCAGCAAACGGTTTGGCAGCTTCTATGCCAACAAGGACATCAGTCTGACCGTGAA
>CAKTNW010000038.1 GCA_934589145.1 uncultured Oscillospiraceae bacterium | reverse complement strand
GCTGAACGGGACACACAAATTAGAGCGCCAAGGCCGCGCACCAATCCGTTTGATATTGTTACATTTCACAATCTTCGTCAATTTAACACACCCACCGAAATCATTCCAGAAGAGGTGGTGGAGCAGCTGGACTTGCATCGGGAAGAATTGTCCACTCAGCACAGGTTGCTGTACGATTTGTTCGTGAATACAGGATTACGATTGAAGGAAGTATACTTTCTTGAAGAAGACTGTGTTGAAACTTCTCATTACCCCGATGTGTGCCAACTGAAATATATTCCGCATAAAACTCTCAGTGCGAGACGGAGGCACGGGGCTGGAGACTATCACAGGGTCATGATACCCAAAGACGTGGCTGACAGGCTGTCTCAATACATCATCCAAGATGCTGATGAAAGAAAAGCGGTGGGGACATCGTACATTTTCTGGAGCAGAAAGCTTGGATATGAGAAATCGGTTATTGACTCTCAACCATTTGTCAAATGCATCCGTGGAATCATCAGGAAATATGATATATGCGATGAAAATGGAGAGCTTTGGCACTTCACCATTAAGCAGTTTCGGAAAACCATGGCTGTAAGGCTGATTGAAAATGGAGCGACCACTGTTGAACTGGCCTATTGGCTGGGACACTTATGTAGCGATACGGCAGCGAAATACTATGCAGAGGTTCGGAAGAAAAAACTGGCCGAATTAAATACTGCATTTTTCAGAGAAAAGTTTGAACTTATCATGACCGGCGAACAGCTTGAAATTTATGCAGAAGAAGAACGCAGGCTCCTGTACACAGATTTCTGCCTTGGACAACGCCGTGTGGAACTTGGGTTTTGTGTTCGGAAGTTGACAGATGGGCCGTGTATGAACCGATGCAGCCTCTACAATTGCGTGAATTGCCGTAATTTATGCACTGGAAAACAGTATCTTCCATACTGGAAAGAGCTGCTGCAGGAACAAGAAAACATTTTGCGCAGGCTGACGGAGGCGTACAAAACGGATGGCATTACAGATTATTCAACGTATCCTGAGTACAAGCAGGAATACCGCTTGTTGGAGTCCTACCAAAGCGTTGTAGGCATGATTGAGAAAGGAGGCCGATTATGAGTAGTGCTATCCTTGCTGAAATCTATGATGCGGCAAAGCTGGAAGAATATATCCGCTTTGTCGAGCACCTTGGGCCCAATGTGCAGTTTCATGAGAATAAGTGGCTGTGCAGCAATTTGCGCCGCAGCCCCGCAGAAAAAAGCGGTGCGTTTACGCTATACTTTGGCAGAATTCCAAAGCTTCACAAAGAAGCGGTGAAGTGTTTTGTGGCAATCAGCCTTATACGCGGCAAGAAGATATCTACCGTCAAGGCATATGTGGATGATCTTGTTCGTTTTTTTGACTTCTGGTCACTTAGCAAAGGCACCTTGCCGCTGAGTAATTGCGATGAATTTGCTGCGACCGACTTCTACCGTTACCTTGAAAAACGCGGGCTTGCGGAGACAACCTGTATTGGAGTTTGGTCATCGTTGAGTACATTTTTTGAAACAATGAATGGTATTGATGGCGTAAAGGGTAAAAATCCATTTGGTGTATCCCCCTATTGCCGCCAACGCAGGTACGATGCAAAGTATATCCCCGAGCCCGTTGCAGTTCAGTTAGATGCTGCATTCAAGAGCGATGAGATCGCGCTCTATCTTCGATGCGCATATTGGCTCCTCAGGCTTATACCTTCACGTATTGGAGAAATCCTTGGCATGAAGATAGACTGTCTAAAAAGGTTTAACGGTCAATATGTTTTGTTTATTCCTACATGGAAGCAAAACGGAGGTTGGCAACAGCCAGCCACGAGAAGTATCCACTTGGAAGATAAGGGAATTGCCGGATACCTCATAGGGTTAATAAAAGAGCAACAGGAAACGGCGCGTCAGATCCAGGAGTTTCTGCCAGAAGATAAAAAAGGAATGCTGTTTTCATACCGACAGAGTTATTGCCGTAAAGGAAAACCTACATATTTTACCAAGCTCTGCTTTGTGGCATCAATATTTACTGTCAACGACCATTTTCGAAATATATGCCGTCGTTACAACATTTTGGATGAAACGGGAAATGTCTATGTGGTGACAACGCACCAGTTTCGTCATAACGGCATCACAGATCGTTTGGCAGCCGGTTTCACTGCTGCCCAGATAGCTGAGATGACAGGCCATCACGGAGATGCCATGATTTTTGCCGCCTATGCACATTTGAATCTTATGCCAGAAACGATCCGTGAAAAGCAGAATTATGTATTAGCTGAACGGCAAGAATCGGATAAACGGTATGTGCTATTTGGTGGTCGCATCCTCAATATGGATGAACAAATGGAGCAGCGCCTTATGAAAAACCTCAGAGCGCACCGTGTCCGTGGTGGCATATGCAGCGACATCACCAACTGCAAAAGTGATATGTGGAATTGCCTTGAATGTAAAGCCTTTGCGCCCGATGCGGAGCAAATAGAATACTATCGCGAGCAAATATCTCTATGGTGCGAAAAGCAGATTCAATTTTCAGCGTTCCCTCTCATTTGTGATAATGCGAAAAGAAATGCGGAACTGTTTGAATCCATACTAAAATCAATTGAAACGGATGTGCAGAGAAATGAAACGAACAATACCTGAATCACTCGTCCATCGGCAGGAGAAAATCCGCCAGGAAACTTTGGAGGCGGTAACGCAAGCAATTCTTGCATTAGAGTCTCAAGGCTACAATATCAAAATCAAGGATCTGGTAAGCGTAACCGGTCTGTCCCGTTCCGTTTTTGCCAAGCCGCATGTTCGAAAGGTGCTGGTAGAGCATGGTATCATCCAGCCGCAGATTACTGAGGGCACAGACAAAGCCAACAACGCATCTCCCCGAATGGCAATGCTCCTTGCAGAAAAAGACGGGTATATTCAAAGACTGCTCAATGAGAATGATCAGCTTCGCTATGAGGTTGAGCTCTTGCGCGGCAAAGTTCATCTTCTTATGCACAAAGCTGCGGCGCAGGGCGAGGACGATTTCTAACCGAATATGATAGCAGCACGATGCGGTTCAGTGAAAGGTCATCGTGCTGTTTATTATATAGCCAATTTCAAAAATGCACAAGAATGAAAGGAGAATTTAATCGTGTCAACAGAAAAGGTGAGAAAAACAGGCGGCAACAATGTGCCGCTGGTGGAGCAGGAGCCTAATGCCATTTGCATCGCCGGGAATATCGTAGACCGCCAGCCGCAAAATGGCGGCAACGGCCTCGGCTGTCAGGAGGAGCTTGCCTATACGCTGACCGCCATGGATCGCCATTGCATCTATGCCCGTCAGCGGGTGGATGAATTCAAGGACAGTAAGGTGGTCAGCACTCAGAGCGCCCGACAGCATAAGGACGCCACCGACCTTGTCTGCCAGCAGGCAGAAGCCTGCGCCTATCTCATCCGCCGCCTGACCCCGTTGGAGTGCGAACGGTTACAGGGTTTTCCGGATGGCTGGACGGATATTCCCGGCGCGTCTGACAGCGCCCGCTATAAGGCGCTGGGCAACAGCGTAGCGATCCCCTGCGTGGAGTTCATCATGGGGCGTATCGCGGAGGTTTTGCGGGCGGTATAGCCGCCTTGGTAATATTGCTTCCGTTTCACATAGCTTCTTCGTTGAGTTTGGTGAATAGCTTTCCATGACTTCTTCCGGTATGCTTTGCTTGCAAAATCGAGGAAAGGAGCAGGCCGATGGAGGGCAAAAAGAACCTCTGCGCCATGATACCGGCAGAGCTTCACGCTAAAATCATGGCAGAGAAAGAAGAAATGGAGCTGGCGACGCTGGCAGAATATGTGGAGCGCATCTTCACCGAACACTTTGAAGGAGGCGGCGGAATGAAAGCAGAGCGGACCTTGGCGGTACAGATCCCGGCAGAACTCTTCGATAGACTGAAAAAGTATCTGGCAGCACACAACCTCAAGCAGAAGCAATTCCTCATCCAGCTCATTGAGAATGCGCTGGACAATGCAGAAACGGAATAACTAAGCGACATGAACGGCCGCGGGGAAACCCGCGGCCGCTCTGCATCTCATGGAGGTGAGAACAATTTATATTTACCCCGAAAATCTGACGGCTCGGCCTATGCTGTGGCTATGGGCGCTGCGGGATGTGGCGTTCATCGGCATCGGATTGCTGCTGTCGGCAGTGGCGCTGGCCCAGACCGGCGCTGTTGTCCCTATGGTGGTCACGGCGGCGCTGGCCTTTCTCTGCATTCGGCATGACGGCGTCAGTATGCTGGATTTCCTGCGCTACGCCGCAGCGTTTTTCTTTTTCGGGCAGCAATACTACGAGTGGAGGGAACCGATATGAAAACAAGGAAAAAGTCCACCCGCCAGCTTGTGAGCATCGAGGACATCACGGCAGGCGGCGTTCAGACCGCGGACGGCGAGTTGACCTTCTATCTTGTGCAGCCCACCAACCTGAATGTCCTGCCGGAGCAGGGCGTCCGGTCGCGGGTAATGGCGCTGCTGAACGTGCTGAAGGCTATGGCGGAAATCGAGCTGCTGGCACTGGACTCCAAGGAGTCCTTTCAGGACAACCGGCAGTTCTACCGCCAGCGGCTGGAGCAGGAGGACAACCCCGCCATCCGCAGGCTGCTGGCACAGGATCGGCAGCATCTGGACGACACGCAGACCATGATGGCATCCTCGCGGGAGTTCTGCTTCGTACTGCGGCAGCGGAAAACGGACGGCGCTGTCCACTATGCCGCCGTGGAGCAGCAGCTTCGAGACAGCGGCTTTGCCGTGCGGCGCGCCGAGGGCCAGAAGCTGCTGGAGCTGCTGGCGATCTATTTCGAACAGGATGCCACCCATGAGAGCTTTGACCTTGTAGATGGCGCACGGTGGCTGACAACGGAAACGGAGGAATAAAATGCGGATATTGAAAATCGAACCGGGGAAAGCGCCCTATGTAAAGGAGATGGCGGACGGACTGGAAGCCATCCAGCAGGAGGTGCAGGGGCTGTTCCAGCCGGTGTATATGGAGGACGGCGTGCTGCTCTGCTGCAACGATGAGGGAAAGCTCAACGGCATGGAACCCAATCGGCGGCTGGAGGATGACATCATCTGCGGGCCGTTCTTTCTGGTGGGAGACGATCTGGAGGGCGGTCTCTGCTCCCTGACGGATGAGCAGGTAGCGCGGTACACGGAACTGTTCCGTGAGCCGGAACAGTTCACCGGGCAGGAGCCGGAGCTGGAGCCGCGCATGGACTTCTATTTGCTGTGATGGGAGGGCATATGAAAAACCCTTTTCGGAAAAAAGAACCCACTCCGCAGGAAGCCTTCCTGCGCACCTATCTGGACTGCATCGCGCCAGGTGTGGTGAAGTTTGAGGTGGATCATTACATCTTCGGCAGCACCTATCGCTGCGTGTGGGCGCTGCGGGAATATCCCGCCAGCACCGAGGCCCAGGCCATCCTGCGGCACTTGGGCGAGAAAAGCGGCGTGACCCTGCGGATCTACTGCCGGCAGGTATCTCCCGGAGAGGAGGATCGGATCATCGACAACGCCAACAAGAAGAACAAGCTGGACGGATCAGACCCCAACAAGCTGCGTCAGACCGTGGAGGCCGAGAGCAACCTGCGGGATGTGGCGGAGCTGGTACATAAGATGCATCGGGAGCATGAGCCGCTGCTCCACTGCGCCGTGTATCTGGAGATGACGGCAGACAGCATGGAGCGGCTGAAGCGATTGCAGACCGATGTGCTGACAGAGCTGGTGCGCTGCAAGCTGAATGTGGACAAGCTGCTCCTGCGGCAGAAGCAGGGATTTTGCTGCGTCAGCCCCGTGGGACGCAATGCGCTGGGGCGGGAATTCGAGCGGGTGTTGCCCGCTGGCAGCGTGGCCAATCTGTACCCGTTCAACTACTCCGGCAAGACAGATCCCAAGGGCATCTACATCGGCAAGGACAAGTACGGCAGTAATATCGTGGTGGACTTCGACCGTAGGGAAAGCGATAAGACCTCCGCCAACACTCTCATTCTCGGCAACAGCGGTCAGGGAAAAAGCTATCTCATGAAGCTGCTGATCTGCAATCTGCTGGAGGCGGGGAAATCCGTGATCTCACTGGATGCGGAGCATGAACTGGAGGAACTGTGCGGCAATTTAGGCGGCTGCTTCATCGACCTCATGGCCGGTGAGAAGCGCATCAATGTGCTGGAGGTGCGGTGTTGGGATGAGGGAGACACGTCCGAACCCGACGAGTCCGTCCCCGAGGCGTTCCGCAAGTCCACGCTGCTGGCGCGGCACATCTCCTTCCTGAAGGATTTCTTCCGCGCCTACAAGGAGTTCTCCGACCCGCAGTTGGATACCATTGAGATCATGCTGTCCAAGCTGTATCAGAAGTGGGGCATCTCAGAGAAAACGGACTTCCGGCAGCTTGCGCCGGAGGACTACCCCATCCTCTCCGACCTGTACGCGCTTATGGAGGAGGAACTGCGGCACTATCAGGCGGGCAGCCTGTATACGCGGGAGCTGCTGCAGGAGGTGCTGCTGGGGCTGCACTCCCTGTGCATGGGCGCGGACGCGCCGTTCTTCAACGGGCATACCAACATTACCGGCGACAGGTTTCTTGTGTTCGGCGTAGGCGGCATGCTGACGGCGGCCAAAAGTCTGCGGAACGCACTGCTGTTCAATGTGCTGGCGTATATGTCAGACCGTCTGCTGACAGCGGGCAACACGGTGGCGGCGCTGGATGAGCTGTATCTTTGGCTATCCAATCCCACCGCCATTGAATATATCCGCAACTGCCTGAAGCGTGTACGGAAGCGGGACTCCGCCCTGCTGATGGCATCTCAGAATCTGGAGGACTTCGATCAGGAGGGGGTGCGTGAGATGACCAAGCCGCTGTTCGCCATCCCGCCTCACCAGTTTCTGTTTAACCCCGGCTCCATCGGCAGGCGGTTCTATATGGATATGCTGCAATTGGACGAGGCGGAGTTTGAGCTGATCCGCCACGCGCGGCGGGGCGAGTGCCTGTTCAAGTGCGGCGCGGAGCGGTATCTGCTGGAGGTGAAAGCGCCGCCCCACAAGGCGGCACTGTTCGGCACGGCGGGTGGCCGCTGATGGCGTCCCCCGTGTTGGCACGGCTGGCGGCGGCTGTGCTGACCAATGAAAAAGGCCGCAAAACGGCGGGCTGGGTCATTGCCCTCATCTTCTCGCCGTTGATCCTTCTGACAGCGTTTCTCTGCTGCTTCGGCACCGCCGCAGTGGAACACAATGACTTTGCTGTGTCCGCGTCCTTTTATGGTCCGGCATTCTCAGACAAGATCCCTGCGGAATACAAAGATCACATCACCGAGATGCGGACAGCTTTTGCCCTTCTGGATGCGGCAACAGCCGCCGTGAATGCCAAGGCGGAAAGCGGCGGCCTTGACCCCTTGCAGGTCAAGGCTGTTTTCTTTGCCCTCTGTTTTGGAGATGAAGCGCCTACCCGCCGCGCCGCCGCCAACTTTGTGGACTGCTTCTACCGCCTGGAGGAGCGTGTGGACACCACGACAACGGAGCTGGAGGACGGCTCGGTGGTGGTGCAGACGACCGTTTACTATGTGGCGGTGCCGCTGCCGCTGGCCACGGTCTATGAAAAGCTGGCAGCGTGGCAGGGCGAGCCGGTGACAGAGGAGGACAAGGCCAATGCCGCCCACATCTACGCCATGGTGACCGGCAGCAGCGGCGGCGATACCTTTGACGGCGCATACGCCGCAGGCGGCAGCGCACCGGTGGAGCTGGATGCCGCCATGCTTATGGATGCGTCTGCCAAAAACGCCGCCGACCTTGTGACCTATGTGACCAACGCATGGAACTCCGGCTGGGGCTATGTGTGGGGTACCTACGGACAGGTGCTGACGCCGGAGCTGCTGCAATACAAGCTGACGCAGTACCCGGAGGGCGTGGGAGAATACGCCGCGTTCATCCGGGCCAACTGGCTGGGCGAGCGCACCGCCGACTGCGTGGGACTGATCAAAGGCTACGGCTGGCTGAACGGCGAGACCATGGAGATACAGTACGGCAGCAACGGTATGCCGGATATCGGCGCCAACGAGATGTACTACAACGCCGTGCGCAAGGGCGCGATCCAAATCATGCCGGACACGCCGGGACTGGCGGTGTGGAAGCAGGGACACATCGGCGTATACATCGGAAACGGCGAAGTGATAGAAGCCATGGGTACCAAATACGGCGTGGTGAAAACGCAGCTGGAAGGCCGCGGCTGGACACACTGGCTGGAGATCCCGTATATCAACTATGATTAAGGAGGCCAACATGAAGAAAGTGAACATCACCCTCGCATTCGAGGAGGACAAGCTGGACGCGCTGGAGTTTTCTCTGAAGAAGGAAAACGCTTCCGTGCAGAGCCGTATGGAGGACGCGCTCCGGCAACTCTACGAGAAAACCGTACCGGAACCGGTGCGGGAGTATCTGGACAGCAGGGCTGCGCCTGCTGCCAAGCCCAAGCGCCCGCCCAAGACTGCGAAGCCGCAGGCAGCTCCCGCAGAGGTGAAACACGCACCGCCTGTCGTTGCACCGACTGGTAGTGGTGCGGTGAAGGAGACAAAATAATCGCAGCATGTAGTTGACCGTGCTGCCGCCCCACGTTCGCCCCTGTGGGCCGCTGTGTGGGCAGACAGGAGCGCGGGAGAGTAACGGTAGCGGCCCCGGCTGTTTGGAGCGGTTTTGGACGGATTCCGGAGGACTTTCGGTGCGCCGAAAGTATAGCAGGTGAAAGGGGTGGGGTCGTGAGCGTCCCACCCCGCCCACTTCTGCCCGCAGTGCGGACAGTTTTGAGGAAAGTGCGCAGGGGTCATTCTGGCAAAAAATCGGCGCGGAAGGAGTCGGTAGTCAGAAAAACTGCGTGATCACGGGATAATCAGCGGGGTCATGCCGCGATTTTTAGGAGGTGAACACCAATGGCAACGAATAAGAAAAAGCACGCCTTCTGGCTGACGCCGGAGGCAAAAACTATGGTAGAGGAAGATGCCCGTGCGGACAACTGCGGCAGCCAAAGTGAGTTCGTGGAGAAAGCCATCCGCTTCTATGACGGCTACCTGCACACCAACAGAGCCAGCGCGTTTCTGCCCAAAGTGCTGCTGGATGTGCTGGAAGGTTCGCTGGGCGTGTACTGCAACCGAGTCGGCAAGCTGCTGTTCAACTTAGCAGTGGAGCATAGCATCACCAACCACCTGTTGGCGGAGGACGCCGACATGGACGCGGAGATGTATCGCAAGTACCGCGGCTACAGCGTCCGGGAGGTGACCGACACCCAGGGCGCGTTCTCCTTCCGGGACGCCCTGCGGCTGCATCGGAGGCAGTAACCTGTGGCGCGACTGATACAGAAAAGTGGCTACTTCAAGAGCGGCAATAGGGCTGGATACATGAAATACATTGCCAAGCGGGACGGCGTGGAGATCACAAGCGACACCGGACCGGTGACGGAAAAGCAACTGCAGCTCATCGAGGATCTGCTGAAGAACTACCCCGACACAAAAGAGCTGTTTGAGTATGAGGACTATCTCACCACGCCGAACCGTGCCACAGCATCGGCGTATATCGCCGCCGCGCTGGATTCTCACCTGCACGAGATGGAGCCGGAGAGCGGTTACATGAAGTACATCGCCCAGCGCCCGCGGGCGGAAAAGCATGGCGGACACGGACTGTTCAGCGCCGCGCCCGCCACCGATCTGGACAATGCGGTGGCGGAGCTGGACGCTCACGAGGGGCGGGTGTGGACGTTCATCTTCTCCCTGCGGCGTGAGGACGCCGTGCAGACCGGCTATGACAACACCGCTGCTTGGCGGGAGCTGCTGCTCCAGCAGTCCGGCACACTGGCGGAGGCGCTGCGCATCCCGCAGGACAAGCTGCGGTGGTACGCGGCGTTTCACAATGAAGGACACCATCCCCATGTCCACATGATGGTGTGGTCGGATGATCCGAAGATAGGACACCTGACGAAGAAAGGCATCTTCACTATGCGCTCCAAGCTCACCGGCACCATCTTCCGGGAGGAACTGAAGGATGTCTACATCCGCAAAGAAGAGATCTATAAGCGCAGCATCCAAACGGCGCAGGAGAAGCTGCTGGAGCTGACCGCACAGATGGAGCATCGGACTTGCCTGGACACGGAGGTAGAGTCTCTGATGCGGGAGCTGCCACAACAGCTCTCCCAACTGAGCGGCAAGCATCAGTACGGGTATCTGCCCAAGCCGGTAAAGGCCACGGTGGACGCCATCGTAGATCGGCTGGCGCAGCTGCCGGAGGTGGCGGCGTGCTATGCGCAGTGGAATCAGGTAAAGGACGAGCTGGTGCGGTTTCATAATCAGAATCCGCGCCAGCACCTGCCGCTATCCCAGCAGAAGGAATTTCGTGTGCTGCTGAATGCCGTCATCCGGGAAGCAGAGCGCATCCAGCCGACACAACGGGATATCGTGTCGGCTCCGTCCGCCGAAGAATTTGCGGTGAAAACCATTGAGCAAGCAGCTACGCCGAGCCATATTGCATCGTCAGAGCGGCCGCGGGCTACACCCATGGCTCAGAATGTGAACATACTCCCCGCAACCCTTCGTCTGCTGCATCACCTCGGCAATATCTTCCGTCATGACGCGCTGATCTCGCCCGCCACGCTGCGTATTGACTCCAAGCGCCGCAGGCGATTGCAGGAGAAACGCATGGCCATGGGACATAAGCGGGACGACCATGAGGAGGCGCAGCGGCAAGAGCAAGTGACATCATGAATTCATTGTGACCGCCAAAGTTTTTCTTCCGTTTTTATCGGCTATGTGGTATGCTAAAAATAAGGTGATGACCGATGACCGTAAAGCAACTGAATCGCCGCGTGGCTGCCGTAAAAACGGCGGATGCCATCAACGCCATTGAGGGCGTTCCTGTTTCCGACTATGCCCGCACGCTGTCTCTTTGTTGGGCGCGGGGCGAGATCACGGGTGAGCAAATGAAAGCCGCATTGCTGGCTTCTCACCGGAGAATGGCCGAACAGGTGAAGCGTTACATACCGGAACCTCATTATCAACGAGAATAATAAACCGAAGCGGGTCGCAACGCGGCCCGCTTCTTTCATGAGGAGAATTATGGGAAAATTTATCTATTTCACATCCGCGGAGAAACGGCAGGCCAACGAGGTTGACCTGCCGTCTTTTCTTCGTGACCGGGGCGAAAAGCTCATCATGGCCGGTCGGGAATACCGTCTGGCCAGCGACCACAGCATCACCGTTCGCGGTGCTAAGTGGTTTGATCATGCCACCCGGCGAGGCGGCGGCGCGGTCAGCTTCGTCATGGCGTTCTACGACAAGACCTATCCCGAAGCGGTGACCATGCTGCTGGGGCGGGACGGTCAGGGCATCATCCCCATCGTCAAAAAAGAGCCGGAGCCGCAGGGACCGAAGCCCTTCGCGCTGCCGGAGGCCTATCTGACCATGCGGTGGCTCTACGCTTACTTGACAAGGCATCGGTGCATTGACCGGGATGTGGTCACGGCGTTCGTGCGGGAGAAGCTGCTCTATGAGGATGCCGTGCATCACAATTGCGTGTTTGTGGGCATGGATGAGCACGGCGTAGCCAAGCACGCACACCTCCGCAGCACAAGCAGCAGCGGCAAAGTGTTCCGTGTCAACGTGGAGGGCAGCGAGACGAAGCACAGCTTCCACAGGAACGGCACGGATCGTTCCCTGTACGTTTTTGAAGCACCCATTGACCTGCTGTCCCACATCACGCTCTATCCGGCCGGTTGGTTGGAACACAGCTATGTGGCCTGCTGCGGCACATCCATCCAGCCGGTGCTGGAGCGGCTCCGGCAGGATCCGAAGCTGGATACGGTCTATCTCTGCCTGGACAACGATGAGGCCGGCGAGGATGCCAGCGAGAGCATGATGGAAGTGCTGGAGAACATGGGCTTGGATGTAGAGCGCCTGCGCCCACAGGGAAAGGACTGGAACGACGATCTGCGCGCAAAGCGGGGTGCCCATGGATAACCTCTGGATACTCATTGCGGCGGCGGGCGTCATGGTGGCGGTCATCGGCGGACTGTCGCTGCTGGGCAGCCACTACACGCTGAACAATATCAAGTCCCGCACCGTAGGCGACGGTCAGCACGGCACGGCACGCTGGGCCACGGAAAAGGAGATCCGAGACACCTACGCCCCTGTGCCATTTCAGGTATCGGACTGGCGCGCTGGGAAACACCTGCCGGAAAAGCAGGGCTTGGTGCTGGGCAGCGTTTCCGGCAAGCACGGCATCGCAGCGCTGGTGGACAGCGATGACGTCCACTGCCTTATGATCGGCGCGTCCGGCGTGGGCAAGACGGCATATTTTCTCTACCCCAATCTGGAATATGCCTGCGCTTGCGGCATGAGCTTCTTCGCCTCTGACACCAAGGGCGACCTCGCCCGTAACTACGGTGCAGTGGCGCAGAAATACTATGGCTACCATGTCACCGTGATAGATCTGCGCAACCCCACCCGCAGTGACGGTTTTAACCTCATGACACTTATCAATCGATACATGGATGAGGCACAAACAACAGGCAGTCTTGCCGCCCAAGCCAAGGCGGAGAAATACGCCAAGATTTTAGCCAAGACCATCGTGTCGCCGGAGGGAGACACCGACCGGGGTCAGAACGCCTACTTTTACGATGCGGCGGAGGGCTTGCTGGCATCGACCATGTTGCTGCTGGCGGAGTTCCTGCCGCCGAGTGAGAAGCATCAGGAACGCCGCCACATTGTCAGCGTGTTCAAACTGGTACAGGAGCTGCTGGAGCCGGTGGGCATGGGCAACCGTGCCAAAAGCGGCTTTCAGGTGCTGATGTCCCTGCTACCGGACACCCACAAGGCGCGGTGGCTGGCGGGCTCTGCCCTGACCGCCTCGGAGCAGGCCATGAACTCCGTCATGTCCACCGTCCTCTCGCGGCTCAACGCCTTTTTGGATTCAGAGCTGGAACAGGTGCTGTGCTTTGACAGTGCTGTGGACGCGGAGCGCATGGCAACGGAAAAATGCGCCGTGTTCCTCATCCTGCCGGAGGAGGATACGACCAAGAACTTCATGGCGGGTTTGATGATCCAGAACCTTTCCCGCGAACTGTTCGCGGTGGCGGACGATGGCGGCGGGCGGCTTCCGAACCGTGTGGTATTCTTCTGCGATGAGCTGGGTACCATGCCCGCCTTCGACATCCTGCCGCTGTTCAGTGCGGGACGCTCCCGTGGACTGACCATGGTGCCTATCATCCAAAGCCTTGCCCAGCTTAGGAAAAATTACGGCGCGGAGGGCGCGGAGATCATACAAGACAACGTGCAGGACACCATCTTTGGCGGCTTCGCACCAAACAGCCAAACGGCGGAGCAGCTATCCAAATCTCTCGGCAGCCGCACAGTACTCAGCGGCTCCGTCAGCAAAGGAAAGAACGATCCCAGCCAAAACTTACAGATGATGGAGCGCCCGCTGATGACGCCGGACGAGCTGAAATCCATTCCAAAGGGCAGCTTTGTGGTGATGAAAACCGGCACGCATCCCATGCAGACGAAGCTGCGGCTGTTTCTCGATTGGGGCATTACCTTCGATGCGGTCTATGCCACGCCGGAACACGCCGCCAGATCGGTGGCCTACGCCAGCCGCGCCGAGCTGCTGGACAGTATCGACCGCACTTATCCCAAAACGCAGCCCGCCTTAGCGCCCTCCTCCGGCAAGCGAGAAACGCGCCGTCAGCGCAGCGGTCAGACCTATGAGGAGGGTACGCCATGAGCTACTTTGGGAGTATCTACGCCGACATGGAGCTGCCCCACCGGGCAAAGACGGTCTATATGTACCTGAAGGATCGTTCCAATGCCGGCAATACCTGCTGGCCCAGCGTCCGCACCATTGCGGCGGATCTGAAGCTATCCCGCCGCACCGTCCAGCGGGCGCTGGCGGATCTGGAACGCCATGGCTTCTTGGAACGTACCAACCGCCGTCGGCCCAACGGCAGCCTGACCAGCAGTCTGTATCGCATCAAATGAGCGCAAAAAGAGCGCACCTCCCGCCAAGGGGAAGGTGCGCTCTAATGCTGTCACAAGGGTAGCGTCACCATGGCGCATCCAGAAGGACTCACTCTATCGGAGGTAGTTAGGACAGAGAAAGAACGGGTAACAATCAAGGTGGCATAACAAGATGAAGTGTATTTAGTCGGAATGCGCGGGAAGACCGCCAGAAGGCGATCTTCCCGCGCATTTGAAGAGAGAAAAGAAAGTGTAAGAAAGCGTCATATTACCTGCGTTTTATCGCAGCAAAGGAAAATGCGTCAGCCAGTTCTCTGGCCGTTTGCAAAGCGCGATCTACTTGGCCTTCGGCGGCAGGAAAATCGCGTTTTTGCGAGTGTGTAGAGGGCAAACAGAAATGACTATTCTCTGCCGCCTCGCTTAAATTTTCAGCACGTAATTGACTATGCAAAGTAGAATTCTTCACGGCTGCATATATTACAGTTGACAGTACAAAATGGGCGTGCTATTATACAAAAACATATAATAATACTATTTTAATTGGTATATAAGCTTTGTAGTTCGTTTGGTGTGCTGGTACACAACAGCCTAAGAAGGATGCCGGAAATGAAAGGAAAAAGTGCATTGATTGCAATGAGCGGCGGCGTGGACAGCTCCGTAGCCGCGTATCTGATGCTGGAACAAGGATACGATTGTCTGGGAACTACCATGCGGCTTTATCGAAATGAAGATATTGGGCTTAACCAGTTCCACACCTGCTGCTCCCAGCGGGACATTGACGATGCCAGCGAGGTGGCCTTTCAGCTGGATATTCCCTATGAGGTGCTTGATTTCACGCCAGATTTCAGGGAACGGATCATTGCAAAATTTATTCGGGTGTATGAGGCAGGCGGCACTCCCAATCCGTGTATTGACTGCAACCGTTATATGAAATTTGATAAGCTTCTGGATTTTGCACAGCAAAAGGGACTGAACTATGTGGTTACCGGTCATTATGCTCGGATCGCATACGACCAGGTGTCCGGCCGCTACCTGCTGCAAAAGGCAGCGGATGCCAACAAGGACCAGAGCTATGTGCTCTACATGCTGACGCAGGAGCAGCTGGCGCATATAAAGCTCCCCCTTGGCGGGAGGACAAAGGCCGAGGTGCGGGCACTGGCAGAGCAGCTGCACCTTATCAATGCCCGCAAGCACGATAGTCAGGATATCTGCTTTGTTCCGGATGGCGACTATGCAAAATTTATGGAGCAGTATACCGGAAAGCGGTATCCAGAGGGAGATTTCCTCGACCAGAGCGGTACCGTTGTCGGAACTCACCGCGGCGCCGTCCGCTATACCGTCGGGCAGAGGAAGGGACTGCGTCTGGCCTTGGGGGCGCCGGTCTATGTCTGCGGGAAGGACATGGCGGCCAATACGGTTTCCGTAGGGCCGGAATCCGCGCTGTATGCCGACACCCTGATGGCGGAGGAGCTGAATTGGATCTCCATCCCCCGGCTGGAGCGGCCCATGCGGGTAAAGGCCAAAACCCGCTATCGGCAGGCGGAACAATGGGCAACGGCTTATCCGGAAGAGCAGGATAAGCTCCGGCTGGTCTTTGACACCCCCCAGAGAGCCATCACCATCGGGCAGGCCGTCGTGCTGTACGACGGGGACACCGTGGTGGGCGGTGGGACCATCTCCCGCGTCCCGTGAGGAGGTAAGCTCCCAAGTGAGGGCGCCGAGCCGGCACAGCTTGCCCCTGCGGCAATTTACCTGAAATCACCAATGAAACGGAGGGGCATCATGCTCAATCAGTTTTCAAGAACACAACTGCTGCTGGGGCAAGACGGCATGGATCGGTTATACAGTGCCCGGGTAGCAGTTTTCGGTATCGGCGGCGTGGGCGGCTACACGGTGGAGGCGCTGGCGCGCAGCGGCGTGGGCGCACTGGATCTTATTGATGATGACCGCGTGTGCCTGACCAATTTAAACCGCCAGATCTTTGCCACGCGTAAGACCGTGGGGCAGTACAAGGTGGATGTAGCGGAGGAACGCATCAGGGAGATCAACCCCAACGCCGTCGTCCACACCTACAAGACCTTCTACGCTCCGCAGACGGCGGAGCAGTTTGACTTTACCCAATATGATTACATTGTGGATGCCATTGACACCGTGACCGGCAAGCTGGAGCTGATCGAGCAGGCGCAGAAGGCGGGCACGCCGATTATCAGCAGCATGGGGGCGGGCAACAAAATGGACGCCTCCGCGTTTGAGGTGACAGATATCTACAAGACCTCGGTCTGCCCGCTGTCAAGAGTGATGCGGCGGGAGCTGAAAAAGCGCGGCATCAAAAAGCTGAAGGTCGTCTACTCCAAGGAGCCGCCCCTCACGCCGCTGGACGATATGTCCATCAGCTGCCGGACGCACTGCATCTGCCCGCCGGGCACAGCGCGGAAATGTACGCAGCGGCGGCAGGTCCCTGGCAGCAACGCCTTTGTGCCTGCCGCGGCGGGGTTGATCGTGGCGGGCGAGGTCGTGAAAGACCTGACCGCGTGGGAGAGACCGCTATGATCTATCTGGACTATTCCGCCAACACACCGGCAGACCCCGCCGTGCTGAAGGCTTTTTATCAAGCGGAGCAAACCTATATCGGCAACCCCAACTCCACCCATCCTGCCGGCCAGGCGGCGCAGGCGGAAATGGCCCGCGTAACAGACGGCATCGCAGCGCTGCTGGGCATCAGGCCAGAGGAGATCATCTACACCTCCGGTGCCAGCGAGTCCAATAATCTTGCCCTCAAGGGCATTGTGCAGGCGTCCCGGCATATCGGCAGGCACATCATTTCCACAGCGCTGGAACATTCCTCCGTGGGCGGCGCGCTGTCCGCCCTTCAGCAGCAGGGCTGCGAGGTGGATCTGGTGGATATCCGGCGGGACGGCACGATCGATTTGGAGCAGCTGCGGGAGCTTCTGCGAAAAGATACGGTGCTGGTTTCCGTCTGCGCGGTGGACAGCGAACTGGGAACTGTCCAGCCGATTCAGGAGATCGCGGCCATTCTGGCGGACTATCCCAACTGCCGCCTGCACGTGGACGCGACACAGGCGGTCGGCAAGACGGAGCTGGTGCTGGACGGCGTGGATACCATGAGCATCGCGCCCCACAAGTTTTACGGTCTCAACGGCAGTGGTCTGCTGTTCAAGCGAAAAGGCCTCGTTATTGAACCGCAGATCCACGGCGGCGGCAGCACGACGCCTTACCGCAGCGGCACGCCTGCGTTGGGACTGGCGGTGTCAACTGAAACGGCGCTGCGTCTGGCGCTGGAACAACAGAACGCACGGATTGCCCATGTGAGGGAGCTGAACGGCCTTTTGCGCGCAGAACTCGGAAAATATCCAAAAGTTCGCATCAACAGCCCGGAAAATGCTGTGCCGCACATCCTGAACCTGAGCGTCAGCGGCGTAAAAGGGACGGTGTTCCAGAGAGCGTTGGGAAATCGCGGCGTCTGTGTCTCCGTGAAATCCGCCTGCTCGGTGGAGGGAACGCCCTCCAAGGCGGTGTTTGCCGTGAGCCGCGACCGGAAAAACGCCCTTTCCTCATGGCGCATCAGTCTCAGCCACCTGACGACCATGGAGGAAGTGCAGGAATTTCTGCAAATCTTTGACTGCTGCTATAAGGAGCTGGTACGATGAACAATCCGCTGCGCTATCAGATGACGGAATA
>CAKTNW010000037.1 GCA_934589145.1 uncultured Oscillospiraceae bacterium | reverse complement strand
CCGATGTCGATGACCGTCCGCAGGTCGGGGAACACGAACCGGCCCCCCAGCGCGTGGCAGGTCAGTTCGCTGACCTCGCCGTCGGCGCCCTCGAACTTATTGCGGCCATAGCCGGTGACGATGACCCGTGCCATGTCGGCGCGCTTCAGGCCGCTGGCCTGCCACAGCTCTGTCAGGGCGTCCTCCGGGCCGTCGGTACCCAGGCCGCCCAGTTGCAGGCTCTTGGCGGTGATGGACGCGCCGTCCTTCAGGATCACGCACTTGGAGGTGGTGGATCCGATGTCGATGCCTAAGGTATACATACGATGCGCCCCTTTCTTAAAATCCCTTTCAACTGGTCTTACCAGTATAGCTCTATTATACGGTTTTGTGAAAAAAGTGTCAATTATGGGTTTTGCCAATTCTTTAACAATTATTTGTGGATTATACCGAGTTGCAGTTTAAATGGGCAAAGTGACCGGAGATTTTTGGCAGAAAAAGTGTCCGCTTTTGGCGGACAGTTGGGGGATGATTTGCGGGGGCGGGCGTTCTCGGCGGCCTGCCCTAAGGTGTTCTATCGGTAATCAGTTCGTAGGGCGGCATGACCACATGCCGCCGCACGGTATTGCTGCGGTTACCGGCGGCGGGGTGAGGTCACCCCGCCCTACGGATGCGTGATACGGCGGGCGGTACGAGCACTCCGGTGCGTCAGGAGAGGCCGTTCAGGTCGTGCTTGTCCAGGTGCATTTTCCGCCACTGGCGGGGCAGGCCCGGCGCGATCAGCGGAAAGACGTTGTCCGTGTCGGCGGTGGGCTGGATGTTATAGGTGCCGTACATGTTGATCAGCTCACGCACGTTCTCCGGGGGAGAGGAGAAGCTGTGTACATCCGGCGTGGCGTCGTGGGGGAAGGGCTGCTTTTCCATAAAAAATCACCTCTGCCCTTAGTATGGGCAGAGGTGGGGAAAATGATAGCTGGTTATTTTTTGTAAACTTCCGCGTCGAAGTCCCGGACGCGCTCGTCGCGCTTTACGTCCTGGACGTAGACCACGTTGGTCTCGTCAAAGGCCAGACGCATGGCGAAATCCTTGGCCTCGTAAATATCGTTGGTCTGGAAAAAGTCGCGGAATTCATCCTCGTTGACGCGGCGCCACATGATATGGAAGCGATAGGGATCCATAAGCGTCCTCCTTCAAAATGGGGTGTATTTTCCAGTATACCGCGTCGGGAGGAAAAAAGCAACGGTAGCTTTTGCTAAAATTCGGGGGAATATTTCTACACGCGTTTTTGGGCGAATTTGGAAAAAATAGCTTTTCTAGCGGCGGCAGATGGGGTATAATACCCTCCATATTGAATAATGGGGGGATATGGGGATGAAACTGGGTTTTGACAACGAGAAGTACCTGACCATGCAGGCGGAGCACATCCGCCAGCGCCGCGCGCAGTTCGGCGGGAAGCTGTATCTGGAGTTCGGCGGGAAGCTGTTTGACGACCATCACGCCAGCCGGGTGCTGCCGGGCTTTCAGCCGGACAGCAAGATCCGGATGCTGGGCACCATGAAGGACGAGGTGGAGATCGTGGTGGCCATCTGCGCCGGGGACATCGAGAAGAGCAAGATGCGGGGCGACCTGGGCATCTCCTATGACGAGGACGTGCTGCGGCTCATCGACGTGTTCCGCTCCCTGGGCTTCTATGTGGGCAGCGTGGTCATCACCCAGTACGCCGGACAGCCCAACGCCGAGGCGTTCATCAAGCGGCTGGAGTCCCTGGGCGTGAAGAGCTATCGCCATTATCCCATCGCGGGGTATCCCTCCGACGTGGCCCATGTGGTGTCCGACGAGGGCCTGGGCCGCAACGAGTACATCGAGACCAGCCGCAGCGTGGTGGTGGTCACCGCCCCCGGCCCCGGCAGCGGCAAGATGGCCACCTGCCTGAGCCAGCTCTATCACGAGCACAAGCGGGGCATCCGGGCGGGCTACGCCAAGTATGAGACCTTCCCCATCTGGAACCTGCCGCTGAAGCATCCGGTGAATCTGGCCTATGAGGCCGCCACCGCCGATCTGAACGACGTGAACATGATCGATCCCTTCCATCTGGAGGCCTACGGCAAGACCACCGTCAACTACAACCGGGACGTGGAGGTGTTCCCCGTTCTGAACGCCATGTTCCAGCGGATCCAGGGGGAGTCCCCCTATAAGTCCCCCACGGATATGGGCGTCAACATGGCGGGGTTCGCCATCGTGGACGACGACGTGTGCTGCGAGGCCAGCCGCCACGAGATCGTGCGGCGGTATTTCACCGCCGCCTGCGACCGGGTGCGGGGCAAGTGCGACGAGAGCGTGGTGCGGAAGCTGGAGCTTCTGATGCAGCAGGCACGCGTGTCGCCGGAGCAGTGCCCGGCGGTGGTAGCCAGCCTGAAGAAGGCGGAGGAGACCGGCACCGTGGCGGGCGCCATGACCCTGCCGGACGGCACGGTGGTGACGGGCAAGACCTCGTCCCTGCTGGGGGCTTCGGCGGCGCTGCTGCTGAACGCGCTGAAGCATCTGGCGGGCATCGACCACAAGCTGGAGCTGATCCCCTCGTCGGTGATCGCCCCCATCAGCAAGACCAAGATCGAGTATCTGGGCCATCACAATCCCCGGTTGCACTCCGACGAGGTGTTGCTGGCGCTGTCCATCTCCGGGCTGAGCAATCCCCTGGCGGCCATGGTGCAGACCCAGCTGAAGAATCTGAAGGGCTGCGACGCCCATTTCTCGGTGATCATCTCCGAGGAGGATGTGAAGCTGTACAAGCGGCTGGGCATCAACGTGAGCTGTGAGCCAAAGTACGAGATCAAGAAGCTGTATCATAAGTAAATAATCGTTTTATAACAAAAACCAGGCGGTTTTACCGCCTGGTTTTTATGTTGTGGATGGGTGTGGGGCAACCTGCCCTGCGATCAATTACCGATTATGTGTTGTAGGGCGCGATGCCCACATCGCGCCGCACGGTTTACGAAAATTTTTTCGATGTACCGGCGGGCCGATGTGGGCATCGGCCCCTACGAAGGGTTTGGCACCCAACGGGTGCGCAGTCGTCGGCAAAATTTTGCGCCGGTTCATTTTCCCTTGTATTTCCGGCGGGTGGCAAGGCCGCCGCGGATGTGGCGCTGGGCCTTGTTCTCCTCCAGCAGCGCCTTTACTTGCAGCCACAGCGAGCGGTTGTACAGGGGCAGCCGTTCGCTGATATCCTTATGGACGGTGGACTTGCTGATGCCGAACTGCTTGGCGGCAGCCCGCACCGTCGTCCGGTTCTCTATCAGGTAAAGAGCCAGCTCCTCGGCCCGTTGCTCCAGATTTTCTTTGATAGCGCACCACTCCTTCAAGCAGTACCACTATATGAGGCGCTGGGCGGGAAAAGAACGGTATTTGGGGCTGTTTTACGGGAGAATTATATAAGTGAATAATTATTTAAAATGAAAATCGAGGGGAAAATCACTCGCCGCGGCTGACCTTGATCTGCTCCTGGATGCCGCGGATGATGAGGGCGGCGTCGATGCTCATGGCCACGCCGTCGTAGCCCTGGGCAAAGCGAGCGGCGGACTGGGCGCCGTCACCGGCGAAGATCAGGCAGGGCTTATTCGCGGCGCGGCAGGCGCTCCGGATCCGCTCCAGGGCGGCGCAGAACTTGGGGTTTTCAAAATCGCCGGGCATGCCCATGGAGATGGACAGGTCGAAGGGGCCGATGAAGATGCCGTCCACGCCCTCCATGGAAACGATGGTCTCAATATCCGCCAGGGCCTCCGCCGTTTCACACTGGGGGATCACCAGAGTCTGGCCATTGAAATGGGTCATGGTGTCCAGCACACCGCACTGGGGATCGGTGCCCCAGCCGTCCTTGCGGGAGGGGCAGAAGCCCCGCTGGCCCACAGGGGCGTATTTGGCGTAGCTGACGATGCGGCGGACGTCGTCGAGGGTGCGGACATCGGGGATGATGAGGCCCTGGACGCCTACGTCCAGCAGCTTCAGGATGGCGGGGCGGCTGATCTCGCGGACGCGGGCCAGGGGCGTCACGTTCCGCAGCTCGGCGGCGCGGACGAGGTCGGCGGTGGTCTCCGCCTCGATGGGGCTGTGCTCGTTGTCCAGAATGACGAAATCGAGACCGGCGCAGCCGAGACATTCCACCACGGCGGGGCTTCCGGTGCCGACAAAGGTGCCCAGCGGCTTCTTGCCCTGGGCCAGCTTTTCTTTCAATGTGTTGCGCATAGGGATTCCTCCTTAATTGAATGGTATATTCGCGTGTATTGGATGGCAAAAGTGAGGGTATCAGGGGCGGACGGCGCGGAAAAAGCGGATGAGATTTTCCGCCGTGAAGCGGAGATGCTCCCGGCAGAGGGGCTTGACCTGGTCGAAGGGCGCGGGGATGGGGTTGATGGGGAAGATGCCGCTGACGCCCTCTTCATAGGCGGCGGCCACGTCCAGCTCGCTGGCCCCGACCAGTGCCGCTACGGGGACGTCCAGGGCCTTGGCGCGGCGGGCCACGCCGATGACCACCTTGCCCCGGAGGCTCTGGCTGTCCAGCTTGCCCTCGCCGGTGATGACGAGGTCGGCGTCCGCCGCCCGGCGGTCAAACGCCGTCAGGGACAGCACCACGTCGATGCCCATGCGGAGGGGGCTGCGGAAAAAGGCCGCCGCGCCGGCACCGAAGCCGCCTGCCGCACCGCCGCCGGGCAAGTCCAGCACATCGCAGTCCAGGTCGCGGCGGATCACACCGGCCAGTTGGCGCAGACCGTCATCCAGACGGCGCACCATGGCGGCGTCGGCACCCTTTTGGGGGCCGAACACGGCGCTGGCTCCGGTGGGGCCGCAGAGGGGATTGTCGATGTCGCACATGGTGGTGAAGGGGACGCGGCGCACCGCCTCATCCATGGCGGCGGTGTCGATACGGGCAACATCCTTCAGGGTGGCGCCCACGGGGACGAAGGCTTCGCCCGCGGCGTTCAGGAAGCGGACGCCCACGGCGGCCGCCGCGCCGCAGCCGCCGTCATTGGTGGCGCTGCCGCCCAGGGCCAGCACGATCTGCCGGGCACCGTGACGGGCGGCGTGGACGATCAGCTGGCCTACGCCGTAGGTGGTGGTCCGCTCCGCATTGCGGTTCTCGCCCACCATGGGAAGGCCCGCCGCCGCGGCCATCTCCACCACGGCGGTGCCGTCCGGCAGGAGACCGTAGCAGGCGGTGATGGGCTCGCCATAGGGGCCGGTGCAGGCCACAGGGATCCGCTGGCCGCCTACGGCGGAGAGAAAGGCGTCCACGGTGCCCTCGCCGCCGTCGGCCACCGGGATGGCGCAGACCGCCGCGTCCGGCTCCTGGGAGAGGATGGCGTCGGTGACGATCCGGCAGACGTCCAGGGAGGACATGGTGCCCTTGAAGGAATCGGGAATGAGAACGTATTTGCGCATAGGGGGCCTCCTTCCGGAAAACGAGGTGATTTGCCTCTATTGTAGCGAAAGCGCGGCGGCTTTGCAAGAGCTGGGTGGGGAGAAAACGTGATCAGGGGAGGCCGGCAGCAGCCGGTCTCCCCTGATCGTGCTGGGGTGTGAGGTTTTAGGCTGTCATGCGCGTCCGGCGATGCAGAGACAGACACGCTTATGACTGGGAGGGAGCGCCGCCGGGCTTCTGGCCGGAGGGCATCTGGGGCCGCTGGCCGCCGGCGGGCATTTCCGGGGGCTGCTGACCGTCGCCGGGCTGGAAGTCGCCGGGCTGGAAATCACCCATATTGCCGGGGCCGCCGCCCATGCCGCCGAAGCCGGAGGAGACGGTGCCGCTCTGGGCCTCGGCGGTGAGGGTGGCAGTGCCCGCGGCGAGGGTATAGGTGGCCTGATCGGTCAGGTCGGGAGAGGAGAAGAACAGGAAGCTGGCATTGCATACCGCGCTGCCGCTGTAAACCGTATTGCCGTCGCTGTCGGTGACGGTGAAGGCGGCGTCCTTGGTGATGGCGCTGCCGCTGTTGGGGCCGCCGCCCATACCGCCGGAGGATCCGAAGGTGAGGCAGGGCTGGGTGGCCGTCAGGTTCATGCCCATGCCATTGCTGCCGCCTGCCGCCAGGACGGTGCCGCCGGAGATCGTGATGGTGCCGTCGGCGTCCAGAGGCTGATTGTCCGCCGTGTTGGCCGTCCAGACAACAACGGTGCCGCCGGAGATGGTCAGGTCGCCGTTGGAGTCGAAGCCGTCGCCGCTGGAGGAGTAGGCCACGATGGTGCCGCCGGAGATGGTCATGGTGAAGTCATAGCCGCTCAGGTCGGAGTTGGCGGCGTTGAGGCAGTCGTCAGAGGAAGTGATATCGATATCGCCGGAACAGATATTCAGCTGGGCGGCCTCCAGTCCCTCGTAGCACGCGGTGACGGTGATGGTGGGGCCGTCGGTGCCCTCCGCGCCGATGTTCAGGACGAGGTCACTGTGGATGGCGTCATCGGCGGCGGAGATGGTGAGGGTGCCGCTCTCCACGTTCAGGGCCTGTTCGGCGTTGATGGCGTCGTTGACCGGGGCGTTGATGGTGAGGGTCAGCTCACGGATGGTCAGGGACGCCTCACCCTCCTCGGCGGTGGTGGCGCCGGACTTGATGCCGTTCTTGCCGTTGGCGGTGACGGTCAGGCTGCCGGTGCCGCACAGGATCACCTGGGAGCCGTCCTTGCACTTGATGACGGCGTTTTCCGCCGCCTCGTTGTCGGGATATTCGTCGTCGTTGTTCTTGGCGCTGTCGGTCAGGCTGTTGACGGAGCCCTCCGCGGCGACGATGGTGACCTGGGTGGACTTATTGCAGGTGATGGGGGCGGTGTCGGCGCTGGTGAGGGCCAGGCCGTTCAGCACCAGCGTCACGCCGGTGGTGCCCTTCTTCACGGTAATGGAGCCGTCGGCGCAGGTGCCGGTGACGGCGTAGGTGCCTGCGTCGGTGATGGTGAGGGCCGTGCCGTCGATCTCGTAGCCGGTGTAACTGCCGTCCTGAGCGGTGATGCCGCTGTCGGTAAAGGTGAGGACGGTGGCGTTTTCCAGGGAATAGAAGGTACCGGCCACCGGCTCGGCGGTATTGGTATCGGTTGCCTGTGCGCCGCATGCCGCCAGGGACAGGGCCAGCGACGCCGCACAGAGAAGGGAGAGAAGCTTTTTCATGGGAATGACCTCCTTCGTCATGGGTTATGAAATGGGACGCGGATGCGTCCGGCTTTGCTGTTGTGGCCCTATCATACCGGGGCAACCTAAAGGAAACCTAAAGAAAAAAGAGATTTTTCTTTTAAGTTGGTTTTAGGCAGCGCGGGTATGATAGGTGGCACAAAGGAGGTGCTACCCATGGCAGCACAGAGCAAGAACTGTTTTGAGCGGTATGAAAAGAAGTACCGCCTGACGGCGGCACAGCAGCGGATGGTGCTGGAGGACATGCGGCCCTATATGAAAAAGGACGCCTACGGCGCGTACACCATCTGCAACATCTATTATGATACCGACGATTGGCGGCTGATCCGGGCCTCGCTGGAGAAGCCGGTGTATAAGGAGAAGCTCCGGGTTCGCAGCTACGGCGTGCCGGACGGGGACGGCAGGGTGTTCGTGGAGCTGAAAAAGAAGTATGACGGCGTGGTATATAAGCGGCGCGTCACCATGGGGGCCGGTGAGGCGGCGCCCTTTCTGGCGGGGGACATCCCCAACGCCCACGGCCAGATCGGGCAGGAGATCCTCTGGTTCCAGCGGTTCTATCAGGCCAGACCCAGGGTGTTCATCGCCTATGACCGGCTGGCCTTTGCCGGGATCGACGATCCGGAGCTGCGGATCACCTTCGACACCAACCTGCGGTGGCGGGACACCGCGCTCGACCTGCGGCTGGGGGACGATGGCGCGCCCATCACCGACCCCGGCATGATCCTGATGGAGATCAAGATCCCCGGCGTGTGTCCCCTGTGGCTCAGCCAGCTGCTGTCTCAGGCGGGGGTGTTTCCCACGTCGTTTTCCAAGTACGGCTATTGCTATCAGCATCACATCTTACCGAACATCAGCAAGGAGGGACGTTATTGTGCTTAGTTCGATCATAGGAACGGAATTGACGCTGGCTGCGTTTCTGATCTGCACCGGCGTGTCGCTGGTGCTGGGGATCGCGCTGGCGCTGGTGGCCCAGTTCCGGGCCCGCTCCAGCCAGAGCTTCGCCGTGACGCTGGCACTGCTGCCCATGGTGGTGCAGGTGGTGATCATGCTGGTGAACGGCAACATCGGCGCGGGCGTGGCGGTGGCCGGAGCCTTCAGCCTGGTGCGCTTCCGCTCGTTGCCCGGCACGGCCCGGGAGATCGGGGCGCTGTTTCTGGCCATGGCCATCGGCCTTGCCGACGGCATGGGCTATGTGGGACTGGCGGCGCTGACCTTCATCATCGCGGCCATCGCGCTGGTGGCGCTGACGGCGCTGCGCTTTGGCCAGCGGGGCAGCGGTGAGCGGATATTGAAGATCACCATCCCGGAGAACCTGGACTATGAGGGGCTGTTTGACGACCTCTTCGACCAGTACACCAGGGCCCACACGCTGGTGAAGGTGAAGACCAGCAACATGGGAACGCTGTATGAGCTGGAGTACCGGGTCACCCTGCGGTCGGACAGCGTGCCCAAGGCGTTTCTGGACGCGCTGCGGTGCCGCAATGGCAACCTGAATATCGTCTGCGGCCGGGAAACGGCGAAGGACGCGCTGTAACGGTTGATTTTCCCCGAACATTTTACTATACTATCCCTATCAAATGACACGAGGTGATGACCCATGCGGCTGCTGATCGCGGAGGATGAGCTGGATCTGGCGGAGGCGCTGACGGTATTTTTCGAGAAGAACCACTTCTCGGTGGACGCGGTCCACAACGGGTTCGACGCCTATGAATACGCCGCCGCCGGCGGGTACGACGGAGTGATCCTGGACGTGATGATGCCCAAGATGAACGGCATCCAGGTGCTGGAGCGGCTGCGGGCCGAGGGGTGCAAGACCCCCATCATGATGCTGACGGCCAAGGGCCAGAAGGACGACCGGATCACCGGCTTCAACGCCGGGGCCGACGACTATCTGCCCAAGCCCTTCGACCCAGACGAGCTGCTGAGCCGGGTGCGGGCCATGCTGCGCCGCAGCGAGGCGTATCAGCCGTCGGTGCTGGCCTGGGGCGACGTGACGCTGGATCCGGGCACGGGACTGCTGGCGTGCGGCGGGCAGTCCGTGCGCCTTGGCGGGCGGGAGTTCCAGGTGATGGAGCTGTTCCTGCGCAATCCCCGGCAGGTGTTCTCCGCCGAGCGGATCATGGAGCGGATCTGGGGCTGGGACAACGAGGCGGAGATCAACGTGGTATGGGTCAACATCTCCAACCTGCGGAAAAAGCTGAAGGCCATCGGCTCACGGGTGACGCTGAAGGTGAACCGGGGACTGGGCTACGCCCTGGAGGACGAGGCATGATCAGGAGACTGCGGAACCGGTTCATCCGGATCACCACGCTGTCGGTGGCGGCGGTGATGCTACTGCTGACGGTGATACTGAATGTGGCCAACTACATCTCCACCGACGGTGATCTGCGCGGCACGCTGACGCTGATCAGCGAGAATCAGGGCACCATCCCCGTTTCGGACAGCGCCGACGTGCCGGAGCCCTCCGACAGCGACGGGCCGCCGCCTGCGCCGCCCACGGGGATGCCCGGCGGACGGGACGGGCGGTTCACGCCGGAGACGCCGTTCTCCACCCGGTATTTCGTGCTGCGGTACGCCGACGACGGGACTCTGGCGCTGGCCGACCTGACGAAGATCGCCTCGGTGACGGAGGACGACACGGCGGCGTATCTGGCGGCGGCGCTGGAGAACGGCGAGGGCTATGGCCGCTGCGGCAGCTTCCGCTTTCTGGTGGTAAAGACCGGGGAGAACCAGAACATGGCCATCTTCCTGGACAGCTATCAGCAGTTCCGGGCCATGCGGACGGTGCTGGTGTGGTCGCTGGCGGCGGACGCCGGGTGCACGCTGCTGGTGCTGCTGCTGGTGGTGCTCCTCAGCCGCCGGGCCATCGACCCGGTGGTGCGCAGCGCCCAGCGGCAGAAGCAGTTCATCACCGACGCCAGCCACGAGCTGAAGACTCCCATCACCGTCATCGCCACCAGTCTGAAGGTGCTGGAGATGGAGGTGGGGCAGCAGAAGTGGATCGACAAGGCCCAGGCCCAGACGGAGAAGCTGACGGAGCTGGTGAATTCCCTGGTGACCCTCAGCCGCATGGACGAGGAGGAGTCGCCCCTGAAAATGGCGCCCTTCCCCATCAGCGACGCGGTGACGGAGACGGCGGAGTCCTTCCGGGAGCACGCCCTGTCACAGGGCCATGGGCTGGCGCTGGCCATCCAGCCGGGGCTGACGTACCGGGGGGATGAATACGCCGTGCGGCAGTTGGTGTCCATCCTGCTGGACAATGCGGTGAAGTACGCCGCGCCGGGCTCACCCATCACGCTGGCGCTGGAGAAGAGCCGCAGGGGCGTGGTGCTGCGCAGCGGTAACCGGTGTACGGAGCCCGGCGGCATCGACACGGAGAAGCTGTTCGACCGGTTCTATCAGGCCGACCCCTCCCGGGGCAGCGGCGGCTTCGGCGTGGGGCTGTCTATCGCCAGAAGCATCGCCGAGGGCCACCACGGCACCATCCGGGCGGAGCTGGAGGGCGAGGACATCCGGTTTACGGCGGAATTGAAGGAATAGAAGAAAGACAGGGCAGGCCTGGGCCTGCCCTGTCTTTTCAGCTTGTCAAAAAAGGGCATCGCCCTTTTTTGACAGTCTCGAAAGGCATGGGATATGGGTCATTCCGCGGCGATGCGCCAGCCCTCCGCCTGCTGGCGGATGGCAGTGAAGCGGCGGTAAAGGCCGTCCTGCTGCACCAGCTCCGCGTGGGTGCCGCGCTGGGCGATGCGGCCATCCTCTACCACCAGGATCTGGTCGGCGTTCTGGACGGTGGCCAGACGGTGGGCGATGGTGATGATGGTCTTGCCCCGTGTCAGCTCCGAGATGGCCTGCTGGATCAGGTGCTCGTTCTCCGGGTCGATGCTGGCGGTGGCCTCGTCCAGAATGATGATGGGGGCGTTTTTCAGGATGGCGCGGGCGATGGAGATGCGCTGCTTCTCGCCGCCGGAGAGGGTGCCGCCGCCCTCGCCCACCACGGTGTCATAACCGTCGGGCAGCGCCATGATGAAATCGTGGCAGCGGGCCTTTTTGGCGGCCTCGATCATCTCCGCATCGGTGGCGTCGGGCTTGCCGAAGAGGATGTTGGCCCGGATGGTATCGTGGAACAGGTACACGTTCTGGAACACCATGGAGATGTTGGAGAGCAGACTGTCGCAGGTGAATTCCCGCAGGTCGTGGCCGCCCACGGTGATGCGGCCGGACTGGGGATCGTAGAACCGGGCCAGCAGGCTGCAGATGGTGGTCTTGCCGCTGCCGGAGGGGCCGACGATGGCGGTGGAGGTCTTTTCGGGGATGGTGAAGGAAACATCCTTCAGCACCTGGCGGGAATCGTAGCCGAAGCTGACGCGGTCGAAGGCGATATCGTAGTGGGACAGCTTTACATCCTTGCCGTCGGCGTCGATGAGGCTCTCGCCCCGGAGGGCGTCCAGCTGATCCATGGCGTCGTCGATGACGCCCAGGGTGTGGGCACTGTCGCTGATGGGCTCAAGGCTTGCGAAGATGCTGAAGGAGAAGAACACGAACATCAGCATCAGGGAGAAGGTCATCCCACCACGCAGGCACTGGAGCGCCGATGCCAGCGCCAGGCCTACGCTGCCGCATTTCAGGGCCAGCAGGTGCAGGGCGTTGCCGGGGACGTAACCCCATTCGATTTTAAGGTGGATCTTCTTGCTGTCGGAAATGGCCTTGGTGACAGACTCCATGGCCGCGCCGCTCCTGCCGAAGGATTTTACCACCGCAAGGCCCCGGGCATACTCAATGACCGCGCCGGTCATATCCCGGTTGGCCTGGGCCTCCACGGGGGCGTTGACGCGGCTGTAATGGGAGATCAGCAGCATGAAGCACCAGGACAGCGCCGCGGCGGCCAGGGCGATCAGCGCCGTGACGGGGCTGCACACGGCAAGGCACACGAAGATCACAAGGAAGTTCAGATAGCCGCCCACAAAGTTGTCGATCATGCGGATGCCCATGTTCTCCAGCGTGGACAGGCCTGTGGTGATGGAGCTTAAAATGTTGCCGGTGCTGACCTGTTGGAAGTAGCCCAGGGACACCCGCTTCAGCGCATCGCCGATGGCCAGACGGTCGCGGGCGGTCAGCTGATAGCTGATGGGCTCCTGCAGCCGGGCACGGAAGTAGTCAAAGAGGAAGCGGAGCAGCACCAGCACCACCTGAATGACGATGCATTTCCAGATCCACGAGGTGTCGAAGGGCGTTCCGGCCTGCTGGGACTCGATCAGCAGTCCCACAGTGTAGGCGGCCAGCGCCAGCGGCATGGCGGCGAAAATGTGGGAGAAGAAGGTCATGACGAAGCCCAGATACAGCTTGCTCTTGAATTCGCCGCACCAGTCGATGATACGTTTTACAGTCTTGAACATGGTTTACGCCTCCTTTGCGGCGGTGGATACCGCCCAGTTCTTCGCGCCGATGTGAGAGCGCCACATGTCCTGATACAGCGGGCACTTCTCCAGCAGCTGCTCCTGCGTGCCCTGGGCCACGATGGCGCCGTTTTCCAGCACCACGATGTTGTCGGCGTTCTTGATGGTGGACAGCCGGTGGGCAATGACCAGCAGGGTCTTGCCGCGGGTCAGCGCGGCGATGCTGCGCTGGATCTTGTCCTCATTCTCTGGATCGGTGAAGGCGGTGGCCTCGTCCAGAATGACGATGGGCGCGTTCTTCAGCATCATGCGGGCAATGGCGATGCGCTGCTTTTCGCCGCCGGACAGGCGCTTGCCCGCTTCACCGGCAGGGGTGTCGTAGCCCTGGGGGAGCTTTTGGATGAACTCCTCGCACTGGGCGGCCCGTGCGGCGGCCTTGACCTCCTCGTCGGTGGCGCCGGGGTTGCCCAGACGGATATTCTCCAGCAGCGAGCAGCGGAACAGGAAGTTATCCTGGGTCACGAAGCTGACGTACTCTGACAGCTGGCTCAGGGGCATGTCCTTCACGTTGACGCCGCCGATGGTGATGGCGCCGGAGGTCACGTCCCAGAACCGGGCGATCAGCTTGGCCACGGTGGACTTGCCGCCGCCGGAGGGGCCAACCAGCGCGGTGAAGCTGCCCTCGGGAAGGGTCATGTCGATGCCGTGGAGCACCTCGTCCTTTTCCTCGCCGGTGTAGGAGAAACGGACGTTCCGCAGCGCCACGTCGGTGTGCTGGATCTCGGCCCGCTTTTCCGGCTGGGGAAGCTCGGGCATTTCCAGAAATTCCTCCAGGTTCTCCACGGTGAACTTCACCTGCCGCATGTTTTCGGAGAACACCTCCAGCTTGGCCAACGAACCCACCATGGAGATGGACAGCATGACGGCCAGTGCGGCCTCCGGGGCGGTGATGGCGCCCTTGTTGGCCAGCGCCAGCGCCACCGGCAGCGTACCGATCAGGGTGGAGGGGAACAGGGCGAAGCTCAGCTTCATGGTGGCGAAGGTGGAGGCCAGCCATTTCACTACGAAGGTGCGGAAGTCGTTGATGGCGGCGGCGTACTTCTCATAGCTGACGCCGGCACGGCCAAAGGCTTTGATGACCTCGATGCCCTCGATATACTCCACGATGGTGCTGTTCATGTAGTTGGCGGACTGGTCGTATTTCTCGAAGTTCTTGCCGCTGATCTGGAAGGTCAGTCCCATGCAGAGGAAGGACAGGGGGAACGTCACCAGCGAGGCCAGGGCCAGCCGCCAGTCGATGCACAGCAGCGCGATGATGCTGACGACGGGCAGCACCACATGGCCCGCGCCCTCCGGGATCATGTGGGCCAGGGGCGGCTCCAGATTTTCGATCTTGTCCACCATCATGCTCTTGATCTCGCCGATGGTGTGGTTCTCCACATTGCCCAGGGGCGCGTGGAGGAAGCGGTCGGCCAGCCGCAGACGCAGACCCTCCAGAATGGTATAGGCCATGGCGTGGGAGGTGCCGGTGGACAGGCTGAACAGCAGGATCTTCACCGCATAGGCCAGCAGCGCCAGCAGGCACCATCTGACGGCCAGCGCCGCCGTGGCCGTCCCGGCCACGAACAGGCAGATGAGCGCGTACATGCAGTAAAACGGCACAAGGCCCAGCATGACGCTCAGCACCGACAGCACGACGGACAGGGCCAGACGCTTTTTCTCACCCTGGGCGTAGGCGAACAGGGCGGTCATCCAGCTTTTCTTTTCAGGCTTCATAGTGAATTCCTCTTTCCTTGCGATATTCCGATGGGGTCACCTTCATGACACGTTTGAAGGCTTCGGTAAATTTCCCCGCGTTGTCGTAGCCCACCTTCCCGCCGATCTCGGCGATGCTCATGGCTTTTTCCCCCAGCAGCAGCTCGGCGGCCAGCTCCATGCGGCGGCTGGTGAGCCATGTGCCGATGGCGGAGCCGTAGACGGAGCGGAAGCAGACCTTCATGGCCGTCATGGGGATGTCGAACCGGCGGGATAGCTCCTCCTGGGGGAAGCTTTCGGCGATGTGAGCGGTGAGAAAATCGCGGATGGCCTTGACCTTTTCCACCTGGGTTCGGTAGAAATAGGGCGGCGCGGCCTCGTCGGCGGGGATGGGCATGGCGTCCAGATACAGCAGCAGCTCCAGGATCTTGATCCTGAAATAGGGGATGCGGATCTTCTCCGGAACGCGGTACAGCTCGCCGAAGATGTGCTCCATCATGGCGGCGCTGTGTACCACCCGGGGATAAAGCCCCAGCTGCCAGCGGGCGATGAGGTCTTCCGGCGTGACGGGAAAGTCCCGCACCGCTGCCGGAAGAGACTGGGCGGCGATGTCGCGGTCAAAGGCCACTGTCAGCCCGTGATAGTGGCGGGAGGGGAAAATGAAGGCGCCGGTATGCTGGGCCCGGAGATCCAGCTTCATATCACCGGCCTCGGTATACGCCAGCATGTTGTCGCCGGGGGTGTATTCCATGCGGCCCTCCCGGCAGTGGTCGATGGCGAAAAGACGGCGGTCGGCCACATAGCTGCTGTCAAAGCGGCCCATGTGGAAGTCGTTGAAGCTGAGCATTACGCCGGGGAACACTTCGTAGGTGGTCATAGTGCCGTCGCCGCTTTCGTTGCGGAACTGCCAGACGGCGCAGCCGTCGCTTTGTGCCAGCAGCACCGCCCCCTGCTTTTCAAATAGATCACTGCCCATACGCAATACGCTCCTGTGTGATGTAGTGATTGGTTATCATCTGCTAACTGATGGGTAGTATAGCACAGGATCTGGCGGTTGTCTTTACCAAACGGGCAAAATTATACCGAACAGACAGCTTTTTTGAAAATTTTCGTTTCGGTGAGTGAGGTGTCTTGCAAAAGGCGAAGGTCGGTGCTACAATGCGGTTAGCAGAATCTAACGGATAGAGCGCGGCATAACGCGGAGCTATCCACGAAGGGGGAACACCGATGAAATATATGGGAATGCCCATGGGCATGTGGGCGCTGTTTGCCGGGTCGTTCCGGGAGCAGCTGACGGCTGTGCTGGGCTATACGGCGGAGGAGGCCAAGGAGATCACGGCGCGGGCCAAGCCACGGTACCGGGAGATCATCGCGGGACTGCCGGAGTTTGAGAAGGACGACCGGTTTCAGATGAACATCGTCAACTGCGCCATGCTGGGGGCGTTTGTCCTGTCCATGCCCCGGCGGCCGGAGGTGGAGCCCCTGACGGAATACTACGCCAAAGCCATGATGACGAAGCCCATGAAATGGTTCTGCCGCAAGAGCGGCAAGAACAAGTTCACGGAGAAGGATATCGCGGGCATGAAGGCCACCGCCGCGCTGCGGGCCGCCGACCGCAATCCCTATTCCTGGAACATGGAGTTCTTCCCCTATGATGACGGCAGCGGGTACGAGGCCCGGTTCAGCCGGTGCGGCATCTGCACGCTGATGCGTGAGCTGGGGCTGTACGATCTGACACCGGCCATGTGCCATCTGGACTACACCATGGCCGAGGCGGGGGAGACCACGGACTTCGTGCGGGAATACACCCTGGCCTCCGGTGGGCCCTACTGCGACTGCGGGTATCATAAGAAGTAAGGAATATAAAACGGAGGGGCCATGCCCCTCCGTTTTATATTCCTTTTACTCCGCAGAAATTACCTGCTGTGCGGCCGCATCGTAGCGGACGGTCACCGCGTGATCGGCGTTGTCGGTGCCGGTGTAGGTGCATATCACCTGCAGCACCGTGCCGTCCCAGCTGTCGAAGGTCACATCAAGGTCGGGATAGTTAGAGGGCGGCACCGTCGGCACGTTGGGGAAAGCATCCTTCAGCACCTCATCCCCCTCATACCACAGGTGCTCCAAATGGACGCGCAGCGTACTATTAACACTCTCGCCGTGCCACTGGCCGCTCCCATCCTGATAGAAATGCCAGATGGTGCAGTCCAGATAGGGTTCCGGCCCTGTATTCTTCCGACCGAAGGCCAGATAGGCGCTGTCCTGCGACCAGTACAGGCCGGTGATCTTTGTATCGGAGTTGCGTGACCTCATGGTTCTGCTGACGGTCTCGCCATCTCTGCGGTCGTACATCAGCAGTATATACGGCTCCTTTACCTCGACCGTCTGCTCGCCAAAATCGCTGGTATACGTCACCACGGTGATGTTGCCGTCAGGGGACGTACTGCTCTCGTTAATGAACATTCTGCCATTTATCTGCGCGTCCCACAGGAGGGTATACAGCACCGCCAGCACGATCAACGCCAGGGGCACAGCCAGACCGATGATCCAGCGGCGCATACGGCGGATACGGCGCTCCGCCAGCGTCAGGTCAAGTACCGCCTGCACCGCCGGAGATGTGACGGGCTCCTCTGCCGGTTCCGGTTCCGCCGGGGCGGTCTGATAGGTCAGCAGCTGATCCACGCTGAGCCCCAGCGCCTCTGCCAGCGGCTCCAGCAGCGAGATATCCGGGCAGCCCGCGCCCCGCTCCCATTTGCTGACGGCCTTGTCCGTCACATGCAGCGCCTCCGCCAGCTCCCGCTGGGTCAGGTTCAGTTCCTTACGTCTCTGGGCGATGAATCTGCCCAACATTTCTCGATCCATGGGATCACCTCCGGTCTCATGGTAGCAAACAGGGTGGTTTTCCGCAACCGACGGAGCGTTTAGTGGGGGATTTGCGCCGTAGGGCGGGGTGAGGTCACCCCGCCCTACGGAGTTCTATCGGTGGTTGCCGCGTCGGGCTTTACCCCCCCTCGCAATGACATCATAAGAAACTCCGTAGGAGGCGGCGTCCCCGACGCCCCGCCGTTCAGCGCAAATACATCGTTCACCGTGCGGGCCGTCGAGGACGCCGGCCCCTACGGCAATGCACACAGAGCTTTCCCCTCACTCCTCAAACAGGTACACCCGCGTCTCATAGGGCCGGGTGCGGAAGGGACGGGCCGGGTCGTCCACCGGGTAATTCTGCAGCACCAGCTTGCCCTGCGCCAGGTCATACCCCCTGGGCGGCGTCACCGTCAGGGGGCGCTCGGCAAAGGAGCAGATCACCAGCAGCCGCTGGCCCTTCATCTCCCGGGTATACATGTAAAGACTTCCCGCCAGCGGACAGCAGTCGTGATACCTGCCCTCCCGCACCACCGGCAGGCGCTTGCGCAGGGCGATGGCCTTACGGTAGAAGTGCAGCAAAGAATCGGGGTCGCGCTCCTGAGCCGCCACGTTGACAGCGTGATAGTTGGTGTTCACATAGAACCAGGGCTTGCCGGTGGTGAAGCCCGCGTTGGCGGTATCGTCCCACTGCATGGGGGTGCGGGCGCTGTCCCGGCTGCCGATCCACAGCCACCGCAGCCGCACCTTCTCCGGCAGGTCGGGCATGAAATTGCGGCTCTGAACGTCCTCGTACATATCCGTATGGACGGGCCGCCAGTTGGTCATGCCGATCTCCTGCCCCTGATAAACGAAGGGCGTGCCCTGCTGGAAGAGATACGCCGCCGCCAGCGCCTTGCCGCTTTCAGTGCGATACTCCTCGCTGCCGTAGCGGGAGATGACCCGGGGATGGTCGTGGTTTTCCAGATACAGCATGTTCCACGCCTTGCCCCGCAGCTTCCGCTGCCACAGATCCCACACCCGCTTCAGCCGCCGCAGAGAGAAGGCCGTGTGGGCATAGTCGGTATACAGGCAGTCGGCGCACATGGACTGGAACTGGATCATCATATCCATCTGGCCCCGCTTCTCGTCGATGTATTTCAGGGCCTGACGGGGGCTCACCATGGGCGCCTCCGCCAGCGTCACGCAGTTATAGTGATCCAGCACGTCCCGCTTGAACTCCTCCAGATACTCATGGACCCGCGGGCCGTGGTTATAGTGGCGAATGCCCCGCGCCGCAGGCATCAGCCGGTCATCCGGCAGGCCGTCCTTCTTGGAGATGAAGGTGATCACGTCCTCCCGGAAGCCGTCCACCCCCAGGTCCAGCCAGAACCGCAGGATGTCCTTTACCTCCTGCCGCACCAGCGGGTTATCCATGTTCAGATCCGGCTGCTTCACGGCGAACAGATGCAGATAGTACTCCTGCCGCAGCTCGTCCCACTGCCACGCTTTCCCCTCGAACACGCTGTCCCAGTTGTTGGGCAGGTCGCCGCTGGGCTTCTCCTTCCGCCAGATGTAGTAATCGGTGTAGGGCGCGATGCGGCGGCGGGACTTCTGGAACCACTCGTGCTCGTCGCTGGTGTGGTTCACCACCAGATCCATAATGACCTTCATGCCCCG
>CAKTNW010000036.1 GCA_934589145.1 uncultured Oscillospiraceae bacterium | reverse complement strand
TTGCTGGACCTGGTGTATATCGGCAACTGGGTGCTGAACTCCACCCGGGGCGATGACCGCATCCGGGAGTATGACCAGGTGGAGAGCCTGGTGTTCTCCCACTGTCTCAGCCAGGGCATGTCCTCCCTGACGGAGCTGTATCACGGCGAGCTGATCCCCAGCCGGGCCTTTGCCGAGGGCGGCATCCACGAGGCCATCATGGCCTATGAGGACACCACGTTTTTCGAGATCCTGGCCCAGGAGCTGGCCCTGCGGGATATGGACGATCCCCCCATCACGCCGGAGAACTATGACGAGATCATGGCCCGAATGGAGACGTACTTAGGAGAATTCGAGGAGCACGGCACAGACAACATCACCGTGGATCTGGATGAGTAAAATATTTCAAAAGGAAAGCGCTTGTCAGCGCTTTCCTTTTTTGCTACAATGGTGCAAACCGCATCACCACAGGAGGAACGCACCATGAGCTACGCTGACGAGGTATTCAAACAGAACTGCCGGGACATCCTGCAAAACGGCGTGTGGGACACCGACCAGAAGGTGCGTCCCCACTGGGCCGACGGCGCCCCCGCCCACACGGTGAAGAAATTCGGCATCATCAACCGCTACGACCTCAGCAAGGAATTCCCTATCCTGACCCTGCGGCGGACGTACTTCAAGTCCTGCATCGACGAGCTGCTGTGGATCTGGCAGAAGAAGTCCAACAATGTCCACGACCTGCGTGGCAACATCTGGGACAGCTGGGCCGACGAGACCGGCTCCATCGGCAAGGCCTACGGCTATCAGCTGGGCGTGAAGCACCAGTACCCGGAGGGCGAGATGGATCAGGTGGATCGTGTGCTGTACGACCTGAAGCACAACCCCGCCAGCCGCCGCATCCTCACCAATCTCTATAACTTCCAGGATCTCCACGAGATGGCCCTGTACCCCTGCGCCTATTCCATGACCTTCAACGTCTCCGGCGATACCCTGAACGCCATCCTCAACCAGCGCAGCCAGGATATGCTGACCGCCAACAACTGGAACGTGGTGCAGTACAGCGTCCTGGTCCACATGATGGCGCAGGTGTCCGGGCTGAAGGCCGGTGAGCTGGTGCACGTCATTGCCGACGCCCACATCTATGACCGCCACGTCCCCGCCGTGGAGAAGCTTCTGGCCCTGGAGCCCCAGCCCGCGCCCACCTTCCACATGGACGAAGCCGTCACCGATTTCTACCGGTTCACCCGTGACAGCTTCTCGCTGGAGGACTACCATCCCCTGCCCTTCGACGATGAGATCCCCGTCGCCATCTGAGCTGTAAAGGAGAAACGCCTATGTTCGCCATCGCCGCCGTATCCCAGAATTGGGGCATCGGCAAGGATAATCACTTGCTGTTCCACGTCTCCGCCGACATGAAGCGCTTCCGTGAATTGACGGAGGGCAAGACCGTGCTGATGGGCCGCAAGACCCTGCAAAGCCTGCCCGGCGGCAAGGGTCTGCCCCGCCGCCGCAACATCGTGCTGACCGCCAGCTCCGATTTCGCCGCCCCGGACGCCGAGACCGCCCACACCCCCGTCCAGGCGGTGTTCACCGCCGGAGAGGAGGCCGTCATCATCGGCGGCGAGAGCGTGTACCGCCTGTTCCTCCCCCTGTGCGAGCGGGTGTATATCACCAAGGTCTTTGCCGACGCCGAGGCCGACGCCTTTTTCCCCGATCTGGACACCGATCCCCACTGGCAGGTGGACTGCCAGAGCGAGATCTTCGAGGAGAATGGCCTCCGCTACCAGTTCGTGGACTACGTCCCCGCGGAAGAGGAGGACGATCTGGCCGACCTGCTCCCCGACCGTGGCGAACCCACCCCCTTCGCCCCGGTGGAGGATTTCACCGACCTGACGGGGTTTATGTAAGAGACAAAAGAACGCCCAAGGCTATGCCTCGGGCGTTCTTTCTTATTTTTCCATCAGTTCGGTAATGCACTGGGTCAGCCTTGTGCTGTCCGTCAGGGTGTAGCGGAAGCTCCCGCAGTAGAGTTTTCCGTCAAACAGCCTGTAATGCACCGGCTGCTCATCGGGGCGGCTGATGTAGATCTCATACGATACCCCGTGATCCTGTATGAAGGTCTCTCCCGCAAAGCCGTTCCACCGTCCCTTGCACGCCCGCAGCTGATCCACGATCTTCCGGCAGCTTTCTCTGTCCTGCACTGTGACCATCTCCGGCTCGTCGGATACCGTACAGCGGAGCACCGACACGCCCACCACGGTCACATCGCCCGAAAGTCCCGCAGCGTCCGCCATAGACCAGGGAACCGCCAGCAGTACGATCACCGCCGCCAGACCGATCCCCAGCAGCAGCTTGCCGATCCATGCCAGTTTTCTGAATTTCCCGTTTCTGTTCATTCTGCGCCCTCCATCCCGTTTCGTGTGCAGCTTCCTATAACTGTATTATAGCAATAATACAGTTCGCTTGTCAAGAGGTCTCTCCGAACCGCACCGGGTCAGTCAAGCTCATACAGCAGGAAATGGAACGCCCATCTGCCGCGCCACGGCCTCCCGCTCCTTGGCAAATCGGGGATTGCGCAGGTCTCCGTTCACATAGGCGGGGTAATACCCCTCCCAGTAGGGCTGGTTCGATCCCGCTTCGATGCACCGCCGCAGGATGTCCAGCCGGCAGTTCAGCTGAAAGGAGCTGCCCAGATTGCACCGCATCTCATGCAGCACACTTTCCGCCCCCTCCAGTTCCCGATAGACCCGTCCCCACTGGAGACAGATCCACTCTCTTTTCCGGACATCTATGCTCCGTCCGTACAGAATGGGATAGTCCTCCTGCTGGCCCAGCGGGATATGGCCGACGATGGGATACTCTCCGTAATACAGGCCGTTGTCCATGATGACCGTGGAGGGCAGCGACCGCAGCCCCTTCAGCTCCTCCGCCGTCACATCGGCCCGCTCCGTGACGATGTGGTACACACTGCACACCAGGGGCTTGCCCATAAAGATGTCCCAGAAGGGTGTATCGCCCTTCCGCATGGCGTCATAGTTCAGCAGGACGCGTCCATAGCCGTAAAGATGACGGTCGATGGGAAAGCGGAACACGTCCCCCTCCCGGAAGCGGACGTGCTGCCGGGGTTGGCGGGCAAACCGCTCGATATCGGCAATGTCCTCCGGCGCGGTGTCGGCGCACCACTGCTCCACCCATTGGGCAAACTGCTCTATGGTGCCGTGCCTGTCCACCAAGGGCGGCAGATAGCGGTTGTTGAAATAGGCACATTGCCGCTCGCTGCTGTACAGGTCAATGGCGCCCCGCTGGCTGAACAGCAGACACATCCCCACGGAAGTCCGCTTTTTCAGATTGGCGGAGGACAGCAGCACCGGCTTGCCCCGCTCCGTTTTGGGCAGCAGATACCGCCCATCCGGCGTGACCCGCTCATTCAGCTGGTACTCTATGTAGCAGTCCCCACCGGAGTTGACGCATTTCCGCACCGCGTCGCCCTCCAGATACGCCACGGTCTCAAAGTCGTCATAGGGGCTGGCCTTCACCGGGATCCGCCGCCAATGGGCCTCCACCTGATCCAGCCCCAGGCACCGGCGCTGATCATTGTTCAATTCCCACATGGCTCACAGCTCCAGCCGCATGTACACCAGCTCCTGATACTGCCCCGTCAGGCGGGAGCGGAAGCCCCGCGGGTTTCTGCCGTATTCCACAAACCCCGCCTTTTCGTACAGCGCCAATGCGCGGCCGTTTTCCGCCACCGCGCTCAGTTCCAGCTGCGTGTACCCGGCGGCCCGGGCGCTCTCGATGCAGGCCGTCATCAGCGCCCAGCCGATGCCCAGACCCCAGAACTTCTTGGCCACACTGATGCCGAAGTCCGCCCGGTGCCGCACCTTGAACTTGCCGCCGACGGCGTCGATCCCGGCGGTGGCCGCCACCCGGCCGTCCACCACGGCGATGAGCAGAAGCTCGTTGTCGCTGTCCGCCCTCCGCTGTAAAAACGCCCCCTCCTGCTCCGGCGTCATGGTGTTCTCGTCGGCATAGCTCAGCAGATAGTCCGTCTCCTCATGGGTCTTGATGAAAATGTCGTACACCGCCTGGCCGTCGCTCTCCACGGCGCTGCGCAGGCAGCAGGCTCTGCCGTCTCTCAGCTCGATGATCTTCTGAAATTCCATATCTGTCCCTCCTTATTCGCCGCGCTCCTGAAACAGGTGCAGCCCCAGTTCCCGTGAAATATACGCCATCATGGCGCACCCGGCAATGCAGTTGCCCTTGCTGTCCAGGGCCGGGCCGTAAATGCCGATGCCCGCCCGGCGGTACACCGCCGCCATCAATCCGCCGCCTACGCCGGACTTGGTGGGCACCCCCACCTCCACGGCAAAGCGGCCGGAGCCGTCGTACATGCCGCAGGTCAGCATGATGGACAGCACGATCCGCGCCGTCTCTGCCTGCATCAGCCGCTCCCCCGTCAGGGGACTGACGCCGCCGTTGGCCAGCACCAGCGCGAAATTGGCCAGCGCTTCCGCCGTTACGTTCAGGGCGCACATTTTGGTATACAGCTCGATGCTGTTGTCCACATTGGCTGTAATGATCCCCTTGCTGCGCAGCAGATAGGCAATGGCCCTGTTGCGGTCGCAGGAATTCATCTCCGACAGGTACACCTGCCGGTTCAGGGAAATACCGGGATCATGGCACAGCCGCCGGGTGTAGTCCAGCAGCTCCTCAAAGGAGACGTAGTCGATGATGGTACTCTCTACCGCGATGGCGCCGGAGTTGATCATGGGGTTGAAGGGCTTGTGGGACTGGAGATCCAGCTCCACAATGGAATCAAATGCCTCGCCGGAGGGCTCCATACCCACATGGCGGAACACCTCCTCCGGCCCCCGCACCTCCAGGGCCTTGCACAGAGAGATCGCCTTGGAGATGGACTGGATCGTGAAGCGGATGTTGGTATCGCCCTCCTTATAGACCGTGCCGTCCGGCAGCGCCAGGCAAAGCCCCAGCGCGTCCTTCCGGGCGGTGCCCAGCTCCGGGATATAGGTGGCCACTTCGCCAAAGGGGATCTGCTGCCGTCCGATCTCCATCGCCGTCCGCAAAATGTCCTTGATTCGATGCTGTTCCATACGCAGCTCTCGCTTTCCTTTGTTTTCATGGGGGTTAATGTACCTTTAAACGCCGTTATTGTACCGTTTGCGTACCCTTATTGTACCAATAATGTATGGAATAGTAAAGCGGGAAATGCAAAAGGTGCAGCCGCATGACTGCACCTCTTCCCAAATCGCGGCTTCGCAAAGGCCCTGTTCTTTCATTGATACCGATTGGAAATTGTGATATACTGATAAAAATTCTCATAGGAGGGCATACCGTGAAAATAAGAGACATTGCTATGTTGATCGCTCTATGTATGACATTGCTTGCTGCCGGCTGCGGCAATACAGGCAGCACGGCTCCGGCCTCCGGTCTGCCGGAAAACGCGCCCAAAGCAGAACCGGAAGAAATACAGGACTGTGCAGCAGACCTGGTCATCTTTTCCGACACGGAAGCTTTTGCGGAATATGTGCTCTCTGCGGAAAAAGGGGCGGATGCCGCGGAGCTCTCATCTCTTCGCGATTACTTTATTCCAACGGGAATTCCTGAAACATATCAACTGTATAAAATAACCGCGGGAGTCACGGATATCGGGTTCTGGTATCTGCCGGAAGCCTGCTTATCTTCGGCTGACACGATCCTTGACGCAGAATCCCGTCAAAAGCATTTTCTGTTCCTGTCCACACGCGGAGCACATGAACCAAGGAGTATCGCGGCGCAGTTCGGGGCCGTACCCGACGAGCTGCCGGATGGCAAATACTTCGTATGCGAGGGAACCGATAAAATCGTGATTTGGGAGCAATATCATACTTCTTTCATGCTGTATCTGCCCGCGGACTATAAAACGGACAGTGTTTCCTCTCTTTGCACAGTGGCGCAATACACAAAAAATGAGGAAACGCACACATTTGAGCGCATAGAAGAAGCCGCCGGTTCTCCGGGCGCATAGGTGCATAAGCTGACTGCGGCGGGACGTCGAAATATTCTGCCCAAAAGAGACACCACTCAGTTGGGTGGTGTCTCTTTTGGGCAAAGAACCGTAATTTTGATAGAAACCGCACAAGGGGGGCAAATATGGTTCAGAGTGTGTGCCGTTCTTGATTTGAGGGGGTGCAGCATTGTTTTGCACTTGTGTTATGCCGCTTTGCCGCTCAATCCCTTTCAAACTTCACGCCGCCGTTTTCAGAGCGTTTTGTGATCGCCATGGCGGAGACAAAGGTGATGGCTTCCGCAATTCCCACGGTGAACCAGAGAAGCGCGCCGTTGGTGAGGAAGGACAGTGCCACCACGCACAGCGGCGTAAAGATCAGTCCGCGCAGCACATTGACCGCAACCGACTCCTTGGTGCGTTTCGTGGAGTAGAGGTAGGCGGACAGGACTGTATTCACCGACGCAAACAGGAATGCCCAGCAATATTGCGGAATCGCAGAGACTGCCAGCTCCGTAGCCGCAGCGTCCGCGCCGAACATCTGGCAGATCGGCTTATCCAGCAGCATAATGGCCGCATAGACAACGGCGCTTCCGATAAAACTGACGATCATGCCCCAGCGCTTGAAATAGTGCAGGTCATCGGCGTTTTTATCACCGTAGCTCTGCCCGAACAGCGGCTGCATCCCCTCGGACACACCGATAAACACGGCATAGGCAAAGGCGACCACATAGCTGATGACTGAGTAGGCGTTGACGCTGCCCTCCGGCAGAAAACGGATGATCACAAGGTTCATGCAGAACACCGTGATCGGCGTTGCAAGCTGGGAGAGCATTTCCGGGAAGCCGCGCTTGAGGACCTTCCGCATCAGTTTCCCATCCATTTTGAAGTGGGCAAAGTGCAGATGCCCGCGCTTCAGCAGAAAGTGCGCAGCGACGATGAGCATACCTACCGTCTGCGAAATGCCCGTCGCAATGGCAGCACCCGCCAGTCCTTGCTTTAGCGGGAAAACGAACAGCCAGTCCAGGAAAATATTCAAGGCGGTACTGACGATGGTGGAAACCATGACGAACACGGGAGCGCCGTCGTTCCGACCGAAGCCCTGCAAGGTGGCGGCAAGGGCGGAGGGGATCGTAAAGGCGGTATACCAGAAGAGATAGTCGCAGACCATTTCCACATAGACGCCGCTTGCGCCCAGCAGCATAGCGAGCGGCGTCGTAAACACGGTACCGATCAAGGTAAAGAATAGCGCGACAACGAGTGTTGCGGCAGCGGCGTGCAGAAAGGACTGGTTTGCCCCCTCATAGTCCTTCCGCCCCATGCGGATGGCGGTGATGGTCACGCCGCCGATGGTGGTCAGCATAAATACCGCGCCGATCACCATAACAAGCGGCTGGGCGAGATTGACCGCCCCCAGCGCGTCGGTTCCCACACCGCGACCGACAAAAATACCGTCGATGATGGTGAACAGGAAGAAGGCGCATTGGCTCAAAACGGTGGGCAGGACATATTTCAGGATGGTTTTTGCTCTGGATTCTTTCATTCCGGGCGGTTCTCCTTATCAGGTTTCTCATACAGTTTTCGCATGGTCAGATTCCTATAGTGCAGATACAGCATCCCAAAGGGATTTTTGTACTCCTCGTGCCACGGCTTATTTTTGCCGCAGAAGTGCAGGATCGCTGTATTTTGCATGACCCAGTTCAGATCGTGCTTGCCGGTGCTGCGGATGAGGTACTTGGAGTAGTTCCGCACATCGTAGTTCCAGATCACATCGTCTATGGGCCGCGTCTCCTTGCCGTAGAGAATGTTGAATACATCCTGATCGGGCAGGATCAGTTCTTTTTCGTGTTCGCGGACGCACCCAAACACATCCTCCGCTGTCACCAGCTTCCGGGCGGTGATCAGGTCGATGAGCATGACGCCGGAGTTGAAATACTCATGCGCGGTGTCCAACCGCACCTGATTGATCCCGTTTGCCATTTCGGTCAGACCCGTGTGAGAAGCCGCCGCAAAGGTCTTTCCGTACAGGTTCAGTTCCCACAGAGGACGCAGCGGGTTGATGATGAGCATATCCGGGTCGAGGTACAGCACCCGCTCCACCTCCTGCGGCAGGATCAGCGGTGAGAGCAGGCGGTAATACATCTCTTTGGGATAACGCTTGCTGGTGGGGGCATTTTCAAAGAGCGCCGTATCAACGGCAATAGGCTTTAATTCCGCGCCGAAGCCGGAGCAAAAGCCCGCCAGTTCTTCCAGCTTATCATCAGAGATCGCGCTGTGAAGCAGATACACCGTCACGCCCTGTTCATTGGGATTGCTGGCAAAAAAGGAATCCAGCATGACCTTGCAGGGCATCAGGTAGTTTTCGTCAAGGGTAAGCAATAGGTTCATCGTGATCTCCTCAGTCTGAAAAGGAATCCAGCACGCGCTTTTCTTCACTTTTCAGGTAGTCAATATGCCGACGGAACAGTGAGAGATATAATTCCCGCTCTTCCTCATCGAAGCACAGAAACGCATTCTTCTCGATCTCATCCGCTTTGTTGATCGTATTCGCAACAAAGGATTGTCCGCGCTCTGTCAGTAAGATCGCTTTGCGGTTTCTGGTGCCGGGGATAACCTGCAGCTCCACCAGTCCATCTTTACGCAGATTGTTGATCGCCGAGTGGATGGTCTGCACAGGGAAAAAGAAATCGCTGCACAAATCGTTCTGTGTCATCGGCTCCTCAGAGTGTGCGATGGCATACAGCACCCAAAAGGTAGTGTCTGTCATTCCCAGCTTCGATGCAAGCCGACTATAAATATGGTCGCTTTCTTTATACAGGCGGCTCAGCACCTGCAACTGCTGCTGTAATTGGTCGTTCATGTCGTACCTCCCGATTAGTTTCCGAAATCGTAAACATATTATATTCCGAAATCAGAAACTTGTCAAGAGGCTGAGAATCGTAATTTCTGCTGATCATGGCGCAAGGCTTACCGCAGCATCTGCAGCAGAAAAACTGAACAAGCAAAATCCCGCTGTGGAATTTCTCCGCAGCGGGATTGATTTTGTGTGCCCGGTGGGCGCACGAAAAAAAGTCCACCGTAGTTCTATCAGAATTACGGTGGACTTATGGCAAAGAACCGTAATTTTGATAGAAAACCTTAAAGGGGGTGCAACTTCGGTTCAGAGGGGGGTGCAGTTCTCAATTTAGGGGGGTGCATTTATCGTGACGGAGCATGGAACACCTCTCTGCTATTCACTCTCCCACTATAATGCTCAGTGTGGTTCCAATATCTGCATCAATGCAGATCGCCTGCCGATCTATATCCTGCGTACAAACTGCTTGCCCTTGATTGATACAGGCATAAGTGGCATGGGAGTTCTTCGCCGTCATCTGCCAGAAGGGGTACTTGATGATGACCGGCGTATTGTAGCCTACACCCAGTTCCAGAAAGAGAATGCTCTGCCCACTTCTGGTGCGGAGAAAGTTCTCATACCGCTCCGCTGCTCTGTGCCAGCCTTCGTCTTCCACAAAGGTATCATCGCAGCGGAGATTCATGGTCATAGGCTTGCCACAGTGAGGGCAGACCGGCAGAAGTTCAGATGGTATTTTCATATTTTCCTGCCGCTTGACCATTGCACGGATCACGGCTTCGTTATCGAAAGTCTCCTGACAGCACGGCTCACTGCATTGGAACAGGCCGTAATCTCCTTGCGTATAGAACAGCCGCTTTTTATCAAAGCCAGCCTTCTGAAAACAGTGGTCTACATTGGTTCGGCATATTCGAAGTCTTCACCCTTCAGGAATACATTGACCTTATACTCTTCTCCATCGCCGATTACATAGACGCGGTCGATAATGACCTTTAGAGTAGAGATCACTTTGCCGACCTCTATGTCGTTATATGTACTCACTGTAATTCCTCCGTTAGCGACTTTCAAAATAGCGATTGATGTCCGCTATAATCTCCCTCTCGCCCTCGCGCCCTTCTTTCAGGAACGTGAACACTGGATAAGCGTGCGGCATACCCTCTTTTATTTTAATCTCATAATCCTTCACCCCGCAGTGGATGAAGGATTTTTCATAATCCGGCGCGATTCCGGCAAAAACCTCATCTCCGCCAAAGTACATGATGATTTTAGGGAAGCCTGTGTAATCGTCCTCATCCGCCTTGCCGAGAATGTACTGCGGAAGATCTCCGTTCGGGTTATAATACTTTACCATCGTCTCAAACATATCCCAGTGGAGGATCGGATCGCGGGAATCAATCCCTCTCATCCGCGTTTTCGCATCCTCGCTCATCAATAGTCCTGACACAGAAACGGGTAGCATCAGTCCCGGCATGGGAAGCTCTGGATATTTTTTAACCATGTGCCGTCCTGCCTGCATCAGGACATCCGCGCCGCCGGAAATTCCAAGCCAGACGATGTTCTCCGCAGGAAACCTTTTCAGCATCTTCTCATGCAGTCGAATAGTAAACTCCGTTTCGTCCATAAGATCATAGTCCGGCAGCAGCGGATAAAGCGGTATCCAGAGCTCCGCTCCTGTTCCCTCAATATAATTCCTGATAGACCCCCTATACGGAAGCTGCCATCGCCTCGATCCACCGCCGGGGAAGTACACAACCGCGCGATCCGGCTTGGTTCCGGTCTTTTTTCCCACGATGACGTGAAATCCGTCCATCATTTCGTCCCGAAACTCAAATCCCTTGATTTTCGGAAGAGAAAACTTGAATTTTCGCTGGATGTCATAGGATGCCTGCTTAAACTCCTCATAGGACTCCTCTTTGTGAAGGGAACTGCCCTTCACCACCGTCTTTACGATTGGTTTTAATATGCTATATAGAAGGCTCATCCCATATCACCACATGCTTAACGCCCGTTCGACTACGGAGTCAATGTCCTTTCTCTTTCATTCATTCCGCGTTAGCCGTTGCTAACCATTATAACACTGTCCTTCAGAAAAAGCAAGACGTTCTCGCATGTTTCTGCGATTATATGTTTCGTCCTCTTCGCAGCCGTATAGTGCAGAAATCTTGGCAGTTTTCCACAAAAGAAGCCCGTAGGTTGTCACCCCACGGGCTATTTGTATCGGCTTCTTTTTCTACATCGTTTTCCTTTGTATAGTAGCCCTTCTGCCAATCGTTTCGGGCATAGAAAAAGTCCACCGCAATTCTATCAAAATTACGGTGGACTTATGGTGGAGGCGAGGGGAGTCGAACCCCTGTCCGAAAGCGCTTTAACAGGACTTTCTCCGGGCGCAGTTACGATTTAAACATTCCCTCCTCGCCGCGGCACGCAACAGACGCGGCGATTCAGTAGAGTCATGATGCATGGGCGGGGCAACTCTTACCCGCCTCACGGACGCCACCTAAACGACGCCTTCCCCGGCCGGTGGCCGCTCCGGTTCAGACGATCGCTGCGTTAAGCAGCGACAGCAACAGTATTAGTGTTGTCAGTTAATTTTAAGTTGCCCGTTGTATGGTGGTCAGGCGCCACCGCCCGCTTATCCGGTCTCCACACCCCCGTCGAAACCAGTACGCCCCCGTATAGCCCGCCCGAAGCCGGGCGGGAGAGGTGTCTGGGGAATTGAAACCGTGTTGTTTTCCGGTGTTTACCGCTCCGGCAGCTTCTCCGGCTCGGGGTAATCCACGCCCTTGGTGTCCACGCGCACCTTGACCATGCGCTGATCCTTCTTGGGCTTGTTGGTCATCATGTTGCGGGGCGTAGAGGCGATGGCGTCCACCACGTCCATGCCCTCGATGACCATGCCGAAGGCGGCGTATTCGCCGTCCAGATGGGGGGAATCCTTGTGCATGATGAAGAACTGGCTGCCGGCGCTGTCGGGGATCATGGTGCGGGCCATGCTCAGCACGCCGCGGGTGTGCCGCAGGTCGTTGTTGAAGCCGTTGGACTTGAACTCGCCCTTGATGCAGTAGCCGGGGCCGCCCATGCCGTTGCCCAGGGGGCAGCCGCCCTGGATCATGAAGCCGTAGATGCAGCGGTGGAAGATCAGGCCGTCATAGTAGCCGCTGTTGGCCAGGGAGATGAAGTTATACACGCTCTGGGGCGCGATATCGGGGTACAGCTCCGCCTTGATGACGCCGCCGTCCTCCATTTCAATGGTGACAATGGGGTTATTTTCCATAGGATGCTCCTCCTTTGTATACTCAATAGCGTTCCCGCCGGGCGCGGTCCATTTCCCGCTTGGCGTCCCGCTCGGCAATGGATTGCCGCTTGTCGTAGTTCTTTTTGCCCTTGCACACGCCCAGCTCCACCTTGACAAGACCGTTCTTGAAATAGACGCTCAGGGGGATCAGGGTGTAGCCGTCCAGCTTCTGTGCCTCGTGGAGCTTGCGGATCTCCCGCTTGTGCATCAGAAGGCGCTTGGGCCGGTCGGGGTCGCGGTTAAAGATATTGCCCTTGTCATAGGGCGAGATGTGCATGTTGTACACCATCAGCTCACCCTCTTTGGTGGTGGCGCAATAGCTGTCCTTCAGGTTGAGCTGTCCGCCCCGGATGGACTTGACCTCCGTTCCGGCCAGCTCGATACCGGCCTCGTAGCGATCCTCCACGAAGTAGTCGTGAAAGGCTTTGCGGTTCTGGGCCGCGGTCTTGATGCCGCCGCTTTTCGCCATGGCAAGTCCCTCCTTTCTCCGGACTGGGTAGTTATTGTATCACATTTTCCTGTCGGATGCAAGGGGAAAGGCATCGAACGGCGATACCGCATGTAGGTGTTTCGTGGCTGCGGCCACGAGAACGGCCTCCGGCGGCCCACTTTCGCCGTGCGGTGCAACCCCAGATGGATGCTACGGCGGCATAGCCGCCGAGATCGGATGCTAAAAATATGCCACCGGCATATTTTCTTAACGCACCGACTAGAAAAGTGGGCAAAAGAGCCAGAAGAAACCGATGGTTTCTTCACTTCCTTGCGCGCTATGTCCTTATGCGAACCTGTAACTGCATACCGCGCGTTTGCGGAAAATATCCATTTACGCGGCTGTTATCGAATTGCATCAGCACCCGCGCCGCTGCCGCTGGTACGGTGTGACGGTAGAAGATGAAGCGCTGTTTGGCGGGCGATGTGGGCATCGCTCCCTACGAAATGTCATCGTGCCGCTCCGTAGGGCGGGGTGCCCTTACCCCGCCGCATGGCGGCCCCGTTGCTTTCCGCAAACCGCCCCCGTTACAGGGCGTCGAACTCCTCACGGGTCAGCAGCAGGTTCAGCGCGTCCAGCAGCCCGGCGGTGGTGAGATGCTCCGGCAGCTGCAGGGCCTGCAGTAGGGCGGCCCGGCGCGGTACGCTGCCGGGGCCGATAAGGCCCTTGTCCATCAGGTCAGCGCGGGTGATGCCCGCGCTCTGCCGGGCGGCGGTGTCCTCCCCCTCGAAGGTGGCGCCGCAGCGGCGCAGGGCATCCAGCAGCACGCCGGGGGACATACCCTCCACCCCCAGCTTGCCCTCCTTGCCGCCCTTTTTCTTACGGCGCTCTTTGCCCATCACGTCGGGCACATACGCCTGCTTCACCTGCTCCGGCGGCAGCGCCCCCTTCAGGTGATTGCGGATGACGAAGCCCGCACCGTCGGGGTCGGTCAGCAGGATCACGCCCCGCTTTTCCGCCAGACGGCGGAAGTAGGCCAGCTTTTCCTTGTCGCGGAACACGCCGAAGCCCTCGGTGGTCAGGATCACCGCGTCCACCACCTGGGACAGGGCGTTTTTGTCGTACCGGCCCTCCACGATGATGACCTCACGGATCCGGGGCTTCATCGCGCACCTGCCAGTTCCATCAGGAACAGCTTCAGCTCCGTCTCGCTGTCCATGCCCCGCTCACTCTTCATGCGGCGATCCAGCTTCTGGCAGCGGATGACGGCGGTGCTGCACCAGTCGTGATCCACCTTTTTCGCCGCCTGCATCAGCAGCTTGGCGGGATAGTCGCTGCTCATGCCCCAGAGCTGCTTCAGCCAGAAGCGATCCTTCCCGCTGTCCAGGGCCATGCGGGCGGTGTACAGCCGCCGCAGCTCCTTGCCCAGGGCCGCCAGGATCATGATGGGCTCCGTCTGCATCCGCAGCAGGTCGGCCAGCACACGGGCCGCCTCGTCATATTTCCCCGCCGTGACGCAGTTGGTCATGTCGAACACCCGGGCGTCCAGCACCGGGTCGGCCACGGCGTTGATGTCGTCGATGGTGATGCGCTCCTGCTTGGCATAGGCGGCGATCTTCTCGATCTCCGGCACCAGCTCCGTCATCAGCGTGCCGCAGGTAAACAGCAGGTGGTCGGCGGTGGTGGGGTCGATGTCGTGGCCCAGGGCCGTAAAGCGGCGGCGCAGCCAGTTGACCAGCTGGGCGCGCTCCTGCTGGGCGAACTCCACCGCGCAGACGTATTTGTCCAGCGCGGCGCACAGCTTTTTCATCTTGCCGTCCCGCTTGTATTCCAGCGTGTCGTAAATAAAGATCAGCGTGCAGTACTCCGGCAGATCCTCCATCAGGGCGATGAGGGCATTGCGCTGGCCCTCGTCCAGCTTGAACAGATCCATGTCCTCCACTGTCACCAGTGTGTGCTGGGCCATCATGGGCATGGCCTCCACCACCTCGGTCAGGGTCTGCACCGTCAGGCCCTTGCCGCTGAGGTGATGGTCGTTGAACTCCTCAAACCCCGCCGGGATCAGCAGCTGCCGCACCTGCTGCAGATACCGGGAGCGGAGATACGTCTCCTCGCCATAGAAAATGTATGCGTTCTGCAGCTGCTGGGCCTTCAGGTCGGCCTTCAGCTGGGTAAAGCCCTTATGCTCCGCCATATTCTTCTCCTCCGTGAATGGTAATGCTGCCCTCCTGCTCCGTGCAGCGCACCGCCGCGCCCGCCTCCAGCAGGCGCGCGATGGTCTCCGGCGCGGGATGGCCGTAGCTGTTGCGGCCCACGCTGATGATGGCGATCTCCGGCCGGGTGGCCGCCAGGAATTCCGGACAGGAGCTGTATTTGGAGCCGTGGTGGCCCACCACCAGCACCTCGATATCCGGGATGGGGTACCGGGCGATCAGCGCCCGCTCGGTGTTGTCCTTCATGTCGCCGGTGATCAGCACGTCAAAGTCGTTGGCGCTGCCCAGCACGGACAGGCCCTGCTCGTTCATGTCGCCCTCGCCCACCGGCGGATACAGCGTCACGGTGATGTCACCCACCGTGGTCAGCGTGGTGCGGCGCACCCACACCACCTGGATGCCCCGGCGCTCCGCCAGTGCCAGCAGACGCTCCCGCACGCCGTATTCGTCCTCCATGTCCGGCAGATACAGGGTGTCCGCCTTCATCCGGGTCAGCAGCGTGTACAGTCCGTTGGTATGGTCGGCGTGGAAATGGGTCACCACCACCGCCTTCAGGCGGTGCAGGCCCATGGCGGAGAGTTGATCCGCCGCCACCGCGCCGGCATCGATATAGCTGTTGGCGCTGCCGCAGTCCACCAGTACCGCCTGGCCGTCGGAGTACAGCGCCACGCTCTCGCCCTGACCCACGTCCAGCACCGTCACGTTCATGTTGCCGGTGTGGTAGATCAGGGTGTTGCACCAGATGGCCAGCACCAGCGCCAGAAGGGTGGCCGCCGCGGCGTACCAGTACTTCCGCTTCCGCCATCTCTTCACCGCGGCGCACAGGCCGAAGCCCAGATACGTCCCTGCCAGCCACAGCCGCAGGTAGTGATTATCGAAATACACTGCGTGGTACCGCCACCGGGTCAGCACATAGGCCAGCCACAGCACCGCGTGGATCAGACCGTAGGTGATCCAGCCCAGCACCCGGGCCGCCGGAAGCCACGCGAAGCCCACCAGCGTGGTGACGAAGGCCGCCATGAAGCTGTAGCCCGCCAAAGGCACCGCCAGCAGATTGCCCAGCGGCGACACCAGCGACAGGGTGTTGAAGTAATAGGCCGCCAGCGGCACCGTGCAGATCATGGCGCTGAGGGACACCGCCAGATTGGCGCAGCCGAAGGCCAGCATCCGCCGGATGTGCTTGCTCTTCCCCTGATACCAGTCGAAAAACAGGTGATACAGCCGGTCGGACAGCACGGCGATGCCGAAGGTGGCGGCAAAGCTCAGCTGCAGACTGATGGATGCGGCGGCGAAGGGGTTGCCCAGCAGGATCACCAGCAGTGCCGTGCCCAGGCTGGTCAGCGGATCGCTGCCGCGGCGCACCAGCGGTGCCAGCAGCACGAAGCCCTGCATGACGCAGGCCCGCACCACCGACGGCGTCATGCCCACCATGCACATATAGAATACCAGCGCCGCAATAGCCGCGCCGCAGAACAGCCGCTGCCGGGAGCGAGGGATCAGCAGCCCCAGCAGTGTGATGAGAAAGGCGCAGTGCAGTCCCGATACCGCGAACAGGTGGGCCAGGCCCGCGCCCCGCATGATGGCGTAATCCTCGTCGGAGATGTCGTATTTGTCGCCGGTCAGCTCGGCGACGATCAGGCTCGCCGTCCGCTGGTTGTCCCAGATGGCCCGGATCTTCTCCTGAAAGGCGTGGCCCACCCGCAGCGGCAGCCACCGCAGGCTGCCGCGCTCTCCGGCCTCCACCGTCAGCTCGCCCCGGTCATACAGCAGGGCGAACACGCCCTTGGCGGTGAAGGTGGTCAGCCGGGTCTCGGCGATCTGCCCGGCGTCGTTCCACTGGGCCGTACCGGACAGGACATTGCCCGGCTCCAGCGTCAGCAGCGCCTCGTCGCCGTACAGCACCGCCTTCGCGCCGGGATGGCCCTCCAGCCGCAGCGTCACCTTGGCGCCGTAGTCTGTCTCCAGGGGATAGGCGCAGACCACGCCGGAGAAGGGCCCTTCCTGCCCGCACTTGTCCAGTACCGGCTGCTGCACCAGATGCTGATAGCCGGTGAAGTACAGCAGTGACGCCGCCAGTGACAGGAGCGCCAGTGCGCAGCGCTTGCCCCAGTGCCGACGGCGGCCCAGGCAGAACGCGCCGACGGCCAGTACCAGCGAGACGGCGGCCGCCGTCAGCCACCAGCCGCCCTGGGGCACCAGTGCTGCGACCAGTGTGCCCGCGCCGAAGGAGAAAGCGGCGATGGCCAGTGCGCGCATATGCCGTCTCCCCCTTTCGACGATGGTCATTTTCTTTATTATACCAAATTTTCCGCCTGCGGGCAACAGGAAGAACCGCCCGCCGCCGGGGCAAATCAAAACCTCCGGCTAAGCCGGAGGTTTGACCAGGCCCTATAAGGGCCTATTACTGGCAAGCCCCTCAAGGGACACTGAATTTTTCTTCGCTTGCATTCTCTGCCCTACCGCCCGTAAACGGGCTATCACCATCACCGGAAGCCTTTTGCTTGTCGGTGGTTCTATTGCTTGTCATGAATTAGTCTCCTCGTTTTTGTAAGTATTGGTCGGCAAACTTTTCACTTACTCTAACTTGGAGACTTTTTCTCTTCTGCTTTCTTCCACGCCATAGGCTTTTTTCTCCCCCCGGCAGAGCCGGGGGTTCTCTTTTGTGTCCAAAAGAAACGGAGCAGGCGACGCAGCGCCCGCTCCGGCCATGGCACCCCCGGCCAGACTCTAACTGGCGGCCTACCGCTTAGGAGTGTAGGATAGCATTTCCTGAAAAGCACTATCACGACTTCCAATACCATCCCATGTTACACAATCGCACGTAGCACCCGTCAAAAGTACCAAAATGTACGGCGGATGCCGCAGAAAAACACCAATTTCAAGGGTTCAATTAGCAAATTCTTAGCAAGAAGCTATGTAAAATCCGCTGAAATGGTGTGGCTTTGCAGACGGTTTTTGTTAAAACGACGAACGAATTTGGAGGTCAAAATGAGCACACCAGAAAAAAGAGAGCTGCCAGAGAGAAGAACTTATACCGTGGAAGAAATTGCTGCGATACTGGATATCGGACGCACATCTGCTTATCAGTTGGTAAAATCGGGCGCGTTCAAAATCATCCGTATCGGCAATTCCATTCGGATTCCAAAAATCGCTTTTGAGCAGTGGATTGAAAATCAATAATTGTCGCTTGAGCGCCGCGGAGGAAACCCCGTGGCGCTTTGCCATAGAAGTGTAGAAACGCAACTCTGCACCCATATTATAGCACGCATCAGTCATTCCAGCAATCACGATTTGCGGAAACATGAGCAATGCCTTCAAAACTGTATCACTTAGGGTGCGAAAGCCTCTGTTTTTTCCTCTCAGACCGCCGCAAGCAGGCGGGCATGGATGTTTTCCTATGGATCACATCCGAGAGGCAAAACGGAGGCTTTTTCTATCGAAATCAACACTTTTCATTTTCAGAGGAAGGAGGTGCGAAGATGGCTGTATTCCGTATCGAAAAGACCAGGGATTACACGGTCATGTCCAACTATCATCTGCGGGATATGTCGCTGTCGCTGAAAGCGAAAGGGCTTTTATCTCTTATGCTGTCCCTGCCGGAGAATTGGGACTACACCATGAAGGGGCTTGCCCGTATCTGCAAGGATGGCATTGACAGCATCAGCGGCGGCATCCGGGAGCTGGAGGCACACGGCTACCTGATCCGTGCGCGTGTCCGTGGGCCAAACGGTCAGCTCGGCTCTATCGAGTACACCATTCTGGAACAGCCTAAAGCGCCGTCACCTACACAGGAAAAACCTATACGGGAAAATCCCGTACAGGCAAATCCAATGTTGGACGCTCCAATTCAGGAGAACCCCGCCCAATTAAATAAAGAAGAATCAAGTAACTATCCATCAAAGACAGATTTATCAAATACGGAGATAAGGCAAAAGCGGCGGAGATGCTGGAAGCCTTGACTGCCTATCTGGATGGCATGGACGAGGGCGACCGGCACTATGATTCCTGCCAGCAGGCGAAGGAGCAGCTTTCGGAATATGTTAACGGCATATTTAGTTTGTTCAACCACCGGCATGACCAAGAGTTGCCGGAGCCAGAGCAGGAAGAAGTACCCACGGA
>CAKTNW010000035.1 GCA_934589145.1 uncultured Oscillospiraceae bacterium | reverse complement strand
ATGGCGGTGGTGGACTGGGACTCGTTGAGATAGAACTCGATCTCCTTCTCCGCCGACAGGGGGTGGATCATGTTGGCAATGCCGCCCACCAGGTTGACGGCGTAGAACATGTAGATGGCCTGGGGGCAGTTGGGCATGGCGATGGTGACCTTGTCGCCGGGCCGCACGCCCAGGGTCTTTAAGCTCTTGGCGCACTTTTCGATCTCCTGCACCATCTTCTTATAGGTGGTGGACTTGCCCATGAAATCGAAGGCGATGTTGTTGGGATACAGCTCGGCCATGCGGGCCACGGCGTCAAACATGCTGCCCTGGAAATAGTCCAGGTGCATGGGTACGTCGCCCAGATAGTCCTTCCACGGGGTCTTGACTTCACTCATATTGTACTTCCTCCTTCAAAGGCTTCTCCAGCTCTTCCGGGTTTTCCAGCAGGTATTTCAGCAGCTTGACGGACTTGGAGTAGTAATAGCCGTCGGCCAGCCGCTCGTCGATGGTCAGGCCCAGATCCAGCGTCTCGTGCATGGTGACGTTGCCCTGGTCGTCGTAGATGGGGGACAGCTTCTTCTCGCCAATGATGCAGAAGAGGGAGCAGGTGCCCCAGTTGGTCAGGTGGTGATAGCCGCACTTGAGCTTGATGGAGCCCAGGTTGGACAGGGTGACGGAACTGTAATAGGGATCGGTGGCCACCATGTCGTCGGGCACCCAGCCGTGCTTGTCCAGCCACATGATGAACTTGACGGCGGTCTTGCCCAGCCAGCGGGGCAGCTTGTTGAGGATATCCATATTCTCGGTGGAGGAGTCCGCCTTTTCGCTGCGGCAGGCCTGCACCTGGGAGCGGATGTACTGGTGCACGTCCTCCACGGTGAAGTCCTCCTTGCTGTGGAGGAAGGCCAGGGCCTCGGCACCCTTGTCGGAGAACTGCTTCTTCACCACGAAGGCGGCGGTGACCTCGTTGCGCTGATAGAAGTTGCTGTTGACGATGAAGCGGTTCAGCTTGGGGCGCAGGGTGATGGTCTTGAGAAGGGCCGTCACGATGAGATGGAACATGGTATAGGGGAAGTCCGTCTCCGTCTCGTTCTTCTTGGCCAGGTACGCGTTGATGGCCGTCAGGTCGATGCGCTGGGAGATATACGCCTCGTTATCGCAGCGGTTGGGGTAGATGATGCCGGTGATGAAGTGCAGGGAGTCCAGCTCCCGCAGCAGCCGGCCATCCTTACGGTCGCCCCGGCGACGTTTTTGTTGCTCCATATGTGTGGGTTTCTCCTTTTTTATGTGTATTTGTCGTTACAGGTTGGGTGTTATGTTTTTTCGTAGGGCGGGGTGACCACACCCCGCCGCCATTGACCGGAAATGCCATCGTATGCCGTGCGGGCCGATGTGGGCATCGGCCCCTACGGGGATGGTGCGATTGCTGGGCGGGCCGTCGGGGACGCCGGCCCCTACGGATATTTAACCGAACATATATTATAGACAAAATTCCCCCGTTTGTCAAATTTCCGAAAAAACCCCTGTAATTGCTTGCATTTGCGGGCGGTGTATGATATGATAGAAATACAAAAAATCAAATATTGTATACGTCCCACGCACAAATGTGAAGGAGGAACCACTATGCTGACTATGGCCATGCTGCACGACGCCCAGCGGGTACTGTCCGGCGTCATCAACAAAACGCCCGTGATCCCCAGCACCGGTATCACCCAGGACTGCCGTCTCTTTCTGAAGGCTGACTGCCTGCAGAAGACCGGCGCGTTCAAGCTGCGGGGCGCATACTACAAGATCGCCACGCTGTCGGACGAGGAGAAAGCGAGGGGCGTTATCGCCTGCTCCGCCGGAAACCATGCCCAGGGCGTGGCGTTTGCCGCCCGGGACATGGGCATCCACGCCGTCATCTGCATCCCCCAGGGCGCGCCCCTGTCCAAGATCGAGGCCACCCGCAGCTACGGCGCGGAGGTGGTGCTGGTGCCCGGCGTGTACGACGACGCCTATGCCGAGGCCATCCGCCTGCGGGATGAGAAGGGCTATACCTTCATCCATCCCTTTGACGATTACAGCATCATGGCCGGTCAGGGCACCATCGGCCTGGAGATCCTGCAGCAGCTTCCCGATGTGGACGTGATCATCACGGCCATCGGCGGCGGCGGACTGATCTCCGGCGTGGCCAAGGCCGTGAAGGAGCTGAAGCCCGCCTGCCAGGTCATCGGCGTGCAGGCCGAGGGCGCCGCCAGCATGTATGAGGCCCTGCGGCAGGACAAGATCATCACCCTGCCCCAGGTGGGCACCATGGCAGACGGCATCCAGGTAAAGACCGCCGGTACCCTGACCTTTGACATGTGCCGCCAGTATGTGGACAAGGTCATCACCGTCAGCGAGAGCGAGATCGCCGCGGCCATCCTGACCATTCTGGAGAAGCAGAAGCTGATCACCGAGGGCGCGGGCGCCGTCAGCGTGGCGGCGGTCATGTCCGGCAAGCTGGATCTGAAGGGCAAGACCGTGTGCGCCCTGCTGTCCGGCGGCAACGTGGACGTGACCATGCTGGAGCGCATCATCAAGCACGGCCTGACCGCCGAGGGGCGCATCGCCAGCTTCTCCACCGTGCTGCCCGACCAGCCCAACGCCCTGGCCACCTATCTGGCGGCCCTGTCCCACGAGGGCGTCAACGTGCTGGAGGTATATCACGAGCGCAGCAGCATGAAGGTGGGCGTGGGCTCCTGCCGCGTCCGCATGGTGGTGGAGACCCGCAACCACGAGCACATCCACCAGCTCTATCAGTATCTGGCCGACCGGGGCTATACCATCAAGGAGTGAGGACATGAAGCTTGCCAACGCACTGGCCCAGCGGGCCGACCTGCAGCGGCGCATGGCCCAGTTGGGCGCGCGGCTGATGAACAACGCCAAGGTGCAGGAGGGGGAGCAGCCCGCCGAGGATCCCAAGGCGCTGCTTGCCGAGATGGAGAGCGTCAGCGCCGAATTGGAGGAGCTGATCTGCCGCATCAACCTGACCAACACCGCCGCCCGCAGCGAAACGGGCGAGAGCCTGACGGCGCTGCTGGCCCGGCGGGACTGCCTGAAAATGAAGCTGGGCCTTTACCGGGAGTTCCTGCAGAACGCCAGCGACGTGGTGCCCCGGGGCCTGCGGACGGAGATCAGGATCGTCAGCACCGTGAAGGTGTCCCAGATGCAGAAGCAGGTGGACGATATGTCCCGCGACCTGCGGCTGCTGGAGGAGACCATCCAGGGCCTGAACTGGACCACTGAGCTGCAATAACGCGCAAGCTATGGAGCCGGGAAAAGGCGGACGCCATCTCTGAGGCTGAGAATGAGTCCTCGCAGTATGGATGGAGCGGGCGCAGCTCCGGGGTTCGATCCCCCACCGCAGAACGCACGCGCTGCATACCGCACACGCGCATCAGAACCGTGCATCGTTACGACCGCGGCGTCGATTTCCCCGGCAGGGCGGGACAGGGGACAACAGCATATGCAGCAGGAGCCGCGGCGTTGCCGCGGCTCCTGTCTATGTCTCTCTCAGTCCATTCCAAAAATTCATGGCATCCATCGAAATCATGCGTTTTACTTTTGGTGTTGAATGGCGTATACTGGGAAAAACAATGGAATATACGGTTTTTTATCTTGCGTAATGGGGTGAAAATCGGTATAATAGTATGGTTATCATGTATTCCTATGCCCTTTTGTAAGGAGAACGTTACTATGAGCACCGTCATCACTTCCATTGACCCCCATTCCCCGGCGGAGAGAGCCGGGATCACCGTGGGGGAACAGCTGCTGGAGATCAACGGCCACCACATCGTGGACGTGCTGGACTACCGGTTCTATGGCTACGATCCGGTGGCGGTGCTGCGGCTTATGAAGGACGGGCAGGAGCGGACGGTCACCGTCCGCAAGGAGGAGGGCCGCGACCTGGGCCTGAACTTCCCCACCTATCTGATGGACGAGATGCACCAGTGCGCCAACCACTGCCTGTTCTGCTTCGTGGATCAGATGCCGCCCCACATGCGGCCGTCCCTGTACATCAAGGACGACGACGAGCGGCTCAGCTTCCTGCTGGGCAACTACACCACCCTGACCAACCTCAGTGAGCGGGAGGCCCAGCGGATCATCGACCTGCACATCAGCCCCATCAACGTGTCCGTCCACGCCACCGACCCCCAGCTCCACTGCACGCTGCTGGGCAACAAGGGGGCGGAGCGGTCGCTGGAATACATCCGGCGCTTCTGCCAGGCGGGCATCGTCATGAACGGCCAGATCGTGGTGTGCCCCGGCTGGAACGACGGCGACCAGTTGCGCCGCACCCTGCGGGATCTGACGGAGTGGCAGTTTTCCAGCTGTTCGCTGGTGCCGGTGGGCATCACCAAGTACCGTCAGGGCCTTGCCAGGCTCCGGCCGGTGGAAAAGGACTGCGCCCGGGAGATCATCGCCATCGCTGAGGAGTTCGGACAGGAGAACCTGCGGCGCTACGGCACCCGGCGGTTCTTCTGCGCCGACGAGCTGTTCCTGCGGGCGGGACTGCCCCTGCCGGAGGAGGACTATTACGAGGGCTATCGCCAGATCGAGAACGGCGTGGGCATGCTGCGGTCGCTGGAGCAGGAGTTCCTCTTCGCCATGAAAATGGAGGAGCCGGACGCCGCCCCCAGCCCCTTCACCATCGCCACCGGCATGGCCGCCGCGCCCTTCATGCAGACGCTGGTGGACCGGGCGAAGGCCTACTTCCCCCATCTGGACGGGGAGGTGATCGCCGTGAAAAACGATTTCTTCGGCCACACCATCGACGTGACCGGCCTTCTGACGGGGCAGGACATCTCCCGGCAGCTACAGGGCCGTGTGGCCGGACGGCGGGTGCTGCTGACGGTGCACATGCTGCGCCACGGCGAGACGGTATTTCTGGATGATTACACGGTGGACAGGCTGTCCCAGGAGCTGGGCAGTCCCGTCCGGATCGTGGACGACGACGGCGGCGCCCTGCTGGACGCCATGCTGGACACCGCTGTCTGATATGAGGAGGGATAGACTATGGCAAAACCTTTGATCGCCATCGTGGGCCGCCCCAACGTGGGCAAGTCCATGCTGTTCAATAAGCTGATCGGCAAGCGCCTGAGCATCGTGGAGGACACCCCCGGCGTCACCCGCGACCGCATTTACGGCGAAAGCGAGTGGCTGGGCCACAAGTTCCGCCTGGTGGACACCGGCGGCATCGAGCCCAGCACCGACAACCAGATCCTGTCTTTCATGCGGGAGCAGGCCCAGATCGCCATCGACAACGCCACGGTGATCGTGTTCGTCACCGACATCAAGACCGGCATGACCGCCGCCGACCAGGAGGTGGCCGGGATGCTGCAGCGCAGCAAGAAGCCCATCGTGCTGGCCGTCAACAAGATGGACGCCACCGGCACGGTGGATCCGGATTTCTATGAGTTCTACAACCTGGGACTGGGCGACCCCATCGCCGTGTCCGCCGTTCACGGCCACGGCACCGGCGACCTGCTGGACGAGTGCCTGAAGTACTTCCCGCCTGAGGAGGACGAGGACGACGAGTCCGACGTGATCCAGGTGGCCATCATCGGCAAGCCCAACGTGGGCAAGTCCAGCCTGACCAACCGCATCCTGGGTGAGCAGCGGGTCATCGTCAGCAACGTGGCGGGCACCACCCGGGACGCCATCGACAGCTATTTCGAGAACGCCCAGGGCAAGTACAACTTCATCGACACCGCCGGTATGCGGAAGAAGTCCAAGGTGGACGACAATATCGAGAAGTACAGCGTCCTGCGGGCCACCATGGCCATCGAGCGCAGCGACGTGTGCCTTATCATGATCGACGCCAACGACGGCGTTACCGAGCAGGACACCAAGGTGGCGGGACTGGCCCACGAGGCGGGCAAGGCCTGCATCATCGTGGTGAACAAGTGGGACGCCGTGGAGAAGGACGACAAGACCATGGACCGCATGCGGGAGGATATCCGCCGGGATCTCAGCTTCATGACCTACGCGCCCATCGTGTTCATCTCCGCCCTGACGGGTCAGCGGGTGAACCGGCTCTTCGAGCTGATCAACTACGTCAACGACCAGGCCTCCATGCGCATCACCACCGGCATGCTGAACAGCGTCCTGGCCGATGCCCAGACCCGCGTGCAGCCGCCCACGGACAAGGGCCGCCGCCTGAAGATCTACTACATGACCCAGGTGGGCATCAAGCCGCCCCACTTCGTGGTGTTCTGCAACGACAAGAAACTGTTCCACTTCTCCTACCGCCGATATCTGGAGAACCAGATCCGCGGCGTGTTCGGCCTGGAGGGCACCCCCGTCATTATGACCATCCGCCAGAAGGGAGAGGACGACAACGCATGAGCCGCATCATTTTCACCGTATTCTGCGTGGCGCTGACGCTGCTGGTGTCGTATCTGCTGGGCTGCTTCAACGGCGCGGTGGTCATCTCCCACTTCATCATCAAGGATGACGTCCGCTCCCACGGCAGCGGCAACGCGGGCCTGACCAACTTCTACCGCACCTACGGCGCCAAGTACGCCCTGGGCGTCATCGCCCTGGACATGGGCAAGACCGTGGTGGCGGGCCTCATCGGCGGGTACCTGTTCTACTTCCTGCGGCAGGACTGGACGCTGGGCCTGCTGCTGGCGGGCGTGGGCTGCGAGCTGGGCCATATGTTCCCCGCCTTCTATGGCTTTAAGGGCGGCAAGGGCATCCTGTGCGGCGGCACGCTGGCCTGGATGCTGGGCTGGAAGGTGGGCCTTGTGGCCTGGGGATTGTTCGCGGCGCTGTGGCTGCTGAGCAAGTATGTGTCCCTGGGCTCCATCTTCGCCGGTGCCAGCCTGACGGTGTCCGTGTTTTTGTTCTACGGCCACAACCTGCTGTATACGGCCCTGGCCCTGATCATCTCCGTGCTGGTGGTGTGGTGCCACCGGGAGAACATCGCCCGGCTACTGAAGGGCCAGGAGCGGAAGTTCAAATGGCACTCCGGCCCGCCGAAGGAGTAAGGAAGGCCACCGAAAATGCACCCGTAGGGGCGACCCTTGCGGTCGTCCGTGAGGATAACATACCGATCATCCGGATATTTGTGTAGGGCGGCATGACCACATGCCGCCGCACGATATCCTCCGCGCCATCGGCGGCGGGGTGTGGTCACCCCGCCCTACGAAATATTTGCTCTCAATTCCCCCATACAGAAAGGAAAGCTCCCTATGAAACACAACCAAGTACGCCAGGTGGTGTTCCCCATTCTGGCGGCCCTGATCTGGGGCACGGCCTTTGTGGCCCAGGATCTGTGCGCCGACGCCATTGATACCTTTACCTTCAACGCCATCCGCTCCTATATCGCGGTGGCGGCGCTGCTGGTGCTGATCGTCATTTTTGACGCCGTCAACAAGGATAAGCCCAGCCTGACCGCCATCCAGCGGAAGGCCGCCAACCGCCAGATGTGGTTCGGCGGCATCTGCTGCGGTACGGCGCTGGCGGTGGCCTCCAACTTCCAGCAGGCGGGTCTTGCCGCCGGTACCGACGCCGGTAAGGCGGGCTTCATCACCGCCCTGTATGTGGTGCTGGTGCCGGTGTTCGGACTGTTCTTCAAGCGGAAGGTGAATCTGTCCACCTGGATCGCCGTGGTGTGCAGCGTGGTGGCGCTGTACCTGCTGTGCATCAAGGGCGACTTCTCTCTGGCGCCGGGCGACCTGCTGGTGCTGGTGTGTGCCGTGTGCTTCGCCATCCACATTCTGGTGATCGACCACTTCACCGCCACGGTGGACGGCCTCAAGCTCAGCTGCGTGCAGTTCTTCGTGGCGGCGGTGTGGGCCACCATCGCCAAGGTGGTGTGCGTGATCCTGGGCATGAACGGCACCGGTGACGTGTCGGCGGCCACCTCCATCTTCGCCGCGCCCGACTGGAATGCCATTCTGGCCTGCGCCCTGCCCATCCTGTATGTGGGCATCTTCTCCTCCGGCGTGGGCTATACGCTGCAGATCCTGGCCCAGAAGGACTCCAACCCCACGGTGGTCACCATCCTGCTGAGCCTGGAGAGCGTGTTCGCCGTCATCGCGGGCGCCATCATCCTGCACCAGCAGATGAGTGTGCGGGAGTACATCGGCTGCGTCATCATGTTCATCGCCGTGATCCTGGCCCAGATCCAGTTCCCGGAAAAGCAAAAAGCGTAAACGTACACAGCGGCACAGCCGTCCCTGACTGGGACGGCTGTGCTTTTTCCTGCCGTCAGCTTCATGGAAAAACATGGAAAAGTTCCGCAAAAAAATGCTTGCATTTTGCCGAAAGCTGTTGTATGATACTGACGAACACAACTGGATCAATTGTCTTCGGGGCGGGGTGAAATTCCCCACCGGCGGTGATAGTCCGCGAGCGAGCCTGACGGCGAGCAGGAACCGGCGCAATTCCGGTACCGACAGTATAGTCTGGATGAGAGAAGGCGTGTACGGCATTTTCGTGATGCTCTTTTTTGATGCGTGCACCTTGGGAGACAACCGTTTCCAAGGGTGTTACACCATTGAAAAGGAGTCTTTTTTTATGACCCAGAAGCAAAAGCAGAAAACCCATCATCTGGCCGTGGCGGCCATGCTGACGGCGGTAGCCGCCGTGCTGCAGTTCATCGAATTCTCCGTACCCCTGGTGCCCTCCTTCATCAAGCTGGACATCTCCGACCTGCCTGCCCTGCTGGGCACCTTCTCCCTGGGCCCGGTGTACGGCGTGGCCATCCAGCTGATGAAGAACCTGCTGCACCTGCCCTTCGGCACCAGCGCCGGCGTGGGCGAGCTGTCCAACTTCATCCTGGGCGCGGTGTTCGTGTTCGCCGCCGGTATGGTCTACAAGCGCAGCAAGAGCCGCAAGAGCGCGCTGGTGGGCTCCGTCGTGGGCGCGGCGGCCATGGCGCTGGTGAGTCTGGCCACCAACTATTTCATCGTGTACCCCGCCTATGTGGTGCTGTACAACCTGCCGCTGGAGGCCATCGTGGGCATGTACGAGGAGATCCTGGGCGGCGTGTCCCATGTGCCCACCCAGAACGCTCTCTTCAACTGCCTGCTGGTGTTCAACGTGCCCTTCACGCTGGTGAAGGGACTGCTGGACGTGGCGCTGTGCTTCCTGATCTACAAGCCCCTGAGCCCGCTGCTGCACAAGTAAAATAGGGAAGGCCGTCCAAGGGACGGCCTTCTTTTTTGTATGAGAAAATAGAATATCGCAAAAAAGTAAGGAGGGAAGAAAAATCTTCCCTCCTAACAAGGACACACGTCGATGACTTACTTGCCAGCGGCCACGGACTTGATCTCCTTGACCTGACGGCCATTGTAGGTACCGCATTCCGGGCACATTCTGTGAGGCAGATGCAGCGCACCACACTTGGGGCATGCCACCAGACCGGGAGTCGCCAGCTTCCAAACGGAGCTGCGTCTCTTATTGCGTCTTTGCTTCGATACTTTTCCCTTAGGGACTGCCATGTTGACACCTCCTTGGTCTTTTAACTGCCGTGAGCAGTAGTATAATAGTTCAGCTTCCGCTTACCGATCCTCCAACAGCTGGGCCAGCTTGGCAAGACGCGGGTCGACCGCCTTCTTACAGCGGCAGGGCTCTACATTCAGATCCACGCCGCAGCCGGGGCACAGGCCCTTGCAGTCCGGTGAGCAGAGGTTTTTCGTGTCCATCTCAAGGATAAACGCAGTGCGAGCCACTTCGCCCAAGTCCACCTCGTCGTTGTCCAGCAGCACGATATCCTCGTCATCGTCGGACTGCCGCTCCTGGGCCAGCACGCACTGGTAGGTCACGGTCTTGTCCTTGGTGAAGGGCTTTGCGCAGCGGTCACAGACGCAGTGAAGCGTCGTACTTGCCTCCAGCGTACACAGCAGGACGCCAGCCTTGTTCCGAAGCCTGCCTTCCACAGTGACGGGCTGGGACACGGGGTAGCCGCCGCCGAATTCCAAGTCGCTCAGATCCATGGTAAACTGGACATCCTGAGCGACGTCCGGCGTATGCAGCAGCTTGTTCACATTCAAAAGCATAGTACACCTCGCAATGACACAGATAGTATTATAACGTGAAAAACAAGGGTTGTCAAATCTTTTTTGCAATTTTTCACCATATTTTTCTGCCCTCTCCCCCGCCGCAGATTCCCTTTGACATTTGTCCCGCCCTTGGGTACAATGAAGGCAGACCAATCTTTTGGGGAGGTGCGCCCATGCGGGAGCTGACCATCGGAAAAAACGACGCCGGACAGCGGCTTGACCGCTTCGTATCCAAATCTCTGCCGCTGCTGCCGCCGGCGCTGCTGCAGAAATACATCCGCCTGAAGCGCATCAAGTGCAACGGCGCGCGGGCCCAGCGGGATCAGCGGCTTTGTGAGGGCGACGTGCTGCAATTATACATCAACGACGAGTTCTTTGACAAGCCCCGCGAGGACAACATGTTCCTGACCCTCTTCAAGCCCAGCCTTACCATCGTGTACGAGGACGAGAACCTGATGCTGCTGGACAAGCGGCCGGGACTGGTGGTGCACGCCGACGAGACGGAAAAGGTCAACACCCTCATCAACCACATCCAGGCGTACCTCTATCAGAAGCGGGAGTGGAACCCCAAGTGGGAGAACGCCTTTACCCCCGCCCTGTGCAACCGCATCGACCGCAACACCGGCGGCATCGTCATCGCCGCCAAGAACGCCGAGACGCTGCGGATCATCAACGAGAAGATCCGTGACCGGGAGATGGACAAGCGCTACCTCTGCGTCACGGTGGGCGCACCCCAGCCGCCCAAGGGCCGGGTGGAGGTCTTTCTGGTGAAGGATGAGAAGAAGAAAGAGGTGTCCGTCCGCACCAAGCCCGTCCCCGGCGGCAAGACCGCCGTCACCACCTACGAGACGCTGGAGCGCCGGGGCGAGCTGGCCCTGGTGGAGGTAGGGCTGGAGACCGGCCGCACCCATCAGATCCGCGCCACCTTCGCCCACATGGGCTGTCCCCTGCTGGGGGACGGCAAGTACGGCCGGGGCGACGTGAACCGCCGCTACGGCGAGACGCGGCAGGCGCTGTACTCCTACAAGCTGACCTTCGACTTCCCCACCGACGCGGGGATCCTGAACTATCTCCGGGGCCGCAGCTTCCAGGTGGAACGTGTCCCCTTCCGGGAAAAGTATTTCGGGTAAGGTCGGTGGGCAGCCGGCAAAGCACGATACCATCGATTCACAAGGGCAAACACGCCTGACAGCGTGTCCCTTCCAATAAGAAGAAACCGCCACCCATCGGGTGGCGGTTTTCGTGTATCGCTGCAGGGACTGTTCTTCACAGCCGCGCTGCTATCTTTTCCACTCCCTGCGGGCCAGGAAGGCCGTCAGCAGCCGGAACACTGTGGACACCAGCAGGATGCCCACCGCCAGAGAACCGGCGATGCCCGCCGTCTCCAGCCCCTTGCGCAGCGCCTCGAGCATCTCCCCCTGGAGCCCCAGGCTCATGGTGTAATACACGCCCGCGCCGGGCAGCAGCGGGAAGATCGCGATGACCAGATACGGCGTCACCGGACAGCGGCGCACCCGGGCCATCACCTCGGAATACAGGGCGGCAAAGATGGTGGCGTACAGGTTCATGGTGTAAACGTCCATGCCCAGCGCCTCACACAGCAGATAGATCATCCAGGTGGCTGTGCCGCCGATGACGCACAGCACCATCCACTTGCCGTGGATGTTGAACAGGATGGAAAAGCCATAGCACCCCACAAACACCGCCAGGGCCTGTGCCCAGGCGGGCCACACCAGCGACGCCGTCTCCACCACGGCACTGAGACCGTAGACCGGCTGCGTCACCCGCCAGGCCGCCGCCGTGCCCAGCGCGATGGCGAAAGCCGACAGAAAGACCTGCACGATGCGCACCACGCCGGAGTTGGTGTCGCCGTAGATGATGTCCCGCATGGAATTGGTGATCAGCAGTCCCGGCACCAGGATCATCAGCGCGCCGATGATGGCCGCGTCTGGGTTATCCAGCCACCCCAGCCCCGCCGCGATGTAGGCGGGCACCGCCATCAGGAACGAGGCGATGATGGTGCTGAAGAAGGGGTTGGCCTCCACCCGATCCATGAACCGGTTGACGCAGCCGATGATCAGACCCATCAGCCCCGCCCACAGGCAGTCCCGGATGGAACCGCCGAACACCAGCGCGAAGCCCAGTCCCCCCAGAAAGCTGCCCAGATAGGCGATGGCGGGGCGGTACACCCGGCACTGGACGATAGTCTGCCGCAGCCACTCCGAGGCCACCTCCACCTCCGGCTTTTCCTGGCAGATGCGGCGGCTGAGGGCGTTCAGCTGCTCCAGCGCCTCCAGATCGTTGCCGTGGTAGCCGATGCGCTTCAGGATGGTCAGGGGCTTGCCGTTGGCCGCCTCAAAGCTGACGGTCAGGCTGTTGGGGATAGCGAACACCTCGCAGTGTACGCCGTAGGCGCCCAGCACCCGGCGAACGGTGTCCTCCACCCGGAAGGTCTCGGCCCCAGCCAGGGCCAGCTGGCAGCCCAGCCGGGCCGCCACATCGGTCAAAAGATAGTAATCCATCATATATGTTACCTCAGACTGAGAAATGGCATTGCAAAAAATCCGCGTCACATTATAGGCGGGACGGCGGAAAATGTCAACCGTCTTTTGGCGCTTGACAGCGGCGGGAAAATCGATACAATAGGGGGTACATAACGGAAATAGGAGGAACATCCCATGACCTATGATTTTACCACGCTGCCGGATCGCTGGGACACCGGCGCGGAGAAATATGAGCTGATGAAGGCGCGCTACCCCGACGTGCCTCGGGGGATCGTGCCCTTCTCCGTGGCGGATATGGATTTCCTGCCGCCGTCGGAGCTGAGTGAGGGCGTACAGGACTTCATGAAGGGCCGGGTATTCGGCTATACCCGCACGCCGCGGGAGTACATCGCCGCCTTCCGCCGCTGGATGCAGCGCCGCCACGGCGTGGACATTCCCGGCCAGTGGGTGGTGGACGCCGACAGTGTGCTGGGCGCCATGCACCGGATGATCCGCTGCTTCACCCGACCGGGGGACGGCATCGTGGTGATGACCCCGGCGTATCCGCCCTTCCTGGACGCGCCGGAGCCGCTGGAGCGCCGCCGTCTGGACTGTCCCATGCGCTTGGGGGCGGATCGCCGCTATACCATCGACTTTGCCCTGCTGGAGACGCTGTGCCGCCGGGAGGATACCACCATGCTGATCCTGTGCAATCCCCACAACCCGGTGGGCCGGGTGTGGACGCGGGATGAGCTGGAACAGATCGCGGACATCTGCCTGCGCCACGGGGTGTTCATTATCGCTGACGAGATCCACGCCGACCTGATCCTGCCGGGCCACAGCTTCGTGTCCATGGCGTCGCTGGAGGAGAAGTATCTGCGCAACTGCGCCGTCTCCACCTCCTGCACCAAGACCTTCAACATTGCCGCCATCAAGGGCGCGGCGGTGGTGATGGCGGACGAGGAGCGCCGCCGGGCCTACCGCGCCATGCGGGAGGATTCCGGCCGTGACATTCTGTCCTACGCCGCCTGCATCGCCGTATGGGAGCGGTGCGAGGGCTGGCTGGATCAGCTGCTGACGGTGCTGGACGGCAACTTCCGCCTGCTGTCGGACTTCTGCCGCGATCATTTGCCGGAGGTGGGCATCACACCGCTGGAGGCCACCTATCTGCCCTGGCTGGACTTCCGCTTTTTGGGGATGGATGCCAAGGAGCAGGAGCGGTTCATGGGGGAAAAGGCCCGCTGCTTCTTTACCGAGGGCTATCACTTCGGCGCGGAGGGCGCGGGCTTCGAGCGGTGGAGCATCGCCTGTCCCCGTCATGTGCTGGAGGCGGGCCTTGTCCGCATGGAGCAGGCCATCCGCAGCCGGTAAAATTCACGCATTTTCCATAAGGAGGTTTATTCTATGAAGTCTTTACAGTCCTTTCCCCGGATCCCGCTGGCCGTTCTGCCCACGCCCATCCAGAAGCTGGAGAACATCAGCCGCATCCTGGGCACCAACGTGTATATCAAGCGGGATGACCTGACGGGCATCGGCCTGGGCGGCAACAAGGTGCGCAAGCTGGAGTTCCTGCTGGCCGATGCCAAGCGCCAGGGGGCGGAGGTGGTGTTCACCACCGGCGGCGCCCAGTCCAACCACGCTATGCTGACGGCGGCCTGCGCCAAAAAGCTGGGCATGACCCCCATCCTGATCCTGAAAAAGCGGGGCGTCACCGACCGGAAGGGCAACCAGCTGCTGGAGTATCTCATGGACACCGACGTGCGCTTCATGGATACCGACAGCTATGACGATATCTACGCCGAGATGGATCGGGTGGGCCGGGCGCTGGGCAAGCCCTACTATAAGATCCCCTGCGGCGGCTCCAACGCCATCGGCGCCCTGGGCTACGTCAACTGCATGAAGGAGATCGCCGATACCGGCATGAAGTTCGACTACGTCTGCTGCGCCGAGGGCAGCGGCGGCACCCACGCCGGTGTGGCCCTGGGTGCGAAGCTGTTCATGCCCGACACCCAGGTGGTGGGCATGATGGTGGACAGCGATCCCTTCGACGTGATCACCACCCGCATCATGCAGGAGGCGGCCAAGCTGCTGGAGCTGGATTTCATCCCCACCACCGAGGACGTCCATCTGGTGAACATGTGCGGCCCCGGCTACGCCATCCCCTCTGCCGAGGGCAATGCCGCCATCCGCCTGATGGCGGAGAACGAGGGCCTGTTCCTGGACCCCGTGTACACCGGCAAGGCCTTCGCCGGTCTCATCAAGCTGGCCCGTGAGGGAAAGTTCAAACCCACCGACAATGTGCTGTACCTGTATTCCGGCGGCGCGGGCGGCCTGTTCGCCATCGACGTGGATCTGGGATAAGCTCACAAAAAACCAGCGCCGCTGCCTTGCAGCGGCGCTGGTTTTTTGTACGTTTTCAGCCGTTTACTTCTCCTCGGGAGGGGTCGTATCGCTGTCCAGGGCGGCCTGCTTCTCGGCAGCCTTGCGCGCCTGCTCTTCCTGCATGGCCTGGACATTGGCGGCACGGTTGGCGTTCTTCTCCGCCGTGCGGCGGCGGTTCACCGCCAGGAAGCCCCGGATCACCAGCCATACGTTGACGGCCATCACCACGCCCATGCCGATCCAGCCGGGCACGCGGATGGCGTAGAAATCCTGGATGGTGAAGTGGCCCGCGCCCATGCCCACGAAGTACAGCGCCACGCCGCCCGCGGCGCAGACGATGCACAGCACCAGATCCATAACAGCCCGGACGTGATGCTCGCGGCGGCGGGCAAAGTAAAACAGCAGCAGCATCAGCGCCGCCAGAAACAGACCCGGCGACTGGGTGCAGAGGATATAGCCAAGTGTGGTATCCATAGTGGAAGTCTCCTTTCGGTCTCTTATTTCACCACCGGCAGCACGCCCAGCAGCTTCAGCTCCGTGTCGCCGGTGTTGATGATGCTGTGGGTATGCCCCTCGGGACAGTAGTGGCACATCCCGGCGCTGACGGGATATTCCGCATCGTCGTCGATGCACCGGCCGCTGCCGGAGAGCACATAGATGATCTCGCAGTTGCCGGTGTGGGTGTGCAGGCCGATGGAGGAGCCCGCCGGCAGCGTCAGATGCACCACCGCGCCCATGCGGGGATCGTCGAATTTGCGGACGATGGCCTGTCCCTCGCCGCCCTTGAAATGGGGCACGGCATTGGCGGCCATGGTATCAAAATCCAGGATCATAAGTTTCTCCTTTCGGTAGGGACATGCATGTTGTAGGGGCCGATGCCCACGCAGTGGAGCGAAGCGGAACAAGTACCCTTGGGGTGCATCGGCCCGTGCAGCTTACGATGGCATTTTGGTATACGGCGGGGCGATGTAGGCATCGCCCCCTACGCACGGTCATCAGGCGTTTTGCCCATCCTGCTCAGTTCAAAAAGTCCTTCAGCTTCTTGCTGCGGCTGGGATGGCGCAGCTTGCGCAGGGCCTTGGCCTCGATCTGGCGGATACGCTCACGGGTGACGTTGAACTCCTTGCCCACCTCCTCCAGGGTGCGGGTGCGGCCGTCCTCGATGCCGAAGCGCAGCTTCAGCACCTTCTCCTCCCGGGGGGTCAGGGTGCTCAGCACGTCCACCAGCTGCTCCTTCAGCAGTGTGAAGCTGGCGGCCTCGCTGGGCTCGGACGCGCCCTCGTCGGGGATGAAGTCGCCCAGATGGCTGTCCTCCTCCTCGCCGATGGGCGTCTCCAGGGACACGGGCTCCTGGGCGATCTTCAGGATCTCACGCACCTTGTCCACAGGCATACCCATCTCGGCAGAGATCTCTTCGGGCGAGGGATCGTGGCCCAGCTGCTGCAGAAGCTGACGGCTGACCCGGATGACCTTGTTGATGGTCTCCACCATATGTACGGGGATGCGGATGGTACGGGCCTGGTCGGCGATGGCGCGGGTGATGGCCTGGCGGATCCACCAGGTGGCATAGGTGGAAAACTTATAGCCCTTGGTGTAGTCGAACTTCTCCACCGCCTTGATGAGGCCCAGGTTGCCCTCCTGGATCAGATCCAGGAACAGCATGCCGCGGCCCACATATCGCTTGGCGATGGACACCACCAGACGGAGGTTGGCCTCAGCCAGCTTCTGCTTGGCCTTGCTGCCCTCTTTGATGTCCTTTTTCAGCTGGGCCAGCTCGTCGTCGGGGATGGTCTCGCCGTTTTCGGCGGCCTCGTCCATCCGCTCCTGGGCGGCGCGTCCGGCGGACATGGCGGTGGCCAGCACGATCTCCTCGTCGGCGCTCAGCAGCGGCACCCGGCCGATCTCCTTCAGATACATGCGCACCGGGTCGTCGATGTTGAAGCTGTCCACCAGCGTGTTGGGGTCGACAAGCTCCTCTTCCTCGATCTCGGCGATCTCCTCCAGGGGCGGTTCGATATCGTCGTCGATGCTGGTCAGGAACTCCTCGGTGCCCACCTCGATGCCCAGCGCCTCCAGAGAGTCGTAGATGCGGTCCATCTGCTCGCTCTCCAGATCCATCTCGTCCAGCACGTCGCTGACCTCGCTGGAGTCCAGCTTGCCCTTCTTCTTGCCCTTGGCCAGCATGTCACGGAGCTTTTCGTTGGCCATGATCAGCGCCGCGGCGGGCAGAGAGGCGATGGTCTTGTCGTCCAGCTTGCCCTTGTCCTTGTTCTTGGCGTCGCCCTCGGCGTTCTCGGCCTTGGGATCGGCCTTTTCCGGCTTGGCGTCCGCCTTGGGGGCGGCGGCCTTTTTCTTCTTGTCATCCTCGGCCAGCAGGGCGTTGGCCATGGCTTCCAGCTCCTGCTTGGTATAGGTCTTGTCACTCATATGCGCTTTCCTCCATATCGTTTCTTGTCTTTGAATGTCTCCTGTGCCAACAGCAGGGGATCCAGCCCGGAAGCATCCCGTTTGGCCTGCTCCTCGCGGATCACCCGTATGTAGTCCGCCAGCGCCTGGGGCGCGTTGGCGGTGGATTCCGGTTTTTGCAGCAGCGTGGTCAGGTGGCTCATCTCCTCGCCGGACAGCTCCCCTGTCAGAGCGGAGAGCCCGGTGCGGTCGTACCGCCGGGGCCACATGGCGCTGTAGATCTTGCCCAGCAGAGGGGAGGAGAACTCCTCCGGCCGCAGGGGCATGGCGTCGCCGAACAGCGTGGGGTCAAGGTGCAGCAGGCGGATGAGCCCCTCCTCCGCCATGGCGCTGCGGAGATTGGCGTAGCGGCTGCCCCGTGCCGCCGGCTGCATGGTCAGGGCGGGATTCAGCTCCTGCCGCTCCCGCTTTTTCCGGTCGCTGTACCGGCGCTTGCGGGCGGCCCGCTCCACCTCCTGCCGCATGGCGTCGGGGGAGAGCCCGGCGGCCTCGGCGGCCCGGCCCGCGTATACCTCCCGCTCCACGGCGTTGTCCAGCTCCGAGAGCACCTGGCTGATCTCGGCGGTGTAGTCGATGCGGCCCTGATCGCTGCGCAGGTCGTACTTGGCGGCCACCTGGGACATGCGGAACTCCACGCCGTTCTCGCTGCCGGACAGCAATCGCTCGAAGGCGGGCGCGCCCTGGAACTTGATGAAATCGTCGGCATCCTGCTTCACATATTCCCCGTTCACCAGCCGCCGGGGCAGCTTCAGCACCCGGACGGTGAACTCGGTGTTGTTCAGCATCTCCAATGCCCGCTGGGTGGCCAGCTGACCGGCGTTGTCGTTATCGTAGCACAGCACCAGCTCCTTGGTGTACCGGCCCAGCAATCGAATCTGCTCGGTGGTCAGCGCCGTACCCATAGAGGCCACGGCGTTATCAAAGCCCGCCTGGTGCAGCGTCACCACGTCCAGATTGCCCTCGCACAGGATCATGTTGGGCCGCTTGGTCTTTTTCGCCAGATTCAACCCGTACAGCACCCGGCGCTTGCTGTATACCGGCGTCTCTGTGCTGTTCATGTACTTGGGCTCGGACTTGTCGATGACCCGGCTGCCGAAGCCCACCACGTCGCCCCGCACATCGATGACCGGCAGCATCAGCCGGTTGCGGAATTTGTCGTAAAAGCCGCCGTTCTTGTTGGCCACGATCAGCCCCGCCGCCAGCAGCTCCTGCTTGGTATAGCCCTGGGCGGTCATGGCCCGCAGCAGCGCGTCCCAGCTATCCATGGACGCGCCCATGCCGAAGCGCACGGCGATCTTCCGCGAGATGGCCCGCTTGTCCAGATACGCCCGCACCGCCGCGCCGTCGGGGCTTTGCAGCACGCCGTAATACCACCGGGCGGCGTCCCGGTTCAGCGCCAGCAACCGCTTGCGCAATCGGTCGGCGTCGGCGGATTCCCGATCCTCCGGCACCTCCATGTTGACCCGCTTGGCCAGAAAGCGGATGGCGTCGGGATAGGACAGGTTCTCGATCTCCATGATGAAATTGATCACACCGCCGCCCTTCTTGCAGCCGAAGCAGTGATAGAACTGCTTGTCCTGTAAAACGTGGAAGGAGGGCGTCTTTTCATTGTGGAAGGGACAGCAGCCCCAATAGCTGCCGCCCTTTGGCGTCAGCGTCACATAGGAGCCCACCACGTCCACGATGTCGTTGCGGGCGATCAGCTCGTCCAGAAATGTCTGGGGAAACATGGCGTGGCCTCCTTTCCGCACCGGGCCAAAATCTTGCCTCATACTATTATACGGGATAACTTTCGGATCCCCTCTTTTTTCAACTGGATTTTTTCAAAAAACAAAAAATTTTTGTATCCATGCCGGAGACATGGTGCTATAATGGAGAAAAAATAGGCAAAAAGCAAAAATGAGGAGGTACTTTCCGATGAAACGACTCTTTACCGGCGGCCGCGTGGTCAGCGGCAGCGCCGTCGTGATGGCCGATGTGCTGGTGGACGGCGAGAAGATCGCCGCCGTGGCGCCCCATATCGACGCGCCTGACGCCCAGGTGGTGGACGTGACCGGCAAGCTGCTGCTGCCGGGCTTCATTGACGCCCACACCCACTTCGACCTGGACGTGTGCAATACCACCACCGCCGACGATTTCGAGAGCGGCAGCCGTTCCGCCCTGCGCGGCGGCACCACCACCGTCATCGACTTTGCCTGCCCCAACAAGGGCGAAACCCTGGCCTACGGCCTCGACCTCTGGCACAGGAAGGCGGCGGACTGCCACTGTGACTACGGCTTCCACATGACCATCGACGACTGGAACGATGGCATCGAGGGGGAGCTGGACGACATGTTCGCCGCCGGCATCACCTCCTTCAAGATGTACATGACCTATCCCGCCATGATGCTGCCGGACGGCGACCTGTACCGGGCCCTGAAGGCGCTGAAGGCACGGGGCGGCATCTGCGGCGTCCACTGCGAGAACAGCGGCGTCATCGACGCGCTGGTGGCCGAGAAGAAGGCCAAGGGCGAGAACACCGTCGCCTGCCATCCCCAGACCCGCCCCGACTATCTGGAGGCGGAGGCCGTGGGCCGCATCCTGCGGATCGCCCAGGCGGCGGAGGCGCCCGTGGTGATCGTCCACACCACCAACGCCGCGGCCCTCAGCGAGATCGACCAGGCCCGTGGCCGGGGCCAGACGGTGTATTCCGAGACCTGCCCCCAGTATCTGGCTCTGGACGACAGTGTGTACTACCAGGAGGACTGGCTGTCCTCCGCCAAGTTCGTGTGCTCGCCCCCCATCCGCAAAAAGGCGGATCAGGACGCGCTGTGGGATGGCCTGCGTGAGGGCCGGGTCAACACCGTGTCCACCGACCACTGCTCCTTCACCACGCAGCAGAAGCTGGCGGGCCAGGGGGACTTCACCACCATTCCCGGCGGCCTTCCCGGCGTGGAGACCCGTGGCGAGGTGGTGTATACCACCGGCGTGGCGGCGGGCCGCATCGACCTGCCCACCTTCTGCCGCGCCCTCAGCGAAAATCCCGCCAGGCTCTACGGCCTGTATCCCCGGAAGGGCTGCATCGCCCCCGGCGCGGACGCCGACATCGTGGTGTACGACCCGGCGGCGGATCACACCCTCCACGCCGCCGACATGGTGTCCCGCTGCGACTACACCCCCTTCGAGGGGTTCCGCACCTCCGGCAGCATCGCCGCCGTGTACCTGCGGGGCATGCCCGCCGTGGAGAATGGCGTTGTCAACGACGTAAAGGGCCAGTACCTCAAGCGGGGCAAGTGCGAGCTGTAAGCACTGTCATATTGCCCGCGCGCTTGCGGTGGGGCCATGTGGGCCGCACACCAGGAGACACCGTGTCCCCCAACCGGGATAATCGCTCAGATACACATAAAAGCACAGGCTGTCTTGGCCGACTCCACACAAGAAAACACACGCCGGAAAAGGCAACTTTTGCGCGGATGTCATTGTTGCGCTGGTTTGCCATGCGTCAGCATGCCTTCACCATCGCGCCGCGACCCCACACAAAATTTACTCTTTTCCGGTGCGAAGCAGTTTTGCCAATGAATATTTGAGATAAAATCGGCTGCAAAAATACCCCCATACTGACGTATGGGGGTATTTTTTCGGTCGCATTTTAGCCAAATAGGCGCAGGCAAAACCGTATGTTTTCTTATGCGGAGCCGGCCTTTGGCAGCCTGTGTTTTTTATCGTTTGGAATTACTCGTCGTCCTCGTCGGCGGCCTCGTTCAGGGCGTTGGCCAGGTCGCTGAGATCAAACTCCAGCTTAGTGCCGCAGTTGGGGCACACCACCTCGCCGTCCTCCAGAACGGTCTCGTCGAAATAGACTTCCTCTTCGCACTCGGGGCAGGTGGTCATGAAGCACTCCTCATCCTCGTCGTCCTCATCGTCCCACTCTTCCTCGTCCTCGTCGTCCAGCTCGTAGAGGGACTCCTCCACCTCGCTGAGATCGTCGCTGACGGCGTCCAGGCCATCCTCGATGTCCACCATCTCGTCCTGCATGTCGGCGATCTCGTCGGCCATCTGATCCAGCACGTCGATGATGGCGGCAAACAGCTTGCCCTCGTTGCTCTCGGCGTCCAGCTTCAGACCCTCGGCCAGACCCTTCAGATATGCTACCTTCTCAGAAATACCCATATTCGGCTCCTTTCTTTACGGTCGGTTGGTTGCTACGGATGAAATTACTTGCAGCGGCCGATATACTCGCCGGTGCGGGTGTCGATGGTGATCTTGTCGCCGATGTTGATGAACAGGGGCACCTTCACCTCGGCGCCGGTCTCCACGGTGGC